>CALWVR010000016.1 GCA_944385105.1 uncultured Clostridia bacterium
ATTTAAAAACTAAATTCATCTTTTATCTTTATTAAAGTAATCCATATCATCAATTAAAGGATTAGCTATAAATCTACCCGTCTCTCGGTAAACCTTAGCACTGTCTACATTAGGAAATTTTGATCCACTATTTACATCCTTAATATTTTTCAATTTCTTTTTCTTCTTTCCATCCATATTTATCTCTCCTTCCACTTTAAATAGTTTTATAAATCTTTATAGTATATATTATGTTCAATTTTACACTATTGATTTATAAAATATTTATATACAATGGCAGAAAAGATGTATGTTAAAAAACTATTTGTAAGCTACTACTTCTATTTCAACTAACGCTCCTTTAGGCAGTTTTGCAACCTCTACAGCCGAACGAGCAGGATAATTTCCTTCTTTAAAAAACTCAGCATAAATTTCATTCATATCTGAGAAATTTTTCATATCACTTAAGAATACTGTAGTTTTAATAACCTTCTCCATACTAGACCCAGCTTCTTCTAAGATTGACTTAACGTTATTTAAAGACTGCATCGTCTGCTCTTTTATGGTATCTCCTGCAAATTCACATGTATTAGGATCAATTGGAAGCTGTCCTGAAGTATATATAAGATTTCCAAATACTACTCCTTGAGAATAAGGTCCTATAGCGCTTGGCGCAAGCTTTGTATTTATAATCAAACAAACATCCCCTTTAGATATAATATTAAGGCCTACAAACTATGTCAAGCATCACAATAAAAACCATCTTTAAATTTAAGATGCCAACAATATTCACACTTCTCAGGCCTTCCTTGAGCACTCCATTGATTCTTTTTACCCTCAATTGGTATAAAAAAACCTTTTGGCTTTCGGCACCCACCACCTGGAAATACTCCAACAGCTTCTCCTCCTGAAACCTTATGCAATTGCTCCATTTCCAAACTATTCAAATTACCCATATTATTACACTTCCCTTTCTATTAAAATAAACTCACCGTTTATAAAGATTATTTCCTAAATCTTTATAATAATTCAAAAACAATAGCACCCTAAAAAATAGCTATAAAGTTTAATAGCATATCTTTCAGAATGCTTTTTGATACTATATTAAAATAGATAAAAAAACGCAATTCATAATCACTAAGTACAAATTTAATAAATTAAAAAAATAAGTAATTTTTAGATATAAATTCCTTAATTTATATTTTACATTTTTGTAACCTTTGTGTCAATAGACTTAATTGCCTAAAATAAAGGTAATTAATAATTATTTTTAGTTGCTTTCGACCAAATCTCTCAAGTCACTGAATTGATACCCATCATTCTTCCACTTATTAATAAGTTCATCCAGAATATCACAATTTGTTTTAGATGTACTATGTAGTAATATTATTGCTCCATCGTGAATACGAGAGAGTTTCTCAAAAGCATATTCCTTACTTGGCTGTTTATCTTTCAACCAATCAACATAAGCAAGACTCCAAAAGAAAGTTTTATAACCTAATTCATTAGCCTGCTTCAAGTTTTCTTCGCTATACTTGCCCTGGGGTGGTCTATAAAACTTGATCATATCCTGCCCTGTAACTTCTTTATAAAGTTCCTCAAGAGAAATAAGCTCCTTCTTGAATGATTCTAGCTGTGATATTTTAGACATATCTGGATGTGAAAAAGTATGATTTCCAACCGTATGTCCTTCTTCAACCATACGCTTTACAAGCTCAGGACTACTCTGAATATAATTTCCCACTATAAAAAATGTAGCCTTAACATCATTTTTCTTTAATACATCCAATATAGTTGGCGTATATCCATTTTCAAAGCCTGCATCAAATGTTAAATAAATTTTTTTGTCACTTGTATCTCCTATAAAATATGCATTGTAATTCTTTAAAAACTCAGCAGTAGCATTTCCTGTTGGAGGTTTGCCTGATTCTGAAAAGCTTAATCCCCAATTATTGTTCGCTGACGAGACTGTTGCTACAGCTTTTGGTTCATATAAACTTAGCCCCCAAGCAGTTGATGCAAAAAGTAGAAAACCTAGTGAAAAAGCTATTAAATACTTCTTCCTTAAAACAACTACCAATATTAACACAACCCTCCATTCATTTATTATTCTATTATATTCTTGTATATACAAACTATGCATTAAAATGTTATAATAACACTTTTTTATATAAAACGAGGACTTTTAAATAAGTTAAAAGTCCTTTTAAATAATTTAGATTGATATTTTAAGCGCAGTATCATACATGTCTTTATCAAAAGCCTTTTTCATAGATAATGCTTGAGAGATATCATAGTCTACTATGCTCCCAGACTTTATAGCAATGACTCTGTTCCCATCACCCCTTGATATTATATCCACAGCCCTTGCACCCATCATACTAGCTACAACTCTATCTCTAAGACTTGGTGCTCCACCTCTTTGAACATGACCTAAGACTGTCATCCTCGTCTCGATAGATGTTTCGTCATAAATTCTCTTAGCTATCTCATTTACTTCTCCAATGCCTTCTGCCACTATAATAATAAAATGTTTCTTTCCTGTTTTTTGAGTAAACCTCATTCTATCAACTATATTTTTTTGAAAATCATATGGCATTTCAGGAACAATTATCGCAGTCGCGCCAACTGCTATTCCTGTAAGCAAAGCAAGCTCTCCGCAGCTTCTTCCCATAACTTCAACAACGCTACATCTCTCATGAGACTCCGCTGTATCTCTTAATCTATCAATCATTTCTATAGCTGTATTCATAGCTGTATCAAAACCTACACTATACTCGCTACATCCTATATCATTATCAATGGTTCCAGGAATACATACACAAGGTATTCCCATTTCCCCAAGAGCCTTCGCTCCTCTAAATGAGCCATCTCCTCCTATCACAACCATCTCATCTATTCCTAATCTTTCACAGTTGGCTTTTGCAATTTTTATTCCTTCATCTGTGCAAAATTCAGGACATCTAGCTGTATATAATATAGTCCCTCCCTTATTTATAATACCAGAAACACTTCTAAGGTTCATATAAACAACATCAGCATTAATTAGCCCACTATAACCTCTTTCAAATCCTAAAACCTTCATGCCATTATCAATTGCCATGCGAACTACAGATCGAATAGCAGCATTCATTCCTGGTGCATCTCCACCGCTTGTAAGAATACCTATAGTCTTTCTACTAGCCATAAAAGCCCCTCCGATCAAATAAATTAGATTTATACTATTATATAAATAATAATAAATAAGTTACTATTTCTTTATAGCTACATTTTTTTCTCCTACCTGATTTTTTAGCTCTTTTATTAGCACATCATTTAAATCTACGAATAAATTCTTAGGTGCCATTACTAATTTTTTAGTGTCTTCAAAAAAAATGTAAACAGGTGTAATTCCATCAAATATGCTAACTAACAAAATAGCTCTTTCATATTCGTAGCACTCTTTATTCTTTACTTTTATATAGAGCCCTAAATTACTTTTAAGTTTTTCTCCCTTTTCACTTGCTACTCCTTTACCCTTATCCGATATAGTCAGTAGCTGCTCACAAATAAGTTTTGGCTCTTCATCTTCACGTAGACTTAATCTAGCATTTATTTCCACAATATTCCCTTCTGTTAAAAGTAAGGCATTTCTTTCTAAAACTCCACTAAATACTACCATCTCTAACGAGCCATACATATCTTCAATTGTAACAAAAGCTACATTGTTATTATTCTTACTTACTTTCCTTCTAACTGAGGAAATTATTGCTAGTATTCTTACTCTATCTCCATCTTTATAGCGAATCCCTTTTTCATCGTCCACTAATATATCTTTTATCTTATCATACTTATTTGCCTCAATAAGTTTTATATACTCACTCATAGGATGTCCTGATAAATAAAGACCTGTTACCTCTTTTTCCATATTTAAAAGTTCTTTAGTACTAAATTCCTCAACATCAGGTAAACTTATAGGAGTACTAACTTCTCTTTTTGAGTCAAAGAAACTTATTTGCCCTTCAATATTCTTTCTCTTTTCTTGCACTAGAGACTCAACCATAGGTTCTAAAACTTCAAGCATTTGCCTACGATTAGCACCTAATTTATCAAAAGCACCGCACTTTATCAAATTCTCTACAGTTCTCTTTTGTACATCCTTTCCATAAGTACGTTTACAAAAGTCATACAGTGATACAAAATTTCCAGTCTCTCTTTCTCTTATTATGTTTAACATAGGTGCCCTTCCTAAACTCTTCACAGCAAGGAGTCCAAACCTTATACCTCCATCAACAACAACAAAGCCTTCTTGACTTTCGTTAATATCAGGCGGTAATACTTTAATCTTTAAGTTTTTACATTCTTCTATATAAGATACAACCTTATTGGTATTATCTAATACATTAGTAAGTAAAGCAGCCATATATTCTTTTGGATATTTACATTTCAAATATGCTGTTTGATAACATATCATAGCATAAGCAGCAGCGTGAGATTTATTAAAAGCATACGAAGCAAAACTTTCCATTTCAGAATAAATGCTTGATGCCACCTCTTCACTGATTCCTCTTCTCAAGCAACCTTCCACTTCCACATTGCCATTCTCATCTACTAATCCATTGATAAATATTTGATGTTCTCTTTCCATAACATCAGCTTTCTTTTTCGACATTGCTCTTCTTACAATATCTGCTCTTCCAAGTGAAAAGCCCGCAAGTGTTCTAAAAATTTGCATAACTTGTTCTTGATATACTATACATCCATAAGTAACATCCAATATTTTTGAAAGCAATGGATGCTTATATTTTATTAATTTATCATTATGCCTATTTTCTATATACTGCGGTATAGAACCCATAGGACCCGGCCTATATAATGATATAACAGCTATCAGGTCTTCTATACTTTCTGGCTTTAGCTGCATAAGAACATTCTTTATACCCTCAGATTCAAATTGGAATACTCCTTCTGTTTCCCCTCTTGATATCATATCAAATACTTCTTTATCACATAGGTTTATATTATCTATGTCAAATTCTTTGTTAGAGTTTCTTATTGTATTTTCAGCATCTTTTATCACTGTAAGAGTTCTTAGCCCTAAAAAGTCCATTTTTAAAAGCCCCAGCTCTTCTAAAGTTGTCATTGTATATTGAGTAACTATAGCTTCATCATTTTTTGCAAGCGGAACATAATGACTTACAGGTTTTTCTGTAATAACAACTCCAGCTGCATGAGTAGATGCATGTCTTGGCATCCCCTCAATTTTTTGGGCCATATCAATAAGTTCCCTTACTACATTATCCTCTAAATATTTACTTTTAAGCTCACTTGAAGCGTTAAGCGCTTTCTGTATAGTTACCCCTAATTCCATAGGTACAAGTTTTGCTACGGAATCAACAATATTATAAGGTATAGAAAGTACCCTTCCTACATCACGAATAGAAGCCCTTGCTGCCATAGTCCCAAACGTTATTATTTGGGCGACATGATCACTTCCATATTTTCTGATTACATAGTCTATAACCTCTTGTCTTCTTTCATAGCAAAAGTCTATATCAAAGTCTGGCATGCTTACTCTTTCAGGATTAAGAAATCTTTCAAATAGTAAGTTATATTTTATCGGGTCTATACCTGTAATTCCTATACAATAGGCAGCAAGGCTACCAGCTCCTGAACCTCTACCTGGACCCACAGCTATATTAACGCTTTTTGCATACCGCACAAAGTCATGAACTATCAAATAATAATCCACATATCCCATATCTCTTATAGTATTAAGTTCATATTCTAGCCTATCTATTAACTCTTTACTGGGGGACTTTCCATAGCACCTATAAAGTCCTTCGTAGCACTTTTCTTTAAAGTATTCAAAGTGATCTCTTCCGTTTTCAACCTCAAAATGTGGAAGCTGAGTATTACCAAACTCAAACTCCACATTACATCGCTCAGCAATCTTAACAGTATTTTCTATAGCTCCTTCATACTGAGAAAAAAGTTCCCTCATTTCACTCTCTGATTTAATATAAACTTGGTCAGTTCCAAAATCCATTTTATTTTTGTCATTCATAGTATGGTTAGTTTGAATGCATAATAAAACCTGGTGCATGCGGCTGTCTTCTCTTGATATATAATGGCAATCATTAGTAGCAACCATCTTAGTATTTGTTTCCAAAGCCAGCTTTTCAAGCATTGGTAATATTCTTATCTCATCTTTAATGCCATGATTTTGTAATTCAATATAAAAATTTTCTTTTCCAAATATCTCTTTATACCTTGCAATTTTATCTCTAGCAGCCTCATAGTTATTATTAGACAAAGCTCTAGGGATAGCACCAGCCAAACAAGCAGAAAGGGCAATTAATCCTTCACTATGTTCTCTTAACAAATCCTCATCAACTCGAGGCTTATTATAGAATCCTTCTGTAAAAGCTTTCGATACTAGCTTTATTAAGTTTTGATATCCTACATTATTTTTGCAAAGTAAAACTAAATGATTAATTTCAGAATCATATTCACGTATTTTATCAAATCGAGTTCTCTTAGCTACGTAAACTTCACATCCAATTATTGGTTTTATATTTTCTTTCTTTGCCGCCTTATAAAATTCTATAACTCCATACATACAGCCATGATCAGTTATTGCTATAGCATCTTGTCCTAACTCTTTTGCTCTTTTTAACATTTCCTTTATTCTACATGCACCATCGAGCAAACTATACTCACTATGAACATGTAAATGTACAAATCCATCCATTTTATCACCAACATTTTAATATTACTCTTATATTATACTATAATATTGAAATAAATAAAGATAGATTGTCATATTTTATATTATTGAATCGGAAAAAGGTCTCTCAGCGTATTCTGTTTTTACTTCTACTTTTACATCGTATATAGATTTTTTCAATATATCATAAATAAATGACTCATTATCTTTAAAGTATTGTAAATCCTTATTCATTATATACTTATGAAAATTAAAGATATCACATTCATATTCCCATACTATTTTATATATAGTTTCTTCAATCATCTTTTTAACTATTTCTGATATTTTATTGCTATCGTCAACGTCATAATCTACTTTTAGGTTAACAGTTATTGAAAAATGAGGAACCTCACCACTCAAGTCTACCTTTATGTTAGCCTTTGATTTCTTAATTATATAGTCGCCTTCTACGACTAAATTCTTAGCACTACCTGAAAGTATAACTAGTGACTTTGTATCTTTTTTGTCTAATACACCTATCCACTTATATTGCTTAAAGAGTACTGTTTCTATGCATTGAAGTGAACCATCTGAAATTTCTAAAAGCCATGTCTTAGCACCTTTGTAATTATTTTGCAAATCACCCGCAAAATAACGTAAATTGGACTTAATTGGATCCAATCTTGCAACGTCCCATATTTCATCAGCCTGCTTTTCCTCCAATATCGCTAAAGCTTCTTCCTTAGCTATTAGAGTTTCGACAGCAGGCCTTAATTTATAGCCTTTAGTAAAAAAATCTATAATATCATTAAGTTTAGTCTCTGCCGCTTCTTTACCTATTATTAGGACTAAAGTATGAGAATATAAAACTTCTTTACCTGTTTGTTTTTCTATTCCTCTTACTGCACTTGCCAGTGAACCATCGCTTGACGAGATTATAAAAGTATCGTCTCCTTCTCCCTCTTCTTCAGAAGAGCCACCAATATTACTAAGTGCTTGAATGGAAACCTTATATTGATCATCTTTAAAATCTATGCCTATCCCCCGAGTAATTAATTTCTCATCTAGTCCCCTTGCTCTTGTGCAGCCAGACAAAAGTATTAAACTTAGAGTAAAAAATATTAAAGCTATCTTTCTCACTTTACTTCTCCTTTCTTCTTAAGAATATTATACCTTATTAAAAGAATGATAGGTATAAAAAAAGAGGTAAGGATTGTAAATAATAAAATGAATTTCATGTTATAAAAAAGATTAGAAAAAAGAGGTAAAACTAAACTAATAAGAAGTACTAAAATATCACCTAACGCTACTATAAATTTGCCCCTCTTCTCACCAAGCATCTTCTTCATAACAAGGTAGAAAGCCAACAAAAATAATGAGATAGTAATAAAAAGGCCCATTGTAAATATTCCTAAATATACAGCATCTAGTCTCCTAAAGACACCTATCTCGGCTACACTCGTAGCTGAATAAATAGGAAAGGTCTGAGTTTTTAGGTAGTCTCCAAGTGCTCCTGAAACAATAAACATTGCTAATATTAAAATACCATACACAGAAAAGTTTAAAATACACACCGTCTTTTTTACATTTCCCTTTATGAATGGAAACAATATGCCTGCCAAAGGAATATAAAATGCCAATGATAAAATATAAAAAACCCCATTGAGAGTCTCATCCATGTTTTTATATAAAAGAGGAGAATAATTCATTATATCTACCTGGGGTATAAGTGTAATAACTATAAAAATAATAGCAATACAAATTATAAAAAATATTATTATTCCTCCCCTTGCAATACCCTCTATCCCTTTGCAGGCAGCATATGAAGCCGTTACTACAACAGCTAGGGTTAAGAAAAATGGTGAAACATTAAGGCTCATAATATTTCCTACAAAAATATTGAATAATGAAAGTATATAACAGCTTGCGAATATATAATAAAGTCCATAAACTATCAAAAAAACTATTCCAAATTTTTTAAAAAGCCACATGCAGCTATCTGCTATATTCATAGCATTATTTATTTGGTACAGTTTATACACTGGCATTATTAGCACAAAACTTAAACCCATAGCTATAAACGCAGAAGCTATATGATCTTGTAGATTATTACTTTTTGACATAGGTAAATTGTAGGTTAAACCGACAACTATAGCACTCAAGAATAGCAAAGCAAACATTTGAGTCGTTGTTACTACATATTTTTTTTCCATAAAAATCACCAGACTTTCTTAGTGTGGCATATTTTGAATCTTTTCAGTTTTTTTAGAAAGAGTCTTCCATCCTGCACGTATTAATACGTCCCTCATACTATATAAGTTAAATGGAGAAATAGGAGACATAAACGGAACTGAAAAATTATTCTTAGCACAAAGATTAACTAAAATAATAGAAAATAGTAATGTTATTCCCCAAACACCTAATGTACCTCCTACAATTATAAAAATAAGTCGTAGAATAGCTGTGGCCTCATACAAATTAGGAATTACATAAGATGAAATCGCCGTAAGCGCCACTACCATTAATGTTGGAGCCCCTATTAATCCTGAATTTACAGCTGTTTCTCCTATTACTAAAGCTCCAACTATGCTAACAGCATGTCCTAAAGGTTTTGGTAATCTAAGTCCTGCTTCTCTCATTATTTCATAGACGAAATGAATTAGTAAAGTCTCAAGCATTAAAGGAAAAGGAGTATCTGCTACTGAATAGTATATCTTGCTTATTAATTGATCCGGAAATATCTCTGGGTTAAAACCTGCAAGAGCGACATAAAGTCCTGGAAACATCATTGAAATAAAAAATGCTGCATATTTTAGCCATCTTGTAAATGTTGCAAAATAGGGTCGTGAGGAATAGTCATCTATAGTTTGAAAATTTTCAACAAATAAATAAGGAACAATAAGCGCTGTTGGAGTACCATCAACTAATATAGCTATTCTTCCTTCTGAAATTTTGCCACAAACTGTATCTGGTCTTTCTGTTATTCCAATAGTACTAAAAAAAGATATGTCTCCGTTTTCTTCTAGATAAGGCGTTATAAACTCAGCTGCCAAAATATTTTCAAGGTCTACTTTTTTTAGTCTTCTTTTCAATTCGTCTAAATTGTCATCTGAAACCATATCAGTTAAATAACATAAACATATATCAGTCTGACTTGTCTTTCCTATTGATAATACTTCAAATTTTAATTTAGGATTTTTAATTCTTCGACGTATAAGTGTAACATTTATTCTTAAGGCCTCTACAAGTCCTTCCCTTGAACCCTTCTGCATTATTTCAGTTTCAGGTTCCGTAATGCCCCTAAAACTAAATCCTTGTACCCCTATAGCCAAGATCTTATTATAACCATCAAAGACTAGTAAGGCAAAACCAGACATAACTAACTTAAAGGCCTGATCATACGTATCCACTTCCACCTGTTCACTCGTTGCTAAAATACTATTTTTTATATATTCATACTTTTCTTTTACATTTAAATTATCATCATTGCAATGCGACACTATAGGATTCAAAACACTATTAGCAAATATTTGCTTGTTGATCATTCCTTCCATAGTGATAACAGCTGCTTTAGTTTTTGTTATGTCAATTTCACGTATAGTTAAATCTAGACTATTATCAAATTCGCTTTTAAAATAATTTAAGACCTTGTCAATTGAAGATGGTATCTTTTTATTAGCATCCTTATCCTCTGACTTTTGTTCATTTACACTTTTTTTCTTGTTCATATAATTCTTTATAAAATTAAACATCTTTATTCACCCAATGTTAATGGTTTACATATTTACATTAATTTATACATAAAACGAATATTTCTAAATATTAGTTAAAAAATAAAATTGGGTGATAAAAATGACTGTTTCTTTAATAAGAACAATATTATTATATGCAATTATTATTTTTGCAATAAGACTCATGGGTAAAAGACAAATTAGTGAACTTCAGACCTCAGAATTAGTAGTAACCCTCCTCATATCCGATATAGCATCCATTCCTATGCAAAATGTTGACTTACCTATACTTAGTGGACTTATACCTATTGCGATACTTGTAACTTGCGAAATAATTTTATCATCTTTGATGCTTAAAAGCTCAAAATTTAGAAAGTTCATTTGCGGTAAGCCAGTTATTTTGATTAATGATGGAAAGCTTGATCAAAAAGCTATGAAAGATCTTAGAATTAGCACAGAAGATTTATTTGAACAATTACGTCAACTAGATGTCTTATCAATCAACGATATATCATACGCTATAGTTGAAACTAACGGTAAAATAAGTATAATAAAAAAACCAAGCAAGCAGCAAGTAGAAGCTGGTATGCTTGGTATTTCTGAACCTGATGGAGGAATCGAAACTGTAATAGTAAGCGATGGAGAAATCTCTAAATCCTCTCTTTCAATTTGTAATTTATCTGAAGAATGGCTTTTAAAAGTAATCTCAAAAAAGCAACTAAAACTCAATGATATTTTTATTATGACAGCTAATAAAAATAAAGAATTTACAATTATAAAAAAAGAGGTTGTAAAATGAAACGAATTGTAATAGCAATATCCCTATTCATAGTAATTTTAGCATCTTGTATAACAGAAACTATTTTTTTAAATAATATAGTCAATAATTTCATAGAAATAGTAGAAACTACGATAGACAAAGTAGAAGATGAAGATATTGATTCTGCTATTGAGAATAGTGAAAAAGCAGCAATTGATTGGGAAAGCAATGAGCTACTTCTTGCAAACTTTATTGACCATTCTAGATTACAAAACATAAACGAATATTTCATAAGTATGAAAATAGATTTATTAAATGATAAAAAAGAAGATTTCTTTCTCGATAGTGCCATAATTATATCACAGCTTAACCACCTTAGGAATACAGAATTTCCATTAATTGAAAATATATTTTAATCAGCTAGCTGTTTTCATTTGTAGCCTAAGTTTGTCAGAAATCATTGCTATAAATTCGCTGTTTGTTGGCTTTCCTCTACTATTATGAATCGTATAGCCAAAATATGAATTTAAAATGTCAACATCTCCTCGATCCCATGCTACCTCTATTGCATGTCTTATAGCTCTCTCCACTCTTGAAGAAGTAGTTGAAAATTTCTTTGCAACTGATGGATACAACTGCTTTGTTACAGCATTTATAATATCAGGGTTTTCAACAGACATTACAATAGAATTTCTTAAGTAATGATATCCCTTTATGTGAGCAGGTACTCCTATCTGATGCAAAATTTCAGTTACCTTAAATTCTATTTCTCCTGATTTATCTTTAGGTATTTGATTTCTATTATTTTTCCCATCTAAATTATAACCGGATGCTAAATCTTTTATTCTTTCTGCAAGATCAAGCACACTAAAGGGCCTTAATACAAAATACGCCGCTCCTGCTAGCATTGCTTCTCTTTCTAATATTGGGTTATCAAAGCTTGATATAATAATAAAAATAGGTGAATTTTTATTTTCTTTAAAGGATTTTATGATGCCTATAGCATCTAAACGGGGCATGAATAAGTCCATTAGTACTACATGTGGTTGGTAATCTTTTATTGCGTCTAATACTGCAAAACCATCTTTTTTTATGGTTTTAGTCTCAAAACCATAATTTTCAAATACTGCTTCTGAATCTCGATTTAGTTCTTCACAATCCTCTGCGATTAGTAGTTTTAAATGATTTCCCATTTTTTCTCCTCCAGTTATTATTATTTGGTACTCTTATGTTACCATATAATGTCATAAATGGCAATACATTCCAAATAACTTTTTATTAATTGTTATCTCTAATAAAAGCAAGAGATTTTTAGGAAACATTTTTATACTCTGTGTCCACTGCATTATTTAATTGAGAAATCATATTTTCTGCAATTATTGCATAGCCTTTCTGTGGATCATTAACAAAAACATGGGTTATTGCTCCTACTAACATACCGTTTTGTATTATTGGACTACCACTCATTCCCTGTATTATACCACCTGTTTTCCTTAATAAACTATCGTCTGTTATCTTTATTATCATATTTTTACTAGGTGAACTTTCACTATAATTTATACTTTGAATGTCTATATCAAAATATTCAGGGTTTGTTCCACATATTGTAGTAATAAATTGAGCCTTTCCCCTTTTTATCTGCTGTTTCATTGCTATAGGTACAGCCTCTGCATCAGAAATTTTATCATTTAGTACGCCATATACTCCACTGTAAGTATTTTGAGTTAAATATCCTATGGGCTCATGATCTACAAAATATCCTTTAAGTTCACCAGGATTTCCTCTTACTCCTTTAAGAATACCATTTATGCTAGCTTGTATTATATCCCCGTGAGATAAAGGTAATATCTCACCCGTATCTACATCACATATCCCATGTCCCAAACCGCCAAATGATTTAGTCTCAGGGTCAAAAAAAGTAAGTGTACCTATTCCAGCAGAGCTATCTCTTACCCAGACCCCAAGCTTGTAGCTATCATCAGATACACTTCTAACAGGATTTATATGAGCTTCATATTTTGTATTATTTCTCATTACTTCAGCATCTAAAGTAGCTCCATTACTATCCTCTACTATTTTTTTCAGCTCTTCGTTACTATTAATTTCACATTTATTTACAGATAAAATTATATCTCCACTCAAAAGACCTGCTTCTTTAGCTGGATTCTTAAGTCCCTCACCTGTTTTTATATCTGATATGCCAACTATTATTACTCCTCTTGTAAATATTTTTACACCAAATGGTGTTCCACATGGAACTACTTTAATATCATCTATTTGCTGAACTGTTACTTTCTTTATAGGTATTACTCCTAATAGCATAATATTAGCATTATAATTTCCTTTAAGCGGCTTATTTTCCCCATCTATCTCTATTTGTTTTATAGCACTCATAGACATAGCTTGAAGCTTAACATAACTTTTTATATTACTAGTGCAGCCAGGTGTAACCATATAATTGTCTGGTAGCCCAGAAGATATTACTATTCCTCCGATCAATAATATCACTGTAAAAAAGGCAACACATACTGTCAGCATCCTTATAAAACGTTTCATTTTTTCACCTCGATTTCTCTATTAATTATACTGTTCCACATTATTAATTTTTTATTTTGTTAAATATTAGTGCTATAGAAAAAAGATGAATGATAAAATGTCATTCATCTAGTATCATATTTTCATAATTAAAAAAACTATTATAATTACTTTTTTCTTCTAATAAATTTACATTAATTTTATTATGTATATGAAGAGGTCTACCTTTAAAAATTAATATCTCATTAGATAGTCTTATAGCTTGTTGTGTATTATGTGTAACAAACAAAACAAGTTTATCTTTAGAATTTTCTTTTATCAGATTAATTAGATCATTAGTAGATAATTTGTCTATCCCAGAAAATGGTTCGTCCATTATTAAAACGTCAAATTCCGCTGCAAGTGCTCTTGCTATGCTAAGTTTGCTCTGTTGTCCTCCACTAAGATTACTTACTTTTTTATCATAAAGTCCATTTAGTCCAACAGCGTTTATAAAATATATCGCTTTCTCTTTGTCCCCATTAGAAACTAAGTATACGTTATTAAATACAGTATCCCAAAATAACAATCTCTTATCCTGAAACGTCATAGATATTTTTTTATTTTCTAAGCCTATAATTTCCCCAGAATCTTTATTTAATATTCCAGATATAATATTTAGCAGAGTAGTCTTTCCTATACCAGACATTCCATAAAAACACACTATTCCTGAGTCTGGCAGGTCCAAAGAGAAGTTTTCTAAAATTATTTCATCCCCAAATTTTTTATAAATTCTTTTAATACGTATTGGCACACTATCATTCCGCCTAACTATATGCACTAATGCAGTTTACTTAAAAATTTAATCAATATTTTTTCTAATATAAAACTCAGAATTATGATAATAATTGTCCAAGAAAAAAGATCTACCGTTTCCATATAAATTTTTGCCTCATATATTTTTGAGCCAATTGAGTGCCTTGCATTTGATATAACCTCTGCTGTTATAGATGATTTCCAGGCAAACCCTAGGCCTGTTTTGAGGGCCACTATAAAATATGGCATAATATAGTGCATATATATCTTTTTTATTACTTCATATCTACTTAGTCTAAATACATTTGACATTTCAATAAGTTTAATGTCCGTCTCCTTAATACCCTGCCTTATACTTGACCATACAATAGGTACAACCATTAAAAAAGATATAAATATTGGAACATAAGTAGAATTTATAAATACAAGAGCTAAAACTATAAATGAAATCACAGGTGTAGTTTTTATAACCAAAAGTATAGGACTCATTATAATGTCTATAATTTCAAATCTAGCAGTTAGTATAGATAAAATGATTCCGAAAAAAACTGCCAATAAAAAGCCTAAAAACATTCTGAGTAATGAAAAAAACAAAACACCCCAAAACTCTTCTTCAAATATAATCTCTAATATTCTATTAAATACTAAAACTGGTGATGCCACTAAAATATCATTATTAATTAATAAATATATAATTTGCCATAATGCAATCCAAAATAAAATTGAACTTAGTACTTTAAATAAAGTACTAAGTCTTTTATTTTTAGTAGAAAAAGCTATCATCAGGCAACTCTCCTCCAACTGATTTTGGATCAAAGTTCCACAAGACTTTAAGAAAGCTACCTACCTTTACTTTCATATCGTTTCCATCAATAAATACAACATTACATTTAGGTATCGCCTGCTTAGCAACACTTTCATCCATAATTCCATATTTATCTGCCAAATATGCTGAATCAGACACTTGATTATTTACAAATTTTACAGATTCTTTGTATTCATTCAAAAATTCATTAAATTTATCTTTATTTTTTTCAACAAAATCTATATTAACAGCAACACATCCCATAGTCAAAGTGTTTCCTTTAGAGATATTTTTCCACTCTTTTGTTAAATCCAATATGACCTTAACATTACTATTTTTGTTTATAACTTGAGTAACGAAAGGTTCTGGTAAAACAGCTAATTCTACACGTTCTGAAGCTAAAAGAGCAGCTAATTGAGCATGTTCTGATTTATATTCTATAGTTAAATCAGTATCAGGATCTATTGAATTTTCTTTTAACACATACTTTAATGCATATTCAGGCGTTGCTCCTTGACCAGATACATAAATAGTTTTGCCCTTTAAGTCATTAAGACCTTTTATATTATTATTTAAACTTAAAATATAAAGTACTCCTAATGTATTAATTGCAGCCACTTTAATCTCTCTATTAGATTTGTTATATAAGATAGAAGCCATATTAGTAGGAATTAATGCTACATCCACTTCCTTCATAGAAATTTTTGCTGCTGCTTCAGACGGGTCATTTACAACAGATATATTGTATTTTTGATTATTATCCATCAGTTTAACTATTCCCAGTGCTGTAGGTCCTTTAATCGCAGCAATATTCATAACCTGATAGTTTTTACTATCTTGACAACCATACAAATTACAAATCAAAGTCATAACTAACAATATAAAAAAATACTTTATTAATTTATTCATAGAATGATATTTTTCCTTAATAATTTTCTTACTTTAAAAATTCAGCCGCCTATACTTTAAAGCACAGACGGCAAGTTCCCATAAAATAAAAGTTAGTTACAAGTACACGTGTCATTGCATTTGGAATCTTCTGTGCAATCACAATCTGTTCCACACTCACAATCGTCACTACATTCGCAATTATTCTCAAATGATAAACCATCAAGATCGAATTCTAAATTTTCACCACAGTTTGGACAATCTATAGAACCATCTAATATAACAGGTTCTGAGACACAAACTGTTTCTCCACAGGTAGGACAAGTTACCTCATAGAATATACCATTATCCTCTTCCTCACAACCACAGCTACAATCTTCATCACTATAAAAATTTTCCTCTAATAAATAAAGATCTTCATCAACTGCATCCAATTGATCTACTACTTCATCATAGCATTTATTAATGTCTGATATTTCAAGGGATATATCTTCTAGTAAATTAACTATAGATGATAACACTTTAGACTGCGGATTACTCGTGTCAAGTTCCATACCTTCCATTAGACCTTTAATATAAGCTACCTTCTCTGTAATATTCATAAAACTTGTACCTCCCCAATTTTAAATAAGTATATCAATACTAATTTTACCTTAAAAATAAAATTTATTCTAATAAAAATTAGTATTAAACAAAGTTAAGCTCGTTCCATATATTCACCAGTACGGGTGTCTATTCTAATCATCTCTCCCTGATCGATAAATAAAGGAACTCGAATCTCTGCACCTGTCTCAAGAGTTGCAGGTTTGGTGG
The DNA here is from genome assembly GCA_944385105.1 of uncultured Clostridia bacterium. GTDB lineage: Bacteria > Bacillota > Clostridia > Oscillospirales > Acutalibacteraceae > CAG-557. The sequence continues at coordinate 16,998 of CALWVR010000016.1, forward strand.
CATTTGTTGCAGTATCTCCTTTAAAGCCTGGATCTGTTTCTGTAACTTCAAGCTCCACAAAAAATGGTGGCTCTACCCCAAAAACATTCCCTTTATAGGAAAGAACCTTGCATTCCATATTTTCCTTCACAAACTTAAAATTATCTCCTAAGATACTTTTATTAATTGGAATTTGTTCATAATTTTCAAGATCCATAAAGTAATATAAATCTCCGTCATTATAAAGATATTGCATATCTTTCCTCTCAATAAATGCTGTTGGATATTTGTCATTTGGGTTAAAGGTTTTTTCAATAACGCTTCCTGTTATAACATTTTTTATCTTTGTACGTACAAACGCTGCGCCTTTTCCTGGCTTTACATGTTGAAATTCTATAATACAATATACATTTCCATCCATCTCAAAAGTAATGCCATTTCTAAAATCTCCAGCTGATATCATATAATTTCCTCCAGTTTAAAGTATCTATATGTATTCTATCGTAAAATAATAATTTTTTCAAGCTAAATATTGCCTTTTTATAATAATTTAAAAAAAACTTAATTGACTACTTTTAGGTATGCCTGATAGAGCACCTACTTCATCTAAAGCTTCTATTACACTTTTAGAAACTGTTGCCCTTGTTTGTATATCGTCAATTGATATATACTTTCCCTTACTAGCAGCCTCTTGTAGGCTTTTTGCTGCTGCCTCTCCTACTCCTGAAAGTGATGAAAATGGTAACCTTATTTTTCCTTGCTCTATCGTGTATTTATATGCATTAGACTTATAAAGGTCTATTGGTAAAACCTCTATTCCCCTTTCTAGCATTTCATTAACAATTTGAAGCGTTGAATACTCTGCATTTTCCTTAGCTGTGGCTTCCTTTCCTTTGGAGATTATCTCTCTCATATGTCCTTTCACAGCTTCTTTACCTTTTAAAACTAAAGCTCCATTAAAGTCTTCTCCCCGAACTGTAAAATAAGCCGCATAATATTCAACAGGCTTATACACCTTATACCAACCTAATCTTAAAGTTGATATCATATAGGCTGTAGCATGTGCTTTCGGGAACATATATTTTATTTTCATGCAGGAATCTATATACCAGTCAGGAACATCATGTTCCTTCATATCATTAATATATTCCTCTGTCAAAAGTTTAGAGGCTTTTCCCTTCCTTACTATCTCCATTATTTTAAATGCTTTTTTGGGTTCTATTCCTTTTTGCAGAAGATAGGTCATTATACTATCTCTAGTCCCTATAACCTCAGAAATAGTACAAACCTTATTCTTTATCAAGTCCTGTGCATTTCCTACCCAAACGTCTGTACCATGTGAGAGCCCCGAAATTTGAATCAAGTCTGAAAATGTTTTTGGGTTTGCATCTAATAACATTTGCCTTACAAAATGCGTCCCCACTTCCGGTAGAGAAAACGTTCCCGTCTTTGAATCTATTGCTTCAGGTGTAACACCTAATGCTTCTGTAGATGTAAACAATGACATAACCTTTTTATCACTCATTGACACATCCATTACTGAAATACCTGTCAGATCTTCGAGGTGCCTATATATGGAAGGAACATCATGACCCAGTTCATCAAGTTTACAGATTGTATCGTGTATAGAATGAAAGTCAAAATGAGTAGTTATATTATCAGATTTTTGATCATTTGCTGGCCTTTGTACCGGACAAAAATCATAAATTTCCATTCCACGCGGTACAACTACCATTCCACCAGGATGCTGCCCTGTTGTTCTCTTTATCCCCGTACAACCAGATGCTAACCTCAGCTTTTCTGCTTTATTTAAATGTAAGTTCGTCTCCTCATCATATTTCTTTACAAATCCCATACCAGTTTTTTCTGCTATAGTTGCAATAGTTCCTGCTTTAAAGACATTATCCTTCCCAAACAAAGTCTCAGTATACCTGTGCGCCTCACTTTGGTATTCACCTGAAAAATTAAGATCTATATCAGGTGTTTTATCTCCATCAAAACCCAAGAAAGTCTCAAATGGTATATTATGACCGTCCCTATTGTAATTCGTCCCACATTTAGGGCATTTTTTATCAGGTAAATCAAACCCTGAACCATAACTTCCGTCAGTTATAAATTCACTATTCTTACAATTAGGACAAACATAATGTGGATGCAGCGGATTAACCTCAGAAATACCAGACATCGTAGCTACAAATGAAGAACCAACTGATCCCCTAGATCCAACTAAGTATCCATGTTCTTCAGAATTAGCTACTAGCTTTTGCGCTGTCATGTAAAGCACTGAAAAACCATGTTTAGTTATTGAATCAAGTTCTCTTTTTAACCTATCATATACTATTTGCGGTAACGGATCTCCATATATCTTTTTAGTTCTTTCCCAGGTAATTTTAACAAGCTGTTCCTCTGCTCCTTCAATAAATGGTGGAAAAACCCCTGGTGGAATAGGACGTACCTCGTCAATTAAATCAGCAATTTTATTAGAGTTTGTAACTACTATTTCATAGGCTTTTTCTTCTCCAAGATATGAAAATTCATCTAACATCTCATCTGTTGTTCTTAAATATAAAGGAGCTTGTTCACTAGCATCTGCGTATCCTTGCCCTTTCATTAATACTTCTCTGTATTTAGCGTCATGAGGATTCAAAAAATGAACATCACAAGTAGCTACTACAGGAATTTTAAGTTCTTCCCCTAACTTTACTATCTTACGATTTATGTCCTTTATGTCCTCATAGTTGCTTAGTATCTTATCCCTAACCATAAAAGAATTATTTAAAATAGGTTGAATTTCAAGGTAATTATAAAATCTCGCAATCTCACACAGTCTCTCATGGCTTTCATTATTTAAAATTGCTCTAAAGAGCTCTCCTGCCTCACAGGCGCTTCCTAAAATAAGACCATCTCTATATTTAACTAGTTCACTTTTAGGTATCCTAGGTTTTTTATAAAAGTAATTAAGGTGAGCCTTAGATATAAGCCTATAAAGATTTTTTAGGCCAATCTTGTCTTTAACTAATATTATCTGGTGATAATACTTTAGCTTTCTCATATCTCCGTCAAATTCTGAAGACATATCATCAATAAAATACGCCTCTACCCCATATATTACCTTTATTTTTCCTCCCTTAGACTTAATCTTATCAACTGTATTCATAGCTTCAGGAAATGCTTGTGCTACTCCATGATCTGTTATAGCAATTGCCTTATGACCCCATTCATGTGCCCTTTCAATAAGCTCACTTGCAGTCGTTATACCATCCATAGACGACATATTTGTATGTAGATGCAGTTCTACTCTCTTTTCTCTCGCATTATCAATTATCTTTACTTTATTGACACTACAAATGCTTTTTGGTCTTATAATTAAATCATTATCATACCTATCTTCAACGATATCTCCTCGAACAAGTAATGACATTCCCTTACTTATTAAGTCAAAGCTTTTACTTTTATTCTTATCTACCATAAGTTTCAATGATATTGAAGATGTATAGTCTGTTATACTTATTGAATAAATCTTTTTAGAACCGTCCTTAGTAGTATAACTATCTATTGAAAAAACATCCCCCCATACTGTTGCACTTCCCATGTCGTATGAGATATCTTGAATTGGTGTAGGCTCTGATTTAATCATTCCTCCATACAGTACTTTGGCTGAGTTAAGAACTATTAATGGATTCAAGGATTTACCTTTTCTTTTAGATATTGATACATCAGGTTGCTTTATCTCATCCATATTCGATTCATATAGATCGACTTTTTCAATTATTTTCTCTCTATACTTTTTATTACTCAGCATTTCCTGTTTAACTATACTAGTACTATTTTCACTATCTATAGACAAATTTCCCTCGAATTCTACGTCTAAATTAATATCAAATTCTCTTTTTATAACACTTTTAATTCTTTTATCAAAGTTTTTATTAATAAGAATATCTCTTCCACCGTGGCACAAGCAAATAATTAATTTATTTTCTCTATAACTCGCCTTTGAATCAATCAATATTCCATTAATGCTTTTAGTGTCTTTTATAATTTTTTCAATTAAATCAGGATAATACGCCGCTGAAAATGCTTCCTTCGGAAACATAGGATTGAGTATAACTTTGTTAAGTTTTAATTTCGAAGATTTTAAAAACATTTCAACCTCAAGGATATCATGAGTCCTCACTATGTTTGAAAAGGCTACTACCATATCAAGAATTCTCTTTGGCTTATCTATATTCATTTCCCTTATGTCTCCAGCTAAAACATGCTGGGATAAGTCTTTTATTTCTATATATTTACTTAAAAAATTGCCTAGACTAACCAAAGAAAACTCTCCTCTCTATAGTTTTTTTACTTCACTTATAAGCTCATCTATTAAATCTTCTTCTCTAACTTTACGAATAATCTTTCCCTTTTTAAATATAAGTCCTAACCCATCTCCACCAGCAACTCCAATATCAGCTTCTTTTGCTTCGCCTGGACCATTTACAGCACATCCCATGATCGCTATTTTTATATTTTTATTGCAATCTTTTAAAATGTGCTCTACCTCATTTGCAATTCTTATTATGTCTATTCTTGTCCTTCCACATGTTGGGCAAGAAATTATATCTACACTATCCGTCTTCAAACCAGAAGCTTTTAGTATATCTTTTGCTGCATATATCTCCTCTACAGGATCATCAGTTAGAGATACCCTTATCGTATCTCCTATACCATCTAAGAGAAGTGCACCTATACCTATAGATGATTTTATAATACCCATCCTTTTAGTTCCTGCCTCCGTAACCCCTAAGTGCAAAGGATAATCACATCTATCTGCTACAAATTTATATGCCTCTACCATTACATCAACATTAGAAGATTTTAATGATAGAACTATATTATCAAAATTAAATTTTTCCAGTAATGAAGCATGGTAAAGTGCACTTTCACAAAGGGCCATGGGCGTTGGATGAGAATATTTTGCTAATATTTCTTTTTCTATCGAGCCAGAATTCACTCCTATCCTTATAGGTACATTTTTAGATAAACATGCTTTCGCAACTTCCTTTATTCTAGAGTTGTCTCCTATATTTCCCGGATTTATTCTAATTTTATCAGCCCCTGCAAATACAGATTCAATAGCAAGGCGATAATCAAAATGAATATCTGCAACAATAGGAATATTTACTTTTTCCTTTATAGTTGAAATTAATTTTATAGATTCCATATCAGGAATTGCTATTCTAAGAATATCGCATCCAATATTACTGAGTTCTATTGCTTTTTTCACATTTGACTCTATATCATACGAAGGAATATTAAGCATAGACTGTATTGCTATTTTTTCATTTCCACCAATCTTTAAGTCACCAATATTTATAATTTTCGCTCTTCTTCTCTTCACGACATTAAACCTCTTCCACAACACAGCTTTAGTATATCATTAATAGCTATTACCACCATTAAAAGTATAAAAGCAATAAATCCTATAGTATGTATCATTCCCTCATATTTAGGATTAATTGGTTTGCCTTTTATAGCCTCTATTATTAGGAAAATCAACCTTCCTCCATCAAGCGCAGGCAATGGCAACAAATTGAATATACCAAGGCTAACTGATAGGATCATCATTATCATAATTATATTATTAAGAGCACTTAAAAAGTTAACCTTTAACCCCTCTGATGCAGCATCAGTAACCACCTTCACTACTCCTATAGGTCCAGAAACTTCATTCAAGCTGAATTTACCTGTAACCATGTAAACTAAACTTGTATACGTCATTTTTATGTTTGACCCCATCTCTTTAAAAGATTGTGTAAGAAGAGTCAAAAGGTTTTTTTCAATAGGGAAAACATAGAAATCTCTTACAATTACTTCTTTTCCTGTATCTTCATTTAAATAAGTCTTAAACTTAACTCCGCTTAAACTAACTTCTTCACCGTTCCTATCCACAACAATATTAGAAACAAAGTCAGAATTAACTGATAAAATAAAGCCAATATCAGTAAAAGTAGAAATTTTATATCCATCTATAGATTTTATAGTGTCCCCTACCTGCAATCCATAATTACATGTCACAGCATCCTCAGAAAACTTTGAAATCTGCGTAGATGCAAATTGAGGTTGTTGAACAAGTATTATTATCATAAAAACAAATGCCAATATTATATTCATTATAGCGCCAGCTGCAACCACGATCATTCTTTTATATACAGACTTTTTAGAAAAGGAGTCTTCACTCTCACTCTGTTCATCTTCTCCTTCCATAGAGCAATATCCCCCTATTGGAAAAACTCTTAATGAATATTGAGTGTCTCCTTTTTTTAACTTAAAGATAGCTGGTCCCATACCAATAGCAAATTCATTTACTCTTATCCCCGATAATTTAGCTGTAAAAAAGTGACCAAACTCATGTATAAATATAATTAATGAAAAAAGTAAAATTGCTATTATTACTAATAATATATTTAAAACTATTTTTATCCCTCCACTCTAATTGCATTCTTTAAAACAAAGTCTCTAGCATCTCTGTCAGCTTTTAATATGTCTTCAATTTTTTCAATTTTAGTTGGGGTTAGTGATTTTATAGACTTTTTAACAACATTACATATTTCTAAAAATCCAATTTTATCTTCTAAAAACAATTTAACAGCTTCTTCATTTGCTCCATTTGCTATTGCAGGAAGTGTCCCTCCAATTTCTATAGCTTCCCTACAAATATTAATTCCATTAAAAAGTTGAAAATCAGGTTCATAAAATGAAAGACTACTAATGCTCTTTAAGTCAAGTGGTTTAACATTTGAAAATTCCCTATCTGGATAAGTCAAAGCATATTGTATAGGTATCTCCATATCAGGTACACTCAATTGTGCAATAATAGAATTATCTTTGTATTCTATCATAGAATGTACTACGCTCTCTCTATGCACCAGAACTTCTATATTCTCTTGCTCAACTCCAAATAGCCATACAGCTTCTATTATTTCTAAGCCTTTATTCATCATTGTAGCTGAATCTACAGTTATTTTATTACCCATACGCCAATTGGGATGTTTCAGTGCATCCTCTTTTTTAACTTTCTTTAAATAATTGTAATCTTTGCCGAAAAAAGGACCACCAGAAGCTGTTAAAATTAGCTTCTTTAAATCCTTTTTTTTATTACATCCTTCTAAACACTGAAAAATTGCAGAATGTTCACTATCAACGGGTAATATTTTTACCCCTTGTCTCTTAGCCTCGTTAACAACTAACTCTCCACCTACAACTAAAGTTTCCTTATTGGCAAGAGCTATGTTTTTGCCAGAATTTATAGCAGCCAACGTAGGCATTAAGCCCACCATACCCATGACTGAATTTAAAACCATGTCTGCTTTTGAACGCGAAGCTACCTCACAAAGACCTTCAAGTCCTGAAAATACCTTTGTAAAAGTATCATTTATATTTCTTTTCAACTTAATAGCTGCAGTAGAATCATACACAGCTACTAACTCTGGATTAACGTCTCTTATCTGATTCTCAAGCACATCAATATTGTTGTATGCAGCTAAAGCTACTATATTTATACCAAGTCTCTTTGAAATATTAAAAGCTTTTTTACCTATTGAACCAGTAGAGCCAAGTAACGCTATATTTTTTACCATTAAGACCACCCATAATTTTATACATTTAATATTCCAACATTAACAATTAAAAAATATACAAATGGAACTACAAAAGAAACACTATCAAATCTATCAAGTATACCCCCATGTCCAGGAATAACATTTCCAAAGTCTTTTACATGATATCCTCTTTTAATCATAGAAAAAACTAAATCACCTATCATAGATACAATAGAACCAAAAAAGGCAATTATTACAATATTAACGTAATTCATACTAACTTTAAAATTAAAAACAAATAATTGAAAAATCATGCAAACTATAATGCTCATAATACTTGATACTAATGCACCACCTATTGCACCTGCAACTGTCTTTTTAGGACTTATCTCAGGGCAAAGCTTAGTCTTGCCAAAAAATGTACCAAAAAAGTAAGCTCCTACATCAGTCATCCAAGCTATTGATAGTGCATATGTTACATAAAATGTTCCTAGTAAATTTCCCCAATCCCTTAGTTTTACCACATAACTAAACAGAAATGTTATAAGCATAGTAACACTGTAAATAATTGCAATGTCCCTAAACTTTAAAGTTTTATTAAAAAATAACATTACACAAAACATAAACAATGTGTATATATACCATATTGTTTGCCAAAGTATCCCTGATCCAAAAAGTGGCAGTACAGCTGAAAAAACCATACTAGGTAGCATAACAGAAAACATGTTTTTAACTCCCATAGCTGAGAAAACTTCGTATACTGAAAGAATACATATAAGAGAAATCACAAAATTTAATAGCATTGGTACATCATTATTAAAAACTAAAACAATTATAGCTAATATTCCGCCTAATATCCCTGATATTGTTCTTACAACCATTTATACTCCTCCAAAGCGTCTATTTCTATTAGAGTATTCTTCTATGGCTCTTTCTAAGTCTTTAACATTAAAGTCTGGCCATAATATATCATCCATAAATACATATTCAGAATATGCACTCTGCCATAACAAAAAGTTGGAAATTCTATATTCTCCGCTTGGACGAATAATTAGATCCGGATCTGGCTGATTTTTAGTATATAGTCTATCTGATATATCGCTAATCTTTATATCATTTGGCAATATTGCACCTTTTTGAGCTTCCATTGCTATTTCTTTTACAGCTTTAAGTATTTCATCTCTACCTCCATAATTCATAGCAATATTCAGAGTCATCCCTGTTTTATTTTTTGTTGATTCTTCTACCTTGTCTATAAGGTTACGGAGATCCTCCGTAAAGCCATTCTTATCACCTAAAAAATTAACTCGAATGTTCTCATAGCTGAAATCTGAAAGCGCTTCATTCATGTATTGTTTAAAGAGCTTCATAATAAACCATACTTCATCTTTAGGTCTTTTCCAATTTTCTGTAGAGAACGCATAGACCGTAAGATATTCTACACCTATTTTACTGCAATGTTTAGTTATTTCTCTAAACTTATTTGCACCAACCTTGTGCCCTGCAGAACGTGGTAGTCCTTTCTTTTTAGCCCATCGACCATTTCCATCCATAATTATGCCAATGTGCCTTGGAATACTAATTTCTTGTTTTTGTCTATCATCTAAGCCCTTAACCATGCAAATACCACTGCCAATCTAAAAAGAAACTTTAATATTATATTTCCATTATCTCTTTTTCTTTCTTTTCTGAGACTTCATCTATTCTTTTACAAAATTTATCAGTCAAATCTTGTATATGTTTTTCACTTTGTTTTAGATCGTCTTCTGTAATTACTGAATCTTTTTTAAGCTTTTTCAAAGCATCAATAGAATCACGCCTAATATTCCTTATTATAACCTTAGAATCTTCTGACATCTTAGATATACTTTTAACGATTTCTCTCCTCCTATCCTCAGTTAATGGAGGAAAAACTATTCTTAAAACCTTTCCATCATTTTGTGGGTTTATTCCTATATCTGAAGTTTGTATAGCCTTTTCTATTCCTCTCAAACATGATATATCCCAGGGTTGTATAACTAAAGTTCTAGCTTCAGACACGGAAACAGCTGCCAATTGATTAATTGCTGTTGGAGTTCCATAATAATCCACCATTACCTTGTCAAGAATAGCCGGATTTGCTCTTCCTGCTCTGATGGATGTATACTCTCTTATAAGTGAGTCTAAAGACTTTTGCATATTTTCTTCAGTTTTTTTAAAAATTTGTTTCATAAATAAAATCTCCTTAATAAAATTTAATTATTTTACCAACGTCCCGATCGGTTTTCCCATTATTGCATCAAAAATATTGTTTGGCTCACTGATACTAAAAACCAGCAAAGGAATATTTGTATCTTTACACAAGGATGCCGCAGTACTATCCATAACACCTAGTCCTTTATTCAGAACATCTAAATAATTAAGTGTATCATACTTATGTGCATTCTTATTGATCTTAGGATCACAGTCATATATTCCATCAACCATAGTGGCTTTAAGTATAACATCTGCATCTATCTCTGCTGCTCTTAAAGACGCAGCAGTATCAGTCGAAAAGAAAGGATTTCCTGTTCCACATCCAAAAACTACTACCCTTCCCTTTTCTAAATGTCTTACTGCCCTATTTCTAATGTAAGGTTCTGCCACTTCTTGCATAGAAATTGCAGTTTGAACCCTAACATCAATTTCCATTTGTTCTAGTGCATCTGCAACTCCCAAAGCATTAATAACTGTTGCAAGCATTCCCATGTGATCAGCTCTAGTTCTATCCATTTTTCCACTGCTTCTTCCGCGCCAGAAGTTGCCTCCTCCAACAACAATTCCTATCTGTACCCCCATATCAACGCATCTTTTTATAGGCTTACAAATAGAAAGTACTGTATCAAAATTTATACCATATTTGCTGGCCCCAGCCAACGCTTCACCGCTAAGTTTTAATAAAACCCTTTTATATTTTGGATTCAATGACAACACTCCTAAGATCGATTTTATATTATTTTACAACAAGAAAAAGATTATGTAAAGTGGCTATATACATTAAAATAGAGCGCAGTTACTTCTACGCTCTATTCTTAGTATAAAAGTAAATTTCAGTTTCTCCGCATCTTATTAAAAACAATTTACTTTATCATGTTGGCAACTTCATCAGCAAAATTGTCTTCACGCTTTTCAAGACCTTCACCCTTCTCAAAACGCACAAAAGCTTCTATACCAATTTCTGTACCTAATTCCTTAGACATTAGTTTTGTATAATCATCAATAGTTAAATCCGAATTTTTAACGAAAATTTGTTCTGTTAAACAATTTTCTTTATAAAACTTCCCCATTCTGCCCATTACTATTTTTTCTGCTACATTTGCAGGCTTTCCATCATTAATAACTTGTTCTGTAAGAATTTTCTTTTCATGTTCAATGACATCTGCTGGAACTGACTCCCTATTAAGATAACTTGGATTTGCAGCAGCAACTTGCATAGCTATGTCCTTAGCATATTCCTTAAATTTTGGTTCTTGAGAAACTTTATTATCCGCATTGAATTTAACCATAACTCCGATTCTTCCTGCAGCATGGTTATAAGTCATAACAACGCCCTCAAAGCGCTCAAAACGACGAATTTTTATGTTCTCACCAATTGTAAGGATCTTTTCTCTTACTAACTCTTCAACTGTTAGATCACTACCTTTAGCCTTGCACTGCATTAACTCATCTAATGTTTTCGGTGCGTTTTCTATAATTGTATCTAAACATACCTGCACAAATTCATTAAACTCTGCATTCTTAGCAACAAAGTCTGTTTCGGCATTAACCTCTATAACAGCACTAATATTTCCTTCCTCGTTAACACAAGCAAAAGCAACACCTTCAGCTGCTATTCGCCCTGATTTTTTAGTAGCTGCTGCAAGCCCTTTTTCTCTTAATAAATCAACAGCTTTATCCATGTTTCCTTCTGCTTCTGTAAGAGCTTTTTTACAGTCCATCATTCCGCAACCTGTTTTTTCTCTTAACTCTTTAACGTCACTTGCTGTAAAAGCCATCTTAGTTACCTCCAAAATATAAATAATTTTTAATATTATGGTTTATTACACAGCAAAAGACGGAATCCCGCCTTTTGTTAAAATTCATTAAAGTTATTCTGTCACTGCTTCAGCCATTTCTTCAGTAATATCATCGACTTCTTCAACTGCTGCAGCACCCATGCGTCCTTCTTTTCCTTCAATTATAGCATTTGCCATAATTCCAGCTAACAATTTAACTGCTCTAATTGCATCATCATTACCTGGAATAACGTAATCTACATCATCAGGATCACAGTTTGTGTCAACAATAGCTACAATCGGTATTCCAAGTTTTTTAGCTTCAGCTACAGCTATTTTTTCCTTACGTGGATCAACAATAAAAAGCGCACCCGGCAACTCTTTCATATCTTTAATTCCACCTAAAAATTTCTCAAGCTTTTCAATTTCCAGGTTTAACTTAATTACTTCCTTTTTAGGCAAAAGTTCAAAAGTCCCATTTTCCTGCATCTCTCTTAGCTGTTTTAAGCGGTTAATTCTATGGCGAATTGTTGTAAAGTTAGTAAGCATTCCACCAAGCCATCTAGCATTAACATAATAAGCTCCACTTCTTATTGCTTCTTCCTTTACTGAATCTTGTGCTTGCTTCTTAGTACCAACAAATAGAATTGATTTACCATCTATTGTAAGCTCACGTATAAAATTGTAAGCTTCCTCTAATTTTTTTACAGTTTTTTGAAGGTCTATAATGTATATACCATTTCTCTCTGTAAAAATATACTCTGCCATTTTAGGATTCCATCTTCTTGTTTGATGGCCAAAATGGACACCTGCTTCTAAAAGTTGTTTCATAGATACTACATTTGACATATTATTTCCTCCTTGGTTATACCTCCGCAACACTTGAAATTCAAATAAACCTAAAAATAGGACACCAAGAATTATAAAGTGTTAGCGTGTGATTTTTTAGTCTATTGTACCATATCAAAAGATAAATTACAAGAGTATACTTTAAATTTTAAATATTAAATTGTTAAATTTTTAAAAACCTATTAAAGTTAATAAACTTTTTCCGTCGTCTCTTAGGTATTAAATTGTGACTAACTAATATTGTATCCTCGCCTATTACTTCTATTTCATCCCATTTTATTATTATATCGTCTTCTCTTCCCAAAAGTCCAAACCACTTAAGTTTTCCATATATAATTATGCAAACAAGTTTAGCTGTCTTTGTATCTATCTCAACATCACTAACACATCCTATACGCATTCCTGTTTTTACATTAATTACTTCCTTAGCTCTCATATCCACTATTCTACAGCGCAAAAAATCCCCTCCTATTTATAAATTAAATTAACAATCATTGACTTTAAAATTATATGTTTATATAATTATAAAAAACACAAAGGAGGAATTTTATTGTCTAAAATCACTCGATATAGTCCTGAGCTCTCCATTGGTCTGACAGATTCCCAAGTTAATTCAAGAAAGTGTCAAGGGCTTATAAATATTGATACATCAATTAAAACTAAGAGCATAAAAAAGATTATCTTAGATAATACACTGACCCTATTTAACATACTAAACTTTGTTTTAGCACTGGCTATAATTTACGTAGGTTCATACAAAAATTTACTTTTTATGGGTGTGGTGTTAGCAAATTTAGTCATAGGTACTTACCAGGAAATAAGAGCTAAAATAACAGTAGATAAGCTGTCAATAGTAGCATCTAACAAAATCCCCACTATAAGAAATGGAAATATAGAAAATCTACCAATAAACGAATTGGTACTCGACGACTTAATTGAGCTTAAGAACGGAAATCAAGTTCCTGCTGACTGTATTATCATCGAAGGAGAAAGCGACGTTAATGAATCACTTCTGACAGGTGAATCTGATTCTATTCATAAAAAAAAGGGAGATACTCTTTTATCGGGTAGTTTTATCGTAAGTGGTAAGTGCAAATGCAAAATAGAACATGTAGGAGAACAAAACTACGCATTTAAGATATCAAGTGAAGCAAAGTATGTAAAAAAAGTCAACTCACAAATCATGAATGCATTTAATAAGATTATACTAATTATGTCTATATTAATCATACCTATAGGCTTATTTTTATTTTTCAAACAATACCAAAGTGTAGGATTTGAGCAAGCAATAGTCAATACAACTGCTGCCTTAATAGGAATGATTCCTGAGGGGTTAGTACTGCTTACAAGTACTGTTTTGGCTGTTAGTGTTATAAGACTGTCAAAGCGTAAAGTCTTAGTTCAAGAATTATATTGTATTGAAACCTTAGCAAGAGTGGATATACTATGCCTTGATAAAACAGGTACAATAACAGAAGGTACAATGAAAGTAGACAACATTATTGCATATAAGGATCAAAATAAAAATGACATAGATTACGCTTTGTCTTTACTCGTAAATTCTATAGAGGATTCAAATCCAACATTCAACGCTATAAAAGATTATATAGGTTCTATGGGTTCAAAAAATAATTCTAGTGAAGTAGCATCAAATGTTATCCCTTTTTCCTCTGAAAAAAAATGGTCAGGCGCCTTTTTTGAAGGATTAGGTAGTTACATAATAGGTGCACCTGAATTTGTTTTAAGGAATAACGTTTCTCTTATTAAAGATGAAATCCAAAACCTTACAAAGGAAAATCGAGTTGTACTCATCGCACATTCAAAAAGTAATTTTAATGATAAGTCTCTACCTGATGATATTGTTCCTATGGGATTTGTTTTAATAAATGATGTCATAAGAAGTGAAGCTAAAGATACTTTAAAGTATTTTGATGAACAGGGAGTCAAAATAAAGATTATATCAGGAGACAATGTTTCAACAGTGTCTGCCATATCAAAAAAGGCTGGACTTAAGGACTATGATAACTACATAGATGCAACTACATTGTCTAGTTATGATAAAATAAAAGAGGCCGCAAATAAATATTCAATATTCGGTAGAGTGTCTCCTATGCAGAAAAAACAATTAATTAAAGCACTAAAGGAAAACGGTCATACTGTTGCAATGACTGGTGATGGAGTAAATGATGTCCTTGCATTAAAGGAATCTGATTGTAGCGTAGTTATGGCTAATGGCAGTGATGCTGCTAGAAATGTTGCACAGTTGGTACTTCTTAATTCCGACTTTTCCTCTATGCCAAAAGTTGTCTTAGAAGGGAGAAGATCCATAAATAATATCCAAAGATCTTCTTCATTGTTTTTGGTAAAAACAATTTACGCAACTTTATTGTCCATTATTTTTCTATTTATTAATATGTCTTATCCCTTTATACCCATACAAATGACTCTCACAAGTGTATTTACAATAGGCATCCCCTCTTTTATACTAGCCTTAGAGCCCAATAAAGATAGAGTAAAAGGAAACTTATTTGTTAATATAATTAGTAAAGCTCTTCCCTGCGCCATTATAATTGTTCTTGATATACTTGCAACAATATTGTTATCGCAAGTTTTTAGTTTACCCTCTAAGGATACGTCTACTATCTGTGTTATCCTAACTGGTATATGTGGTCTTGGCTTACTTTTTAATATCTGTAGTCCATTTAATTTAATAAGAAAAATTCTATTTGGTACTATGGCTTCTTGTTTCTTTATTGGAATTGTTTTTTTCACTGATCTTTTCTCATTGTCTAAACTTAATTTATTAATCATAGTAACTACCTTATGCCTCGGTACTGTCTCAATTTTATCTCTAAATTTTCTAATAAAACTTTCTGATAAAATAAGCAAGAAAAACAAACGACAAAAAGTTTAAACTACTTTTTGTCGTTTTTAATTATATACTTAGCTGCATTTTTACCTGCTGCCATTGCGAGTATAACTGTAGCAGCACCTGTAACAGCATCTCCACCTGCATAAACAAAGTCATTTGAGGTCTTCTGATTTTGATCTACCAATATATATCCTCTTTTATCTTTTTTTACATCAGATATAGAATCTATTATGACTGGATTTGGCAAAGTGCCAATTGCCATAATAACGCAATCAACATCAATAAAAAAGTTCGAGCCCTCTTGCTCAATAGGCTTTTTACGTCCAGATTCGTCTGGTTCTGAAAGTTTCATTCTTACACATTCTATAGACTTTACTTTACCATCTTCGTCTCCCAAAATCCTTATAGGATTTACTAAAAACTTAAATTCTATTCCTTCTTCCTCAGCATGAAAAATCTCTTCAAGTCGTGCCGGCATTTCATTTTTTGAACGTCTATACAAAACATAAACATTTTCAGCCATAAGACGTTTTGCACACCTTGCTGCATCCATTGCAACGTTTCCGCCGCCTATTACAGCAACATTTTTAGGTTTTATTATAGGTGTATCATAATTATCTAATTGAGCATTCATTAAATTTATACGAGTTAAAAATTCATTTGCTGAATATACACCCAAAAGTTTTTCTCCTTGAATGCCCATAAATCTTGGAAGTCCTGCCCCTGTTGACAAATAGATATAGCTATATCCTAGTTCTAACAATTCATCAATAGAAATTGTTTTTCCTAAAACAACATTATTCTCTATTTTTACCCCCAAATTAATTAGATTAGTTATTTCATATTCTACAACAGATTTGGGTAATCTAAACCCAGGTATTCCATAAGACAAAACTCCCCCTGCCTTATGCAGTGCTTCATATATAGTAACATCGTAACCATTTTTGGCAAGTTCATTCGCACAGGCTAATCCTGAAGGTCCAGAGCCCACAACTGCAATTTTATTCTTGCAAGGCTCTATTTTTGTTGTCTTATACTCTTCATTCTTCCTATGCCAGTCAGCAACAAATCTTTCTAATCTCCCTATAGCAATAGGTTCTCCTTTTTTCCCTCTTACACACCGTGACTCACATTGATTCTCCTGTGGACAAACCCTCCCACATATAGCGGGGAAAGAGTTAGTTGATGTTATTATTTCATAAGCTTTTCTAAAGTCTCCCTTAGACACACAATTAATAAATTCTGGAATTCTTACACTTACAGGGCAACCATTTATGCAAGGTTTAGTTTTACAATTAAGGCATCGCTTTGCCTCACTAATTGCCTGTTCCTCACTATAACCAGTCGCAACTTCTTCAAAAGTTTTATTTCTTTCATTAGGGTCTAGTTCATCCATTTTGACTCTCTTATTCGTTATATCAGACATCGCTTACTCCCTTCATTAAGTTACAATTATAATCTCTTATCTTTTTTCTTTCTACCTCTTCATACATTTTTATTCTCTTCATAGTTTCATCAAAATCAACTTTGTGCCCATCGAAATCAGGCCCATCAACACAAGCAAATTTAGTCTCTCCATTAACAGTAACTCTACAGCATCCACACATTCCAGTCCCATCTATCATTATTGGGTTCATACTAACAATAGTCTTTATATTGTGTTCTTTAGTAAGTTCACAAACTGCTTTCATCATTGCAAGAGGTCCTATTGCAATAGCTAAATCATATGTATAGCCGTTCTTTATTTGATTTTCTAAGCAATTAGTAACAAAACCTTTATTTCCATTAGAGCCATCGTCCGTCATTATAAATAAATTATCACAAACCTTTTTCATCTCATCCTCTAATATTATAAGATCTTTATTCCTAAATCCGGCAATTATATCAACCTTCTTACCAGCTCTATATAATTGTTTTGCTTGTGGAAATGCTATAGCACACCCCACTCCGCCTCCAATGATAACCACTTTTTCTGCTCCATCAGTAAGTGTTGGCTTTCCTAGAGGTCCCACAAAATCAAGAATATAGTCTCCTTTATTCAGTTCATCGAGAAGCATAGTAGTTTTACCAATCCTTTGATATACTATAGTAACTGTACCTTCATCCTTATCACAATCAGATATAGTCAAAGGTATTCTTTCACCATACTCATTTACACGCAAAATTATAAATTGTCCTGCTTTTGCTTTTTTGGCTATCATTGGAGCCTTTATTTTCATCTTAGTTGACACTTCATTAAGTCTCTTTTTTTCAACTATTAGGAACATAAACAATCACCTTCATTTATAATACATATACATTAAATTATATAATTATATTAAATATTTTACAAGAAAATAGATTAAAATAATTTTTTCAATCACTATACAATTTTAACAATAATATAATATATATATTGTGATTTTTATAATTATATGTTAATATATGATAATAAAATTAAAAGAAGGTGAATCTATGTCCTTTTTTGATAATGTTATGTATATATTAGATTTCCAAACTGATAATATACCAAAGCCTTACGGGCTATATCATATGTTTTGTCTTATAATCACTTTTATAGGCTCAATCATTATAATAAAGCGTTGTAAAAACCAAAGTGAAGCTCAAAAAAAACATGTACTTCTACTCTTAGGTTCTATAATAATTTTGCTTGAAATATATAAGCAATTAGTATGCTCTCATACTCTAGGAATATGGAAATATAATTGGGGAATATTTCCCTTTCAGTTTTGTTCAACTCCCCTTTTTTTAATTATTATAGCTGCATTACTAAAGGATAATAAATTAAGAGACTGTATATATATGTTCCTTACAACTTATGGCTTTATTGCTGGACTTGTAGTATTAGTAAATCCCTCCGATGTGTTTGTAAATACTATAGGACTTAATCTTCAAACCATGATTCATCATTCTATAATGGTTTTTACTGCAATATATTTATTTTCTTCTGGATCCCTTAAATTGAAATATAGCTCTATGAATCAAGCTGTAGCCTTGTTCTTACTATTGGTAACAACTGCCCTTATATTAAATTTTTCCATACATGGACAAGTAGACACTGATTTTAATATGTTTTTTCTCAGTCCCTACTATGCACCCACTTCATTTATAGCTTTATTTATAGTAAATAATTTTGGATATTTAAGTTATCTTATTTCCTACATTATTTTATTCTCAGTAGCTTCCTATTTAGTATTTTTAATCTTATTAAAAATTAATAAATATAAAATTAAATAAACTATTGACATATAAAATTTATGTTATATAATAGTATTGTTGTTGCGGAATTGTGTAATGGTAGCACAGCAGACTCTGACTCTGTTTGTGAGGGTTCGAATCCTTCTTCCGCAGCCAATATAAACCTCACTTTGCGTAAAGTGAGGTTTATATTTCGAGGTGTAGCTCAGTTTGGTAGAGCGCTGTGTTCGGGACGCAGAGGCCGCAGGTTCGACTCCTGTCACCTCGACCACATCTTGACTCGAATATTGATACAAGCCGAGAGCCCAGTAAATATGGGCTCTCTTACTTTTTATGTAGATTATTTCAAAATCCATTCGACTGTTTTCTTTTTATTTTTTATGCCTCTAACGCATTATTTCCCAATTTTTCACTTTTTATGTAATTCGATTAAATTATTTCCCAGTTCGTCAAAAACAGACACTACTTTTTTATCTTAATTTTTTTAAATTCATAAATGTATTTAATAGTTTCTTAACTACTCTTAAAGCAGTACTCCCTTTCTCCATAAAAATAAAAACCAGCTCTTAGTACAAATTTCTGCACTAT
>CALWVR010000017.1 GCA_944385105.1 uncultured Clostridia bacterium
AAGAGCAGGAAGAACCATTTCAAAAGGTAAAATTGGTAGGGAAGGAACTTTGTCAGTTATAGGAGCAGTTTCACCGCCGGGTGGTGATATTTCAGAACCCGTTACTCAGGCAACACTGAGAATAGTCAAAGTCTTTTGGGGACTTGACTCCTCTTTGGCTTATAGTAGGCATTTCCCAGCAATAAATTGGCTAAATAGTTATTCTTTATATGTAGATACACTGTCAAAGTGGTTTAACGAGTTTGTAGATAAAGATTTTTTGAGTTTACGTTCACAAATAATGGCTTTGTTGCAAGATGAGGCAGAACTTCAAGAGATAGTAAAACTTGTTGGTATGGATGCTCTTTCTTCTCAGGATCGTCTAAAGCTTGAGGCAGCAAGGTCTATAAGAGAAGATTTCTTACATCAAGATGCATTTAATGAAGTAGATACTTATACCTCATTAAAAAAACAATGCTTGATAATGAAATTGGTTTTACAATTTTATGAATTGACAAAAAAGGCAATAGAAGAAGGTGCCGACATAGAGAATCTGCTTAAAATGAGTGCTAGAGAACGAATAGGCAGATTTAAGTACATTAAAGAAGATAAAGTTAATAAAGAATATGAGAGTATATTAGAGGATATAGCAACCCAAATAAGTGAGGCCGTTAGCTTAGAGGAGGATGATCTTTAATGCCTAAAGAATATAAGACAATAGAAGAAGTTGCCGGACCTTTAATGTTAGTAAGAAAAGTTGAAGACGTAAGCTATGATGAGCTTGGAGAAATAGAACTTACAAATGGAGAAAAGCGTAGATGTCGTGTACTTGAGGTTGATGGAGATAATGCTTTGGTTCAACTTTTTGAAAATTCAGCTGGCATAAATTTATCAAACAGTAAGGTTAGATTTCTTGGACGTAGCATGGAATTAGGGGTTTCGTCTGATATGTTAGGAAGAGTTTTTGATGGATTAGGTAGACCAATAGATGGTGGACTTGACATATTACCAGATAAAAGAATGGATGTAGGTGGACTGCCAATGAATCCAGTGGCAAGAAATTACCCACAAGAATTTATACAAACAGGCATTTCTGCAATAGACGGCTTGAATACTTTAGTAAGAGGTCAAAAGCTGCCTATTTTTTCTGCAAGTGGATTGCCGCATGCAAATTTGGCAGCCCAAATTGCAAGACAGGCAAAGGTAAGGGGAACTAGTGAAAAATTTGCTGTTGTTTTTGCAGCGATGGGGATTACATTTGAGGAATCTAGTTTTTTTACAAAGAGCTTTAAGAATACAGGCGCTCTTGATAGGACTGTGATGTTTATTAATCTTGCGAATGATCCAGCAATTGAAAGAATAGCTACACCAAAGATGGCACTGACGGCAGCTGAATATCTTGCATTTGAAAAAAATATGCATGTCCTTGTTATAATGACGGATATAACTAATTATGCTGATGCCTTGCGTGAAGTTTCTGCTGCACGAAAGGAGGTACCCGGAAGAAGAGGATATCCCGGGTATATGTATACAGATTTAGCTTCTATTTATGAAAGAGCAGGTAGGCAAAAAGGTAGGGATGGAAGTATTACCTTAATCCCTATATTGACAATGCCGGAGGATGATAAAACTCATCCTATTCCAGATCTTACTGGGTATATAACGGAAGGACAAATAATTTTAAGTAGAGAATTATATAGAAAAGGTGTAGAACCGCCAATAGATGTTTTGCCGTCTCTTTCAAGGTTAAAAGATAAAGGTATAGGAGAAGGAAAGACTAGGAGGGACCATGCGAGTACTATGAACCAGCTTTTTGCTGCTTATGCTAGAGGTAAGGATGCAAAGGAACTTATGGTAATATTAGGTGAATCTGCATTGACTGACATTGATAAAATGTATGCCAATTTTGCAGATAATTTTGAAAAGAAATATGTATCCCAAGGATATGAAAATAATAGAAGTATAGAAGATACATTAAATATAGGCTGGGAGCTTTTATCAAGTCTACCTAGAAGTGAACTAAAAAGGATTAAAGATGAGTTTCTAGATGAATATTATGGGAAGAAGTGGTGATATAATATGCCCAGTATACACGTAAATCCCACTAGGATGGAACTAACTAGATTAAAAAAGAAAAGAATTATAGCAGTACGAGGCCATAAACTTTTAAAGGATAAAAGGGATGAACTGGTTAAGCAATTTATTATAATGATAGAAAAGAATAAGTCTTTGAGAGAATTAGTAGAAGAAAAAATAAATATTGCTAACCAAAAATTTTTATTAGCTAAATCTGAAATGAGTAGTGAATTTATAAATACAGCCTTATTAGCACCTAAACAGACTTTAATTTTTGATGTAACTACAAAGAATATAATGAGTGTAAATATTCCTAAGTTTGATTATAAAACAAGAACCAGCGAGGACAATGATATATTTCCCTATGGATTAGCTTTTACTTCATTAAGTTTAGATGATGCAGTTAAATCTTTGTCATTAATATTTGATGATATGTTAGAGTTAGCTGAAATAGAAAAGGCATGTCAGCTTTTGTCTGCAGAGATAGAAAAAACAAGAAGAAGGGTTAATGCTCTAGAACATGTTGTTATTCCTCAAACTAATGAAACTATAAAGTTTATAGAAATGAAATTAGATGAAAATGAAAGAAGTTCTCAGGTTAGACTTATGAGAATAGGAATTTAAGTTTCGGGAGAAAAATTTTATTTTTCTCCTTTAATATTAGAAAGGAGATTTGGTATGACAGACTTATTAATTAGAATTTTTATTAAAGACACTAAAAATATACATGACTCGAGTGTGAGGGAGAAATATGGTCTACTTAGTGGTTCAGTAGGAATCTTGTGTAATGTATTTTTATGTGTGCTAAAGTTTACATCAGGAGTGTTATCATCTTCTATATCTATAATAGCGGATGCTTTTAATAATTTATCAGATGCGGCATCATCGATAGTAACTCTGGTTTGTTTTAAAATTGCCAACAAGCCGGCAGATAAACAGCATCCGTTTGGACATGGTAGAGTGGAGTACATATCAGGACTAATTGTTTCACTTGCTATAATATTTATGGGAATAGAGTTAATAGAAACATCTATAGACAAGATGTTTTCTGAGGAAATACCTGACTTTAGCTGGTTTTCTGTAGCTGTATTAATAGTATCTATGATAATAAAACTATGGATGAGTGTTTTTAATCGAAAACTTTCTGAAATAATTAATTCCATATCCCTAAAGACCGTATCAATGGATAGCTTAAGTGATGTTATTGTAACATCGACTGTTTTACTGGGAATGATAGTGTCCTACTATACAGGTTTGAATGTAGATAGCTATGCTGGAATAATTGTTGCTCTCTTTATAATATATACGGGTATAAATACAGCAAAAGATACATTAGGGCCACTTCTAGGGCAGAAACCCGATAAGGAGTTTGTAGAAAAAATAAAAAATAAAGTTCTTGAACATAAGGATGTTATAGGCGTACATGATATATTGGTACATAATTATGGTCCTGCAAATAGTTTAATTTCTCTTCATGCAGAAGTACCTTCAAACATGTCTATATTGAGATTACATGGATTAATAGACAATATTGAATGTGAGTTGAAAAGAGAATTTAGGTGTACAGTGATTATACATATGGATCCAGTTATAGATGATAATGAGATTTTAGTAATGTTAGAAGAAAATATACTGAAATATTTATCCGGTTTAGATAAAGATATTTTAGCACAGGACTTTAGGATAATTCAGGATGAAGGAAAGGTTAATGTTATATTTGATTTAATATTACCTAATGATTGTAAAATGTCTAACGATGAAACAACTAAGTCTATCAAGGACTTTGTTCGCACTATTAATGATAATTATAGATGTATTATAAACGTGCGACGAAGCTAATTAACTTTAAGTGCGCTGTACATAATATAGATGAATATTTGTGTTAATTCTTAATTAAAGGAACAATCTACTATATTGGATTGTTCCTTTAATATTTTATTATAAAACTTAAGTAACTATATATAGGCTAACTGTGAGAATGTTATATAGAGCTAAATTATATAATGAATTTAATTTCTAATAAATTCAGAATCTATATATTTTTTATTTATATAAATTTTAAAAAGATTAATGTTTTAATTATCAATAGCTCTCCATTTATGATTGTTATGCATAACAACACTATTTTTTTATTAGTTAAAATATGAGTTTATTATATTACATTTTATACTGTAAGACGATCTATAAAGTGTTACATATCATATTTTTTATAATTTTTACATATAAATAACCGATAACATAAATCGGGAGGGCTAGTATGTGAAAGGAATAGTAGAGGAACGAGCTGTTGAGCTCGGAGAATATATTATTAAAAGTAAATCAACTGTAAGGAATGCTGCTAAAAAGTTTGGTGTTAGTAAATCCACTGTACATAAAGACGTTTCTGAAAGGTTAAAATATGTGAATCCTAATCTTTATAAAGAGGTTAAAACGATATTGGAATTAAATAAAGCACAAAGACATATACGCGGAGGAATGGCAACAAAAAGAAAATATAAAGATGTTATTGAAAAATAAGTAAAGCCCACAAGTCTACTTTGTGGGCTTTTGTTTTTGTATACTCTAATAGAAGAGTCAAAAACGAGTATTGTAGTAAAAATTCTTTGCACATATTTTAAATCATATTGATTTTACATAGTTCACTTGCAATTTGTGCACCAAGCTTAACATTATTATAGACAAGCTGAATATTAGATTCAAGACTTTTGCCATCTGTTAGTTTTTGTACTTTGTCAAGTAGAAAAGGAGTTATTTCTTTACCAGATATAGAAAGTCTTTCAGCTTCGCGGCATGCATCGTCTATTGCTTTACTTATTATGGACTCATCCATAGCATATTGGCTTTCTATAGGATTTGTAATAAGAGTTGCTCCACTTATTCCAAGTCTATCTTTTGCCAGGATAGTTTTTGCAATTTCTAAAGGAGTATCCATTCGGTAGTTTACTTTAAATTTACTACTACATGTATAAAATGCTGGAAGTGTATCAGTTTTATATCCTATAACAGGAACGCCTTTTGTTTCTAAGTATTCCATTGTTAGCCCAAGATCAAGTATTGATTTAGCTCCAGCGCAGATTACAGCCACGTTTGTATGAGCTAATTCTTCAAGGTCTGCTGATATGTCCATAGTTTTTTCAGCTCCGCGATGGACTCCTCCAATTCCACCTGTAGCAAATACTTTTATACCAGCTAAGTTAGCTATTAACATAGTAGCTGCAACAGTTGTAGCACCGTCTTCTCTCTTAGTCATTAAAACAGGAATGTCCCTTCTACTTGCCTTTGCTACCTTTAGTCCTTTTTCACCTAAATAATTTATTTGCTCATGGCTTATTCCAACAGTAGGAACCCCTTTAATTATTGCGATGGTAGCAGGAACAGCTCCATTTGCTTCTACCATATTTTCTACATTAATAGCAGTCTCAACATTTTTAGGATATGGCATCCCATGTGATATTATAGTGGATTCAAGTGCAACTACTGGCTTATTGTGTTCAATAGCCTCTTGAACCTTTGGTGAAATTGAAATAATATTACTGTTAATCATTTTATTCAACCTCCATATTTAAAGCAATATTTTTTAATTTTTCATAAGACAACCCTTGATACACAGAGCATTTACTGGATAAACAAAGTGATGAAGCAGCCATAGCCATTTTAGCGCCTAGAGCTATATCTAAACCATTTATATATGAAAATGCTAAGGTTGCAATAAAACTATCGCCGGCTCCGGTTGTACTAACTATATTAAGTTTAAGAGCAGGAATAAACCCTTTAATTTTACTATTTAAAAAGTAAACCCCATTATTACCCATTGTTATAAAGACATTTTTTACTCCTCGTTCTAAAAGAGCCCTAGCGGCTTTTTCCACATCGCTAATAGTATGTATATGTATGCCAGATAATAGTTCTGCTTCTAATAAGTTGGGTTTTAAGGTGTGTATACTATATAAGTCCTTAGATAATTTTTTAGCTTTTGTTGTAGACACTGGATCTGCAAAAATAGGAACAGTACAATTTTTTGTAATGAAGGATATTGCTTCTTCCGATAAATTTGTATCTATTACGCACAGCAAAGAGGAATTTATAATATCTATCTTTGTTTTTAGAAAATCAGGTGATATTTCCTTATGATTTTCCATATCAGCTATAGCCCATTGCATTTCCCCAAACTTATCATTTAAACATATATATGACGATAATGACTTATTTTTTAGTCTAACTGAGTGTTCTAAGTTTATTTTCTTTTCATTGCAATGAGAACAAAAACTTTTAGAATAAATGTCATCCCCAATAGCTGTAATAAACTTTACTTCTTGACCTAACAGTGCTAAATTTTCAGCTATGTTTCTTCCTACTCCTCCAAAGGAAGAACTAGATATTCCTGGTACCGAATCGCCTTTATTTAATTTATCATAAGGGGTTGAATATATGTCTATATTTGTTCCACCTATAACACAAACATAGTTATCGTTCAATTAGTATGCCACCTTTCTTTAGTAGAATGATTAAGTTGTCAAAAATAAAATTAACTCAAAATTGATAATTCAATTTTGAGTTAATTTGTGGCGGAGAGATGGGGATTCGAACCCCAGAAACCGCTTTAACGGCTTACACGATTTCCAGTCGTGCTCCTTCGACCAACTCGGACACCTCTCCATTAAAAACTTAACTACATAATTATAAACTTATTTAGCCAAAAAATCAAGAAGAATTTTAACAGGATACGTAAAGTTTAGAAAAAAGAACATAATAAATATATTTTAAAAATAATATTGTATTTTTGTATGCATTATGTTACAATGCTTTTATAGATTATTTAATATTTACATAGGAGGAGTTATATATGCAGAGTCGAGTTTTTGCTGGTAAGTTGAAGTCTTGTATAGCTATTGTATTAGCCTTGAGTGTTATGTTTTTTCAGTATGATTCATATTTTAATGTTGTTGAAGCGGCTGAATATAAAGATATACAAGCATTTGCTTTAAAGAGCGACTTGAGTAAATCTTGGAGAAGCGGTGGTAGAGATGGTAGTGATCAACAAATCATTTTTGGGAGAAAAGTAGATAACTCAAGTGGAGATTTAAAGTCTTATGATGAATCTGAAGAACAGTACTGGTATGTTGCTAATAAGAATGATGGGAGGAATCTACTGCAACTATTTTCTACTGGTACTGACTATTCTAATATATTTACAGATAAAACAACTACAGAAACATCTACTCCAAATAGATGGAGTGTAAGTAATGCTAGAAGCTGGTTAAATGATTATTATAAGGACAATTATTTTAAAGGTGAAGAAAAGAATTTATTAAAAGCAGAATCAGTGACGACTAAAGCAGAACTAGTGAAGGATCCTGTAGGTATCCAAGATCAAATTACCACAGATTATTTTTATTTTCCTATAGCTCGCAGGTATGGAATTAGTGTGAACGATTATCATTTTTCTTTAAGCAGTAGTATGAGTGGAGATGTTACAACAAATCAGATTCCTAAAGAATATTGGCCAAGCGGAAACAACTGGTCAAGAACTCCTAGTGCAGAGAATTATCAAAATGCATCCGCTTATACTTTATATTATAATAAGAATGGTGTAGGTAGCCAAATTAACGAAATTTTAGTTACCGGTGCTAATGTAACTCCTACGGGGCCTAAGGATAAATTTCAATATACTCCTTTAGCAAATATAGATATAACAAATGTTGTATTTGCTTCGTCTGCTTTGGCAGAAGAATCTTCAGCATTGAAGGAAGCTAAAAATGGTATGTATCTTAAAATAAAGTCTGAAAACTACGGAGGAGAAAATGATTTTAAAATATACAATGATTCAATATATAATAACGGAAACAATATGTTTATCAAATATACGAATGCAAAGGCAGGAGACTATATAACTATTTGCGTAACTAATGCTAATGGTCGCTCATATACAGCATCTTTTAAGGTTGAAAAAGATGTAATCCAAGGTGATAATACTTATGGAGTGGCTATTTTTGACGTAAGTAGATTTTCTGGAACCAATTTTACGACTAAGGTTTGGTGTGAAACTCCTTCTAATGAAGGTTATGTAAACAAGGTATCTTCTGCATATACATTTACTGGTATGATAAACGATAATACAGCTCCGACTATAAAATATATTTCTACTGAAGTGTCCGATGGAACCCATGAGGGAAATGGATGGTATAGCGGAAGTGTGAAAGTAACTGTAGAAGTGAACGATAATCAGAGTGGCGTTAATCCTGAAACGGTCAAGATGAAGGTGAACAATGAAGGGGAGGCCATTTCTCCAGTGGAATATGATTATAATCAAAATCTATATACTTTTGAATTTGGGGATGACCATGAGGATGGAGAATATAAGATTTACGTTACTGCCTCAGATTTTGTAGGAAACGTTACCGACTACACTGAAATTACGACCGTTAAGATTGATAAAACAGCCCCTAATTTTGAGGGATTTCAACTCGAGCGAGACGGAAATGCAATGAAGATAAGAGCAAACATAAAAGATGAAGCTAGTGGCATAGACAGGGTAGAAGTGGAAAAATTAGATGAAAATGGTGACCCAATTGAAGAAGCTAAAAAAGTTTATAAGCCTGAAGATAGGTATGCTAAAAATTTTGAATTCTCATTTTATGTTGATGCTAATGATCTAATTAAAGAAAATGGGATATCTTATCAAATAAAAGCTTATGATGCTGTTTTGAATGAAAATAATGAAGAGCAGACTTTCAGTATAAAAAAACCAAAGATAACAGATGTAGTTATAGAAAATAAAGAAGAGTGGAAACAGGAAAAGAAAGTAACTTTTAGTCTTAAAGGTGAAGATGGAGAAGAACTTGGATATCAAATAGAGAAGGAAAGCATTGAAGTAGTAGATAAAGATGGAAACACTTATGAAGTTACAAAATCAGATGAAGGAATCAATGAGTTTAGCTTTGTTGCTGACAAGATAGGAAATTATGATATAAGAGTAGAGTTCTTACAAGGAAACTTTGCTCAGGAAACTGTATACGTAGATAAGATAAACGATAGTGATCCTATAGTGAAATTTGAAAGCGTAAGTACGTTTTTGCCTACAAAAGATGCCGTTACTCTTAATTTTAATGTAGAGTTAGGAGAAGCTAAATGTCCTGTAAATGAAGTTAAGGTTTATAAAGAAAACGGAGATGGAGAATATGAAGAAATAACAAACCAGCTAAAAATAAATATACCAGAAGGTGAAACAAAAGAAGGCGCTTATTCATTTAATGTTGAAGCAAACGGTAAATATAAGTTGGAGGTAACCGATGCATCAGGCAAAAAAGGAGAAGCGGAACATGAAGTGAATAATATATATGGTGGATTTGAGATTAAGGATGTTGAAGTTGAATATTTAGGTCTTGGAGTTAGTAAGGTGACTATGAAAAAACCTGAAGGAATTAGTTCGCCTAATAAAATAGAGTCTGCAACTATTGTAATAGGTGGAGAAGCCATTGATATGATCAAAGTTTCTACAGGTGCAGGCGACGATGAATATGAATTTGTTGCAGAACAGGTTCCATACTCAGGAGACTTTACAATAACTGCAAAAGATACAGCTACTAATGAAGCAAGTTATGACGGAACAATTGCAACTAATCCTCCGAAAATAGAAGAAGTAGAAGTTTCAGATGAAAGAACATGGACTACAGAGAAGAGACTTACTTTTAAGGTCACAGACGTTGATGGTGAAGACGTAACTGCATCAGTTACAGGCATAGACGAAGGTAGTCTACAAAAGATAGAAACAGGAGATCAATATGCCGTATTTGAATGTACAATAAAAGAAAATGGAGATTATACTATAGAAGCTAAAGATAATAGCGGACGAAATGCTGAGCCCGAAAGTGTAATAATAGATAGAATTGATACAACAGCCCCAAACATGGTAGGGAACGTAGAGTATGAAAAGGAATGGACCAATAAAGCTGTTGAGGTGACAATAGAAATAAAAGACGAAGAAAGTGGGCTTCCTAATGAAGGAGGGCTGG
>CALWVR010000018.1 GCA_944385105.1 uncultured Clostridia bacterium
ATAGATGAATTAAGTGAAGAGCTTTACAACCTCTATAAGGAAGCTGAAAGTGGAGATTTAGTTCTGAATAGTTCGTTATGGAATATGGTGAGCGATTTGGAACAAAGAGGATATACATCCGAAGATATTGAAGAGATATTGCCTCAAATTAAAGAAAAAGCCTTAGGAAGAATTGAAGAAGAAAGACAACAGCAAGAAGAAGCAGACAAGAGAGCCGAAGCAGAACAGAAAGCCGAAGAAGAAAAGAGAGCCGAAGCAGAACGGAAAGCCGAAGAAGAAAAGAGAACCGAAGCAGAACGGAAAGCCGAAGAAGAAAAGAGAGCCGAAGAAGAAAAGAGAGCCGAAGCAGAACGGAAAGCCGAAGAAGAAAAGAGAGCCGAAGAAGCAAGGAGAGCCGAAGAAGAAAGGAGAGCCGAAGAAGAAAGGAGAGCCGAAGCAGAACGGAAAGCCGAAGAAGAAAGGAGAGCCGAAGCAGAGAGACAACAGCGAGACGCAGCAAAACAAGGAATAATAGATGAATTAAGTGAAGAGGTTTACAATCTCTATAAAGGACATGTTGGAAGAGGCTTTAATCTAGCTGATGCATTAGCAGATAGATTTGATGATCTAGAAAAAAGAGGATATTCAGAAGACGAGATAGATGACATGCTGGATCAAATTGAAGAAAAAGCCTTAGAAAGAATTGAAGCAGAAAGACAACAGCAAGAAGAAGCAGACAAGAGAGCCGAAGCAGAACGGAAAGCCGAAGAAGAAAGGAGAGCCGAAGCAGAACGGAAAGCCGAAGAAGAAAAGAGAGCCGAAGAAGAGAGGAGAGCCGCAGAAGAGAGACAAGAGAGGATAAACAAGCTCGTATCAGAATTTAGCAAAACTGCTTTAGACATGTTTAATGATGGAGAAGAGGCCACTAATTTTGATACAGATAAGAGGATAAATGATGTTATTTTAAGTATACGAACAGCTCTTCGAGGGAGTATGAATAGCACGGATGAGCGTGAAATTATGTCTAGAGTAGAAGCTAACTTAAGAGAAGAAGTAAAGAAAGCCGCAGAAGAGAGACAACAGCGAGCCGCAGCAGAAGAGAGGATAGACAAGCTCATATCAGAATTTAGCGAAATGGCTTTAGCAAAGTTTAACGATGGACAGTATAATCCTGAGATTAGAGGAAAAGACAGAATAGATGCTATTATTAATGAAATAACAGGTTCTCTTCCAGGAGACCTTACTGAATACGATGCGGGCCTCATTTTGCATGAAGTAAGAGATAGCCTAGATATCCTAGACAGACAAAATAAAATAGATGAATTAAGTGAAAAGATTTTCAATATCTATAAAGGAGCTGTTGGAAGAGGTTTTGATCTAGAAAATGTATTCATAGAAAACTTTGCTGATCTAGAAGACAGCGGATATTCAGACGACGAGATAGATGAC
Source organism: uncultured Clostridia bacterium (assembly GCA_944385105.1). GTDB lineage: Bacteria > Bacillota > Clostridia > Oscillospirales > Acutalibacteraceae > CAG-557. The sequence continues at coordinate 1,429 of CALWVR010000018.1, forward strand.
ATGAAGGATCAAATTAGAAAAAAAGTGTCAGAAAGAATTGAAGCAGAAAGACAACAGCAAGAAGAAGCAGGCAAGAGAGCCGAAGAAGCAAGGAGAGCCGAAGCAAAACAAGAATTAATAGGTAGTGCAATAAATGAACTTTATGAATCTTATGTAAAGTTTTATGAATCAACAGAAGAAGGACAATTTGACTGGGAAACCTCACTGAATGCAAAACGTCAAGCCTTTATAGACATGGGTTATAATAATGATGAAGTTGCTCAGATGATTAACCAAATTTCAGAAGGCACTAGAGAGAAAGCAAGTCAATATGACCGACAAGTCATAATAAGTAATGTTAATAAGGCACTTAACAATAATGAGAAGGCCATTGAACTGATTAGTGCCTTAATGAACAGTTTAGGACAGAATGCAGATGCCACTGGAAAGCAAGCTACTCTGGAGTGGTTCAAGACTAACGTCCCTGCATTAGAAGATGGCCTTAAAGAACATGTAAAAGGCTGTATAATTGCAAATGACGGAAAATTGATGTCATCTGAAAAAATTCATAAAAATTTACAAGAGTATATGCAGACGATGAAGGAAAATGGTGAATCAGAAGAAGTCACATTGGCAAGAATTAGGACAGTAGTCTCAGAAAGCGGAAAACAAAAAGAGTTACAAGAAAAGTTTCAGCATGATGCAAAGAAATTAATGTCAACGAATAATAAGGGCAATTTAAAGCAGCCAAATGAATTATCAAGTACTCTTAAACTAAAAGAGCATATTCGGTATATGAGGCTCATGGGTAAATCAAAGGAAGAGATAAAAGATATATTAGCTAAATCGATAGATTCATTCAAAGGTAACGGTAAATTTGCGGAAAGAGTAAAAACTACTAAAAACAAGGCAAAAGCAGCTGTTAATGAAATGATTGAAGAAATATTCAGTCAAGGGTAATTATAATAAAACAAAGTTTGGCAAAGGTAAAGATCAATTAGTCAACTCCAAATAAAGAGGTCCTTATGTAAAGTACGGTGCAATCCTTTAAATAGGGTTGCACCGTCTCCTTATGCCATTATACTAGAAATAAAATTTCTGCATATTTGCACATACTTCTTTAAGTATTTTTCAGCATATAATAATACTTTAATATTACGGGATAAATTAATGAGGGCATCACTAAAGCCAATGCCTTTCAATTGTAGTTTACTTATTACCGCCGTTTACGATTGCATAATAAGCGTTGGATGTAATCTTATATACAAGTGCGTAGACCAGTGCGAATAAAACAAAACTCAAAATAGTAACAATGACCATAATACTTATGTTTTTGAACAGAAACTCCTGCATAAATTTCCATAGAGTCGGAAAAGCTACTGCAAGATGTAGCCCTGCAAGCGACAATGGAAGAAAAAATACTGTTAAAATCTGAGAATTGATAGATTTACGGATTTCTCTTTTGGTCATGCCGACCTTTTGCATTACATCAAATCGTTTCTGATCCTCAAAGCCTTCTGAAATTTGCTTGTAATAAATAATCAGGACTGTTGCAAAAATAAAGATGATACTTAAAAGTATGCCAATAAAAAATAGAGCTCCATATAATCCGTAAAACGTTATTCTAGCTTCTTCCTTGCTGCCAATGTAATAGCTATAACTTGAATTATTAATCTGTGAAACAATATCATTTACTTAGCCTGAAATGAACAGAAGATAAGTGGAAATTATAACCATAACAACTGCTATAATAAATTGAGGTATAGACCGTTAATGGTTGTTTGATAGACAGAGCAATATAATAAGCAACACCCAATATAACCATGCCCATAATTGACAACACCCAGTTTGCTTTTGGTGGCTTTTCACCAGAATGTCTGCTATTGAGCAATTCCCGCGGATTGCTGCGACGAACTTTTATAAAGGAGTTTAAAAACAATAAGAAATATATACCTATAAATAACAACAAGGTCTTTAGTAAAGATGCAAAATCAATACGCATAGTATATGAGATTTCTTCTTTTAACAGATTGACCATGCCAAGCTCTGTAAGTTTTAATAATGCAATTCCGAAAATTAGACCGACAGACGTCGAAATACCTAAAACTATCAGATTTTCCCATAGCATAATCATTCCTAAGTTGCCTTTATCCATGCCGAGAACATTGTAAAGCCCAAATTCTTTATTTCTCTGCCGGATCAGGAATAGATTGCTATAAAACATAAAAATCAAAGAAAATACATAAACGAGCAGGTTAAACTCTTGAAAAACAAATCCAAGGTTATCACGACGGAATGCTGCTACTTGTGACTCTTTGATTCTAGATAAGTCCTTTCCATCGAGGCTCACTGAACCAGAAGTCGGTTTATTGAGTGCTGCGAGAATGTTTAGCAGAGTTGTCTTACCTGACCCAGATTCACCCATAATAGCAACATACTCACCTTGTTCAACGGTAAAGTAAACGCTCTTTAATGCTTCAACTTTATTTCCACCGAAGCGGGATGTATATATTTTTTGTACTCCAATTACGTTCAAAATACTCATAACAAAAATTCTCCTTTGTGATTTATGTTCTTATTGTATAAAATGAGGGATTTGTACCGCCATCGAATTGGCTTACAAATCCCTCATGAAATCTAACAGTTTTGTAAGAAGTTTATTCTACTTCAAGTTTGGCCTGTGAAAGATCTATAGTAATAGTTGTCCCTTTGTCAACGGTTGACTCTGCTTTTATGGTATGGACTAAATTAGTGCAGATACGTTTGCAAAGATATAGCCCAATGCCACTTGCTTTCTTATCAGAACGACCGTTATATCCTGTAAACCCATTTTTAAAGATACGAGGCAAATCCTCAACTGCAATACCAATTCCAGTATCACAAATGCAAAGTTTCTTATCTGGTTTAAGCATAATTGTAGTACTGCCTGTAGGTGTATATTTTAAAGCCTTGGATAGCACTTGCTCTATTACAAAGGAAAGCCATTTCTCGTCTGTAATAACCATTGTATTTAACGGCTCATATACAAGGTGTAGTTTGCGGATTATGAATTCGCCGGCAAACTTTTTGACTGCCTGCTTTACAATATAATCTAAATCATATTTTTTGATAACATAGTCAGTGCTTTCAGAATTAAGTCTGAGAAAGGTAAGTACCATCTCTACGTATTGCTCCACTCGAAATAAATCTGTTGAGAGTTTTCGAGATAGACTAGTATCCTCATTTTGCAGATGAAGACGCATTGATGCAATCGGTGTCTTTATTTGATGGACCCATACTGTATAATAATTTATCATGTCCGAATATCTGCTAGAAGTATTAGTGCGAAAATCGTTGTGTTCCTTGCTGATTAAGCGAATAATTTTTTGATAATCTTCATCTTCAATGCTGTCAACTTGAGGGAATGTTCCCGTAATAGTGTCAGTAAGACTGCAAATGCTATTTAGAATCTCGTGCTTATGCTTCACACATCGAAAGTTCAAAGGCATTAGTATTAGACCAAATAGAATACAAAGAGCAGTAGGATATAATACTGCTTCTATCGGTAGGTGGTAAAGACCGAATGATACAGTGAAAATAACGCAGAAGGCAATTCCAGCAGCTATCCCTCGCCACCTTTGCTTTATGTACTTAACAAACAATTTCATATGTATTACCTCAACTTTCAATGAGATATCCAACACCGAACTTAGTTGTAATAAAATTCTCAAGACCTAAAGCATCTAAGCGCTTACGAAGTCGATTCACATTAACCGACAAGGTGTTTTCATCTACAAAGCTATCCGTTTCCCAAAGCCGCTCCATCAGTTTCTCACGGCTTACTATCTTACCTTTGTTCTCCATAAGGATAAGCAGGATACGAAACTCATTTTTGGAAAGAGAAATCTTTTCTCCTTTATAGGTTAGAGTATTATCTCCAATATTAAGGAGTGCTCCTCTGTGTTCCAACACCGGAACAGCAGAGGCAAAGTCATAGGTTCTACGAAGCATCGCTTGGATCTTTGCCATAAGTACATTTTGATCGAAAGGCTTTGCAATAAAGTCATCTGCCCCCATGGTTATTGCCATAACCATGCTCATATTATCTGATACCGAGGAAATGAAGATGATAGGTACTTTTGATACTTTACGAATTTCATTGCACCAATGATAGCCATTAAAAAACGGCAGGACTATATCGAGTAAAATGATATGGGGATTGTACTTGGCAAACTTAGTCATAACATTACGGAAATTCTCAACACAATTTACATCTAAATCCCACATTTCTGCTTGTTTTTTAATTGCTTCTGCTATTCCTTTGTCATCTTCCACTATCAGTAATTGGTACATTTTCTCACCTTCGTTTCAAATAAATGTATTTCATAAACCTATGTTATAACATATGATTTTTTTATTTTCTACCGCTTTGATGTAGAGAAGAGAGGGCAAAAAAACTTCCCCTTGCCACCATTATTAAGTATATATCAAACCTTTGTTTACGATTTTAATGGCCATGTCGGAGATGCTGCTTGTCCGAAAAATTGGCTTCATTTATTTTTTGATTTGAGCTTTTTGGTCGCGCCATTCGAACCTTATGCTTAGCTGATCAGTCCAAAGACATGTCCTCTACATTTTCATAAAGGGCAAAAAGATATCTCGCAGCTTTTTATTTATATGCATTAATTACTATATAATGCTTTTTATCTCTCATACGCTTGCCCTACTTTATATCTAATTTGTAGCAAGAAGGTTTATATTTACAAATGGCAATTTTATTTTTGAATAAAGAAATGCAGTGTAAAAAACATTTCTACTATTTGTTTTGCTCTTTTCCTTTATAACTTCCGTGAGCTTGTACTTTTGTTATCGGTTATTAACATGTTTTATCCTTTTACATATATTGTTACAAGGGAATATAACAAAAATGAAGATAGGAGAACAGTTAATGAATGAAAATTTAAAGTTACTTAGTAAATTAGAAATAGGCAAAAAAGCGATAGTAAAATCACTATTAGCTAAAGGGAAAAAAAGGCGTAGACTTTTAGACCTAGGCTTTGTAAAGGGAACGATTATCGAGGCTGTACAAAAAAGTCCGGGAGGAGATCCAACGGCATATTTTATACGTGGAACATTAATAGCAATACGTTCAGAGGATGCCAATTTAATATGCATATCATAACGCAACAATTTAAAATCGAATAAAGGGGGCTTTTATGGGATTAACTAGTCAGGATTCTGGAATGAACGTAGTAAAATCTAATTTTAATGTAAAAAAGAATTCAAATGATGACAAAATAATAGCGGTTGCGGGGAATCCAAACGTAGGGAAAAGTACACTTTTCAATGCACTGACTGGTATGAATCAACATACGGGTAATTGGCCTGGGAAAACAGTTACAAATGCAAGTGGAGTTTGCAGATACAAAGATAAAAATTTTATCTTAGTTGACTTGCCAGGGACCTATTCTCTAATGGCAAATTCAGTTGAGGAAGAAGTTGCAAGAGACTTTATTTGTTTTGGAAATCCAGATCTTGTTACAGTTGTGGTTGATGCAACCTGCCTTGAAAGAAACTTAAACTTAGTCCTTCAAATATTAGAAATAACTAATAGAGTTGTAGTTTGTGTCAATTTACTTGATGAAGCTGAAAAGAAAAAAATTGTTATAGATCTTGATGAGTTATCACTACAGCTAGGTGTTCCGGTTGTTGGGACCAGTGCTAGAAGTAAAAAAGGAATAGACGAGCTTATGCAAGAAATATATGAAATGACTTTTATGAATAAAAAAACTTATAAAATTAAATCTAATTATGACGAAAAGATAGAAAGGGCAGTAGAACTACTTGAACCTGAGGTAAAAAGAATAGTGGGTGATAAAATAAATGCAAGATGGGTAAGTTTAAGGCTTCTTGATATAGATGGCCCACTAAAAAACTCCTTACTTAACTGCCTTAATATAGACATATTAGAAGACAAAGAGATAAAGCTAATAATGCAAAAGATAAAAAATGAAATTTTAATTGAAAAAGATGATTATATTAGGGATTTGCTAGTTGAGGGCATAGTGGGAAGAGCTGAAGAGATATATGGAAAATGTGTTGTGCTAAAGGATAAATTTTATAGCAGTAAAGATAGAAAGATAGATAAAATACTAACGTCGAAAGCAACAGGCATACCTATTATGATAGCACTTTTATTTGTGATATTTTGGATAACATTAAGTGGTGCTAACTATCCATCAGAACTTTTGTCAAATGGACTATTTTTTATACAAGATAAGCTTACAATACTACTCTCTAATATAGGGGTACCAATATGGCTTAATGACATGTTAGTTAAAGGGATTTATAGAACCGTAGCATGGGTAGTGTCAGTCATGCTTCCACCTATGGCTATATTTTTTCCTTTGTTTACTTTACTTGAGGATTCAGGATACCTTCCTCGAATAGCTTTTAATCTTGACAAGTACTTTAAAAAAGCGTGTGCACATGGAAAACAAGCACTCACAATGTGTATGGGATTCGGCTGTAATGCTTGTGGCGTAATTGGATGTAGGATAATAGATTCACCTAGAGAAAGATTAATTGCTATACTTACAAATAATTTTGTACCTTGTAATGGAAGGTTCCCGACACTAATATCAATAATTACAATGTTTTTTGCAGGGACTATAATGTTGCCATATCAATCTTTTGTTTCTACTTTAATATTAACTGGGATTATTATATTAGGGGTATTTGTAACATTAGTTGTATCTAAAATTTTGTCGAAAACCCTATTAAAAGGTGTACCATCATCATTTTCTTTGGAGATGCCCCCATATAGAAGACCGCAATTTTTAAAGGTTATTGTTCGTTCAATATTTGACAGAACGTTATTTGTTTTAGGTAGGGCTGTAATTGTAGCTGCTCCAGCAGGACTTCTCATTTGGCTACTTTCAAATATATTTATTAATGATGTGAGTATACTTTCATATTGTGCTAATTTCTTAGATCCATTTGCAAGACTAATAGGTCTTGATGGAATAATCTTAATGGCTTTTATACTAGGATTCCCGGCAAATGAAATTGTTATGCCTATAATTATAATGGGCTATTTATGTACAGGAAATTTAACGGAGTTTTCTAATTTAGATGAATTACATCAATTGCTAGTAGGCAATGGTTGGACTTGGCTTACTGCTACCTGTACAATGCTTTTTTCCTTAATGCATTTCCCTTGTGGAACTACATGCTTAACAATAAAAAAGGAAACAGGCAGCACTAAATGGACAGTAATTTCTTTTTTACTCCCAACAGTAATTGGAATATTAACCTGTTTTGCTCTTACTACGGTGGTAAGGGTAGTAGAGGCACTTATATAAAAATTAAATCAAAAACATCCATAATATATATTATGGGTGTTTTTACTTTAATGTTGTTGCAGCAATATATAATTCATGATAAAATAAAAATAGTAGTTTGTAGAAGAGGTGAAGCTTTTAAATGTTGATGAGCAACTTATTTGGAGAGAGGCTTAGGTCCAAGCCTTCAGACGCAAGCCTTGTTAGTCATGTGTTTTTATTGAGGGGTGGATATATAAGGCCTGTAGGTAGTGGTATATATTCTATGCTTACACCGTGTATTAAAATACAAAGAAAAATCGAAAATATTATAAGAGAAGAAATGAATAAAATAGGTGGACAAGAAATACTGTTACCTTTTGTTGTACCAGCCGAACTATGGAAACAGTCAGGAAGATTTGATAGTGTGGGAAGTGAACTGTTAAGGTTTAAGGATAGGACAAATCGAGATATGGTTTTATCTATGACTCATGAAGAAGCTGCAGTTAATTTGGCAAAAACAGAAGCAAGGTCATACCTTAATTATCCGTTTATGATTTATCAGATACAGACTAAGTTTAGAGACGAACCCAGAGCTCGGGGAGGGCTTATACGGGTTAGAGAGTTTACTATGAAAGATGCTTATTCATTTCACACGACACAAGAAGACTTGGAAGAATACTATGTAAAGGTACATAAGGCATATGAAAGAATATTTGAAAGAGTTGGTCTTAGCAATGTAATATCAATATATTCAGATACAGGAATGATGGGTGGAAGTGGAGCGCATGAATTCATGTTAGTATCTGATGCTGGAGAAGACTCTATAGTATTGTGTGATGAATGTGGATATAAAGCTAATATGGAAGTTGCAACTAGTAAACTCCGGAAAAATGATACACCTCCAGTAGAAAGCCTAAGAGTTGATACTAAAGGAATTACTACTATAGATGAGCTGTCACAATTCTTTAATGTTGATAAGGCAAGGTTAATAAAGGCTGTAGTATACAGCTGCGATAATATGAAAAAACCTACTATAGTTTTTATAAGAGGAGACTTAAAGGTCAATGAGTCAAAGCTTAGAAACTATTTAAAGGCAGAAGTAAAAGAGTTGAGTGATATTGAGGGGTATGACTTTGAAAAAGGATATATAGGGCCTAGCAACGATATATTGGATAAATATAATGTTATTTTTGATATGTCTTTAAAAGGTGAATCTAACATGATTTGCGGTGCAAATCAGAAGGATTATCATATAGTAGGATTTAATATAAGTAGAGATATAGGCAATGTGTCATATATAGATGTTGCTAAGGTGGAAGAAGGACAAGAGTGTCCTATTTGTAAAGGAAAACTTAAGGTTAAACGAGGCATTGAAATTGGTAATATCTTTAAGCTTGGCAATAAATATACTAAGTCTATGGATATGCAATATACGGATAAGGACGGACTTCTAAAGACTCCAATTATGGGATGCTATGGGATAGGAGTAGGAAGGTTAATAGCAGGAGTGGTGGAGAATTCTCATGATGACTTTGGACCAATTTGGCCCAAAAATATTGCTCCGTGGCAGATACATATATGTGCACTTAACTTAAATAAAGACGAAGTGAAAGAAAAAAGTTTTAGTCTTTATAAGGAACTAAGTAGTAAATATGATGTATTGTTTGATGATAGAAATCTTTCAGCTGGGGCTCAATTTGCCGATGCAGATTTATTAGGAATACCAGTAAGAGTCATAATTAGTAAGCGTAATCTTGACAATGAACAATTTGAGGTTGTTATTAGAAACGGTAAGGAATCAAAACAAATGAGCTATGAAAATATGATTTCATTTTTAGAAAACTTTTATCAATAATAATTTACTCTTCTAGAATAATCTTCTACTTTTTTTAAAGAATACTTTCAGGGGCGTGATAATTTGAATGATGTTATAATTATTGGTGCGGGAGTTGCAGGACTTACAGCTGCTATATATGCTAGAAGATCAGGACTTTCAGTTCTTGTTTTTGATAAGAACATATATGGAGGGCAGCTTGTAAACTCAAATATTATTGAAAATTATCCAGGATTCGATGAGATTTCTGGTGTTGATCTTGCACTTAACATTTACAATCAAGCTATTAAACAAGGTGTCGATATAAGATTAGAGAATGTAAAAGAGGTATTTTTAGATGAGCCTATAAAGAAAATTTTTACGAATAAGAGTGAATATGAAGCAAGGGCAGTAATAATTGCTAATGGGGTAAATAGACGTAAGCTTAAGTGTAAGGGAGAAGATGAATTTCGAGGAAGAGGTGTTTCATACTGTGCAACTTGTGACGGAAATTTCTTTAAAGATAGAGAAGTTGCTATAGTTGGAGGTGGGAATACTTCACTTGAGGAATCAATTTTTCTTTCAAACGTATGTAAAAAAGTATCATTAATTTACCGCGGGGATCAACTGAAAGGTGAAAGTGCTTTAATTAAATCTGTAGAATCTAAGGAAAATGTGGATATTATTTATAATACAGTTGTAAGTGAGATTTGTGGAGTGGAAAATGTATCTCATCTGATGTTAAAGAATTTAAACACAAATGAAGAATATAAATTACAGGTATCGGGTATTTTTATAGCAATAGGGTTTGAACCCAATAATTCTATGTTTAAACCTTTTATAGATATTAATGATAACGGATATATAATTTCAAACGAGGAATGTAAAACTAATGTAGATGGAGTATTTGTAGCAGGTGATACAAGGTCAAAAAGTTTGAGGCAAATAGTTACGGCAGAATCAGATGGAGCTACAGCTGCAGTACAAGCAGCAAAATATTTATTAAAATAAAAAGGTCATACAGAATTTCTGTATGACCTTTTTTAATGGTTATCTTCAGCAGGATGAGTAAAAGTACAACTTGAATTATTACTATTAGTACAGTTATAAGGGACTGTTGGATTATATGTGTTGTTAGAGCAAGTTGGGGTTGACAAAACAAAGTCTGTTTCTTTGCTGTAATTATAAGAGGAACTTTTAGGGGTGCTAACATGGTCAGGAGTTCTATCGTTAATATTTTCCTTTGGCATAGATGTACAGTAACAGTCAATATCTGATTTTGGAGCATCTAACGGACAATCAAGTCCTGATCTATAGGGGGTACAAGTTGGAGTTTGAACTGAATTATTACAAGGTCCATGTGATGGTGTTGCGTTAGGTCTATCATAAATAGCTCTTTGAGCTTTAATATATGGACTTGAAATATCTGATTTAGTAATATTTAAAGGCGTGTGACTATTAATAGTGTTAATTAGATCTTTTGTGCCATATTCAAGCACAGCTGCAAGAGCTGCAGTATTTGAACCAGTCTGCTTTTTCTTCTTAGAGAAAATGGTTGTTTCTTGTTTTACATAATTAGGAGATCTACTACCGTAGCTGCCAGTGTGAATATGAAGTGCTCTAGGTATAAGCACAGCAGGACAGTCCTTTACAGAGATTACATTAGGATGTTCCTTTGCAAATCTAGCAGATATCAAATGATGTACTTCGTAATTTTTTACATGTGGTAGATGTTTGTATGAACCTCCACATATAATGTAATCTAAGATCTTTTCTGAAATTCTACTCTTAGTAGATTTTAATAAGTTTTTTAGCATTACTAAAGATACTCTTTCTAACTGAGATTTAGAAAGATGAATTTTAAATTTCTTTAATTTTTTATTGACCTTCTTTTTTTGTATAAAAGTGGATTTAGCAGAACGAGAAGAAGCTAAATTACTTTTTTTTGAAGCATTAGTAGGAACTGACATTTGATTAATAAATAAACAAGATAGAAAAAGAATTAACATTTTTTTTAAAAACATAGCGTACCCCTTGAATTTTGTTTTAACTAAACTAATTATAAAGCAATATTTTAGTTAAGTCAACTTTAATTTTATGTTTGAGGTTGATTTTCACAAAGGCGAAGGTTTATATAATAAATAAAAATAAAATAGGTTCTCATAAAGAAAATCACCTCATATATTTTATAAAAAGAATGAATGGGGGGAGTATCATAAGCATATTTTATTGATACTGATATATGAGAGAAATAAGAGACTATAATTTGGAACAAGAAGACGTTCACAATAAAGGAGAACAAGTAGAAAGAAAGAGAGCCCGATATGAGGGAACCCCACTACTTTTAATTATTCAGCTTACAGTAAGTTTATTAGTTATATGTACTATACTAGGCCTAAAGTTTGTTGGAGGAAGGTATTTTAATACAGTGCAAAGTTGGTATAATGAACATATTAATGACTCTATAATTGTGGGTGGATTAAAAGATTACCAAGAATCATTTAATAGAAAGTCCTTAAACGTTAAGGACACTTCAGATAGGCTGGTGAATACCTCACAGTGTGTTTCTAATATAGAAGAACCGTTACCATTTAATATTAGTGTAAGCTTGGATATTCCTGTTGAAAGCGGCAGAATAACTTCGCGATTTGGTGAAAGAAGTGACCCCATTTCAGGGCAGAAGAGTATGCACTTAGGGCTGGACATAGGAAGTTGTGAGAATAGCTGTATATATCCTGTTATGCCTGGCAAAGTGGAAGTTGCAAGAGGAAACTCATCTTATGGAAATTATGTTGTGATTGACCATGGAAATAATATAAAAACATTATATGCTCATTGTAAAGAAATCAATGTTTCTGTTGGCGATATTGTAAATAGAAAACAAGTTATAGCCTACGTAGGGAGTACTGGTAAGTCTACAGGAAATCACCTACATATAGAATTAATTGCAAATGGTGAAAAATATAATCCAGAACCGTTTTTTAAAGGAGTAAATGTTTAACTTTAGGGTAAAGATATTAGACTGTATTTTTACTATAACATTCCCTTTTATGGTTATAATAACAGGACTTTTATTAGTTGATAACAATTATGCAATATTGCAAGGAGGATTTGCAGCTCTTATACATGAACTTGGGCATATATTTGCAATGATTTTAAGATCATGCAAGCCTAAGGAGATACAATTTAGGGCATTTGACATTAATATAATTGATGAAAAAGAGTCAGTTAGAACATATAGAGATGATATTTTTATTTTGCTGGCAGGTCCAATGTTTAATATTTTGTTCTCGGGTCTTTTTTATTTTATTTATAGCATAAGCGGGAATAAGACTTTTTTGTTTTCAGTGTCAGAAAATATTTTTTTGGCTGTATTTAATATGCTACCAATTGAGTCTCTTGATGGAGGACAAATTTTAAATAGTATATTGAGCATAAAGTTTAAAGTTAAAACTGTATATTTATTAACAACTGCAGTGTCTTTTATAGTAATTCTACCGATATTTGCTTTGGGTTTTTATATATTATTGAGATCTAAGTATAATTTTTCATTACTGCTTTTAAGTTGTTATTTAATGTCTATACTTGTATTAAAGCATAGCAAAGTGGATATTTATAGGCTAAAATTTTCCATAAATAAAAAAGAAAAATAATAATACAATAATAATAGTTAATTAAAATATAAATTTAATTAACAAAAAAAAGCATTTTAAAATAGTATTTGCGTTTGTAATTTTAAATTGCTTTTGCACTGCCTATTAGATAACTGTATAGGTAGTGCATTTTATTTTAATTAAATTTATTAATTTACAAAAAAATATTGCAAAACACAGGTTTTTATGGTATGATTTATAGAGATTTGAATGCCGCCTTAAGGTGGGATTTAATTTGCGGCTTTTGCTGTTATATTAAACGGGCATTCCTCTGCTAAGTTTGACAAGAATGCCTTTATTTTAGGAGGATAATAATGGACGCGCTAAAAATTATTTCAGAGAGTTCAGTAAAAAATGAATTACCAAAATTTAATATTGGTGATACCGTAAGAGTAAGTGTTAATATTAAAGAAGGTGAAAGAGAAAGAATACAAATGTTTGAAGGAACTGTTATAGCTCGCAGGGGAAGCGGCGTATCAGAAACATTTACAGTAAGAAGAGTTTCTTATGGTGTTGGAGTTGAAAGGGTATTTCCTATTCATTCCCCAAATGTTAAAGGTGTTGAAGTTGTAAGACAAGGTAAGGTTCGCAGGAGTAAGCTCTATTACTTACGTGATAGGGTTGGTAAGGCTGCTAAAGTTAAGGAAAAAATTCGTTAAAAAGGGACCGTTGGTCTCTTTTTGCTTTTTTTAGGTTAAGGTTCAGTCTGAGGTATTATTAATAAAAAGGGTCTTGCATTTTATATTATGAAAATTTTATAAGAAAGTTAGGAGAAAAGCTATGGGTAGTTCAAAAAAATTTAATAATCAGTATAATGGCGTATCGCATGCAGTATTTGAAACTTTCGATTGGATTGGAAATCTAGTATGGGCATTTGTTGTTGGTGTTTTTATTTTTACAGCTCTTTTAATGAGTTTTACTGTTCATAATATATCAATGTTGCCTACTCTAAGAGAGGGAGATCAACTTTGGGTTAATAGATTAGTGCATAAACCAACAACAGGAGACATAGTTACTATTGCTACATCTGAATATTTAGAAAATGGGCAGGAATTTAACCTTGTGAAAAGGGTTATAGCATCAGGTGGACAGACTTTTAGTATAGACTATGATAATACTCATAATGTTTATGTAGATGGAAAACTTTTAAATGAACCGTATATAAATGAACCTACAGCTTTAAAGCCTAATTGGAATATGCCTGGAAAAGTACCTGAAGATAGCCTTATGGTTATGGGAGACAATAGAAATCATTCTGCTGATAGCAGGGATAGAAGATATAAGTTTATAAAATGTGATCAAATATATGGAAAAGCAGTAGT
>CALWVR010000019.1 GCA_944385105.1 uncultured Clostridia bacterium
TTGTCCATGGTTTCCTTTTCGTAATCTAAAAAGTCTTTTAATTCAAAATTTAAGTTCCTTTCTTTCACTATTGGCATTATTTCTCTTTTTAAAAATTCTTCCAATTCTTCTTCACTTTTAATTTTTAGCATCTTTTCGCTCAGTTCTTTACATTTGTCGTTATCTTTTTCCAGCATCTCATAAAACCCTTGTATGTTTTTTATATCCATAAATCAACCTTCTCCTTAAATAATATTTCGTCAATTATACCATATTATCTTTTATCTGTCAAGGTCATTAAATGTTTTTACCAAAATTTAAAAACATGCAAAGTTATTTCTATATTAAAAATAAAAACCAGCTCTTAGTGTAGGTTCTACTTCTGCTATAAGCTGGGTTTTATCTATATATTATTCAATTATTTTTCCATTTTTAAAATTAAAGTTTATTTTACTGTATTTATCACAATCTTTTTGATGGATATGCACTATAGCTTATCACCAGAATCTGTCAGTTATCCTGGACTTTTTTTTAGATTTTTTATAAACTTTTCTACCATGTTATTATACTTTAAACTTTATACTTTGTCAAAATATTCTAATTCCAAAAAATATTTTATCGTTTAATGCATATAAAATACATCTTTATATTACTCTTATTTTAAGTTGATAACTTTACTTTGAGTACATTACAATGTTCTACACAATAAATTATAAATATTAATTTCAAAACTTATTTTTAATAGGTAAGCTAATTTATGAGCTATACATTAAAAAGCATCTCCTTATATTCAAGCATTTTATAGATTATATGTTTGAATTTTCTATATTTGCAACCGAATTATAGAAAAACTTATTGTAAACTACCAAGTTTTTTTTAATTAGTGATATTACCGTGTACAAAATTAAACTATGTAATATGTCCTTCAAATATCTAGGTTCATTATAAAATACTTTTCACCTGTGCTATAAAATATAAGATTTGGTGATATCGATGAAGTTTAAAATATAGAAAAGATTAAACCTTCCACACAAAAAACTAATTAAAATAGCTTTATTGAGCATTATAAAAATTGATATAAAACAAGCATTCCATAAAATTTATCTGCTTCAAGCAGATAAATATACACTTATTTAAATTTCTCGTTTACTAAAACAAGATATCAACAACATTATTTGTATAGTAGTACATGTAGTAGATTGAGTGAACTTTGTAGATTTTCTTGTACTTTTACTTACATATAATTATAAGACTAACAACTAATGTAATTATTAATTTTTAAAACTACTTTTCCATCTCATTCAAATTACAATAAAAATTACAGAACTAAAATCATTAATTGAAAGTTTTTTCTATAGGGTCCTAATGTAGTCAATAAATTTTTGACTTTGTTTCTCATTTAAAGCATCTAGCAAAATATAGCTACATTAGCATCCCCACTTAAAAATTCAGTAATCTACCTTTTTTTCGTATATTATAATTTGTGTATTCTATATTAATTTTCATCATAGCATAAAAGTCTCTAAAATTCTTTTCACTTCCATCTTCAATTCTTGGTAACATAATGTAACGCAAATTTCACTTACTACCAAAAATTATCGTCTATTTCTTTCCATTGCGCCAAACACTAAGTTGTTTTACTAAATGTGGAATCTTTGATTTTAAATCATCTTTTTTACTTTCCTTTTCAGTTGATTGCTCCACTTTAATCTCTTCATTAATATTCTTATTAAATTCAGAGCTTTCCGAGTCATTCGAAATTATGGAATCTTTGCTTTCAGTTTCAAAGCCTTCTATTGGTTTATCTTGTCCTGCATCGTCTATAGATACGTAATTTACATATTGATCATCTGTAGGCAAAGTATCTTCACTTTTAGTGGCATTAAAATCCGGTTGAGACCCACATGCTAAAGTCATCATTTTCATGGGTATATCCTTTTCTGCAACCTTTATTTTACCAGCACCGGTGTTAACCGGAACCTTTTGTTTGCCATTTCCAGTGGGCATATAGCGTAAAGGATAAACAGAAAGAATTCTATTATCTCTCGAAACACATGTAAGTATGTAAACATTATTAACTCCAGCCAAATACAAAATACGATCGCTACAGCTAGGCAGAATTGTTCCAAATTCAATGCATTTTTGAATAGCTTTGATAATATCCTCAGTTGACCAATATTTAGGAAAGATTGTTTTATATTTATCATTAGCATTCAGATCAAAAATTTCGCAGTCTTGTACTCCATTAGCCATTGTACATTTTATATTATAAGTCTTATTTTCTTCATTGTTTTTAAGAATCTCTTTTACAAAATCATTCCGAAATGGGTTTTCAAACACACTAGATATTTTTTGCTTCTTAATTTTATCCAAAATTTTCAGTGCATTTTTAGTATGTCCTCCTGACCGTAATGTGGCAAAATTTTTGTCAAATTTACCAAATATAATATGCTTTAAAAATCCCAAATGAATTTTATAATTAACTTTTCTTTTATCACAATCGCGTTTAGCCTTTATTTCTATAGTATTACAGTCTCCTTCTTCCCCAGAAACAATAAATCCTTTAGCTTCTATATCATCTATGTCCTTCTTTAAACGTGTTCTAAGTTCACACTCAACTTTATTTACAATTTTTTTATAAAAATTGATTTGATTAAATATTTGTAGAGATCTTTTATAGATATTAAACTTAGTTTCATTTCCTCCAAAATATTTATTTTTTATTACTATTTTTATAAAGGAATAAGGAAATTCATCTTTCTTTGGATTTAGTCCCAAATCTTTCTTAACTTGATCTATTATCTCCTCTTCATTCTTATAAGTTTGAAAGCACTTTTTAAAACTAAATTTTTCACAATATTTTAGATGTCCTATTATAGTTTTAATTTCATTTGGTATAGGTACACATTCACTTTCTAACTCACTCTGCATAACTGCATAAAAATCCGTAGGTGTCGCAGAGGCAACGTTTACACTTGCTGTAGCAGCTAAAATTCCACATAACAAAGTTAGTGTCGCTAAACTTAAGTTTAATTTTCGAGCGCCCTTACGGACATTTAGTATATATTTTTTAGAAAATCTCTGTTTTATATTAGAAACATTTTTTAAATAATTGAAACAGTCAATAGAAATCTTTTCACCAAATTCTGTAAAATTACTTTTTGCAACTTCATGCTTTTTATCTACACTTTTTTTGTTCTCAAACGCTTCAGCAAAGCTATCACTTACCGACAGCTTTTTGAATAGCTGTATGAGTTTAATATTCATTAAAATATCCCTCCTCCTATGATTAAAATAAATTATATCAAAATATTTACTTTTTGTCAATTAAGTAGGTAATATTGCCACCTTATTATATAAAAGTAAATTATAATAATATGGAAAATCTTAAATACTTTGTATTATAAAATCAAAAAGTATCACTCAAATGCATTTGTTCTCTCAATTTATTAGTGTAGACAGTTTCAGTTTATAAATATATACATACTAAATAGGTATTTGTTCTACATATCATAATTATTCAAGGAACTTATAATAGTTATCTTCACTACAATAATATAAGTACACAAAAAAATCAGCTTTTGTCAGAATTAAAGCCTGCACTAAAAGCTGATTTTTATTTTTCTTACATAAACTTTTTAGAGCCGTATAAAAAAGCCTTTATTCTCTTGGACAAAGGTTAGACCTTATTTCCTTGTCATTCTTAGTTCTCATCATTTCAATGTCGCAGTATAAAAACACTTTCAAATCTAAGCTATTGTAGCCATACTTATCACCTTCTTACTCATATCCTGTTTAAAATCACTTGTATTTTTATTGAAATATTAGACAAATTAGTATGACTTCAAATAATTTGTTATTAATTGACAATAATTGTAAGTTAAAATTAATTTAAATATCAAGTTGGTAGAATTTGTAAAATATTATTGATTTCAGCTATCCAATGTGATAACATAACATTCAGAAATGAGGTATCATAATTCCTAATATAATATCTTTCATTTCTAGTAAATTAATATTCCAAAATTGAGGAGGCAAAACCAATGAACCAAGAAAATTTAGATTTTGATTTGGATTTACAAGCAGATGTTAATTCAAGCCCAGACGAGTCAGGGATTACTAGCATAAGCTTATGCACACCTGGATGCGTAACGGGCTTGCTACAAGGTTGCTCTAATCGATCTGCTACATGCCACTGTAGTTTTTAATTAAACGCTAAGAGACAATATAGCTACACAAAAGGCAGCTTATTGTCTCTTCATTTCATTAAGAAGGGTTGAAAATGAAAAATAACTTTGAACTAATGGATACATTTATGATTAGGGTACCTACTCTCCCCATAGACCTGCATTTTAATTTAATTCAGGATAGTACAGACAGCTATGATCACATTTTTAATAGGTTACCTGAAAAATATTACAGGATCTTGAAAGAAGCTATACAAACATCTAGTTTCAATTTTTATAACTCAATGATAAATTTTGAAAATGATAATAAACTCAATAATAAAGAACATTTTACTAATTCTGAATATAAATACTTTATTAGAGCAACTTCACGTTGTACTCCGTATGGACTTTTTTCTAGCGTAGCATTTGGCAATTATAGTAACTCTTTAAGCTCCTTTGAACTTGATAATCCTGTGTCGATAAGATATGCTAAGCCAGATATGTGTTGGCTATTTAATGTTATAAAGGAATTAGAAGTAAAGTATAGAGATAAGCTTCTTTATAAAATTAACGAAGCTGCTGTTATAAACCACGGCCGTGTTTCTTTATTAAGCTCTACACAAAAAAGCAAGAAAATAACAAATATTAGTATCAAACATACTAAAGCTTTTGATCTTATTTACAATTTAGCAAAAAATTATGTTCCATTTGTAGATATAATTAACGAGCTAAAAAAGACTTATAAAGATTGTAATGATAATAAATTTAAAATTTTTCTAGACGAGCTAATTAACAACGAGTACTTAATATCAAATTTAAGACCTCCATTAACAAAAAATGGTCAATTTGAATATTTCTTAGATCAACTAAAGAGAGTAGTATCAGATAAGACTTACACTGATAAACTAGTTAAAATTTATAATGACATAAATTTATACAATAAGTGTTCAGATAGGAATAATGAAAATTTATATAATAAATTAACAGCAGAAATGCAAGACATTTTTAAATCAGATAACTATTTGCAAATAGATACGAAAGCAAATTTTATAAGTAAACGAATAAATAAAAACTGTATTAATGAACTAAATGAATTAATAAATATTCTAATGAAATTTAATAGTAAAAATGTACACTATAATTATTGGAAAATTTATAAAGAAAAGTTTCTGGACTTTTATGGCGAAAACAGGTTGGTTAAATTAATAGATTTGATAGATGAAAATTACGGAATTGGATTACCAATTGACGATAAAAATACTGCTTATAATATAGGCAAAAATTATGAAAAATTCTCTTCAGATTTAGCATACTATTTCTATAATAAATATTGTTATGCACTAAAAAATGGATTAAATACAATAGAAATAACAGATGAAGAAATAGACTCTTTAAATTTATCAAATTGTGAATATGAGTACATTCCTGAATCTTTAGAACTAAATTTAGTCATGATGAAAGAAAAAAATAAATTTATTTTTGAACTAGGTGATATCATTGGTTCCCCCGCAGCCGGTAAAAGCTTTGGAAGGTTTTCTCATATGATGGATGAGCATACTACATTTTTTGATGATATAAATAATTCATATAAAAGTCTCCATACAGATAATGATTATATAACTTGTGAAGTTTCATTAGTTCCTTTAAATGAAAGATCAGCTAATGTAATTTGTAATAATCATAGAAGTGAATATGAAATTTCTCTTTCAACTGCAAACTCTCATGATGTTAAAACACAGCTATCTCTTGATGACATTATGGTAGGTTTAGAAAACAACAAATTTTATTTAAAATCTAAAAAACTAAATAAAAGAATTTTAATAACCATGAATAACATGTTTAACCCATCATATCTTCCCCCTATTGTAAGATTTCTTGCAGATATGACAATACAAGAAAAAATTTTATGGTATGATTTTCCTTGGAAAACATTCTTTAGCCAATATACTTATGTACCAGAAATAAAGTATAAAAACTTTATATTACAATCTGAAAGATGGCATATAAATAACTCAATTTTGTCATTAAGTAAAAAGTGCAGTTTTGATGAATTTTTGAATAAGTTCAATACATATGTTAAAGCTTATAACATATGTCAATATGTTTATATAAAAGGTTTAGATGATAATAAGTTATTAATAAATATAAAAAATAAAAGATGTCTGCAAATACTTTATAATGAGTTATTTGTAAAAAAAGCTAATATATGTCTATGCAAATTTCATCGCGAATTTGATTCACCGGTTAAATGTGGCAATGAAAATTACCATGCAGAACTATTTATTCCTTTGCAAAAAATCAATAAACCTATAAAAAAGGTACAAAAACGTGAAATAGAAATAATAGAAGAAAAGCTGCCTCTAGTTGAACATATCAGATTTAGAAGACCATTCGATGAGTGGTTATACTTTAATCTATATGGAGTAAACAAAAATTTAAATAGATTGATTGGTATACAAATAAATAGCTTTTTATCTCAATTAAAAGATGAGAAAAAAATAGACGATTACTTCTTTATAAGATATTTAGATCCTAAAGAACACATACGCCTACGCATTAATGGAAAAAGAACGAATCTAATAAAAGTTTATGATGAAATAGATTGTTGGCTTTATTCATTAATGGAAAATTTTTATATATCAAATTTCAATTTAGATTTCTATAATAGGGAAATAGAGCGTTATGGAGGTTCAAGTTGCATTGAGCATGCAGAAAAGGTTTTTGCACAAGATAGTTATGCCTGCATTAATATATTCGAAATGAAAGCTAAGAGCAAAATATCAATTTCTGATGACACATTAGGCTTGCTAAATATATTAAGTTACCTTGATGCATTCAAACTTAGCCTTGAGGAAAAGCTAATATTTTTAGACAGAAGCGTATCTACATCCTTACATCGTGACTCCTTTAAATCAAAAAGAAAAGACTTTTTAGAAACTGCTATAAATTATATAAATAATACAATAAATAATGAGGAACAAAAAACCATATTAAGGATTTACGAAAAGAGAAAAAAATCTATAGAAAATTACTTGCAACAAATTAGAAAAATACATAATAACAATAATAATATAAAATATCAAATCCTTGACAGCCTTATACATATGTCTATGAATAGAATGTTTGGTACTAATGTAGAGTACGAATTAAAATTAAGAAGCTATACTCGACATACAATATATGTATTATATTGTATGGATAAAAAGTATACTTTAAAAAGGAACAAGAAATGATTGAAAAATTAAAGAAAAACCTTCGCACAATATTAAAGATCATATCTTTTACAAAAATAGTCCCTAAAACATTAAAATTAATATACTCATTCGATAAAAAAGGTATTATCATATTGTCCTTTTTAAACTTATTAAAATCAACATTACCAATATTATCTGCATTTATTTTCGGTATGATGATAAATACGCTATACTTAAAAAACTTTGATAAAATAATATCAATAATAATTCTATATGTGACAATTAAAGTACTAGCAGATTTAATCACCGTTATTAGCACTCATATTAGTAGAAAAATACAATCATTTCTTGACTATAAATTAGTAAAAAAGACAATGGAAAAATGTAGTAAACTATCTTTAATGGATTTTGAAAATTCTAAAGTACAAGATATGTTACAACACATTCAGTCGCAAATTTCATATAGGCCATACCAAATGTTTAACAATATTATATCAATACTAACATCTATTGTGACACTTACAACATCCTTATATGTTTTTATAAAATTTTTTAAATATGCAAGTTTTATACTTATAGTTCCCTTTATTATATCAACAATTTGCTATTTATTACTATGTGATGAAGAATTTGAATTAGAGGAAAAAAGATGTCCACGTTCAAGGTCACTTTGGTACATAGAATATCTCCTTACAAAAGACATTAATTTTAAGGAAATTCGTTTGTTTGGCCTATCTAAATATTTACTTGATAAATATAATAGAAATAAAAAAATTATTGTCTCTGAAAACATTAAAGTAAGTAAAAAAAGGAGTATTTTAACAGCTATATTTGACTTTATTAACAATATAATGTCTTTCATAATGTTAATCATTATCGTATTATCTATGTGTAGTAATGTGCTTACTGTAGCGTTAGCAATTAGCTTAATTAGAACTTTATCAATATTTTATAGTAGTTGTCGTGGATTTGGGGATAGTATATATGGAATATACCAAAATAGCCTTTATATGAAAAAACTTTTTAATTTTCTGGAGTTAAAAGAAGATCAAGATTTAAAAGATAATAAACTAAAATTGCCTAGTATTAATACACTAGAGGTAAAAAATTTAAAGTTTAGTTATGATGGTAAAAATTTAGTTCTAGACAATATTAATTTTAAAATAAAAAAAGGCGAACGCGTAGCTCTATTTGGAGTCAACGGTTCTGGTAAGTCTACACTTATAAAACTTATACTAAGTTATTACAATGTAGAGAACAATATGATCTTATTTAATGATAAATGTATAAATACTTTAGATAAAAAAAGTCTCTATAAAAGAATTAGTGTTCTTTTCCAGGATTTTATAAAATATGAGTTGTCTCTTAGAGAAAATATAGGATTTGGCAATATAGATAATATTGAAAACAATGTTAAACTCAATAACACAAAAAATACTGTTGGTATTAATTTTATAAAAAATTTAGATCAACAACTAGGACTATGGTTTGATGAAGGAACACAATTATCTGGCGGTCAGTGGCAGAAAATAGCAATCGCAAGGGCCTTGTTTAACGATGCTGACATTTATATTCTTGATGAACCAAGTTCTGCATTAGATAAAATAAATGAAAATAAACTAATAAATTACTTTATAGACTTTACTAAGGATAAAATTGGATTATTTATATCTCACAAAATTTCTAATGCTATGAAAGCTGATAAAATAATATTCATCGATCACGGTAAAATAGTTAATATAGGCTCTCATGAATTCTTATTAAAAAACTGCAGTCTATATAAAAAAATATATAATTTGGAATTCGGGAAAAATATGGAGGAATAATGTTATTAGAAGAAAATTACACCGAAAATTGTTTTGAAGAAATCTTAAATGATACAATAACAAAGTTATCTGATTACAGTCATATAGAAAAAATAACAAACTTACCATGCAATACAATTACATTAAACGGGTTAAGCATTAAATCATTCGATAAATATTCACTAAGCAATGGATTGCCTTCCCTATGCGTGCTATTTGGAGAATTAAATGAATTATATCCTAACAAAGGATATGAAAAAATTGCACACAATTATTTATCTACTGTCGTATCATATATAAGTGGTAATATAAATAATATCGATGTATCATTATGGAGTGGGCTTTGTGGAATAGCACTTTCTACAGTATGTATGTCTAATAAAGGTACAAACTATCAAAGTCTTATTAAAACCTTAAACAAAATTATCGCTGATAAGACTGTTAAAAAATTAAATCGCCTAAACCAAATAACTGACATAAAAGAAGAGCATTATGATGTTATGTATGGACTTTCTGGGGTAGCTAATTACCTTATGCTTTTTAAGGACGATTTGCAAATTTTAGAAACTTTAACAATGATACTTATATACATGATACATATTTGTAAGGATAAAGTTGTCAATAACAAAAAAGTTCCAAGGTTTATGATAGACAAAACAAACTCTTACTTTGTTGAAAACAATGATAACCATCACTATATCAACCTTGGATTATCACACGGCATACCTGGAATATTAATGGTTTTAATAAAGGCTTATAGCTTAGGCATTATTTTAGATGGACAGCTGAGTACAATTAACATGCTAAAAAACTTAATTTTAAAGTACTGCATTAATACAGGATATAGAAAAATTTGGTCATCAGAAATAAGTATGATTGACTATATAGGTGAAAAATCTGAATTAAAATATAGCCGAGATGCATGGTGCTACGGAACTCCAGGCATTGCTTATGTTTTATTGGTTACTGCTGAAGTCTTAAAAGATGATAATTTAAAAGATTTTGCTATTGAAAGCATGAAAGATGCATTGAAATATAAACTAGGAGTAAATTCCCCAACATTTTGCCATGGTTATGCAGGGTTATTATATCTATCACATAAATTTTATGAGCATACAAAAATTAAATATTTTAAAACAGTCTGCGAAAGCATTCAGAAAAAAATAATAACTTTTTATGATAAAAATAATCCATTCGGTTTTAAAAACATAGAATTATGTATGGATAAGCTAAAAGCCATAGATGATCCCGGCTTATTGAATGGAACATCAGGTATTCTTTTGTCAATGATAGCTACTTGTAAAGAAGAAAAAACCCCTTGGAGTTTAGCATTTATGCTCAACAATTAATATAGTGAGGGACAGCATTTGTTAAACATAAGAAATAAATTTTTTTATAAAATTAAAGCAGTAATCTTCTTACTTATTTACTCTTTATTTACATTGAATTCATTAAGTCTATTTGCATACGCCTTAGACAGTCCAGATTTAAACAATTGTAACTTTAAACTAATTCAGGAAAAATCAATAGATGGAGTTCCTATTTTACTTTATGAGCACAAAGGAACGGGGGCAAAATTTATTATAGAAAAAGATAATACCCCCAATTTATCTATAGAGTTCTTATTTAGAACACCTACAGAAAATGATAAGGGAACCATGCATGTATTAGAGCATTGTATAATGAATGGTTCTAAAAATTATCCTATAAAAGATATAATGTTTGCTATAAATAAAAAGTATCCTATGAGTAATATAGATGCTACAACATACCATGACTTTACTACATACAAAATTTCCAGCTTATCTGAAGACGAATTAAATATTATATATGGTATTTTACTAGACTGTATTTTTAATCCATTAATTTTAACCGATGAAAGAATTTTTTTTAAAGAAGCATTACGATACGATCTTGCAGATAAAGAGGAATTAAACGGGGTCGTCTATAATGAAATTTTATATGCTTATAATGATCAACAAAAAAGCATGAGCCATGATATTATGAAAAATCTTTTTCATAATACAAATCAACAGTTTGATAGTGGTGGTGTTCCTTTAAAGTTAGTTGATTTATCATATAATGAAGTGGTAGATGCATATAAAAAGTTTTACACTCCGCAAAACATGTTAGTTGTTATACATGGAAATTTTAATTACAATAAAGTTTTTTCCGTTATAGATGAGCAAATTTTAAGTCACTTTAGTCTAGACAGTAATTCACTATATAAAGTCAGCAATGACTCCCAACCTGAAAATACTATAAAACATTTTGAATCATATTATAAGTCAGATTCTATTGAAACCTCTGATAAGTATTTTACCTCATCTTACATTTTAAACAGTAATTCAATAAAAGATTTTACATGTGCATCATTATTTAGTTCGCTTTGTAACGCAAACTTTTGTAAATTTAAAGATATTGTTAGAGCAAAAAACTATGATGATATAAGTGTAAGTTTATCTGGAGGAAGTAAAAAGGTTCTAAGTTTTAAGTGCTTAAAAAGAAGCAATGAGCCACTATCTCATGTACAATTTCAATGTGATCTTATTGATATTTTAGAAACTTATCTAACTAAATTAAACGCTAATTGCAATTTTAATTTGGTTAAAGATAATATTAGATCTAATACGTTAAAAAAGAATTCTAACTCTAATGAAAAAATAAAAAGCATAACGTTTTTTCATAACTTCACTTATTATGATAATCCTTTAAAAGATATAGAATTATATTCCTCAAAAAGCTTAGGCATATGTCTTGATGAAGTCTGCAATTTTTCATATATAAAGAGCTTTTTGCACTCTAACATTTTTCACAATAGCAATTATTCTATTGGTGTATTTCACCCTAAAAAAATTAATGATAAATTAAAAACATCTCTTTTACCTGATAAGGTAAAGGAAAGAATATTCTTTCAATATAAACTAGAAAAACAAAACGATTTTGAAACATGGCTAACTCGGGAAGATAATCTTGATTGTCTTCCCTGCATACCATTAATAAAATTAAAACATGTTATTAACAATAGAGTTGATATAAAACAGGAATATTTTGATAACATAAAGTTTGCATCTAGTAATATATGTAAAGGAGAAACGCTATATTTTGGTTTATATTTTGATTTAAGTGAATTTAACGGCAATGACTTAAATATATTAAATCTCATCTTAGATGTTTGGTGGAATAGATTTAAAGGTTTTATTAAGGTAAATCGTGAAATAGGGTTATCAGAAAGTAATAACAGATTTTTACCATATTTGAAAATTTCTTGTAATTGTACTTTAGATGATATCGAAAGTTTCTTTAATTTACTGCATAAATTATTAGATGGCAATAAATTAATAAAAAGTGACATTAAAAAAGGTGACGTAAAAGATACATTAATTAATTTAAAACAAAAATATTTTTGCAATAATTATGGGCAAATTATAAACCTTCAATCAAGTATTTCCAAAAGAAATAAACTTACTTATTATTCTGATTCCATGGAGTATATAAATTATTTAGAAAATATAATAAATGATAAAATACAATTAGAAAATATTAATAGCAATGTAGATTATATAGTGCCAAGATTATTTAGTAAAGATAATTTATACGGAGCTTATTGTATTGGATGTAATGCCGCTATACATAAGTTTAAAAGCTTTCTTATGAATACTCTAAAAGATAATGTTGAACATAAAAATATAAAAATAAAAAATTCAATAAACAGTTTTTTTGCTGACGATAAAGATAGCGACACATACAAAACTATTATCACTCCAGATAGTTCAATGTGCGCATTTGATTTTTCTCTATGTAAAAATGACAGTAAATATGTTATAAATAATATATTAAACTATGAGTATTTGTTGCCCTTAGCTAGAACTAAAGGAGGTGCTTATTCAGCTATTAACTTCATAGACAACAATAATATATTTGTTATGTTGTCTTCTGCTGATTCTAATCCTCAAAAGACAATTGAAATATTAAAAAAAGCACCAGAATTCTTATTGAATTGGGAATGTAATGATCAAACATTACATTCTTATAAAATATTAACAGCAAAACAATTTACTAAGGCTCATGAAGGGATTGCTGGCACATTGTTAGAAATCGATTCCAATATAAACGAATTTGATTATTATAGTAGGTACACCAAGATATTACAGCAAATTTCAAATACAACAAAAGATGATATAAAAAAAATTGCTTACGAAATGTATATTTCAATGAATAAAACTTAAAAATGTCAACTGTTTAAATAAGGAGTGTTTAATTTGGCTAAACTTTTATTAACAACTAACAATTTAGTAAAATCTTTTAAAAATCAAACTGTTGTACATAATGTTTCTTTACATATAAAAGAAAATACTGTATATGGGCTCGTAGGGCCAAATGGTGCTGGAAAGTCAACCTTGCTAAAAATGATCACCGGTCTTTTAAAACCAACAGCTGGCGAAATTTTTTTTGAGGGACATCCACTCAGTAATAATAAATTAATTAATATAGGAGCACTTATTGAGAATCCCCCTATATACGGTAATTTAACAGCTTATGAGAATTTAAAAGTATATACAACTTTACTTTCTATAGATGAGGGGCATATCCAAGATGTATTAAATATTGTTGGACTCAATAATGTAGGAAAAAAATTAGCTTCAAAATTCTCCTTAGGCATGAAACAAAGGCTAGGTATAGCACAAGCTTTAATTTCAAAGCCTAAATTATTAATTTTGGATGAACCTACTAATGGCCTTGATCCTATAGGTATATCAGAACTTCGAGATTTAGTTCGTTCTTTTCCAAAACAAGGTATTACAGTTATTTTGTCAAGTCACATTCTTTCAGAGGTTTCACAGGTAGCAGATGAAATAGGAATTATACATAATGGTACTCTCGAATTTGAAGGCAAGAACGACGGGTCCATTAAGCTTGAGAAATTATTCATGGATGTAATAAAAAGTATATAATTGGAGGCTAAATAATTATGATTCCATATATAAAATCAGAAAATTTAAAATTTAAACGTACTTTTTCAAGAAAGCTAATATTTATGGCACCAATATGTTTTGCTTTGTTTTCTTATTTAGTATGTTGTTCTCTAAATGACCCTCAAAATAGCTTTAATGCAATGACATTAAATTGGTGGGCACTAATATTTGTTCCTTTAGGAACTGCCGTTTTATGTGTTCTATCTGACTTAAATGAAAAAAATTCCTTTGGTTACATTTCAATTCTTTCGCGATGTATAAATAAACGAGCTTTCCTTATAAGTAAAATGGTAGTAGTAGATATTTATATATTGATTTCTTCATTAGTTTTATTTCTCACTTTGTTTGTTTCAAATTATTTGTTATTCGGATCATTTTCTAATTTATCAAATATATTTTTTTCCATTTTAATTTCATTCATTATATCAGTAAGTCTAACTCCTATAAATTTATTTATCAGTTACAAAACATCAGTATTAGTAACTTTAATCTTAAATTTTATTTTTTTAATTTTAGGAATTATTTTTTCAACAAAAGCCTACTGGTTTATTATGCCTTGGGGATTCGCATTAAGGCTTATGTGTCCTATTGCAAGAATCCATCCTAATGGTACATTTCTTCCTAGCAATAGTCCCCTTTTAGATAATTCTGTTATTTTTATTGGCATTTTTATATCAGTAATCTTTTGCATAGTTTCATGCATTATAGCTACAAATACGTTTAAAAATCAGGAGGTGTATTAATCTGTTATTAAATCATTTAAAAGCTGAATGGTTAAAATTAAAAAGAACCTCTTTAAGATGGATTATGTTAGCCTTCTTTGTTACATATTCAATTATAATGATTTGGTATAGCTCTTTCTACATTGGTAATAATAATATGCAAATAAAAATTTATGAAAACTTTTTTTCAACTATTAGTATATTATTGCCATCGTTAATTAGCGTCTACGCAAGCTTAGAATGCTTTATAGAAAAGAAGGCAAATAATTTTCAAAATATTATAGGAAAATTAAATGCCTTCTTTAGCAAAATAATTATACTAACTCTAAATCTTTTTATTTCCTTACTTTTATCTACATTAATTTTTTTATCCTACATAAATTTACATTTTAATATAAATTTATCATACAAATTGTTTTTAACAGGGGCTTTATTAACATTTATAGGTTCTATTCCTCTTATATACATATATGTAGTATCTTCTTTAATCAATTCTATAGCTCCAACAGTTTGCCTTGGATTCTTTAGTACACTTATCTCAGCAATTCTGGGTGCCACAGCTTTAGGTGATCATATCTGGACAATAGTTCCATTCACATACCCATTAAGACTTGCTTTTATTCAATTTGTGGAACAAATGATGAATTGGAGTTTAGTAATTCCACTTTTGATTGGAATTATTATTATTCTTTACAGTACATTTTGGTTTTCCAAGTGGGAGGGTAATAAATAAGTATTAATTTTGACTATTTTGCAATTAATGTACTGTAGAAAATTAATATCTAAGTTTTAGGGCAAAAGCCATATATTAGAAAATAAAATATATTAAATATTAGAGCCAGTAAAGCCTGCTAAACCCTTCATAAGTTAAATATATTAACACTTTTTTAATTTCTGAAAAAATATATATCCTACTGGTAAAATATATCTTCGCATACAAAAATACAAACTTCTATTAGTTAAATAACCGAACTTAAATATTGTAGCAGATAGCATTTCAATAAACAACAAATTTAAACTACTGATTACAACCTAACATAAAAATTTCTATGCCTTAAATTGGTCTTAAATCTAAGGCATATACATGTAAAAGCATCTATGAGGTTAGGATCCTCAAACTTTCAAAGCAAAATCGCAGTTGATAGTTAGAAGTGACTAAATCATTAGAATAAAAAAATATAAATAAGCAATCGCAATCAAATAAATACAATTCAAAATTTGCAAAGGAAATTATGTAATCTCCCAATGAAACAAATTAACTAAAATGTAGTATTTTTTTGAAATAATATATAAAATAACTATTAAGTTTTTCTTCCTTTCCAAAGCTCCTACAACTATACCCAGAGTTTACATAAACTCTGGGTATATCTATATAGTATTTTACTTAATATAACAATCATTCTAAAAGTTATTAAACTTTTATCTACTTTTATAATTATTGTTTACATAGAGTTGTAAATATAATAGAAATATTCTAAATCAACTACTACAAATTCAAGTTTTCTATTTTGAAGTACATTAAGCTTCTTATTTAAAATTTTATGCCTCTCAAAACTCACACACCGTAAATACATACATTTAAAATGCAATAGTTGTTACTTCTTTTCATTTTTAAGCTTTTAATATCATCCTTTAACTTTCATTTAATCAATCAGTCAAACTACGATTTTTTCTTTTTGTTTTTAAATAAAATTTTTATAACATTAGTCTTAAAAAGACAACAAATTAAAAATTTACGCCTTTATTGAGAATTAATTTTATAAACTTTTTTGGGGGGGATTAGCTTTGACAAATAAAAGCATAACATTAAATGTATGGAAAAATAATAATAAATTTGCAATGGCTGTACAAGGAGAAGTTGACAGTAGATTCCTAAGTATAAAGCTGGAGGACGAAAATGGTCCTATAGATTTAACTAGTAAATCTGTTATATTTGTAGCTAAAAAACCAGATGGAAATGTTATATTTAACAGTATGATTATAGATGATGCTAAAAATGGTATTGCTATTTTAGAGCTTACTTCTCAAATGTCAGCTTTCCCTGGCACTTTAGAAAATTGTGAGGTTCACGTAATGTCAGAAAATGGTGAAACTTTAATAGCACAAAAAATTAACATTTTTATACAACCTTCTTTAGGTATTTCTACGGAAGAAAGCATCTCAGAATTAACCGCTTTTCAAAAAATTGTTTCTGATGTAAATATATTAAAACAACATTCTGCTTCTGAAAATAATCCTCACAATGTAACAGCTACACAAGTTGGTGCATTATTAGACTCAACAAAATACGGTTCATCTTTAGAGGTTAATGGGACAACCTTATCCCTAAAAGATCAAGACGGAGATACATTAAATACTGTAATTACACACGACACCACTTATTCAGTCGCTACAAAAAATAGTGATGGATTAATGAGTTCATCTGATAAAACTAAACTTGATGGAATTGAAAATGGTGCAAATTCAAACGTACAAAGTGACTGGAATCAAACTAATACCTCTTCTGATGATTACATTAAAAATAAGCCAAGTATTCCTTCTGAAATAAATGACTTAAGTGGGACTTTACCTATAAGCAAAGGTGGAACAGGCGCAGTCAATCTAGTGGATGCTCAAAAAAATTTACAGTATTATAATTCATACTCTCAGTTAGGGCTTACCAGTGGATGTTCAACATCGGATATAATAAACGCACTCCCAAGTTATTCTATATTTAGTAGTTCAGTAAATACAGCTGCTCAAATCTCAGATGCACCTGCTGAATGGGGACAAATAACTATTATTAAAAGTAGAGACCGCAAAATACTATTGTTCAATCAATCGTTATCAAATGGCCACAATGGAAATAATTTTTATTTTGGTGAACATTGCTCCACTTATGTTACCTGGTATAAAATATTTACAGCTAATCCGAACTGTGTTGTACCAATATCAAATGGTGGCACAGGAGCTACCACAGCTGCAGCTGCACTAACCAATTTAGGTGCACAGGCTGTAACCGATAATGCACTAAATACAACCGATAAAACTATTGTTGGTGCGATAAACGAAATATATAATATGATAAGTGGTTCATAGAAAAAGCCAACTAAAAGTTGGCTTTTTCTTTTATTGTTCGTCTGTAGGTAATTTAATTAAATCTCCAAAAAATCTATTGTATTTTATAGGGCGCCAGGACATATATCCAGAAGCACTACTAAAAGTTAGTTCTCCAAATTTTAAAGTACCATCATTTAGTCTATAAAAATCCACTCTAACATGTTTAAATCCTTTACTTAATTTCTTGGCAGCTTCCAAAAGTTCATTAAAATTATCAGGTCGTTCAATAGCTTTATCATTTTTTTTATGACTGTAAACAAAAGGTTGCAGTTTCCAATCATTGTCATAAAATGACATTTTTAGTGATTTATTTCTTTCTGAAAGAAACATTGTATAATAAGGTTTTCCGTCAAAGCACCATACTTTGTAATCATATAGATCTGAGCCATCATTTTCTAAATATTCTTCTGCTATAATTTTAGGTTTTATATTTTTATATTGAAGTTCTAGCCCTGAACAGTATGCAAAATTAGTTTTTAACCACTTATTAAATTTTTTTCTTGCATCTTCTTTGTCAAAGTTTTTTTTGTCTCTTACTATTATGTTAAAGGCACATCCATGATTTGCCTTTAACACAAATTTATCCGGTAATTTATCAAAGTCTATCTCATCAAAATTGTCCCAAACACCTAGAAGCTTCACTAAATATTTTTCTCCAATTTTATCTTTAACATAGTCTCTAACTAAATATTTATCCGCTAATTTAGTTTTTAGTTCATCCATATCATTTAATTTAAGCCATTGCACTTTTTCAGTATATGTCTTTGGATGCTCTAAGTTTAATTCTGATTTCATTTTTTCTTTATACCATTTTTTTAGTGCTTCTGGATATTTATCTTCTGGTAAAGATGAAAAATAGTCATACCAAAATTGTCTTCTTATTTCATTAAAAAATTTAGTTTTTCTAGCATACTTCCACCAGTATTCTGCCATGTTGGATTCTTCATCATTCCAAGGTTTTAATTTGCAAGCATAGTGCAAAATAGCAGGTGAAGAAGCTGCTTCATTCCACTCTGTTTGAGAATAACAATTTTGAAATTTTTTACTTTTAATATATGTATTTGGATTTGTTAAATTATATACTGTCATCGTATTATATTTAAGAGGAAGGATTTTTATGTTATTATAGCAAACTGCATTTATGGTATCTTGGTCTGGGCAGTTTAATTTTTCTTCTTTATTAATAGTATTTTCTATAAACTCTGAAAATTTATCTTCCAATTTATCCTCTCTCATTTTCTTTAAATTAATCAAAAGAACACCTGAATTTATGTATTGCTTCATATCAGGAATTTTTAAAAGTTTTGCATATCTCTCTCCCGCAATTTGTATTCCTGCCGCTTTTACCCCTGCTAAATAGTAGTTGTCCAAATTTACATTATATAATTCTGATAAGTCTTTTTCTACTATTGTGTCCCCATCTAAATAAATACATTTATCTTCTTTTAAAATGCTAGGTAAACTTAGTCTATAATACATAGGAGTAGTTATCCTAGTTCCGACCTCTTTATTTCCAGCGTATGCATTTCCCATATTGATAAACTTAAATTCACAATTATTAGAATATTTCTTTTTTAAAGTTAGAAACTTTTGAGTGTTTTCTTCTGTAAAGTCTCCTGAAACCAACAAATTGTAATTATAAACTGTATTTTTGTCTGCATTTTCAAGCATTGAGGTTATTGCAACAATAGTTGGTAGTACATAATTATTATCAGTTGCCATGGCAATAGGAATAACATGGGATTCTTCTGCATTTACGTCCATACTTGTAGGCACTGAAATCAATAAGCTAAAACTACATAAAATTGATAATAAAAATTTCCTCATTACCATATTCCTCCAAAAATTACTTTTTATCATAAGATCGAATAATTTCTTTATACCTATGTTCTGCTGTTTGTTCTAGAAATATTTGCGCTACTCTTTTTAAACAAGCATTTTGTAAATTGTCTAGGCGTGATCTCACATTATATTCTTCTAATTTCTGCCTAACCATATTAAATGCATCAATATAAATGTTTTTATAGTCTTTAAATCTTAAAATATTATAATTTGATAACTTTATAAACGCTTTAATAAAAGAATCCTGTAAATCATTATATTTATTTTCTTTAACTAACCAATCGTGTAACTTTGAAGAAGCCTCTAAAAAACAAAACGGTGATTTATATAAAGCAGAATGCAAATTTATACCATGGTTTATCCTTTGTGTATACAACACCTTATCAACAGTTGTTATTTTATTTGCTTTTACTAAGCTTGCATAAACGAAAAAGTAGTCATTGCACCTTTCTATCTCTTGAAAAGATAAATTATTGTTTACTATTAGGTCTCGTTTGAACATTTTGTTCCATGCTACTGTATTTGTAAATTGAAAAAAGTCTTTGGGAATGTCTTTATATGAAAATACTTCTTTGTCAGGAACTAAAGAAAAATCTAGTAACCTTTTTTCAACAAAAATTTTATTTTTTTTAACATCTTCTCTTGCTGCACTACATACACAAACATCTGCATCCTTGGAAACAATCTTCCTATACATTAACTCCAAGTAATCAGGTTCAGCATAATCATCAGAATCAACAAAAACAAAATATTTCCCCCTCGCAATTTTTATTGCTACATTTCTTGCTACACCTGCACCCTTATTTTTCTGAGTTATAACCTTTACCCTAAAATCCTTTTTCTCATACTCTTTCAATATTTTAGACGACATGTCTGTAGAACCATCATCAACGCAAATAATTTCAATATTCTTTAAAGTTTGGTTAACTATGCTATCCATGCATTCTCTTAAATATGGCTCAGCATTATATACTGGAATAATCACTGATACCTTTGGTATAACACCTTTGTTCTCTAATGCAAAAGCACTTAAGGAGATAACTGACATAAACATTATTAATAAAGTCCACGCTGAGACAAACTTTTTTATAATTATCCCTCCTCATATTTAGCAAATATTACTTTCAAACTTATAACATACTAGTCTCTACGATAAACGTCTCTTGTATATACCTTCTCCTTCACATCATCCAAATTATTATCATATCTATTCGTAATTATAATATCAGATTGTTCTTTAAATCTTTCTAGATCTTTTACAACTTCACTATCCAAGAATTTTTCTGATTCTAAAATTGGTTCATATATTATTATAGGTACATTATTCTCCTTTATTTTTTTAGCTACATCTATAATTGCACTCTGCCTAAAATTGTCAGACCCTGATTTCATTTCGAGCTTGTAAATCCCAATCGTCTTTGGATTTTTCTTTAATATACTATCAGCAATAAAGTTTTTCCTAGTTTCATTTGAATCAACAATAGCCTTTATAATATTATTAGGAACATTTTTAAAATTAGCGAGAAGTTGTTTAGTATCCTTTGGAAAACAATAACCCCCATATCCAAAAGACGGATTGTTATAATGATTTCCGATTCTTGAATCCAACCCAACACCATCTATAATTTGCTTAGTATTAAGATTATTCTTTTCACAGTATATATCAAGTTCATTAAAATAAGCTACTCTAAGCGCAAGATAAGCATTTGCAAAAAGTTTAATTGCCTCAGCTTCTGTACATGACGTCAAAAGAATAGGCACGTCTTCTTTCTTAGCTCCTTGCTTTAAAAGCTGCGTGAAGGTCTCTGTTGATTCTTTTATATTCTTATCTTCTAAATTGCATCCTGCTATGATTCTAGACGGGTATAAATTATCATATAATGCTTTTCCTTCCCTCAAAAACTCAGGGGAAAATATTATATTCTTATCATCATATCTTTCTTTAATTAATTCAGTAAATCCCATCGGAACAGTGGATTTTATTACTATAGTTGCTTTTTGATTTATCTTTCTTGCATTTTCAATAACACTTTCTACAATAGAAGTATCAAAAAAATCTTTTTCTGGTTCATAATTAGTAGGAACAGCTACAATTATATAGTCAGCGTAACTATAAGCTACATCTTCATTATTAGTAGCAACCAAATTTAGATTTTTATTTTTTAAATAATCTTTAATCTCCTCATCTTCTATTGGAGACTGTCTTTTATTTATCATTTCCACTTTTTCAGTGTCTACATCCAATGCACACACTTCATTATTTTGAGCAAGCAATACACTGTTAGATAATCCTACATATCCAATTCCCACAACAGTTATTTTCTTCTTGTCAGTATTTAAACTTTCACAAGCAAATACAGTAGCATTACCTAATTCCGAGAGCAGAATAATAAATAGTAAAAGGCAACATAAAATCTTGTTTTTTTCTTTCATAAATGATATACCTTTCTAAATTCTTAAATTTTTGACCATTTGTGTAACAATAATTTTTCATATTTACTAAGTTTTTGAATATTCCTCTGATTACATACTTTGTCCCCTAAAATATCTTTTAGTGCTTTGCTATAATATATTTGATCATAAAAATTCAGTCTGTCAAATACTCTATTAATCATAAAACTAACCTTTTTTAGTAACCAGTACGAATATTTTTCAATATATCCATTTAACTTCCAATTTTCACATACAAAACTCGCATAAAACAATACATGATCTGCCTTTTTCTTCAAATTCGATGAGGTTTGAATAGATCCTGATCTTTTTCTTTGATAATGATAAAACTTATTAGAGATACACCGTATACATTTTGCCTTAGGTAATACAATGCTATTAAAGCACTCATCATGGTAGCACTTTGAGTCTTCTGGAATTTTAAAATCATTTTCAACTAAAAATGATCTTTTATATAATTTGTTCCAAAGCATCATTGCACCAGACAAATTAAGTGCTTCAAATCCATTAGTGCAAATTGTATCTGGAGTAGAAAATTTTTCTTCTCCAAACATCAAAACATCTACGTCTAATTCTTTAGCTTTTTTATAACTAATTTCATATGCATTTAAGTCAATTGTATCATCAGAGTCAATAAAAGCTATATAATCTCCACTAGCAATCTGTATCCCTGCGTTTCTTGCAGCTGCTGCACCATTATTTTCTTGATGTATAATTTTTATCCTAAAATCTTCTTTACCATATTTCTTTAAAATTTCTAAAGAGTCATCAGTTGAACCATCATCAATACAAATTACTTCTAGTTCAATTAAAGACTGCTTAAGCACAGAGTCTAAGCAGCCTTTAAGATAGTTCGATGCATTATAAACTGGAATTATCACTGAAACTTTTGGTGAACCAACATTATTTGATTGAACAATATAAGAAAATAAAAGATTTGTAATACTTAAAAGTAGAAAAACTGATATTAACCTCTTTAAAATTTTTCTTATAAAGTTTGGTTCAATCTTAATAACCATACATATCTGTAGTAAAACTATCAGAAGAAGCTATGTTACCATAAGAATCGTATAGAGTTACATTATATGTTGTATCATCATCTAAATTTAATTCACTAAAAGTATATACAGTGGTTGGACTTGAAACACTTTGCTCAGCAATTACAATATCACTAGCATCAGCTAAAATTAGTCTTCCTTCCCAACCATTTAAAATTTCACTGCAAGTGACAGACACTCTATCTCCATCAACTTCAATGGTCTCAATAGTTGGAGCATCATAACTGACTTCAAAAGATACATTTATTTCAGAAGGATTTCCTCCCAAGACAATGTTTAAATTTGCAGTAATTTCTTGTTTAATTTCTGCAGCACTAGCTATATTTGAATTAATATAAATAATTTGTGTTAGAATTCCAAAACAAAGAGCTATAGTTAGTATTTTACGAGCTTTATTTTTAAATTTAAAAGCAAGTAAGAATGAAATTACTAAAATCATAGAAAGTAATAATATTAAAGAGCCAGTTATATCTCCAGTTTTTACACTTTCCACTTTACTTTCTGCCTTTTGTTTATCTTCTTGTGTTAAAGGATCCATTAAAGCATATGGACTAAAGTGATTAGTATTAAAAGTTACATATTTAATACCATCAATCGTCTTGTAATTTTCTTCAAATTGCTCATCCACACCGGCAGAAACAAAGAATACTTCTAATTCCTCATATCCCCAGCCCTCTGGTGCTTGTAAATAAACTGTTACAGAGCCATCTAACTGGTCATATAAACTTCCATCTGGTTTTCTTAATGCCAAATTTAAAAATGCAATATGTCTTATTCTGTCCTTGGCATCAGTTTGCTCTAAATATGTAGCATAATTAGGATCACTTTCTTGAACTATTGTAGCTTCCAATTGAGAGCCTGGTTCGACTATACCTTGAACTGCTTTAATCCCAACCTTGAGGTCTTGTCCATTTAAATTAACACTTGTCCAATTTTCAAAGCTAGCATCTACTGTTGCCTCTTTTTCAATTGTCACATTAGCATTTGCTTCTAAAGTAGATGGTAAAACAATAGGTTCACTTGAAAGTCCTTCAGGTAAATTTACATTTACGTCGTTTAAGCCTACATTATAATTGTTTGTATTTTCTAAATTAACTTCCAATTTTACAGCTTCGCCTATTTCATAACTGTCTTTGTCAGTTGAAACGGAAACATTCACTCCACTTACACTCTGAGTCACTGTTGCTGCAAACACACTTTGGTATGAAAACGAACTAGCTAAAAGTAATGTTACCATAAACGAAGAACAAACTTTAAAAAAATTTCTTCTTTTTTTCATTATGTACCCTCCTATAAATATAAATATATATTTTTCCTCTTTATTTTAAACAAAAAAAAAAAAAAACAATGCTTTTTATCAAAATTGACAATTAGAATAAAAAAAAGATATATTAATGAGTACTTTACTAAAAATTTTGACTTTTATAATAAAAAAAGACACTTATTTTTGAATAAGTGTCTCATAGATAAAATTACTTTTAGTTTATTCATATTAAAACTTCTAAGCAACTCGCTACTTATCAAAAAAATTAAACAAACCAAACAGACTAAACCCTTTTTTTGAATCTTCCTCTGGAGTATTTTCTGAAACTGTTCTACTTGTTTTTACATAATCAGACAGCCCTTGTCCCCCACTAACCTTTTCTAATTCATCGTCACCTAGACTATTCTCAACATCTATATTTTCATTAGATATATTCTTATTCTTTCTTTTCATAGTTTTACCTCCTTAAAATTACAAATAAATTAAGTAATAGCTTATAAATTAAGCATTGGCACACTAAACATTAAAGCAGCAGCATATACTACTAAAATTCCAGAGAAAATGAGCATCGTCACCTTCAATTTACTGGATTTAATAGATGACATAAGGCCTAATAAAAAGAGCACCGTAGAGTAAATAACAGTTGAAAGTCCCAACACATCACTATGTGAGTTATCTTCTTGCCCTGAATTTAAAAGAGCAGTTCCCTCATCCTTTTTGATCTTTGCGTCATTATAATAAGAATCCATTAGATCTTGACTTGCAAATGGAGTTGTACCTTCTGGTTGAGTTTTAGCCCAATCTATAGCTGTTTTTAAATCGGTAGACACATTATTTTTCTCATACATAGCTAACTTATCTTCTAATCTCTTAGTTTCCGCTTCATTATTTGATTTTCTTGCATATTCTATATCATAATTCATATTTAAAATTTCATTATATACATTCATATCATTCTCTAGTAGCTGAGCTGCTTGATTATAAAGTGAATTTGATTCGCTTAATATAGTTGTCGCTTGCGTATATTTTGATGATTGTTGGCCTGAATACAAAGAAGACTGCCACGATGCATATGACGTTAGTAAAGTCGTAATGCCTAACAAAAAGACCGTAATAATATTGGTAACATGGTCGAACTTTTCCTGTTTCACTTAACTATTATTTCCCCCTTTTAAGTAATTTAAGTTAGTGTTAAATGCATTAACACTTTATATATTATACAATATTTTTCTATATCTGTCAATAGTTTTTGTAAATATTTTAAATATTTTCCAACGTTAGTTATGATTACAATTTAATAATTTTCTTACTAAAACCAAAAGATCCAGAATTTCTGGACCTTTTGGTTTTTACAATATTTTAATAAAAATTTGCT
Organism: uncultured Clostridia bacterium; assembly: GCA_944385105.1. Taxonomy (GTDB): domain Bacteria; phylum Bacillota; class Clostridia; order Oscillospirales; family Acutalibacteraceae; genus CAG-557. Next base: position 25,935 of record CALWVR010000019.1, read on the forward strand.
TAGTTATGACGTTTTTTGTCTTTCTAGCGCATCTTCAAATAATTATTATTCTCCCTATAGCGCTTTGATTATTTATATTTACTAGAATACACATATAGTACCAAGTATTTTAACAGCTATTTTAATTACAATAGCCAATATAATATAACAAAAAATTTAAATCTATTTTTATTCTTCATTATTTATTGTTCAAAACAACAAAAAAGTTAATTATACTATATATTGACATATATTGTAAAATAAAATAGGATTTTAAATGTCAACAAAATATATACAAGGGTTCTATAAGTCACTAGAGAAAGATAGTAATATATGTAAAAAACTCAGTTATAAAATGTTAGGCATAAGAAATGAAAGAGAATTAGAAAATTTTTTAAAACAGAAACAATGCCAATAGTAAAAGAAAAGAAATTAAATTTTGAATTACAAGCCTTTTTAGATTATGAAAAAGAACGCATAAACAAATTGAGTCTAAATGATATTCAAGACGTAAAAGGAGGAATATCAATAAAACCACTTTTAAAAGCTGGAGGAATAATGTCAGTACTATTCTTAGGTGCAGATCTTGGAAATAGTACTCAAGTCCACGCAAATACACCTATTTTCTCAGTAACATCATCTACATATACAATTACTAGAGTCATAAAGCCTACAGATCAAGCTGGTATAGAAAATGAGGACGAAATCAAAGCAAGATATAAATAAACATCAGACGAAGAGGCCTCAAACGAAACAGCATCAGATGAAATTGCATATGACGGATTAGCATCAAGTAAAACTACATCAGACGAAATACATTCAAGTGACTTATTTGAAGATAACGGTAGTGGAATTATAGTTCCTAAGTCAATTATTGGTGTCAAAGCAACGAGTATACTAGAAGAAAATTATAAATTTAAAGATAAAAAATATGTTGTAGAGGCTTTGAATCTAGTAGATCCATATATCAATAATATTACTGGAATTACAGAAAACTTTCGATTCTTTAATGGAGAACTAACTAGTTTAGAAGCAAAAAGTAATAATTTAAATAAAAAATTAACTCGGCAGTATATTAAAGACCAAGGTGAACCTCATCTAAATTTTATTAAACAGCTTTTTCCATCACCAGCAGGAATACTTAGTATTGAAGGTGAAGGTGGATTTAAAAGTGAGTGTAATTCAGATGCTAAACTTTTCGCAGACATCATATGCCATATTTATAATAAAGTACGGAAAAATAGAGAGCAAGCAATAGGATACCTCGATATTCTTTCAAATATCACAGAACAAAGTGATATAAGATATGTTCCACTTTCTACAGTACTTCATAAAAGTCCTACTAATAAAAACAACAAGTATATAATAAAAGTATTACAAAACTTTTTACCATTAGATAATTTCATTATAAAATCCGATAATACCTCTGATGAAAAACAATATAAATTAATAGATAATTTCGACAAATGCTTTAAAGGAGTATTAAGGCTTCTAAGTTCAGGTACAAAAATGTTAGAACAAGAGATTCCCTTTAGTGAAGACTTAAAACAAGGTAAATTTTTGCCGAAGTATACAGTAGAAAAAATGTTATTATCTTATTTTCTAGAAGGTCAAGAAAATGAAAAAGCAAACAATAGCATTGACGCATTCTACAGGCGAATTTCACAAGAGCTTAACATAACGTCAGAGTACAATGATAATTACGAAGAAAAGTTAAAGAAAAGCATCACAGATTTAAAAAATAGCAATGAAATTTTAAAAAATGTACAGTATAACAATAATAGTCCTTATAAAAATGAGACTAAGCCAAATTCTATTTCATATGCAATATCAGAAGTTGACAAAAACGGAAACGTTTATTTCCAAAATAAGTTGTTTCAAGGCTATGCTGATACAACAGTACGTCATATAATAAATCTATTGTGCTACAATAAGTACAATCAATGGTATAATCTATTTCCAAAAACTTCAGAGGAATTAAAATAAGTTTTTCTAGTTTTTTCATGCCATACAAAAAGACAATACTCAGCATCTAATTAAAGATTCTGAGTACATTAATCTACTGTCTTATTTATTATTAGAATCATTTATTTTGTATCTTTTCTAAGATTTTCTATACCAGTTATTCTGTATACAACTCAAGGAGTATAGCAGATATTGGCTTACTTTATATTTTGCTCCATAATATATGTATAACTGAAGAAATATATCAATATTTATAAATGCTTTTATTCATTTATCTTGCTAGCCTTTTCAGCATCCAATATAATTAAAATTATTATTGCGATACAAAGTAAATTATATAGCTTTGATCAAATTACTTCATCTTTTTCTGATACAATATATAATTATTGACTATTACTTATAATCCTTAAGTCTTTTTAACTTTGCTACGATATAAAAAATACACCCAGCATTTTCAAGTAAAACCTGGGCATATTTATATGTTACTTTTTATTAAATTTTATTTAATATACCTTTCATTGCATAAGGCATTAAATTCTTATTATTTCTATAATAATGATCTTTACTACGAATATTTTAATTGACTTTTACCCACTTAAATACAGTTATTTGAAATTCATCAATATCAACATTTGGAATTATAATTGTTTTAAGATTCACACATCTATTAAATACCAATTCTCCAATATCATAAGCTGATAAACTACCCTTAACACTAAATTCCTTAAGATTGATACAATTATCGAATGCAAAGTTAGAAATTGTTAAGCTTGTTTTGTTTGCTACTAATTCAAATCTAGTAAGGGACCTGCATCTAGCAAACGCATTTACATATATAATTAAACTTTTAATACCTTCTGGAATTGCAAATTTGTTAAGGCTTTCACATTCAAAGAACGCGTTTTTACCTATAATTAAATTTTCTATTGTTGCTGAAAATGTAACACTTCTAAGACTCTTGCACTCTTCAAATGCATAGTCACTTATTAATAAAGTTTCCAACTTACATTTAACATTAAACTCTTCAAGTGAACTACAGCCAGCAAATGCAAAATTGTCTATAGATAAACTTTTAACTTTTTCTGGAACAGTAAAGCTCTCAAGAACTTTACTATTCTCAAACGCATAATTTTTTATCATTAAAGTCTCCAAATTATCTTCATTATTAAAATTTCTAAGTGAGCTACAGCCTGAGAATGCAAAATTACATATATTTAAATATTTAACACTTTCCGGAATTACAATATTTTCAAGTTTTTCACATAGTGAAAACGCATAGTCACTGATCGTCAAAGTTTCGAATTCACCTTTAATGTTAACGTCTTTAAGTGAGGTACATGATGCAAACGCATAACAGCCTATAATTAAATTGGTTACGCTTTTTGGAACAGTAAAATTTTTAAGATTAGTACAATCATGAAACGCACTTTGGTCTATAGTTAAAGTTGCAACTCCTTCTGGAATTACAAATTTCTTAAGATATACACAATGCTCAAACGCACTTTTATCTATATTTAAATTTATAAGATCTTTTGGAATCACAAATTTTTTAAGCTTTTTACATTTCATAAATGCACTGCACGCTATATTTAAATTTTTAACAACTCCTAGAATTTCAAATCTTTCAAGTTCTATACAGTCATAAAATGCTTTACTGCCTATAGTAAAATTTGTAAGATTAGACTTAATTGTAAAAGTGCGAATTGAACACTCCCCAAATGCACAGTTTCCTATGTTTAAAGTTGTAACGCTTTCTGGAATTATAAATTTACCAAAATTCACGTCATCAGTCTGGCTGCTATTAAAATATTCACACTCGTAAAACGCTTTTGCACCTATATTCAAAGTTGTAACAGCAGCTGGAAAAACAAATCTTCTAAGATTTTCACAGTACTCAAACGCACTGTCATCTATATTTAAAATTTTAACACTTGCTGGAACTATAAATTGACTAAGTTGCAAACATCCATAAAACGCACTATTACCTATATCTAAAGTTTCAAATCCATCTTCAATGTTAAATTCTTCAAGTTTCTCAAATTCAGTAAAGGCATATGGGGCTATTCCATTTACATCGTATGATTTACCATCTATGATTACGTGACGTGGTAAAGTAAACTTAGTAATATTGCTATCCATTGGATAAAGATCTACCGTTTCTTTTCCATCTTTATCAATAATCAAATAGTAGTAGTCCATTTCTCCGATTTTAGTAGCATTTGCAATATTGTGCCTATATAAAAATTCCCCGAAAGTTTCACCTAAATAAAGGAAGTTATTTTTTATAAATTCAAAGTCCATCCCTTTAATGTAATTTTGAATTATATAATCTTTAAGGCTTGTCTCTTTCCCATTACCCAAAGAAACTTGAATATCTAGTTTATCTAAGTCAAACTTGTTGGCCTTATATTCACTCATTATAGTCATATAATCAGTCTCACCCTGAACAGCTTTTAAAAATTTCAATGCTCTATAATTATTATAATAGTTTGATGAAAGAACAATATCTTCAAAAAACTTTTCATTAACTCTATCTTCATTAAACTCAAGATAAAACTGATCCAAAGCATCAGAATAAAATCCATTGAACAATGAAAGGCCTAATTTTTTAACTCTACATCCAAAGTGACATGCAAGGATTTCAGACATTTCATCATCATTTAAAAAATTCATCATATAAATATTGTCTATGTTAATTTCTTTTAAAGGGTTATGATACACAGCTGCATGATGAATATCCTGAACTAAATTAAATTCATTGCTATTACCTTCGATACTAAAATCACCATATAATTCCATTAAAAATGAATTCATTTGATTTGCTACAACATTATCAACCTGTCCTAATAGACCATAAACTTTTTTTATCGTATCTGCTACATAAAACTCGTTATTTATTTTCATTCCTTTTAAACTATCTATCGCTTCTTTTGCAGTTTCTTGACTTTCTTCTGTTCCTAAATTAAGTGCTTTTGCAATATTATAGGTTAACTTTAATGAATTTAAAAGTCCGGAAGTAAGTTCATAATTAATTTTTACATATGAATTTTTATAGTACCCTTTTTTTAAGTTATCCTCTTCGTTAAGATTACTAATAGCATAGTTCCATAAACTTCTTGTTACCAAGTCAGAAGCGTCAGCGCCAACTTCTTCCTGATGTAAAAAAAATATTTGCAGTCTAGTCTTAAAATCATAAAAAGTTACTGAGCGATCTCCCGTACTATTTATCGCATTCTTTACTTCACTTAACTTCTCAGCCAAAGCGGCTCTTTCCTCTTTACTTTTTGGCAATACCTTGTTCCATCCTTCGCTTTTATCATAGCACAGTAAATTTATAACATGGCGTACTGTTATATCGGCACAGTCTGCAAACTTTCCACCTTGAAATCTAACTGTACCATCGTTGACTTTTGATATTTGATATGTATCTCCGTTTGCAACAGTTGCACTTTTATATGGGCTATTATACGCATATTTTATCTTTTTTAAAAATTTATTACGATTCTTCAAATCTACAACATCTTTATATAAATCTGCGTAATAGTAAACTTCATCTTCTGATGAGCTTTTAAGCTTTTCTTCAATTCTTCTATAGAATGAGTCAATACTAGCCTTGGCTTCTTTTTCTTCTTGAATTTCTAGAAAATAAGACATCAACATCTTTTCCACTGTATACTTTGGAATAATTTCCCATGGCGTTATGCCCCCTTTGCATTGTCCCTCTTGTTTTATCATATTGGCTCCAAAATTTAGAAGTTTCAATACTCCCTTAAAACGCTTATCAAAGTCACCTATCAATTTATATTTCATCTCTTTACTACTATCAATGTTATTGTTGTCATTATTGTCATTATTATTGTTAGAGTTAATAGGTAATTCAAAAAAATTCTCTAATGGTAAAAAGTTCTGCAATGCTTTTATTACATCTCCTCCTGTTACCTTACCTCGTCGTTGCGTTTTTCTATTATAGTATTGTTTGAGTGAAGCAAAGACATTTTCATCTTGACTTTTCGGATTTATAAGTTTCAATAGGCTAGATACAGTAAAACTAACTGGTTCGTCACACCCAAAGGCTCTCCACGCCTTTATGCAATTAACAATGTTGCCATCATCACTAAAAATAATTTTCAATTTTGAGGTATTATTCAATATGCCATATATTTTTGAAAAAACTAGAGCTTTTCTTATTTCATCTTTTGTTGTCACTTCTGATAGTATCTCAAGGTCCTTCTTTGACTGTTCCATATTTTCTCTTACTTCATTGTGAAAATAGCACACAACATCTGCTAAAAATTTAGCGTCTGGATTACACTCATTCTTAAATCCACCCACACCTCCAACATTCAGCTTACCCGATGATGAAGGAAAAAGTTTTTTCATAAATTCTAAAGAATCATCACCTTGATCTTTCACATAAAATCGAGTTTCTTGCTCATTTGCATTTTTGCTTTTTATTTCTAAGTTCTTTATTGCACCATTATAAAGTCGATAGTTTTCCGTAATTCCAGTAATATTATTAATACATGGATCAACTAAATTTAAAGCTTCTATAACATATTTTTTATCTTTAAACTTATAGCTTTCCTTTATAATATCATCTGTTGTCTCTGTTATTTCTTCAATAGGCTGCTCAAAACTTTCTTCATTGATGTCCTCTTGATTTGTAGACTTTTCCTTGCTAGTCTCCATTGCTTCATCTCTTGATATCTCATCTCCTGATATTTCAATTCCAAAATCATCAAAAATATCATCTACATGTGTTTTATTCTGACGCTTAGAATCTTCATCCTTAGTAATTTTATCTGTAGACTCCGTTACTGCAGAGAGCGGAACCGTCGCATCTGTTCGAGTACTATTTCCCAATCCAGCACCTAAAAATAATATCGACATTATCCCTCCAGCTTTTAAAATTGGTTTTGCCGATATTCCTCCTCTTACATCTTTAATATCTTTTAAATTCAAATTGCTCATAGTTTCCTCTTCATAATCTAAAAAGTCCTGTAATTCAAGATTTAATTTCTTTTCTTTTACTATTGGCATTACTTCTGTTTTTAAAAAATTTTTCAAATCCTCTTCGTTTTTAATTTTTAATACCTTCTCGCTTAATTCCTTACATCTTCCATCATTTTTTTCCAGCAACCCATAAAACCCTTGTATATCTTTTATTGCCACTAAAGGTTCCTCCTCTTTAATCATCTTTTGTAAGATTATAATATATTTTATAATTTTTGTCAATGTGTAAAGCTCGCTTTTACCTACTTATCTTATACTGTAATATAAACAAACTAAGGAAAATTACTTATAAAATAAAAAATACAAAAATTAAGGAAGTTTTAAATAAGTGACAATACATTCTTAATAGTCTATTGGTATATACTACAAAAAGTTTCTTTAGAAGCACGCCAAAGGTCTCTATTAAATTGCCATGCTTATTTCCAAGTAAATGACAGAAAATACGCTCTAACAAACCATTAATACAAGCCTTTCTAATAAATCGAAAATATTCTATTATTAAAAAAGTTATATAGAAGAATTTTGAATTTACTAATAAAATTATTATATACTAAGGGTAATAATCTTTTTTTAAGTAATAAAGTCAAAATCTTTTATAAAATTATAATGAACTAAAAGTTTTAATTCGTGCAGCAAAAAATTTATATAAGTGATTTTTACGAGCAAAAAGATAATGTTGCATAAAGTCACTATCAACTCTTTAATAAATTAAAAACTTATCATATTATAAAGGGAATATTATTAAAAGAAACCTTTGACCTAATACTCCCTATATCCACAACTATTTAACTATGAAACACCCATCATAATAATACCCAAAAAGGGTTAGGCAATAAATATCTACATAGAGTTTAATAATTCCTCCATTATTCTAGTTTAAGTTTTTATTTAATACTATTTATAAAAATAAAAGACAGCTTTACAAAATAAATCTATAACCAACTAAGAGGAGACTTTTAATGGAAAAACACAAGATTTTATTTGATAGAAATTTATTATCTACTTTTTTGGGTGCAATATCTTTGTTTTCAGGATTCTTATTTCTATATTTAGTGACTAATTCAACCCCAGACAATATACTCTACTATTTCAATTCACAAAATAAAAGAAATTTACAACTGTATGTAATCACAATATTAATAACTTTATTAACTTTCATTATTTTTTGCCTATGCTTCAAAAATAGACTTTCAAAAGAAAATAAATCTGAAACATTAAAACTATCAAAACTTGTTAGCATATTATTGTTTATTACTTTACTTTCTATAGGATTCTTCTTACTTTATGATTTATTTTTCAAAAATGAAGATTACTTCTATGGCTATGTAAAAAAATTCCCCTTGTGGTTTACCTTACCAATAATCTCATTATCTATTTTCTTAATATATTACAAGGCTTTAAATGAAACAAATTCTCAAAGTAAAAATTATGGGTTATTTTCATTGTATATTATCCTAGCATTCCTAAATACTACAAAGTATTCTATTACTAATACTTTTGCATCAAAATATGCTCTTTATCATTGCAATGCTGTCACTCAAACCATATATAATGTGCATTATAATACCCCTTTTAATGAACTTACATCTGGAATTTATGGCCACTATGCTTTATTTTTTAAGCCATTTACAATGATTTTCGGTGTCAGTCCTATTTCCATTGCAGTAATTATAGGTGCGGTTGGTTTTCTAACCTCTATTTTCTCTTTTACAACAATACATCTAATTATTAATTCGAACACACTCAGGGCTATTTCTGCAATTTCCCTAGCATTTTTTGTAAACGTCATTGGTGAGACATATTGGCAAACAATGCCGATAAGGTGGTTTTTTCCTACTTTTATACTTTTATTTTGCACTTTTTACGAAAAAAAACAGTTAAACTTATTTACAGTAAAAAATTATATCCCGGGTTTCTTGCTTTGCAGCCTTGCAATACTTTGGGAAACGGAAAGTGGCATATTCGTCGCTATGGTATGGGCTTGCTTTTGTATTTTACGATTTATTAAAGTGAAGGGTTTGACTTTTTTTCACTTCATTAGGCTAACCTTTATTCATATTTTTGCAATTGCTTGTGAAATACTATTTGCTATGATCTTAATGAATATTTATAACCTCTGCGTAGGAGGAACTATAGAGAAAAAATCATTCTTTTTTCCACTATTTTTAGATTTTGTAAACGTGCTCCAAACCGAGTTGAAGTTTGGCAATATGTATTATATATATGCAATAGCAGTATTTATGTGTTGTTTATTATGGGCATGTGTACAAGTATTTTATTATAGAACTAGTTATAATAATATGTCATGTTCTATTGCTGCAATAAGTTTAATGGGGCTTGCTATGTTAACCTACTTCATCAATCGTACAGCTGCAGGTGTATGTAATGCCTATATACAAATTATTATGTGCAACTGCATATTAGCAAACGCATTTATTGTGCCTTTGAAAAATTTCATTAAGGAACAAAGAAGCTCAATTTATGATATTACTAAAACTGCTGTAGGAACTTTTTCTACATTTGTTTTAACAATTATAGTCGTATTTAGTACGTATACCTTACCCAAAACTGAAGAAAGATTTGCAAGAGGAGATTATGATATTGAAGGACTATATAAATTAGCAGAAGAAATTAAACTTGTTGTCCCCAAAAACACTTATGCAATAGGTATTGGAACAACAGATATATACGGTATAATGGGCTGGGATACGCAGTATCATATGAGAGATTTTGCCGATTTGCCAAGTGGAGGTTTAGAAAAAGAAATTATGAACGTTATAAAAAGTGATTTGGCTAAAAGAGATGACGTATTTGTTGGTCAAGGTGAATATTCTCTTCTCTCCTCAGACTTTGAGTTAATAAAAGAATTCACATTTTACGGTCAGCCCTATGGTTACTTTCATAGAGAAAACACAAAGTAAACATCCATTAATATATTAATAAACTTTGTTCTTAATAGATATTAGGTCTAAACCAAGATGCGTTCAACTTCCTATAAATGGACTATTCAAAAAATTCATTCATACTAATTTAGGAATATTAGCGTTAGCCAAGCTTCAAGGAAACCTACTGTATTTGGTTTGTAAAACTAAATCAGAAGTCTTGGTTATAAAGTCTAAATCTTCATCTATAAACTTAAAATACCAAAGTCACCTGTCTCATTATTTTCATTAGATAAGTTCCATGACTTATTCTATATTTTTCCTTCACCTATAGTTTTATATATAAAAAAACCTTTTTAATATGGTACTCACATTCAGCATAAGGCTAACCCCCTAAATTTTTAGAAATATTTCTTGGTCAGTATACCTAATTACTTCAGTGGTAGTTTGATCTATAGTTTCTCATGAAGTCTTTGCACTAGATACAAAGGTTTTAGTAAAAGGAGCAACTAAATATAAGAACTATGCAAAGAGCTAATGTAAAAAATGAGTTACTAAAATTCATTTTATAAACTTGAAACTTCTTTCTTAGTAATTCTATTGTTATGTTATGCATGTTCAAATCGTTGCACCTCCGTTTATTTGTTGTAACTATTATTTATCAATATAATAAAACAAAGTTGCTCTTTGAAATTATTTATGATTTTAAAAAGTATACTTACATTTACGCAAGTATACTTTTGCTTACACTAAGGGCTCTACTAATAAGCATATTAATAAGTACGTAAACCACACTAATCATATATCATAGGATATTTCACCACTTTCCCTCTATTTTCAAGAAAGGTAAAAGCTCTGCATAAGAATACTAAACACAAATTACCTTTAAAAGGATATCAAATTTATATATATAAGAAAATTCGAAATAAGAATTACATTTGCAACAACCACAAATTACGTTTATTCCATATCCTACCGGTAATATCTTTATTCCAAATAGTTGAAAAGAATCTTAAAACTTAAATTGCGAAAATTAAAATGTTAATAAAAACAAAAGCCCAAGATGCATTTGCATCCTGGCACTATCTTATACAGTATACCAATAGTTGCATGAGAAAACTAAAATAACGTAGGGTTAAGTTAGTTATAATATTTACAACTATACTAGTTCATCACTTCATATTCGAAGTGATCTTCAGGATCATTTTTGCATTTGTCTACCATTTCTTGTAATATTTTATGAGTCATTTCTATATAATTATCAAATTCTTTATTTAAAGTGCATTCGCCAACTATTTCAACTTTATTTGCATCACAATCTGTTCTAAGTAAGTCCCAAAACGCATCCCAGTTCTTTCCATACCATTCTGGAAAATCAAACGCCACTCTTATTCGTTCATGGTATTCCCATGCTGTTTTGCACCCTGTGAAATCTAATCTTATTACTTTTTTGTTTTTGTTGTTGCTTTTCATAGCTATTCCTCCTAAATTACTTCATAAAATGCTTCATAAGGGACGTATGTTAAAAGCATACATCCCTTATTGGCGCGACTAATCTATTACTTCATATTCAAAGATATATCCACTTTTTTCTCGCTCATCCTTTTTTCTTTGCAATAATTCATGTGTTTTTTCAATATAACTTTGAAATCCCTTTCTTAAAGTATGTTCGCCAGTTATTTCAACCTTATCTGCATCACATTCACTCCAGAGCAAATCCCAAAATGCACTCCAATTCTTTCCATACCATTCTGGAAAATCAAATGCTACTCTTATTCGTTCATGGTATTCCCATGCTGTTTTGCACCCTGTGAAATCTAGCTTTACTATTTTTTGTTTTTCGTTAAACTTTTCTAACTCTTTTTTTATGTTACTCATTTCTAAATCACCTCATAAAATGTTTCATAATGGTCGTATGTTAAAAGCATACATCCCTTATTGGCACGACTAGTCTATCACTTTGTATTCGAATTTTTCTCCATATTTCGCACGATGTTCTTTCTCTTCTTGCAAGATTTCATGAGTCATTTTTATATAATCATTAAATTCTTTACGTAAAGTATGCTCTCCTCTTATTTCTACTTTATCTGCATCACACTCACTCCAAAGTAGATCAACAAATGCACTCCAGTTCCTACCATACCATTCTGGAAAGTCAAATGCTTCTCTGATACGCTCATGAAATTCCCAAGCTGCTTTACATCCAGTAAAATCTAATTTTATTACCTTCATACTATTATTCTTTTCCATATTTATTCCTCCTAAATTACTTCATAAAATGTTTCATAATGGTCATATGTTAAAAACATAAGTCCATCATCCGCGCGACTAATCTATTACTTCATATTCAAAGATATATCCGTATTCTTCATGTTCATCTTTATTCCGTTGTAAAATTTCATGTGTTTTTTCTATATAACTCTGAAATTGTCTACTTAATGTATGCTCTCCTGTTATTTCCACTTTGTCTGCATCACACTCTGTTCTAAGTAAATCCCAGAAAGCACTCCAGTTTTTCCCATACCATTCTGGAAAATCAAATGCTACTCTTATACGTTCATGGTATTCCCATGCTGTTTTGCATCCTGTAAAATCTAATTTAACTATTTTCTCATTTTCATTTACTTTTTTTAATTCTTTTTTCATGTTATCAACTCCTTAAATTACTTCATAAAATGTTTCATAATGGTCATATGTTAAAAACATAAGTCCATCATCCGCGCGACTAATCTATTACTTCATATTTAAAGTGTTCTTCTAACTGAGCTTGATGAATTATATTATCATCTAAAATTTCGTGAGTCATTTTTATATAATCATTAAATTCTTTACGTAAAGTATGTTCTCCTGTTATTTCAACTTTACCAATATCATAAGAAGTACTGAGTAAGTCCCAAAACGCATCCCAGTTCTTTCCATACCATTCTGGAAAATCAAACGCCTCTCTTATTCGTTCATGGTATTCCCATGCTGTTTTGCATCCTGTAAAATCTAATCTTATTATTTTTTTGTTTTTATTGTTGTTTTTCATAGCTATCCCTCCTAAATTACTTCATAAAATATTTCATCATGATCATATGTTAAAAATATAAGTTCATCATCCGCACGACTAATCTATTACTTCATATTCGAAGTGATCTTCAGGATTTTCATATTTAGAACAATCTCTTTTCATATCTTCTAATAATCTATTCATAACACTAATTTCTCTTTTTAAATTTTCAGGAACTTTACTTTCTCCCATAATTTCTACTCTATTAGCTTCCATATGACTCCATAAAGAATCCCAAAAGGCATCCCAATTTCGTCCATACCATTCCGGAAAATCAAATGCTAACCTAATCTTTTCATGGATTTCCCCTAAGTATTTACATCCCGTTAAATCTAGCTTTATAATTTTCTTCTCACTCATCTTAAGGCCTCCTTAAATTATTTCATAGAATGTTGCATAATGATCGTATGTTACAAATATTAAACCATCATTTGACCATAGTAGTCTATGTCTGTTTCTTCTGCCTTCATAGTAGTTTATATCTGCTTCATACCATATCCTCCCCGGAGCATCTGGCAAATGTTTATTTCTATTTTGATAAATTCCTTTTGTCATCATTCTATCAGGTGCAAATTTTTTAGGCGCTTTCCCTTCTTTCCATCCTAAGGCTTTTAAGTATTCTTCAGAGATATAATAATCAGGTAGTCTACCTCTATACTTTATCCACCAATCGGCACCATCTTGACCATTTTTAGTCCCTTTCCCAGCTTCTACCGCCTTCATTCTCTCTATTGTGCATCGACAATTGGGATGCAACGGTGGTTCTATAATATACATTTCATTGATCCCATAAATTTTCCCATTTTGCTGTA
>CALWVR010000020.1 GCA_944385105.1 uncultured Clostridia bacterium
TAATGTCAATAGTATTTTTAGGTGCAGGATTAGGAAGTAGTATGCAAACGAATGCAACAGTGCCAATTTCCGCAGTAACAGAGGCAACAGATGAAATAACTAAAGACAAAATTCCTGAAAACCCAGTTTTAGACAATATGCAAGGAAATGAAGATACAGATGACAAGATAGAAGGAAGAGGCAATGAAGAGGAAACGGCTGAAGAAGAAGGCGGTGGAGAAAGCAAAATAGAACAAACTATTGAAGAGGCAACGGAAGCAACAGATGAAATGCTAGATTCAGGATATGAGTTTAAGGATAAAAAGTATGTTGTAGAAGCACTAAATTTAGTGGACCCTTGTATTAATAATATTACAGGAATTACAGAAAACTATAGGTTATACAATGGTGCAATAAATGATTTAGAATTTAAAGTAATGAATCAAAATGAAGGTCCAATTAGACAGTATATTAAGGATAAAGGTGATGGGTCTTTAGACTTCATGAAACAGCTATTTCCCTCACCAGCAGGGACTCTTAATTTTACCGTTAGAACTGATAATCCACAACACTTTGCAGGTATGTGTAATCCAGATGCTGAGTTTTTAGCAGACGTTATATGCTACCTTCATAATAGAGTAAGAGAAAATAGAGAACAGGCGATACAGGATTTAGAGACTCTTTCGGGGATAGTAACAAAGGATGACATAAAAAAAGCATTAATATATACGAGGATATACAATATATTGGGGAAGGACTTTAATAAAGATGAAACTAATGAGCAACTTAAGGAAGAATGGAAAAAAGTCGATGAAATGAGAAAAAATGAATTAAGCAATTTATTTAAGCTAACAAATCGGTTGAAGAAAGAGGATAGAAAAAACAGTAATATATTGATAGATCTAAACAACTATTACAAGGCTAATAGTAAAAGAGTAGAAGCATTGCAGAGATTTTTACCATTAGAGAATTTTATAATTGATATCAATAATAATTATAATAACAATTATTCTAAAGTTCCCCAATATGAGTGGAGAAGAAATTTTGATAAACGCTTTAAGGGAGTAGTGAGACTTCTAACGGCAGGAACTAAAATGATGGAACAAGAAGTTAGGGACATAGCTCAAAGACCTAAAAACTTAAACCAAGGGAAAGTTTTGCCGAAGTATACAGTAGAAAAGATGTTGATGTCTTATTTTCTAGAGGCTCAAGATGAGAGTCAGACAAAATCAGCTATTTATTCATTCTATAGACGAATTGAAGAAAAACTTGAAGGATCAGCTAATAACGATGATAAATTAGAAGAAAGTATTGAAACTTTAAAGAGACGCAATGAAGTTTTAAGAGTTCTACAACTTTCAAGCAATAGTCCATATAAAAATGAAACAGCGACTAATGGAGATACATATGGCATATCAGGGGTCCAAGGAAATAAAGTTATCTTTATAAGAACTGTTTTTGAGGACTGTGCAGATATATCAGTACGCCATATTATAAATCTACTTTGTTATGATGAAGAAAAAGAATGGGCTAAGCTGTTGCCAGAGGATAAAAATGAGTTAAGAGAGTTAGAAAATAAGTTAAAAAAAGTAAAAGCGGCGATAAATGATTTAGAAAATTGCTCAGTAGAGCTTTATGATTTGAAGACTAGGCTGCAAATATTTTTCTTACACCAAAAGGACGTTGGAGCAGACGCTACTGACATATTAACAAGAAGTTTATGGGGATATGCTATTAGTAATCTTAATAAGGATGAAAATTTAGAGGGTGGAGAATATTATAAAGTTATATATAGCTTTGGAAAAAGCTATGAACTTAAGTCGGGATTTATAAATTCATTGAAGTTAATTTACAATATTGCAAAGGCACTTGATTTAGGAACAGAGAGCCAAGAAGTTGCAAGAGCTGCAATAGATAAGTTAAATAACAAATCTGAAAAGAATGACATAAAATATGCCATTGAAAAGGTTTATAAATTACTGAGCGAAGATATTAAAATTACTGATTTTAATCAAAGTATAGGTGCCAAAGGCTTAGACTTATATGGAGTATTAAGCGTTAGGGGAAATGGTAATTATTTTACTGTATTGAATGTTAAAATACATAGCCAAACTGATTTTAATCCTTTTCAAAAATATAGTAGCTCTTTTATGCAAATTAATAAAGATTTCTTAGATGAGGATGAAATGTCTGAGATTCTTGTACATTATGCTAATCATAGTAATCTTAGAATTTTTACAAAGTCAATGTCATTATTTAATAAACTTTACTATGACATGTCTAAAAAAGGATTTGACTATAGTGTTAAACGGTCTAATTATTATAATAATTTCCAGGCATTAAAATTTTTAAAGGCTGTTCAAGGTAAATTCAATAATATTAGCGAAATACAGAAAGAATATCTAAACAATGAATTTGATTTGAGTAAAATAGATGTTAATTGTTCTACAAATGATGGACAACAAACAAGCCTTAAACATTATATAATTAAAAATTACATTAAAAGAATGGATTATGATTTTATAAGTATATATTTTCATGGAAAAGATGAAGCTTTTGGTTCGTTTTTAGAAGCACAAAATCCGGGCCACATTACAAAAATAAATGGGGTAAATTGTCATTATGAAATTATTGACAAAAATGGAGAAGAAGAAATAGAACTTTATCCAACTGATGCAAATATTACTGAGTTTACTTTGCCGAGTCAAGTGACAATAGATGGTAAAAGCTACTCTGTAAAAATAATTGCTCCTGTTTCCTTTTTGGGATTTAATGAACTTAAAAGGTTTACTATTGAGGGTGAGTTTGACTCTCTAACAATAGGCAATAAAGCTTTCTCTAGATGTAATGGCCTTGCAGAATTTACGATTCAAGCAAGTATTAAAGATTTAAATATAGGTGAAAGAGCATTCTTTATGTGTAATAGCCTTGCCAAATTTACAATTCAAGCAAGTGTTAAAAATTTAACTATAGGAAAAGATGCGTTCAATGGGTGTAGTAAACTTGTCGAGTTTACTATTTCAGCAGGTGTTGAAGATTTAGATATAGATTCTCGTGCATTCTCAGAGTGTAATAGACTTGCCAAATTTGAAATTCCAGAAGGTGTTACTACTTTAAATATAGGAAAAAGCGCGTTTTCTTGGTGTACTAGCTTTACCAAATTTAAGATTCCAGGAGGTGTTACTACTTTAAATATAGGGAAAGTTGCATTTGGTGGACTTGAAGCTCTTACAAAATTTGAAATTCCAGAAGGTGTTAAAGATTTAACTATAGGTTCAGGTGCTTTCTCTTGGTGTAGTAGCCTTACCAATTTTACAATTCCAAAAAGTGTTACAACACTAAATATAGGTAATTGTGCGTTTGAGTCGTGTAAATTTCTTGTAGAATTTAAAATTCCATGTAAAGTTACTAATTTAAATATAGGTTCTAATGCGTTCTGTAGCTGTACTAGACTTGCCAGTTTTATAATTCCAGAAGGTGTTACTACTTTAAATGTAGATTGCTGTGCATTTCGTGGATGTAGATACCTTAAAGAATTTAAAATTCCAGAGAGTGTGTGGACTTTGAATATAGGTAACAGTGCATTCTCTGAATGTGGAAATCTTGAAAACTTTACAATTCCAGCAAGTGTGAAAGATTTAATTTTAGAAGACAGTGTGTTTCAGTTCTGTACAAATTTAGCCCAGTTTACAGTGTCGGCAAATGTTGAAACTTTCGATATAGGAAAATGTATGTTTTATAATTGTAAAAATCTTAAGGATTTTACAATTCCAACAAATGTTAAAAATTTAACTATAGGGAAATATGCGTTTAAAAGTTGTAGTAGTCTTCGCACTTTTAAAATTTTAGAGAATGTTACGACTCTAAATATATGCAACTATGCATTCGCTTACTGTAATGGCCTTAAAGAATTTAAGATTCCAGATAGAGTTACAACTTTAACTGTATGTAAAGGTGCGTTCGCCGCTTGCATAGAACTTAAAGAGTTTATAATACCAGAAAGTGTTTCATCTTTAAGTATAGGCAGTAAATCATTCATATTTTGTATAAGTCTTAAAAGGTTTATTGCTAGAGGAAATAAATTGAACCCTAAAGTTGAGCGAGATGCTTTTAAAAATTGCGAAAAACTTGAAACTATTAATATTATAAACTGTAATATTGATAAATTTGAAACGTGAGAATACGAGTTTGTGTATAATATTTGGAAACATAGTAATGGTAGCAAGTTATAAAAAGTAGAATATAGTTATCCCCAGTGCTTTAATAAAAACACTGGGGATAATTTTTATCATACTGAATAGTGCATTTTTTGCACAACTGTAACTTGAGTGATTTTGATAAAATCTAAATAAATACATTGTTAGTCTGAAACTTAATGTAGAGAGTCAGATGCAGGAGCTATTTCTAAGTCTGGAAATTGAAAGGCAGGTGCAGGAGACATTTCTAAGTCTAGAAATTGAAAGTTAGGCGCAGGGGCACTTCTATTTCTGGAAATTGAAAATTAGGTAAAGAAGGATTAATAGATAATTTATTACCTGGAGTTTGCTTTTTGACAGGTTCGTTGTCTGCTTTGTGTTTTTTATATCGGTCTTTGGATTTCTCTATTAGTTTATCTAATTTTTGTTTTGCCACTGAATCACCACCGATGTCTTGGCTATGAGCCTTGCGCGGCGCTTTCTAGCTAGAGCGTTTTTCTTCTCCTTTAATTCATTTAGTTTTTGTTGGGCTTCTAGAACCTCTACATTGACTTTGTTTATATACCAGAAGCTAGTCTCTTTTCTGTGTACAGCACTTTCGCCTGTACTAAGACTATCTGTGTCTGGTCCCGAAGGCAATTCATCTATATAAAAAATACAGGTAGGCGTCATTATCAAAGTGACAAAACAATATGAATGTATAGGGATGGCTTGTAGTAGGGAAAAGGTTTGTACTAAAAGTTAAAACTTTATATTTATTATAAAAATAACCTTACTTACGACTAAAAACCTTGAAAGATAAAAAGATACTATTAAAAATTTTAAAATAATCCTTGCAGAAAACAGAGAGAACCTATTCTAAACCTTGATTTTTTATGGTTTTCGATTTGTTAATTAGTTTATTCTCGTTTCTGTTGCTGTTGAGCTATTTTTCTTGTTTTTTGTGTGAATTAATTAACGTGTTGTTTTATAACATTGTGATTTTTTCTTGAAATATATTGTATTTTGCAGTATAATTCAGGTATAGAAAAAATTCGAGAAAGGTTGATAGGCTTTGCAATGTAATACTCTGAGCTTTTATTTCATAAAGATAACGACACATTTTAGAAATTATATTTGAAGCAAAAAAGTTTTTAAGGGTTTAATAAATATAATTACTCTAAGATTATAGATGAAAGTTAGTAGTTTTCTACTGATAAGGAAGGAAAATTTATTACTGAGGATGGTATGTACAATAGTAAATACCTTTTTAATGTAATTGGTCACTGATAAAAAAGTCGTAGTTTAATGCGACTATTTGAAAGCTATTCTTAGTTAAGAATAGAAAGGATATTTTTAGTTTGTTACTATTATTAGACCTTACTTATAAAGGCTTTCATAAGGATGAAAGAATTCATTTAAAAGCGTGTAATTTTATGCTTACTATGAATATTCATGTTCTTAGTGTTTACACTTTTAGCTATTGGGGGAATTATTACAATTACAGGCCATTTAATTTTTGAATTCAATTTACCGGAGTTTATTATTAATGTTTTAAATATGTTTTGTTAATCGGCTAGGTTTATTTGGGCGTTATATTATGTTATATGCATTTTTATTATTAGTTTTATTAATAGGCTAAAAGATGTGATCTTTATTGTGGCTGTTTTATTTATAAAGAACACGTAAAAATATTATTTTTGATAAACCGGCAAAAGATTTTTATACTAACTGTAGTGTTTAAGGTCTTGGCTACGAGTTTGAAGAGTATATGTTGAAATATAACTTAACTCTTAGGCTGAACATTCAGCATGATATATAAGCACAGTAAAAGGGATTGAAGTTGCAGCACGTTTTGAAAAAATCGCAAAGTGCAAGCTTTGTAATAGAAATATTTTCCCTATAGAAGAGAATATTTTTAAGGAAAACCATGAACCAAATTATTATAAAATAGCCAAGGTAATAATTTGAACAACTGCTTAAAATACGTTGAGCTTAAGAGACTAAATTTAAGGAGATATATGTATGAAAAAAGCATTAATAACTGGAATAACAGGCCAAGACGGGTCATATCTTGCTGAATTGTTATTGGAGAAAGGCTATAGAGTATATGGACTTATGAGACGGAAAAGTGTAGTTGATTATGGAAATGTAGAACACATCAAGGACAAAATCAATTTTATTTATGGAGATATGACAGACTTAGTTTCACTAATTTCTGCTATGAAAATTTCCCAGGCAGATGAAGTCTATAACCTAGCAGCGCAATCATTTGTTGCGACTAGTTGGGAACAGCCCTTGGCTACTGCAGAAATAGACGCTATCGGTGTTACAAATATACTTGAGGCAATTCGTACTGTAAAACCGGCAACCAGATTTTACCAAGCTTCTACAAGCGAGATGTTTGGATTAGTTCAAGAAATTCCTCAAAAAGAAAGTACACCTTTTTATCCAAGAAGCCCATATGGTGTTGCTAAACTTTATGGACATTGGATTACTAAGAATTATAGAGAAAGTTTTGGCATGTTTGCGTGCTCTGGAATTTTATTTAACCATGAATCAGAAAGAAGGGGCAAGGAGTTTGTAACAAGAAAAATAACAAATGCAGTAGCAAGAATAAAGTATGGATTGCAGGAGTTCTTAGAATTGGGAAATCTTGATGCTAAAAGAGATTGGGGGCATTCTAAAGACTACGTTATGGCTATGTGGTTAATGCTGCAACAGGAAAAGCCAGATGACTATGTTATTGCTACTAACGAAACAAGAACAGTTCGAGAGTTTGTACAGTCTGCCTTTTCTATTGCAGGGATGAACATTCAATGGCAGGGTGAAGGTGTAAACGAGATAGGTATAGATAAGATTACCAAAAAGGTAGTTGTTAAAGTGAACCCCAAATATTTTAGACCAGCAGAAGTCGATGTATTAATTGGAGATGCTTATAAGGCAGAAACAAAACTGAATTGGAATAGAGAGATTTCTTTTGAAAATTTGGTTGAAAGAATGGTACGTAACGATCTTGAAATAACAAAAAGGGAAGCTGAGGATAAGGTTAGATGAAAAAAGCTTTAATAATAGGTGCAGCAGGTTTTGTAGGACAGTATTTGATAGAACATCTGAAAAGTTTGAAAGTATATTCAATTACTGTAACTAAGTTGCCTAAGGACAATCTAGAATCTTCAGGTATAGAAGTTTTTGATTTGGATATTCTTAACCAGAATGAAGTTTTAGAAATTCTGACCAAAATAAAACCAGATTATATATTTCATTTAGCTGCACAGAGTTCAGTTGCTCTTTCGTGGGAAAATCCCAACTTGACGATTGACATAAATGTAAAAGGCAGTATAAATTTACTGAATGCAATTAGAAAATTAGATTATAAACCAAGGATTTTGATGATTGGTTCTGGGGAAGAATATGGATATGCTATGCAAGAAGATATACCAATAAAAGAAGAAACTATTCTAAGACCTGGAAACATATATGCAGCTTCTAAGGTGTGCCAAAATATGATAGGGAAAATATACTCAAAAGCATATGACCTAGATATAGTAATGGTCAGAGCATTTAATCATGTGGGGCCAAAGCAGTCTAGTACTTTTGTTGTTTCAGAATTTTGCAGGCAAGTTGCCATGATTGAGAAAGGCTTAGCTGAACAAACTATTAAAGTTGGCAATATAAATGTGAGAAGGGACTTTACTGATGTACGCGATGTAGTGAGGGCTTACGAGCTTTTAATTAAGTATGGAAACAGTGGCGAATTGTACAACGTTGGTAGTGGACAAGCAGTATCAATTAAAAATATTTTAGATTTGATATTGTCTAAGTCAACGAGAAAAATTTCGATTTGTGTGGATAAAAATAAATTTAGACCGGCTGATGTACCAATTATACAAGCAGATATAAGCAAATTAAAAAAGACAATCAATTGGTTACCGGAATATTCGATTGAAAGAACAATAGAGGATACTCTAAATTTTTGGAGAAAGAACGTATAAATAAGGTTAGGTGTAAAAGCTATGTCCATTAGTGTATTACTTTTAGCATATAATGAAGAAGAAAATTTAAAACTATTGCTTCCGAAGATAAAAGATTCGCTAAATAAAATAAACGAAGAATATGAGATTATTGTGGTAGATTCAGCAAATCCTACAGATAATACTAAAGAAGTTTGCAAGGAGTTTGGTGCAAGATATATACCTCAAGAAGAACCACTTTATGCAGGTGCCTTTAAGACAGGTATTAAGTATGCTGAAAAAGACAAAGTATTGGTCTTAGATGCTGATGGCTCGCATAATCCTGAAAATATTAAGGACATTTATGAAAAATTTAAACAAGGTTATGATATAGTTATAGGATCACGTTATACGACTTTGGGAAAAACTAATGATAAGAAGTCTTCAATTTTTATGTCAAAAATTCTTAATGGCATTATGAGACCTTGTATTGGAGTTAAAGCCAAGGATATTTCAACTAGCTATAGAATGTATGACGCATTACAGTTGAAGAAGGTTAATTTAATGCGGAATAATTATGACGTTTTGCAGGAAGTAATTCTTAAAATGAAGAAAAACAATAAGGAATTGAAAATTGGAGAGGTACCAATAGAATTTAACAAGCGTATGTTTGGAGAGTCTAAACGTCAAACATTTAAATTTATTTGTAGCTATATTGCATCGGTATATAACTTTTTGCTTATAAGAATAGGTGTTAAATTTTAGAAAGGCGGATATACATTGAACTCAAAATGTAAATATAATTATGAAAAAGTTTTTATAGTAGCAATGTCTGTGCTTATTACAATGTTTTTGATTGGTTTTTTTAAAGACTTTACTGGAAATCAGGCTAATATATTTTTTGTCAAAACAAACGACTATATGGCTGATTATCATAATGTGGCTAAATACTCTGCCGATAGGGACCCGTATAAATATGGAGCTGAGGACAAATTAGCGCATGAACATGCATATCCACCTCTTTCATATATGCTTTTTTATTACCTTGGTAGATGTACGGATTATTTAAATTTAGAATTATTAACGGCAGGCAGAGGAGCGACGATGGGACTTGCCGTTTCGTCATTTTTTATGTTCTTTATTTCAGCGATATTTATTGTTATTCTATATGATACTTATAATGACAAGAAGGTATATAAATTTTTAGTGCCTACATTAATGCTATTATCTAGCATATTTATATTCTCTTTTGAACGGGGTAATATAATATTTTTAGCAGCTTCTGGTTCTTTTTTCTTTATTTTAAATTACAAGAATGAAAATAAAGTGATAAAAGAAATCGCATTTATCTTATTAGCATTTGCTGCGGCATTAAAAGCTTATCCTGCTATTTTGGGGATACTATTACTATTTGAAAAAAGATATAAAGATGCAATTAGATTGGCGGTATATGGAATTATATTTATGTTTTTGCCATTTTTATTTTTCAAGGGTGGATTTGGAAATATTCCAATTTGGATTAATAATTTGTCTGCAAATTCAGCTGCTTATAATTATGGAATATTTCCAAGATTCAATTTTAGATTTTTTGCATCTAGAATTTTAGATAGTGATTTAAAAAATCTCATTTATAAAGTATTTTCATTTTTGGACTTTTTACTTTGTGGATTAGCACTAATAACTAGCTGCTTTCATAAGACCTTTTGGAAAACTATTTTACAGCTCTTGTTAATTATTGTAATCTTACCAGTAAATAGTGCTGAATATTGTGGCCTATATCTATTTTTAGCAATAATATTGTTTTTCAATGAAAAGCAAAAGACTAAGTTTGATTGGGTATATTTGTTATTGTTTATTCTTATATTAAATCCATATCAGATAATTTATAAAGGAGAGCAAGAATGGAGCATAACAGTGGCATTAATGAACATATCAGCTTCTATTATGCTAATTTTACTAACTATAGAATCATCTATAGTAGCATTTAGTCTTATGAATAATAAATTTAAAAGGTCTGTAAATAATACAAGTAAATAAAATTAAATTATAAGGGGTATTAATTTATGAGTAAAAGAAACAAATTTACAGTGGTGTTCCTTTTGATCTTTACTATGCTTTTTAGAAATGTACAGGTATTTGCACAAAGTTCTTTAAAAGATTATGTCTATTTTTCAACAGTGAGATCACTTTTAAAAGTTAAAGATTTAGCACCAGATTACAATAAAAAAGGGAAGTATTCAAGGTTTGGCCGTAATTATGATGGTGGATATGTTATGTTCGACGATTTCGACAGCAATAGTATAGCCTATAGCTTTGGCATAGCTGATGATGACTCTTGGGAGAGCAGTATTGCTAACAAGGGTATAGATGTATTTATGTACGATCCTACAATAAAGGGCTTGCCAAATCAAAATAGTAAATTTCATTTTGAAAAGTTGGGGATTACTGGGAGCAAGAGAGCTTGCAACATGAGAACTATGAACGAATTTATTTTGAGAAATGGTCATAAAGGTAAGAAGAATTTAATTTTAAAAATGGACGTTGAGGGTGCAGAGTGGGACTTTTTAAATGAAGTTAGTGAGGAAACATTAAACCAATTTTCTCAGATTGTTTTAGAGCTTCATTGGTTTGACGACAGAAGGCTTTTTGATGATATAATATCTGGGCTAGAAAAATTAAATAAAACACATCAAATAGTTCATGTTCATGCAAACAATTGTGTGGGAGTTAACTATTGTTTTGGACTAATGATGCCACAGGTAATTGAAGTGACTTGTTTAAGAAAATCATCCTACAAATTTGTTGATTCTAATAAAAACTTTCCCACCGAACTTGACTTACCTAATAATCCTGGAGCAGCAGAAATAAACCTAGGTTTTTGGAATGAAGAACCAGCTGTAGCTACTTATAAAAATGTAGGAGACACTTCTAAATTAGCAACAAGAGAGAAGACTATTGTTGGTGCGATAAATGAATTGTATAGGAAACTAATTAGTTTATAATAGTGAAACAATATGACTCTCAATTCTTTAGAATGTAACAATAATACTAATGTTAGAGTTGATCTCCTACACGTTTTTAAGTGTAAAATTTGTAGAAAAAGTTTTGATTTATGGGGAATAATGCAAAACATTTCATGTGCTTAAAAATCAAATAAAAGAGAAGTTTATAAAACGATTTAATCCGAGTATAAAAAATAAAGAACGTCATAGATGAATGTGAAGTGTTGATTTTATAACTTACTAGTACGACTTTAATTAGAGAAAGAAAAATAAATTTACAAAGTGGATGAAGTTTATTGTATAAGTCAATGGAGTAATTGATAGAGAAAGTAGTCCGTCCAAGGGCTATCGCTTGGAATAGGGATGAAAGAGTGGTTAGAATGATAGGAAAAAATTGTCCCAGAGGGCTGTGGACATGAATCAAACGGAATACAATAGGCGGTATGAAAGCTAAGAGATAGATACCAATAAGGCAACTCAGAAACTTTGAAAAATAGAATATTTAAAATTCAAAATCCAAACTAAAAAACACAGATCAAAAGAATTTATAGAAATCCTAAAACAGAGTTCGAATTAATGACTTAATTTGATGAAAGACTGTGTTATGCGTTAATTGAAAAAGTTATTATGAATACAAAGGAAAACTGTTAAATAGGTTTTGAATCAATTCGTGCAAAAAATAAAAGAGTCCAGAAGTACTGGACTCTTTTGCTTGTATATATAGACGAATCAAGTTGTAAAAGACTTTTAAATAAAATAA
>CALWVR010000021.1 GCA_944385105.1 uncultured Clostridia bacterium
TCGAACGAGAGAAACTCGAGCAAGAAAAAAGACTTGAGCAAGAAAGACTCGAACGAGAAAGACTTGAGCAAGAGAGAATCAAACAGGAAAATCTTGAACAAAAAAACAAAAAAGATTTAGAACAATTCCAGGCTCGTATATTGAAAAACCTCAGAAAAGCAATAAAAGAAAGCTTAAACAATGAATTAGAAGACTTAGCCTATAATGCTATTACAGAACATCGAGAGCCTTCCGAGCAGGAGCTTGAAAGATTAGCAGACATGATTTATGATGCATCTAAAATTGCACAATCATCTAGTAATGTTCCTGACAATAAGTTAACTTATCTTAATGATAAGTTAGTTCCAGCCCTTAATAAAATGTATCATGCAATGGAAAAATCCGCAAAAAAAATAGATATAGAAGTTAAAATCAATGATAAAGACTTCTGCCCGTACTTATTAAAAGGTTCAGGTAAAAGTCAAGTTCAAGTCGAAGCTATTAATAGGCAAGGTCTCATAGATACATTAAAGCTCATGGTTCCTATGAAACAAACTGAAGAATTGATTGAAAAAAATGAATCAGAAATTAAAAAAAGACAAAAACAAATAGATTATGAGTACAAAAAAGAAGCAGCCCCAGAAATATATTCAAAAGACAAAATAATAGAAAAAATAGAGAAGGAAAGGAGGGAATTACATGAAAAGCTTGGTGAAGAAAACATAGATCATTATATTAGGCATAACAAAAAATCTAAAATTGAAATTGGTGGTATATTATATGATAAAGACGCAAGGCGTACACAAATTATTGAAAAGCATTCTCCTTTTGTAATGCTACTCTCCAGTAGATTTAAAAATATTTCAGTTCCTTCGAATGATTACATTATTGATTATGTTTATATTGGTCGTGGAGCATCACTTCCTTACGAATTTAATAGTTGGAAAATTAAAAACTTTTTGTTGGACCGTGATACTAAGTATAAGGTTAAAAATGGTATACTTTTTTATCAAGAAGATGATTCTGGGACAATCAAACCAATAGCACTTTCAACCAAGACAAAAAAATTAAATATTACACAAGATAACTTCAAAGATTACGTAAAAGCAGGTTTATTTAAACATAACTTTACAGACCTAAATAATGTAACTATAGGAAAAGGAATAAACATATCAAGTATGTACAGTAGTGAAAGCAAACGTCTTAAAACTCTTTATACATTTATGTCATTTTTAATGAAATGCCAAGAACGTCAAATATTGGAATTTGAAAATCAAGATGATTATAAAAATTTGTTAGAAGAATTCAAAAAAAGCAACTTTTTCAATTATAAACTATTAGAATCATTACCAACAGATAGTCTTCATCTTCAACCATATCTAGCTATTGAAGCTAATAAGCTCTTTGACGAACAAAACAATATAACTCCCCAAGGAAAACTTCAAATAGATGATAATCGTTATAGAGAATCTGTATTAAGAGCAAAAAATCTTTCGCAACAAGCTTTGACTGAAATAAAACAAGAGATAATAAAAATATTTTCCACTAAAGATATTCCCCAAGACTTCGATAAATTAAATTTGGATGAAAAAATTCAATTTTTAACAAGAAATCTATCTAAAAGAGAAAGAGCTGAAAAGATATATCAATGGTTTCATGAATATTTTGCCTATGATTGCAATAAAATGGGTCTAGAGAACCCTGATGGTTCTAAATATCTTGTACAAAATCATGCTTATAATGTTTTCCTTAACAAATCTGGTGTTTGCTGTGGATTTGCCCGTTTAGCTAATGTCATGTTTAAACTAGTTAACGTACCTTCTATTTGTACATGCTCAGAAACTCATCAATTTAATGCTATATTTATTGAAGATAATGATGGCATAGATAAGTGGGCTTATGTCGATGTTACATGGGGATTAGATAAAACGATAGAACTTAATCATTCTTCAATTCATGCAGACGGTAATCTCAACTACATGAAATACTTTCCCACTTCAAACAATCGTTCTATAGAAGAATCTAATGCAGACTTTGCTAGTAATAAACATCATTTTGTAAATCGGTTCAAATTTAGAGATGGCATTAGTAAAAATCATTATACTAAATATCTCATATCTTTAAGTCCAAATAACCCCAAAACTCAAATAAACGCAAAGAATTTTTTCTTAAGGAATGCTTGTCTTCCTCAAAAAGTACAAGACTTCTTTAAAGATTATAAACTTACTACAATATACCTTAAGAAATTTTATACTAACGGAAACAATCTTGCATTCCTTGAAACTATTCATATTCCAAAAGGATTTCAACTAGCTATGACCTATCATGCTCGGAAGAATTCTATCGGTAAGAACCCAGAAATTGTTGTAAACGACAGTAAAAATGAATATAACCCATATTTTGTTGACAGTGGATTAGAAGTAGAGATGCCAAATAGTGAAACCATTAATATCTCACGTATATCTTTTAATCTACATGAACTTAATATTTTACGTCCAGAAACCGTATTAGCTTTATCTAACTTAAAATATCTTGATAACAAAGATATTCTAGAAAAGTTCTCTAAAACTCTTACAACAATTACTATTGATCAACGCTTATTAAATAGAGTAGTAAGTGATAATCACTTCTTAGATAAAGATGCAAAGCAAGAATTAATATCTAAATTATTCACTGCATTAAAAAACTTACACCTTATTGAAAAAATTTCAAAAATTCAATATCGATCATTAGATGGGAAAACTTTTGTTAAAGGACAAAATAATTTTCCTAATGAAATAAATACATTAATCGATAGAGCCTTAAAAAATTAAAAGTACTTGTTTAACGGTAATTTTTTCAGTCATCAAATTAATACTTATTTGATTAAAACTCCCTAAAATATAATAAAAATTTTATGTAATATCTTAGAAGAGCCTTCCAATAATTTTTAATACCGTAGTTTATAAGGCTCCTTTAATGTCAAAAAGTAGTTTCTTTCTAAGACTTTTATTCTTCCAATTTTCAATTTAGCTTACTCTTGCTTTCATATTTAAATAACAGCTAAAAAGGACACTCATGCAAATTAATGGGTGTCCTTTTAGCTATTTATAGAATCTATTCTAGCATTTTACCGTGTAATACCAAAGATCTGAAAATTAAGTTTCAGTCTACGTAACTGCAGTGCTAGGCGATCCATGTAAATACTGTTTTTTCATTCGCCTCAAATTCATTAACGAGCAATGTCTTTTTTGTTTTATTATCTCACTTTTTTACTGTACTATCTCTACATAAGACATCCTCTAGCCTCTATTTTTTACTCTTTTAAATTTTGTATGTTCTTCAACTCTACAATAAATGCAATTCTCTCATTTTATTATATACATTTGCTTTTGCCTTTACATCTAAAGAAAGTGCAGGAAGCCTTTCCACTCCGTCATGATTCAAAACACGATAATACATTGCTTGCTTACACGCAAGAAACAACGGTGTACTATAAGAATATATATCCATCGCAGATACCATCTTTCTAAACCATACTGCCACTCCATTATAGTCACCCTTTTTTGCCAACTTATAAGTGTTTACTGTAAACTCGGGTGCAAAATTTGCCGTTGCATTAATAAGCCCATCTAAATCCACATACAAGTAATCCCATTGCCTGATTTTCGAATGCAGCAAGCACCGAAAAATCAGGATTGATTTCTTTTACATTTTGCATGCTTAACACATGATTTAAATCCGCAATAGTATATTCAATCCCAATAATATTCGGATTATTTTTCGCTAAAGCACTAATAACATCAACGTTAAAACAATCCCTCGTCAATTCTGGAAAATTGTATATTATAATAGGAAGTAATGATATAAAAAATCCAGGCCTTCTCTCTGGAAGTTTAAGTTCATCTATTTTTAGACCATTTTCATCTTTTTCTGCATTCCAAATCCCTTGTCCATAAGCTTTCCATGAATTGTTGTCGCAATTAATACCATTGGAATACCAAACAGCAAACCAGCTATAATCATAACACCAAGATCAAAATTAAAGTACTCCGGTGCAATAGGCAGATTCGGAGTGGGGGCACTAATGTGTGTGCAACTCTAGCACCAATAGA
This sequence comes from uncultured Clostridia bacterium, assembly GCA_944385105.1. Classification (GTDB taxonomy): domain Bacteria; phylum Bacillota; class Clostridia; order Oscillospirales; family Acutalibacteraceae; genus CAG-557. Next base: position 4,074 of record CALWVR010000021.1, read on the forward strand.
AATAGCACCAACAATATAGCCAATTCCTTTATGCAGTCTATTCATTAAATCTACACCAATAGGAATCGAAATAACAAATGTTACATCAAAAAAACTGGAATAGAAAGGACAACCCCAGCAAATGTAACTGTATACATTGCATATTTACTTTGGAAAATAGATACCAGTTTATCAGCAATTACATTCGCTCCACCTGTATCACTTACAAGTTGCCCCAAAATAATAACCATACCAATTGGTAATCCTATACTTCCAAAGCCGCTGTCAATCACATTAATTAAACCGGATGTCACTGTTCCATCATCAGCTGTTATATCAATAAGTGGCACTTCTGTCAAAAATACGCGCAACAAAGAACCTAAAATTAATGCAATTGCTGGATTGCATTTCACTTTTGTACACAAAATCACTACGATTTCTATAGAAATAATTAAGCTTATTATTAATAAAGCTGTTGACATATTATTCCCTTCCAGAAACTACAAACATTCATAATCGTGTATCTTTTTTTACTTCTACAAGTGTCTTATCCTTATTTAACTCAACACCAAATCCCGGCTTATCGCTGACTTTCAATTTTCCATTAACTGGCATTGGTTAATCTTTTAGCAACGTATAATACTGTGGAACAACCTTATCTACTTTTGGTGACATCATTAAGCATTCCGTAATTGGCGAATTTGTCTTAGTTGTAACATAATGATAACTATGTGTGCCTCTTACATGTGAAATAAGAGTTTTCCATGTGCCTCTATCATGTTACCAATCTGAATAAGTTTTGTCATACCAACGCACCAGCCAACATCAGGTTGAATTACATCTAATTCATATCCTGAATCTAGCACTTCATCTGTTGCTTCCGTTGCCTCTTCAATAGTTTGCTCAAGGTTGTTCTCTCCACCGCCTTCTTCTTCAGCCGTTTCCTCTTCATTGCCTCTTTCTTCTATCT
>CALWVR010000022.1 GCA_944385105.1 uncultured Clostridia bacterium
TTTCAATAATTTAAATGATGAAATTATATCAATTGATACTAATTATGTAGGTAGCAATGATTTAGGAGGTATAGTAGCATTAAGTGGTGAACAACAACTTACTTCTTCTACGATATGCTATCCTAAGGTAGTAACATTCCTTGATGCAAAGGATAGTGAAAATGAGGCTTTAGCTACAGAGCAAGTAACTGTAGATGTAACTAACACATACGAGGAAGGAACAGGAACAAGCCAAGCAACTTCTTACAATACTTTAGCAGAAGGCGATATGCCGGAAGATCCAACGAGTACAGACGATACTAAGACATTTGCTGGCTGGTATTACACCGATAGCGAAGATGGGGAACAAAAGTTTGTAGCAGATAATGGAAGCAACACTGAGAGTGCTACAAAGGTAGAAGATAATATGACGGTTTATGCAAAGTGGAACTTAGCAGGAGATCTAACAGGTGATGAAAAAGTAAATGCTTTTGACCTAGCAAAAGCTTTGTATGACTATGCAGGCGATTCTAGCACTATAAATGAAGTATTAGATCATTATGGTGCAACAGCATAAAAATAAGTTGATTTTATATAAAATTTGAGGAGGAATGTAGATTGATAGATAAAAAAGAGGGAAGTATAAATATATTACGTAAAAATAAATTAATTAGAAAGTCCTTAGCGCTTTTATTAGCTTTAAGTATGTTCCTACCATCAGGGATATACAGAAATGCATTTGCAGAAGGGACAGCCTCAGTTGAATTTGCCTATGATTTATCAGAGATAAATGGCACGAAAGAAGTTGAGGAAGGTCAGAGCAAGAAGTTTACTGTAACAGCAAAATTAAAAGATGTATCAGAAGTTCTGGTAGCTGGGCTAAGCTTTCAATACGATAAAGATAAGTTGACAGCAAGCAGTGAAGGCAAAGATGTTGAAACATATGATTCATACCAAAGTGGAATCTGGAAAGCAACCCAAGAAAGTAAAAATGACGACAGTAATGGAGTAATCACATATGAAGCATATGTAGATACAAACTGTCCTGTAGAGGATAAAAGTTCTGAAGAAAACTATACAATTACGAACACAAATGGAAGCAATAAAGTATTTAGTTCAACTGGTGCTGGCTATGATTTTGTGACCTTTACCTTTACATTAAAAGATGAAGAAGACATTGATGGCGCTTTAAAATCTGTAAAGTTAAATGCAGATGTTGCTGAGCCTGCGTATACAGGCTACTATGAAGACGGTATTTTACTTGCAGACGGTAAGGAAGCTAATAAAGAAGTTGATTATACTGAAGGTAACTCCGGTATAGTAAAATTAACTTTAAATAAAGTATATAGCACAAGCAGTAGTACATGGGATGGAACTAGAGACTTCTATATTGCTAAAGGTACTACCTTTGAAACTATTAAATCGAAATTGCCAGATTTCGGCCTACAAGCAGGACAAGGCATTATTGGTTGGAGTTCAATGGACGGTGGAGAAGCTATATTGGGAACAGAAGCTTTTGATTCTGACACAACAATCTATGCAAAGCTTGGTAACTACATAACCTTTAAGTTAGATGGTGGATCAGCAGGTGAAGATGTTACTATAACTCCACAGCTAGTTGAGACAGTAAAGACATTTAAAGATCTCTTAATAGCTGCTGGATTTAAAGATGAAAGTGGAGAATATGCTGCTCCAACAAAGACTCATTATGATTTTGTTAAATGGACATATGGTGCTGACAATGCAGATATTGGAGCCATAGAGACGACAAACCCAGAAGATAAAGTCTATGAGCTTAAAGCAAATTGGACACCAACAAAATACACAATTGCTTACGAATTAGATGGGGGAACTAATGATGAAGGCAACCCAGCTTCTTATAACGTTGAGTGTGGTGACAATGGAACTCTAACCTTAGCAGAAGCTACAAAGACTGGGCATACTTTCACAGGATGGTACACAGAAGCTGATGGAGCTGGAACTGGAACGAAAATTACAGACATTACAAAAGATAACATTGATGCATTACTAAGTGGTGGAGATACTATTACCCTATATGCAAGCTTTGATATTAATAAATATAGTGTAACTGAACCAACAGATAGTGATGGTTATTACACCATAAGCGATTTTGCTATAACTGGACCAAATTATGAAGAGGGACAGGTAGAATACAGCACAAGTGCTGATATTAGTTTTACTATTACATTAGATGAATCTTGTAACCAATCAACACCAAATGTTGTTGTTAAAATTGGCGAAGGAGAGCAACAAGCTGATGCTGCTGATAACGAAAATGGCACTTTCTCAGTTACATGCAATGGCTGCACAATTGATGGTGCTGTATCATTTGAAATAACGGGCGTAGATAAAAATACATATTCAGTGACATTACCTAGCGACGTTACTGGTGCAACTCTAGCAGCAGCAGAAGCCTATAATGAAAGCAGCGTTGAACATGGAAAAGAATTCAAATTCACTTTGACACTCGAAGATGCATATAATCAAAACACACCATTAGTTAAATTGGGTGATGATGTTCTAGAAGCAGAACACAGTGATGGTACCAATGTCTATACATATACAATTGACAGCGTTACAAGTGATATAACGAATATTAGTGTTGAACCTTTAGAGAAAAACACATATTCTATCACATTAGCTGGTGCAAATGAAGACATTTACTTTACTACTGATGCTACATATGGTACAAAGAAAGATTCAGAGACAACCACGCCAGAACACGACACAACTTATACCTTCTATGTAAAATATACTAATGAGGAAGGTATATACAAGGGCTATAAAGTTAAGGTAGGAGATACATATTTATCAGATAATAACAACACTGGAGAGGATAAGACAATATTTACAGCAGATCATACATTTACAACTGAGGCCATTACTGCTGATACAACAATCGAAATAGAGCCGGTATATAACTGTGCAATTAAGGTTGTCTTTAGAGAAGCAGACAGTGGTGCAGATGTCGAAGAAGAGTCTTACTCAATTCAAGCTGCAATAGCTGATAAAATATTAGAAAAATTAAAAGATGAAACATATCAGACTAAACTTGCAGAGTTCTTAGATAAGTATGGTTGGTTATCTAATGAGGTTTCATATAAATTGGAAGACAATGATGTAACCGACGATACAACTGTCGACAAGAACGAGATTATAACAATTATAGCTCAGTTTAAGAGAGCTAAATATGTAATTCAATATACAGGTGCAACCTTTAAAGCTGAAGCAGAGGGAGCTAACCCAGAGAAAACTCAAGTTACTCAATATGTTTCTATTGATTCTGGCGATCAAGATATTTCCCTACTAAGCAGAACTAACATTGACCCAACCTCTAATATAGCGGCAGGAAAAATGTTTAAGGGCTGGAAGTATGAAGGAAAAGACGCTCCTACAAATACTGCTGATTTAAGTAGTATAAAACTCTTCACAGCTGGACCAGAGTTTAGTGCTGAATGGGTAAACCTTGGAGACTTCGACGAGGATAATAACATAACTCTAGCTGATCTTGCAAGATTATTACAATCATATGGCTCTGAGGAAAACAAAATTGAGGATATGGACTGCTCAGGAAAAGTAAATGCTTTAGACTTAGCTATCCTACTTAAAGTCTTTGGCACAGTATACCCAAATACAACAGATGCAGAAACTTCAACTGATTAATTGAAATATTCGCGTAGTCTAAGGGGGCCTTCCCCTTAGCTATGTGTAATATAGATATAGCAATGGATAAAAGGAGAGTGAAACATGGGTTATAAAAAACGAGTGCTGACACTAGCATTAGCATTATCAATGGGACTTAGCGCTAGTTGTATCAGCGGACTAAATGTTGTAGCTTCAGATGGTGACTCAACCTCACCGTCAGCTAATATAGACTACATAAAAGGAGATGATTATGACACCAATAAAATATTTAATTTAACTCTGACTTTAAAGGATGTCAAAAACTGTACGTGCGCTGGGCTAAAATTCACTTATGATTCAACAAAAGTGTCTATACCAAACCTGCAAGAAGACGCTAATAATCTAAATGCAGTAGTAGAGGTGCCAGACAAATGCGAAGCCAGCTTAGAGGCAAATGATGAAGGTGGATTTGAAACAAGTGGCGAAGTCACAGGAGTATGGACAAACTTTAAGGCAGAACAAACCACAGGTGCAGGAGGCACTGGTCAGAACGAGAAGGTGGTAGAATTATTGTACTTAGTTCACCCGTCTATACAGTCAACTGCTGCCCCTAATACAGTTGCAATACAGCCTGACGGAACAGCTGGGTACAATATAACTACTACCCAAGGTACAGAAAACAAGCTATTTTCAACAACAAAAAACTACGAGTTTTTAAAAATCCCTTTTTCTTGTGCACAAGAAAGCGGCATCTCTGATGTGCCATCAGAGATGATAACCATTGAAAGTTTACAACTGGACAATGATGGAAACATTATGGACTTAGTAGTAAATAATGGTCTTAACATTGATACTCAAATAAAGGACGCAAAAAGCGGAGTAACTATTCATGCAAATGGTGGAACGTTTAAGTCTGATAACTTTGCTGACGGAACAAGAGGAACGCTTGATGAAGAAACACAAACCTTAACGGTAACGTGTGACGGAGAAGGTAAGATTACTTTACCAAACAGAGTTGACATAACAAGACCAAGTGGAAGAATGTTCTTATGTTGGTCTACAAAGGAAGTAAATACAAATGGACCTGTAAGTAAGACAGAAGTTCCAGAAGTTGATAGATATAATTCAGGTGAGGAGTATGATTCATCTAAGGGATTAGAGCTCTATGCTGTATGGGCACTTGCAGGAGATACCAATGGAGATGGAGTAGTCAATGCTTCAGATAGAAATATATTGTTGGGTCAATTTGGAACACAAAATAATAATAATAAACCAGACATTAATGGGGATGGACTAGTTAATGCTCAAGATAGAAATATATTAACAGGAAATTTTGGTAAGGGGGATAAAAATTAATGAATATAAGAAAAAAATCACTATCGTTATTAGTAGCACTTAGCATGATTTTTGGAATGTTTGGAATTTTGCCTAATAGAAATGCATATGCTGATGGGACTCTTACTTTGCAATTTACATTTAGTGACTATGATCCTCAAACAAAGCAATTTAAGATAAACTTGCTATGTAATCATGAAGGTGCAAGTGATACTGATAAACAATTAGTTAGTTGGTTGTATGGTATAAGTTTTGATACTTCTAAGGCAAAGCCAGTTAAAGAGGATGGCTCTGATATAAGCGCTGCTAGAGATTGTTTAATAGATAATGAAAATTTAGGAAGCTGTCCATTAGATGAAGATTTTTCAAAATATGAAAATGGCCTACTCGAGGTATATTATACTTCTACAGGTGCAGGTAGAGGGACGGTCGGAGATGGACCAATAGTTTTAAATTCAATACGTGCTAAATTAGTGGGAGAAAACGCAGAGTTTAGTAAAGACTATTTATCAAGTGCTATATCTAAGTCAACTGTAGATAACATGACTTTAGGGTACAATGCAGGAAAAGTTGCTTATTGTAATCAAACTAATAGTGAGGATGGCGGAGAACAAGTAGAGTGCAATTTTGTCTATCCTGTTATGGTAACCTTTAAGGATGGGGAGACAGTATACGCTACTAAAACTGTAACTGAAGGTGAATCACTAGGATTAACCAACATGCCTGCTGCCCCAACAAAAACAGGATATTCATTTTTTAGATGGGAATATAATCCAGGTAGTGGCGTAATTGCTTTTGATGAGAATACAATAGTAAGTGGAAGCATTGAAGTAACAGCTAAGTGGAACCCAGAGCTCTCAATAGACCTAAATGGCGGTAAGTTAGGTGAAGAGGCTGATATTTCTTATCATCCAGTAATCGATGGCATAAAAACGTTGAAAGAACTCTTGGAAGAGGCTAAAGTAACTAGTGAGCCAACAAGAGATTTCTATAAGTTTGTTGGCTGGAACACAGATAAGAGCGCAAATATTGGACTCACATTAACTGATAAATGCACTTTAACAGAACCAGCTACACTCTATGCTATCTGGGAACCAATAACCTATAAAGTAGAATGTGGTTGTGAAGAAAAAACTACAAGTGGTTCATGTAATCACATCAGCGCCGATACTACTATTAGCATTGAAAATACAGACGGTATAAATTTAGGTAATACTGAAAAAACTGGTTGGTACTTTGGTGGCTGGATTAGAAATGTTGTTGAAGGAACTGTAAATAAGCTTTCAAATAATTTATTAACCCTTGTAGATCACGCAATAAGCGACTTTAGTATAAGTGGTGACGAAGTTAGTGGGTTTACTATTAGCGTAACACCTGATCTCCAGGTATATAATGGTACAGTAGAACTTTGGCTTACAACAGTAGATGATAACGATTCAGTTATTGAGAAAAACAGAGTATACATCTCTAATGCAATGAACTACGATACAGTATATGCAGACGTTTTAACTAACGTTGAAACAGCATATAGTTCTGCCTTTAATGCACAAACTCCAACTAGAGAAGGCTATGAATTTAAAGGTTGGGGCTTTGTAGATGCAAATGGCGAAGTTATTGGAGATTTATCAGCAGTTCTACTTAGTGACGTAACTAATTTAACAGACTTCTATTCAAAGGGCATAGTCTTTGATTCAGTTACTGGAAAAGATGGCCATGCAATAAGACTAACTTCATGCTGGAGAGAGTATGATGACCACAAGGTAGAAAGCATAGAGAGTACTTTATCTAGCGAGGCTATATTTGATGAGAATGATGTTGAATTATTTAAAGAACTAGTTGCAACACTAAATAAAGATGTATTTAATCAAGATGCAAGCAATACAGACTTTAGTCTTGATACTTATTCAGAGGATTACCTAGAAGCTCAGTTTGCAGACAAGTTAACCCCTGCTATTCAAAGTACAGAAGATTTAAAAGTTGAAGAAGGTTTAAAATGGAGTGTACAAGTTACACCTACCGAATCAACAGATGGTACAGTTGGTGAAGTAGATATAAGTGGACTTCTATTATCCGACAAAGAGCTTGTAAAACTTTATGATGTTCAACTAACAGACCTATTAGATGCAAGCAATACAATCTTCAAAGACCAAGATTCAGATAAAATAAAAGTATCTATGTCAGTACCTGCAGGCTATGAGGACAAAACAGACAAACTATTCATCATACACTACAATGAAGAAACAAAAGAAATTGAATATATAAGACCAACTATCCAAGACGGTAGACTAATAGGTGAATTAGACTCATTTAGTCCTATAGGTATAGCAGCTCAAAAAGACTCAAGCACAACAGGTGGCGCTTCAACTGGAACTTCAACTGGAACTTTAACTGGAACAGGATCTGATAATGCAGCAAAAATTGCAGCAATTAAAAACGCTTTAAAAACTGGCGACCAAACTAATATAGAACTAGCATTAGTAATGTTTGCAGTATCAGCTATCTTATTGGGTTATGCTTTAATAACACTCAAAAAGAACAAAGGTAATAAAGAGAATGACTAATATTATTTAGCGTAAATCTTTATTATAGTAGAAATAAAAGAACCATTCATTTAAATATAATGAATGGTTCTTTTGATAGAATAATATAAGCAAATCTAAGAACAGGAATGTCATTGAAAAAAAGGTTATGTGGTGGAGGTCTGCTGCTATAAAAGACATTCTTCAGAGTAAGGACCTGATGAAGCAATAATTTTTTCTATGAATTGATTATACTTTTCTTTGTCATCTTTAGGCATTGAATTTAGTATATCGCCATGGTTTTTATGTAAGAAATGAATGAATTCGGTTAGTCCACAAATGCTTGATATATCAATATCAATGGATTTACCATACTTGTTCTTAAAGGCCAACGTTTTCTTTTTATAAAAAACTTTTTCTATTTCAGTAAAAGCTATTTTTTCATTATAATCACTTTTAGGAAGAGCTAAAAACAGATAATATTTTGTATAAATTGCATTTAATTCTTTAGTACATAATAAAAGTATAATAAGCCCTAGTATCATACCGACGCACAATATAATGCAACCTATCATGGCTAAAAAATTACCTGATTCCTTGTCGATTGAAACCGATATGTAACTACTTTATAATCAAGATAAACTTGAACTCAGTAAATAAATAAAAAATAGCACTCAACTATGAATGCTATTTTTATTTATAACGATACATAATTTTAATATACTACGACGATATATTTGAGTACTAAAAGCACCTAAACTTCCTAAAGGAAATGTCATGGTGCTGGTGGCCGGACTTGAACCGGCACGGTATCGCTACCGAGGGATTTTAAGTCCCTTGTGTCTGCCTATTCCACCACACCAGCATACCAACATATTGTATTATATCATACGTCTAAGATAAAATCAATAGTATTTTAAAAATTTTTTTATTTAGTAGTTTAGGATTATATTTGATAAAATGAAAAACTTTGTTATAATAAATACATGGTATGAATTTAGTTTATGGAGAGGACTATAATTATGGTAGATAAGAAAGTTAGAACAAGATATGCACCAAGTCCTACAGGGTTTATGCATATAGGTAATTTACGAACTGCTCTTTATGAATACTTAATTGCTAAGTCTATGGGTGGAGACTTTATCCTAAGAATAGAAGATACAGATAGAGAAAGATTAGTAGATGGCGCCGTTGATGTAATATATAATACTTTAAAAGCGGTAGGACTTAATTACGATGAAGGTCCAGATATTGGAGGAGCCTACGGTCCTTATATTCAAAGTGAAAGAATGGACCTTTATAAAAAGGCAGCAGAAAATTTGGTAAGAGAGGGTAAGGCTTATTATTGCTTTTGCGATAAAGAAAGGCTTGAAGCTTTACGCGATGAAAGGAGCAAAAATGAAGATTCCTTTCAAGGATATGATAGACATTGTAGGAACTTGCCAAAAGAAGAAGTGCAAAGGTTACTGGATGCAGGGGTTCCCTATGTGATAAGGCAAAAGGTTCCTTTGGACGGAGAGACTACTTTTCAGGATGCAGTTTATGGCAGTATAACAATAAGTAATAGTGAAATAGAGGACCAAATCTTACTTAAGGCAGATGGGTATCCAACATATAATTTTGCTAATGTTATAGACGATAGCGCAATGAATATAACTCATGTTGTAAGAGGAAGCGAATATTTGTCGTCTACCCCTAAATATAATCTATTATATGATGCCCTGGGTTTTGAAAAGCCAGTATATATACATTTACCTTTAATAAAGGGCAGAAATGAAGACGGTACAACATCAAAGCTTTCAAAAAGGCATGGAGCGACAAGTTTTGATGATTTGACCCAGTTGGGATATCTTCCAGAAGCAATAATAAATTACGTAGCATTGCTTGGATGGTGCCCAAAGGATAACAAGGAAAAATTTACACTAGAAGAGTTAGTGAAGGCATTTTCTATAGATAGAATAAGTAAGTCACCATCTATATTTGATTATGATAAGCTTAATTGGTTTAATGAGGAATATATAAAGGCAATGCCTTTGAGTGAATTTACTCAGTTAGCTAAACCTTATTTTAAATCTGTTATAAGTAAAGACCTTGATTTTGGAAAAATAGCTTCAACTTTACAACAGAGAGTAACGGTTCTTACACAAATTCCAAACATGGTAAGCTTTTTTGAAAGTTTGCCGGACTATGAAAAAGAACTCTTTATTAATAAAAAAAGCAAGACTAATTTAGAAAATTCTCCAATGCTTTTAGAAAAAGCTATTAATGAGTTAGAAAAGATTAACGATTTTACTCATGATAATATTTATAAGTGTTTGGTAGACTTAGCGTCAAGCTTAGGGGTAAAGAATGGAACTTTAATGTGGCCCGTTAGAATAGCAGCATCCGGTAAAACAGTAACTCCAGGTGGAGCTATTGAGATTCTTGAAATACTTGGTAAGGAGGAATCTATTAAGCGATTGAAACAAGGACTAGAAAAACTGAAAACTTAATTTAAGGGGGGAAGCGGCAAATTTGCCGATAAATGTATGACTGAATTGATTAAAGAAATAAAGGAAGAAAAAGAAGATAACAATTTTGTAAAAGAATTTATAAGTGAAGATATAAAAGAGGGGGGAAGATATGAGGGCAAGAAAGTTCATACAAGATTTCCTCCGGAACCCAATGGATATCTTCACATAGGACATGCTAAAGCCATTTGCATTGATTTTGGAATGGCTAAGAAGTTTAATGGTATCTGCAACCTTCGCATGGATGATACTAATCCAACAAAAGAGGATGTAGAATATGTGGATGCCATAAAGGAAGACATTAAGTGGCTTGGCTTTGATTGGGACGATAGGTTTTACTATGCGTCAGACTACTTTGAAGATATGTACAATTATGCATGCGAGTTAATAAAAAAGGGGCTTGCGTATGTATGCGAAATGAGTGCTGATGAAGTAAGAGCTAATAGGGGAGACTTAAAAAATCCAGCTAAAAGCCCGTACCGTGATAGGCCAATTGAAGAAAGCCTTGACCTGTTTAAAAGAATGAGGAACGGGGAGTTTCCTGATGGAAAGATGACGCTTCGAGCAAAAATTGACCTAGCATCTGGCAATTTTAATATGAGAGACCCGGTTATTTATAGAATTAATCATGCACATCATCATAGGACAGGTGACAAATGGTGTATATATCCTATGTATGACTATGCTCACCCTATTGAAGATGCAATGGAATGTATAACTCATTCTTTGTGCTCATTGGAATTTGAAGATCATAGACCGCTTTATGATTGGGTAGTAAATAATGTAAGTGTTCCTTCTAGACCAAGGCAGATTGAGTTTGCAAGACTTAACATAAATAATACTGTTATGAGTAAAAGAAAACTTAGGGAACTTGTTGACCGTGGTATTGTCAGTGGATGGGATGACCCTAGGATGCCCACTTTAGGAGGGCTGAGAAGAAGAGGATATACGCCGGCTTCAATTCGAAATTTTTGCGATAGAATAGGAGTATCTAAGGTTAACAGTGTAGTTGAATATAGCTTTTTAGAGCACTGCTTAAGAGAAGATCTAAATCAAAATTCTCAAAGAGCCATGGCGGTTTTAAGACCAGTAAAATTAATAATTACTAATTATCCTAAAGACAAAGAAGAAATATTTGAAATTGAAAATAATCCTAATAAAAAAGAGGATGGAACACGCAACATAACGTTTTCAAGGGAACTGTTTATAGAAGAAGACGACTTTATGGCTGAACCTACAAAAGGCTATTTTAGACTTTACCCGGGAAATGAAGTAAGACTAAAAACTGCTTATATTGTTAGATGTACAGGTTTTAAGGCAGATGATAATGGAAAAGTTATAGAGGTCTATGCTGAATATGATCCAGCTACTCGCGGAGGAAATACGCCTGATGGAAGAAAGGTAAAGGGGACGATTCATTGGGTTGATGCAAAAACAGCAGTTGATGCAGAGGTTAGACTTTATGATAATTTATTTACAGTTTCCGACCCCGAATCAGGAGATAAAAACTTCATTGAATATATAAATGAAAATTCAAATGAAGTTTTAAAGGGATGTAAAGTTGAGTCAAGTTTAGAAGACTTAGAGATACCATCTTATTACCAGTTTATGAGACTTGGATATTTTTGTCCGGATAGTGTGGATTGTAAACCGGGAAAGCTTGTATTTAATAGAACAGTTTCACTTAAGGATAGTTTTAAAAAATTAAAGTAAGTAGAACTTAGTATAGTAAAAGGCAGTGGCAAACTTAACTTTTTTGCCACTGCCTTTTGTTACATTGGCATTACTTTTGGGGATAAATGAAGTGACCTATATTGGTTTAAAGTATTGTTTATATGTTCAAACTATACTGTAATAATATAGTTATTTCACTATGATAAGTAATGTTTAACAGTAAATTAAATTCTAAAACTTTTTGCAAAGTATAGTTATGTGAATTAGTCTACGCTAAAAAAGTACTATAACTAATATCTTTTATGTCATTTAATACGATATTTCTACTAAGTGTGTCTATGCAATTTATTTGACATATTATAGTTTAAACTGTTATTTAGAAGAATCAAATGTTTTTAAAGGAAACTTAAAATTTTGATAGTCTTTATTGTAATGTTATTTGACTAAAAAACAATGCGTTATATTAAAGTAGACTTATTAAAGTTTAACTCTGTGAGATTTTAGAAGTTAAATTAATGTTTTTAAAAGTATTATTTTATCTTTTATAAAACTATATTATCTATAAATCCCGTACATTTTTATATATTTTCTCTTTACAATAATTTTATAAAGTGACATTACCTCTTACAATGATAGTTGATAAGATTTTTAATTTTTGATATAATTGTGCAGGTGTAAAGTAATATAGAGGGGGAATGAGCTTGGACAAAGAGCTTTTTATAAGTAATATTTTAAACTTAAATAGAACAATAGCAGAGGAGATATTTAAAAGTGTAAAGTATCCATGGGAGGTATTACCTATCTTATCGAATTTTATTATTGAGTTATTAAGCAGGCTTATGTCTTCTAAATATGAAAGATTAGAAGAAAATATATTGGTTGCTAAAAGTTCTAAGATTAGTAAAACAGCAGAACTAAATGGCCCTTTAATTGTTGACGAAGGAGCAGAAATACGGCATTGTGCTTTTATAAGGGGTAATGCAATAATTGGTAAGAATGCTGTTGTTGGTAATTCGACAGAAATAAAGAATTCAATATTGTTTGATAATGTACAAGTTCCGCACTATAATTATGTAGGAGATTCTATATTGGGTTACAAATCGCATTTAGGTGCAGGTTGTATTATTTCTAATGTTAAAGCTGATAAAAAGAACGTTTGTATATTATGTCAGGGAGAAAAGATTAATACAGGGCTTAGAAAGTTTGGTGCTATAGTTGGAGATGAGGCGGAGGTTGGATGTAATTCTGTTTTAAATCCGGGCACTATTATAGGAAGGCAAAGCCGAATTTATCCACTTTCTTCAGTTAGAGGTGTTATTGAAGACAATAGCATATATAAATCTAAGGATAATATAGTAAAAATAAAATAATACACCTTTAAGGTGTATTATTTTTTACTCGTATTTACATTTATACTATAACTTCCATAAGCCCAGCAAGATTTTGCCGATGAATCAAACTTTATAGTAGCGGGGACTTCTGTATAACCCGTAAAATTTTCTTTTCCGCTCATATCAGCAACAACGTTAATATCAGAAGACGAAATATTTCTCATCTGTAAATATGGGCCAATAACCTGCACATTCAAGCTCTTGGTAATTGATGTAGCAACCATATCCTTACTAAGGTTAGTGAATAATATATTATCAGCAGATACTATTTTAGAAGTAAATCCAGACATATTAATTTTTAATGTTGCGCTATACACATTGTTAAGGTTAATGCAACCTGTTGGAATTTTTAATGGAATATTAAATTGGTTGTTTGATGTGCTAATTGTAGAAAAATCAATAGGATCGAGAATGATCTCATTTGTTTCATTTAGTATTTCATCGGGCGCTGCTATTTCAATATGCGATGGATTGACTTGTATTTGAGCTGATGAAAAATTTAGTCCCTCAGGTTTAGAAGAAAATTTTGGTGAAATAGGAATTATCTTTCTGCTAAATACGGATATGGTAGCATCAACATAATTAGTACTAAAGTCTAAATAAGTAGTATTTAATTTGTTCCCATCCGCATCATAAACGTTAAGAGGTAATTTATGAATAGTAGTAGTTGAGCTTAATGTACCCTTAATCTCGCTTTCAACATTGACCTTTGCTATTTTAGAAACAATAGATTCAGGCCCTGATATTGTGACAGCTGCTTCGGATAAAGCTACAGGACTAACATAATAATCAGGATTTGCGGTATATTTAATATCCGCTTGAATGTCAAATGGAGAGCTTTTTACTCTGTCAGCCAGTACGGTAATAAAAGCTGGAGAGACGTCGGAGGAGAATTCATAATCAGTTAATATACTGTTTTTTCTTGCAACCAACTCAAGAGTATAATTGCCTGTTGTATTTATCATATTGGCAGACTGTCTTGCTGTAACTTGAATATCATTATTTGTTAGTTGCCCTAATACTAACCTATTTCCTGTTACTGCAACTTCAGCTTTAATATTATTAACACCAAAGATAGTAAGCCCACTTTCTTTTGCATTTTCAGAGAGATTAATATTTATTGGAATATCTGTAATCATTTTTTTTGTTGTTTCCGTTGCACTAGTTGAGAGGCGAATCCAAAAAATAAATGCTAAAATAACTGAAAATAGCATTACAACTTTATTGTTGTAAAATAGTATTCCTAAATTAAATTTATTTCTTTTCATTTTTTCTTTTCCTTGTCAAAGTTTCAAAAATTTGATGTCTTATGTTTGCATCATAAAATTCGGGTAATATTGTACGTTCTAATTTGTTTTTTAATTTTTCAGTTGAATAGTTTCTTGATAGGACTCCATTAGTAGCTACAGATATAGTCCCATTTTCTTCAGATACAACTATAGCAATCGCATCAGAAATTTCTGTTATCCCTATAGCAGCTCTATGGCGAGTTCCTATATCTATGCTAATGGACTCATTTTTTGTTAAAGGTAAAATGCATGCAGCGGCGTAAACTTTGCCATCCCGTATAATCATTGCACCATCGTGCAATGGGGCCTTGTTGTAGAATATATTTGAAATAATTGGAACGGAGGGTTTAGCATTAATTATAGTTCCTGTATTAGCAATGTCGCCAAGCTTAGTTTCCCTTTCAAAGACAATTAGAGCTCCTGTTTTACTATTTTGAAAACTGCCTACGGCATTGACTATACAATTAATACATGCCTTTTGCCTATTATAAAAGGATATTTCCGAGTGAAGCTTACTTGCCGAAGTCCAATAAGAACTTATTTTACTTCGCCCTATTTGCTCAAGGGCTCTGCGCAATTCAGGCTGGAATACAATAAGAAGAGCTATTATACCAAATTCAAAAAACTTGTTTAGAAGAAAGCTTAACATTTTAAGATTAAATTGAGAAGAAATAATGTAGGCCAATATTAATATTAGAATTCCTTTTACAAGTTGACTTGCGCGAGTTTCTCTTACAAGCTTGATAACATTAAATATAATAAAAGACATTATAATGATATCTATGAAGTCAAATATTGTAAAAGTTTTCATTAAAATTATAAAATTATTAAAGGTACTTATTATAAAATCCATATTTTTCTTCTTTCTGAGAAAGCATATATTAACAGTCTCTTTAATTTTTACTATAAAAAATTTTACACTCTAATTTTATCATATTTCTAAAATTATTCAATGTTTTTATTTATGAATTGGACGTTAACTTTTTAATGGACAAAAGTAACAAATCTATATCACTTAACTTAGTAAAAAAGGAAGGACATATACGAACAGCTCCAGAATCTATGGTGTTAGCAAACTGGTGAGCTAGTGGAGCGCAGTGTAAACCGGCTCGGACATAAATATTATTTTTGTCTAAGTAGGCAGCAACCTTTTCACTGCTCATACCTTTTATGTTGAAAGATAAAAGTGGTACAAAGTGTTTAGGGTCTGGTTTTGGCATATAAAGTATAATATTATCCATACAAGATAACTTATTGTATAGGTAATTAATTATATTGTATTCGTGAGTAGAAATCCTTTCGATTTTTGTCTTTTTTATAAAGTTAATTCCTGCATTTAATCCTATTATGCCAGGAACGTTTGGAGTACCGCTCTCAAATTTTTCAGGGGACATTTCAGGCTGCATATAAGACTGAGAATTGGTTCCGGTACCGCCTTCTATAATTGTTGTTAGATTTTTACCTTTATTCGTAATCAATATTCCAGTACCCATAGGTCCATAGAGGCCTTTATGTCCGGCAGCACATAGATAATCAATTTTTAATTCTTTCATATCTATAGGAAGATGCCCGGCACTTTGAGCGGCGTCTACCAAGACTGGGATATTGTATTCATGAGCTAAGGCTGTAATTCTTGCAATTGGAAGTCTAATACCCCATACATTTGAAGCATGGGTGCATATAATAAGTGAAGTCTTATCGTTTATTGCTTTTCTAAAAGAGTCTAATGTGGCATCATTATTGCATGGGTATACTTGAGCTACAGTATATGTGATGCCAAATTTTTTTAAAGCATTTAAAGGACGCACAACTGCATTATGCTCAAGGCAAGATATTATTACGTGATCGTCAGGCTTTAAAAGCCCTTTAATCACCATATTTATTGCCATGGTACAATTTAATGTAAATATTACGTCTTCAGGGCCGTGAGCGCCGAAAAAGTTAGATATAGTATCTCGGCAATTATATACTTGCATCGCAGTTTCAATAGACATTTTATGCCCACTTCTTCCGGGGTTAGCACCTTGTCTTATAATAGAATTTAATATAGCTTTAGTTACCATTTGAGGCTTTGGAAAGGTGGTAGCTGCATTATCAAGATAGACCATATTAATGCCCCCAATCTGTTCTGGAAACAACTTTTATCCCAGACTTATTAAGAAAGTCAGCAGCCTCATCTGCTCTTTCCTTTACGTAAATTGCATATCCACACCCTTTTAGTTCTTTATTTTTTATAATTTTTTGTATGGTTGCTCGAAACCCATTCCTATTTAAAATGTCTCTTCCTTTTATTGCATAAGTAATTGATTCGACTAAAATTAGAGGCTTATCCAAGTTAAATCACTCCAAGCATTTTATAATGCTAATAGTTTATTCAGCTTTTAAAGTTAATGTGAAGGGTTTTTGTATATTCTTTTTGTATGTAATTTTGTTTAATATAATTTTGTTGCGATGTGGGATTTATTGTAGTATAATATTAATATATCCGCCCGTAGCATAACTGGATAATGCAACAGATTCCGATTCTGGAGATTGGGGGTTCAAATCCCTTCGGGTGGGCCATTTTAATTATAATACTTTTTGTTTGGGAGGATTTATGTCTAAGGCGTTTGTCACTGCGATAATAGTTGGTGCTGGAAGCTCGGTAAGAATGGGCCAAGACAAAATTTTTTTTACTTTGTTAGATAATTCAGTTTTGTCATATGCTTTAAAGCCTTTTGAAGAGTCTAATTATATTGATGAAATAATTGTTGTATGTAAAGATGAATTTAAAGAGAAAGCTTTAGACATTATCAAGAAAAATAATGTAAGTAAATTTTCTAAGTTTGCTACTGGTGGCAAGACGCGTCAACAATCAGTGTTCTCAGGAGTAAAAGAGGCTAATTCCAGAACTGAATACTTTGCTATACATGATGCTGCAAGGGCATTAATTACTAAGGCAGAAATTGATAAATGTATTTTGGATTCATTTAAATTTGGTTCGAGTGCACTGGGGGTTCCTACAAAAGATACGATAAAGGTCTTAAATGATAAAGGTTTTGTTATAAAGACGCCGAGTAGAAGTAATCTTTATTGTATTCAGACTCCTCAAGTATTTAGAAAACCTATTTATTTAAAAGCTATGGAAAATGCTTTGAGTCAAGGAAAAGACTATACTGATGACTGTCAACTAATTGAGAGTTTGGGTGAAAAGGTTCATATAGTTAAAGGTGAATATACCAATTTAAAAATTACTACTCCAGATGATGTTTTTATATTTGAAAGCATATTAAAATCCCGGGAGGTAAAAGTATGAGGATAGGACATGGATATGATGTACATAGGCTAGTTGAAAATAGGGATTTTATATTGGGTGGCTGTAAGATAGACTATCACAAGGGGCTTTTAGGACATTCCGATGCAGATGTTTTAGTGCATGCAATTATCGATGCTTTACTTGGAGCTGCAAACTTGGGTGATATAGGTAAGCTATTTCCAGATAATGATCCTGCATTTAAAGATGCTAATAGCTTAGAGCTTTTAAAGGTAGTATGTTCAAAAGTCAACAATAAGGGATACGAGATTTCTAATATAGATTGCACTATAATCGCGCAGGAGCCAAAAATAGGACCATATATTTTAAAGATGAGGGAAAATATAGCTGATGTTTGTAAAATTTTGAATGAGCAAATAAGTATAAAAGCTACAACTGAAGAGGGATTGGGGTTTACTGGTAAACTAGAAGGTATATCAGTACATTCTGTTTGCCTGATATTATAAAAAGCCTAACTTTTTAAGTTAGGCTTTTATATATTTTTTATATATCATTATTTAAGAAATCCCTTACGTTTAAGTTCACGTATGCACGCAGGGACAGAACTCCACTTTTTATCAGCGCTGTATGGGCGTCCAAGGTTGTCTATATATATACCAAGTTTAAGGAAACAGTTTGATTCTTCAGGAGAAAGCACATAATTGTCTTTCTTAATAGTTACAGTTTCACCATTTACCGAATAAGTTTCTACCGTACCTGGGTAGCGTGTATATCCACCAGAAATATTTTCAGTATTGTTTTGAATGCTTTTGCTCATAATTTTTACCTCCCTTTTGTTAATAAAGTTATATTATAAAACATTTAAAATACCAACAATTTTTATAAAAAATATTGAAAAAACCATCGGTGCTTAAACTAAAAATGAGTATAATCCAGTTTATTTTAGCTGGTCGAGGTTGACTGTATACGAAAAAGGTCCATTGTCAGCTAACTGGCGGTAGATCTTTATAATTATGCCTAACCTGAAGAAGAATGCAAAGTATTTTTCAAAATCCACGAGTTAAGCACTTGAGGGTAAAACTTAAGAAAGGCAACACCGTTTAGTATAATAGTAAGGTTCAAGCCGCTAAAGTAAAGAAAGGTATTGCTTATGGTACGAGGTTTATCACATAGTAAATGATGCAAGCATCATGTAGTACTTACCCCAAAATATAGAAGAAAAGTACCATTATAAATTAAGAGAGGATATACAAAAGATAATAAAAGATCTTTGTAAATGGAATAAAATATAAATTTTGGAAGGATATATGATGTCAGATCAAGTTTATTTGCTACTGCCAACACCGACCAAATATAGTGTGTCAAAAATAATAGAGTATATGAAACGTAAAAGAAAAATAATGATATTTGAGAGACGTGCGAATTTGAAATATAAATTTGGGAACAGACATTTTTGGACTGAAAGATATTATGCTGGTACGGTTATTTTAAATACTGCAACAATACAAAAATATATTAGAGAACAAGAAAAAGATGGTAAATTTATGGATAACCTCAAATCCAAAGAATATATAGACCTTTTTAAGGGTAGCAAGTAATCAGTTCCCTAAGGCTTAAACAACATGAAAGCCAGCCATTCTTAAGATGGCTGGCACACTTATGACCTTATAGGCCTTTTTTATAATTCCGCATCTTTTAGATGCGGTCATGCTTATAAAAGCTATTTTAGATTTCAATTATAGTTGCTCCAAAAGGCATAAAGGCAAGTTTGGCAAATTTAAAACATTGTACACCAATAGGGATCCCTAATATGGTAATGCACCAAGCAATACCAATTATTATAGAACTTATGGATAGTTCCCAACCGAGCAGAAGTATCCATAATATATTTAAAAAGAAGTTGCCAAATCCTTCTCCATAACATATTTCTTTTCCAAATGGACACAAAATAAATACAGATAATTTAAAACACTGAATGCCGAGTGGGATGCCTATAATTGTTATACAACAAATGAGCCCACTTAAAATCCACATAATAGATAATATAAGACCACCAAAGATGATCCAAAGTAAGTTAGCTAGTATTTTCATCTTTTCCCCCCATCAAAAAATAGGCAAAGTCCTTTTATATTAATTTATGAATCCTATTTTTTTCATAACTTTATTTAGTGTTTTATTTGCAATGTAAGTAGCTTTTTCTGCGCTCTCTTTGTAACATTTCTCAAGGTAATCCTTATTACTTAAAAGCTCAGTAAACTTTGTTTGAATAGGTGTGAGTTTATCTATGACTGCCTGAGCGACTGAAAGCTTAAATTCACCATATCCTAATCCAGAAAATTCATTTTCTATTTCGTCAAAGGACTTGTTGGTCATACAAGAATATATAGTCATTAAATTGTTAATACCATCTTTTCCTTCGCCAAAACGAACACTTGATTCAGAGTCAGTAATAGCTCTTTTAAATTTCTTTATAATATCATCAGGTTTGTCTAATATGGAGATGTAGGAATTTGGATTAGAATCAGATTTTGACATCTTTTTTAATGGCTCTTGAAGCGACATTATCTTGGCTCCATTTTTATGTATATAAGGTTCCGGGATCTTAAATGTAGGGGTATAAATAGAATTAAATCTTTCGGCAACATTTCTAGTAAGCTCAAGATGTTGTTTTTGATCAGCACCTACAGGAACTACATCAGCTTGATACAGTAGTATATCAGATGCCATTAAAACAGGGTAGGAGAATAGCCCGCAAGTTATGTTATCAGAGTGCTTTTGAGATTTATCTTTAAATTGAGTCATTCTAGAAAGTTCTCCAAATTGTGTGTAACAGCTTAGTACCCATGAAAGTTGAGAATGAGCAGGTACATGACTTTGAATGAAGAATATACTGTCTTTTATATTAATACCGCAAGCAAGAAGAAGTGCGTAAGCTTCAATTGTATTTTTTCTAAAGGCCTTAGGATCCTGACGAACTGTTATAGTGTGGAGATCAGCTAAAGCGAAGATGCAGTCAAACTTGTCTTGTAAATCAATCCAATTTTTGATAGCACCGATATAATTTCCAAGTGTAATAGTTCCGCTTGGTTGTATTGCACTGAATAAAGTTTTTTTTTCATTCATGAGTAATTTCCTCCAATAAAAGTATATTTATATAATATCATTATTTACTACATGCTGCAATATTTTTGAAATTTGTAATTTAACTTATTGAATTGTTGTAATATAATTTATATATTAAGATATAACTTAGGTGATAATATGAATTATATAGAATCTAGGAATTACATAAATTCTTTATTAAAGTTTGGCATGAAGCCTGGACTTGAAAGAATAAGAAAATTACTTAAAAAGCTTGGAAGTCCACAAAATAAATTAAAGTTTATTCATGTTGCAGGGACTAATGGCAAAGGGTCTACATGCACATACATATCTTCAGTGCTAAGAGAAGCTGGGTATAAAACAGGTTTGTTTATATCTCCTTTTGTTATTGATTTTAGAGAAAGAATTCAAGTAAATGGAAAAATGATAGGGGAGCATGAATTTTCTAAAATTGTGACGGAGATAAAACCATTAGTGGATGAAATGGTAGAGCTAGGTGACACAATTACAGAATTTGAAATGATTACAGTAGTAGCTATGGTATGGTTTCTACGGGAAAGATGTGATATAGTTGTGCTGGAGGTTGGACTAGGTGGAAGATATGATGCCACTAATGTTATAGAAAATTCTGAAATATCGGTAATAACGTCTATTTCTCTAGACCATGTCAATATTTTAGGTGATACATTAGAGAGTATAGCATATGAAAAGTCTGGGATAATAAAGCCCAATGGGACGACTATACTATATGGAGAACAAAGCATTTCATCATTAAATATTATAAAAGAAGAAGTGAAAAAAAATTTTGCGACTTTAATAATTGTTAATTTTGAAAATATTAAAGTTTTAAGATCTGATATTTATGGAAGTGAATTTATATATAAGGAAGATAAATTGTTTATACCTCTTATGGGAAAACATCAAGTGAAAAATGCGGTGCTAGCTATAAATGTTCTTGAAAGTTTGAGGGATAGAGGATACATTATATCAAAACAAAATATTTTAGACGGGCTTAAAAAATCCTTTTTTCCATCAAGACTAGAAGTTTTATCTAATGCTCCTCTCATAATATTAGACGGAGCACATAATTTAGGTGGAGCACAGGCACTAAGGAAAACGATAGATGAGTATCTTTATGACAGGAACATTATAGCTATAGTAGGAATGCTTAAAGATAAAGACGTTTTTGGAGTGGCGAATTGTCTAGGGGAAAGGTTAGACAAGGCAATAGCGGTTGAACCTAATAATAAAAGGGCTATGAGAAAAGAGGATTTGGCTCGAATTATTATGAGTCATGGTACTTATACTATATGCGCGCAAGATTTAAGCGAGGCTATTGATAGAGCACTGTCATTTATTAATGATAAGAATGATGTAATATTAATATTTGGATCTTTATATTTAGCTTCTGAACTTAGACCAATAATAAAAAAAATCGTCAAATAAACCTAAAAAGTTTTTTAATATTCTTACATAATATGAGTATTTTTATAAACATTATAGGTTATTATAAATCTACATAGAAGAGGGAGGACAAGCAATAAAGAAAGGAAGGTATTTTATGGGAGTAAAATTAGTGTCTCAAGGTGAGGAAGTTATAGCTTTTATAAATGGAGATATTGACCACCATAGTGCGAGCGATATTAGAAAAGAAATTGATGCTATAACTGAAGAAAAGTGGCCACAACTTTTAAAACTAGATTTCAGCTCAGTACAATTTATGGATAGCTCTGGAATAGGCCTTATTATGGGAAGATATAAGCTAATGCAGAGACTGGGAGGGAAATTACTGATTGTAAATATTCCAAGTCATATTATAAGACTTATA
Source organism: uncultured Clostridia bacterium (assembly GCA_944385105.1). Classification (GTDB taxonomy): domain Bacteria; phylum Bacillota; class Clostridia; order Oscillospirales; family Acutalibacteraceae; genus CAG-557. Next base: position 22,526 of record CALWVR010000022.1, read on the forward strand.
AAATTATCAGGATTATCTGAATTAGGAATAATAAAAAGGGAGGATGAAACAATAGATGCAACCCATAAATGAAATGAAGTTTGAGTTTATAAGTAGGTCTTCAAATGAAAGTTTTGCAAGGGCAACTGTAGCAGCTTTTATTTCGCAGATTGATCCTACGATTTCAGAACTTGCTGATATAAAAACAGCGGTGTCAGAGGCGGTTACTAATTGTATAGTTCATGCTTATAATAATAAATTTGGAACAATATATATTTCTGTAAAGATTTATGAAAATGGGCGTGTAATAATAAAGATTAGAGATAAAGGGTGTGGAATAGAAAATATTGATAAGGCTATGGAACCTTTGTTTACTACAGGTGGAGAAGAAAGGGCAGGGCTTGGATTTGCAGTTATGCAAAGTTTTATGGACAATATAAAAGTTATCTCAAAACCCAATAAGGGTACAACAGTAACGCTTGAAAAAAGTATAATTCCGAGAATAGTGAAAAATGGATAATAGAGATGAAATAATAAAAAATAATATAGGTCTTGTACATAGCTGCGCTAAGAAGTTTAAGGGAAGGGGAATAGAATATGATGACCTGTTTCAAGCTGGGTGTTTAGGGCTTGTTAAGGCAGTGGATGCTTTTGACTATGAACGAGGTGTAAAGTTTTCAACCTATGCCGTACCTGTAATCTTAGGAGAGATAAAGAGACTTTTCCGTGATGGTGGTGCTATTAAAGTGGGGAGAAGTTTAAAAGAATTATCGCTTAAGGCAACAAGGAAGGTATCAGATTTTCAGTCAAAAGAAGGAAGAGAACCTACAATTAACGAACTTGCAGAGCTTTTAGAAATTGAACCTGCCCAGGCAGCACAAGCGTTGGAGGCGGCGATGGTTCCAATGTCTTTGACAGTGGAGTATGAAGATGGACAGTCACAGTTGGATATACCTGTAGAGTCCCCAGATGAAAAAATTTCAGAAGTGCTAGCCCTTAAACAAATGGTGGAAAATCTTGAAAATAGAGATCGTGCTATTATACTATTAAGATTTTTCAAAAATCAGACTCAAACGCAAACAGCAAAAGTTTTAGGCATGACACAAGTTCAAGTATCAAGGAGAGAAAAGGTAATACTAAGAGAGCTTAGATCTAAATTAAGTGGTTGAGGGATAGTTGGTGATAAATGTTGAGTGAAGTATCTTTGCCCACTAAGGCTATTAAGATTTGGAAAGTTAGAGCAACTATTTTGATGTGTATTTTATTTTTTGTATGTGGAGGACTTTTTGTTTTCAATCCTATATTACCGGCACTCATTATAGCGTTGGTAGTCACTATATATGTGTATATTATTACTATTTATTGTAGGAAAAGGTATAACTCTGAAAAATATTATATAGGTAAAAATTATATTTTGCTAAAAAAGGGAGTCTTTTTTAAAAAAGAAATAAAAATCTATAGAAGCCAAGTGCGTCAAGTGAGAATACTACAGACTCCGGATCAACGTTTATTTGGAATGAGTACACTAGTATTTTATTTAGCGGGGAAAAGTGAAAAGATTTCACAAATAGAGTTGAAGGACGCAATCACTCTACAAAAAAAGTTTTATTTTGGAGTAGAAAATGAAGTATAGGGCGGTAAACTATTATACAATATTAGTATATATTTTTAAATTTGCATTTTTACTTATAATACCAGTAATGCAACAAATTATATCTAATATATTTGAAAACGAAAGTAAGACTATAGCAATTGTACCTATAATATTGGTGGCTCTAGTGTTTTTATGGGGATATCTTGAGTATAAAGCTATGGGTTATAGTAATGAAGAAGGTTTTTTTACTCTAAAGAAAGGAATCTTTATAAAAAAGGAATCAAGATTAAAACATAGCTGTATTCACTCGGCACAATTAAAACGCACTATACTTTGTGCAATATTTAAAGGAACAAAACTTGAACTTTATACCCCTGCTAGAAATCGTGAAAGTAATAATATACACTTAATAATTAATAAAAATGAGGCCATAGATGTTTTAAATACTATATTTAATTTTAAAAACGAAAAAATTATATCTAAAGCAAAGGCTTCAAGAATATTGTTAATGTCAGCTTCATGGTCAAACCCAATAGTGAGCGCTTTAATAGCGATACCGTTTGTAAAAAGGGCGGGAGTAATTTTAGGGCAAGAAGTAAATCAAAGGCTATATTCAACATTTGATAAGACCTTTAAACTGCTAGAATTAGGAATACCTCCTGCAGTAACAACTTTAACCTACATTATCATTGTAGCTTTTTTAGTTGCATTATTCCTACACTTTTTTAAATATATAAATTTTACAACAATATCTAATGACGAGCATATAAAAACCACTAGAGGCTTTGTAAACTATCGAGAGAAAGTAGTTAGAAAGTCATCTATTAATGCCATAATAATTAGGCAGACGCTGCTTATGAGAGTATTTAATTTATATAGTGCTTATATTTATACAGCCGGCTCATCTAAAGATAAAAGTGACCATAATCTTTTATTTGCCACTATGAAGAAGAAAGAATTGTTTCCACTTATGAAAGAAGCTTTAGGAGTAGAATTTGATGTAAAGATGGGGTTAAGACCTAAAGTAAATAGTATAAGGAATTTTATTTTACTTCCTCTTTTATCTCTTATATTAATGATAATATTGATTATTGCTTTTATAGGAGACTTATGGTATAAAAAAATAATTTCATTGTTTATAATATTTTTATCATTTTTAACTTTCTTAATATTGATAGTAAGATATGAGGCTTATAGAACTTCAGGTGTAACTTTGACAAATGATTTAGTAGTAGTTAACGGATATAGGATGATGTCTTTATATTCTGTATATGTACCAAAGAATAAAATTCAAAATGTAAACTTAAATCAAAACATATTTCAAAGGAGATCTAATACGTGCAACTTTAGGATAAGCATATACTCAGAAAAAAGAAAATACTTCGAGTGTAAGCATTTGAATTACAACAATATTAAACAATTCGTTATTAATTTGTAATTATTAATTTATTTAGTGAAAAAAGACATAATGTATTATAATAATTTGTAATACATTATGTCTTTTAAAGCATAAAGAATATTGTATATATACATATGTTTAAAACTTTGTGGAAAATGTGGAATTTTAAAAATAAAAGATTTTTAGGTATAATTTTTTCTTATTAATTTTCTCAAATAGTCAACTGAATAGCTAGAAATAAGACAAATATATATCAAATCACAGGTAAATTTCATATAAGGAAATAAAATAGGAAATAATATGTGAATTTTTATTGATAAATCTTGTTTTGTTAAAAACTATGTTGAAAACGTTGAAAATTAATATAATTAAAAAGAATAAAATTTATCTAAAATCGACACAATTATATTATGATGTAAAAAACAAGACATAATTAAATGTTTTGCATCAATTTTAAAAGAAGTTCGGTATTTTTTTTAACAACTATATTTTTGAATTTTTCATAGTCTATGTCAGAATTTTCGTCTGCCATGTCGGAAATTGTTTTTAAAACAGAAAATTGTACGTCGTTTATACTACAAACTTGACCGACACTACCTGCTTCCATTTCACATGCACATGCATTAAAATCATTTTGAATTTTTAAAAGTTTGCTTTTACTTTTTATAAATTGGTCACCAGAAGCAACCGTTCCATAATAAGGTTCTAATCCAAGATCTTTTGCAGTTTTGGAAATTTTATCATTAAGATATTTAGAGCAAGGAATATTTATAAGATTTAATCCAGATATAAATCCCTTTTCATCACCAACGGCAGATGTGTCTACATCATGCTGAACTACATCTTTGGCAATTACAATATCCCCTATTTTTAAAGAGCTGGAAATACCACCTGCTAAACCAATGTTTAAAATAGCTTTTACATTGTATTTAAGTATCATTATTTGCGTGCATATTGCAGAGTTTACTTTACCAGGACCACATAATGCAACGACACAATCAACATTATTTAGTTTTCCCTGGAAATAATTTATATGTTTTATTTTCTCAACAGATAAATTTGTTAAATTATTTTTAATATTTTCTATTTCTATTGACATAGCGCCTATAATTCCTATCAATATTAATACCTCCAAAATATTCATTAAATAAATACATTTTAACATATGTGTGTATTTAATGTAAATTATTAATTATCCTTTAGTCATAATATAATTATTGATGTAGATTTTCGACAAAATATATCTAATATTTTTCTACAAATAAACTAGAATATATATAACATTTATATTGATATAATTCTTAAGAAAAATTATTTACAAATTTTATTGACTTTATGAAAATAATGATGTATTATATAACAAGACTTCAAATTAAGAGAGCTTTGGAAGTTTTAAATAAATGTTTGCACTGATAATATAGATCTTTGTAGTTTTTAATCTAAAGATTTACTTAAAGACATAGAAGAGTTCTCTTATATATTTTAAGCTTAGTTAGCCATCCTAATTGGTTGACATTTAAAAATTTTAAATAGCCTTTAAATTTTATTAACATCTTTAATATTAGAGCATATAAACCATGTAGAGCTTCTTTTAATTTTATATGATGTTTAATTGTTATTAAGTTGTTATCAAAGTTTAGTGTAGCTATGTAATATAGTAGTGTTAAATTTTTTACTTGTAGTTGCTTAATGACGAAAAGTCATAATTGTTTTAGTATAATGAATGCGTAGTTTTTAATAATGCAATTTAGTTTTTATGTAGTGGTCTATTTAGTATCTTTTAAATATTTGTAGTAATTTAAATTTTATAACCCAAGTTTTAAGAGTTAAGAAGAGTATTTTGATAAAAGGTTTATATGCCCGTGTAGCTTATAGTAGAGCGTTGATAATCAAAGGCGTCGGTGCAAATCCGTCCTAGGGCAAAAATATTATATAATCCAAAGCGAGGTAAATTAAATGTACGAAGACAAGACTCTCATCTGTAAAGAATGTGGTGCAGAATTCATTTTTACAGCAGGTGAACAAGAATTTTATGCATCTAAAGGTTTTGTAAATGAACCACAAAGATGTAAAAGCTGCCGCGATGCTCGCAAAAATGCATCTAGGCCAGAACGTGAAATGTTTGTTGCAGAATGTGCTTCTTGTGGTGGAGAAGCAAAGGTTCCTTTTAGACCACGTGAAGATCGCCCTATATATTGTAGCGAATGCTTTGCAAAAATGAGGGAAGAATAGTTTTATAGTAACACTTTACCTATATCCTCTGGATTTTTCCGGGGGATATTTTTTGTAAAGTTTTTATATTTGTTATTTTATACAAATTAATATTGACAAAGTTTTAATATTGTTGTATACTAAATATAACATTAAAAGAAAGGAGTAAAGAAAATGAATAAAAAAGACAAAATACCTAAAGAAATTCTGGGCAATATTTCTGGAGGCTTGCTTGCAAATGCAGACGAAATTGCAGATATAGTTTTAGACTACTATAAGTCTGAAAATTATACAAAAGAAGAGGCATTAAAAGACATGGCTAAACGAAGGGATTTATACGACAAAAAAATAAAAGAACTTGAAGCTAATGGTGAAGATGATGATAGTTTAATGTTAAGTTTTGCGAGGATTAACAAGTTGAATTGTTTATACTCAATGTGTAAAATTGAGGACAATATGTTATAATGTAGAAGGATTTTTTATGAAAAATTTAAAGGAAAAGTTTTATACTTTTTGAAAATGGGCATGGTTGTAAAAATGACTATGCCTATTATTTTTTATATTTTCATAAATTCATATTAGTTGTCCTTATTAAAACAACAATAGATGATAAAAATAAAACGTATATTTGAATAACATATCCTATGTATTATATTTTAATTTAACTAATATGCATTTAATCATAAAAAAGGACCATGAAGTAGTATGCTCTGCAGTTTCATGGCCTTTTTACTTTTAATCATCTTGATTTGTCAAATAATTTTTAATTATTTTTGCTCTCAGCTATAGTAAACTTTAAAAAGCTTTTTCTTGGCTAGCCTGTTAAGTCTTGTTTCATAACATTATTAAATTCTTCAAGTGAGTATATTTCTATAAAGTTGTATTCCCTTTTTATTAAATCACATATATAACGAGTTTCTGAATCCATTCCTAAGTCAAGACATACAATCCTTCGGTCAACTACACTATTGAGCCACTTTAGGTTAGAAACTGCATTTCGTAAAATCATTTCAGCTTCCTCATTGTGTCCAAACATAGGTATAACAAAAATGGCATTGCCATCATCTTTTGTTTTAAATACAGCGAGAGATATAATTCTGAATATTTCAACCATTCCGACTATGGCTAAACATAAAACAAAAATGCTAAAGACAACCTCCAACATGTATATCACCTCTTTACATAACATATGTATTTAGAGACATGTTGGTTAAATAATGAACTATTCAAGTTTTTTTAAGGCTTCTTTTAATTTCTCCACACTATCTAATTTTTCAAATTCAACATTAAGATCTTCTCTTCCCATATGACCATAAGATGCAAGAGCTTTATATATAGGCTCTTTTAATTTTAACTTTTCAATTATTGCAGCGGGGCGTAAGTCAAACACTTTTTTTACAGCAAGCGCAATTTTTTCATTTGAAATTTCAGAAGTACCAAAAGTGTCAACCATAATAGATACAGGGTTTGCAACTCCAATAGCATAAGCTATTTGAACTTCACACTTTTTAGCTATGCCAGCTCCAACAATATTTTTAGCTACATATCGAGCCGCATACGCTGCTGATCTATCTACTTTAGTAGGGTCTTTTCCGGAAAATGCGCCACCACCGTGTCGTGCATAACCTCCGTAAGTGTCTACAATTATTTTTCGTCCAGTAAGACCGCTGTCTCCAACAGGACCACCGATAACAAATCTTCCAGTTGGGTTAATAAAAAACTTTGTATTTTCATCAATTAAGTCTTTGGGGATTACTGGTATAATTACAAGCTCTTTTATATCTTTTCTTATTGTTTCAAGCGATACGTTTTCACTATGCTGTGTAGAAATAACTACAGTATCAACCCTTATAGGCTTATTGTCTTGGTACTCTACAGTGACTTGAGTTTTCCCGTCAGGACGTAAGTATTTAATTATATTTTCTTTTCTTACTTTAGCTAGCCTCTTTGAGAGCTTATGAGCTAATGATATAGGAAGAGGCATAAATTCAGGGGTTTCATCGCAAGCAAACCCAAACATAATACCTTGATCGCCGGCACCTATTTGATTGTTTTTATCATTATTTCCTATACCTTCTTTATTTTCTAAAGACTCATTAACACCAAGAGCTATATCAGGTGACTGCGAATCAATAGATGTTAAAACAGCACAAGTATTACCATTAAAACCACAGTTTGGGTTATCATATCCTATTTCGTTTATTACTTTTCTTGCAATTGAGGCAATGTCTACATAACAATTAGTTGATATTTCCCCCATTACATGTATCATACCAGTGGTAGCTGTGACTTCACATGCTACGTGTGCATCTTTGTCTTTTTTTAATATTTCGTCTAATATAGAATCTGAAATCTGATCGCATACTTTGTCAGGGTGTCCTTCGGTAACAGATTCAGATGTAAAAAAATGTCTAACCATAAAACTTCCTTTCATGTAACTTAATATTATTACAAATTAAACTAAACTTCATTTTATTTTTAAATATTAAATTCATAAATTTTTTTTAATTGTAGCATATTTTTGAGTATATGTAAACATAATTGACTATAATCTTTGTGGAAGCTTATTGACAAAAGCGGATATTTTTTTGTACAAAATTATTGTTAATAGACAAGATAATAGGGATTTTACAAAATTAAATGGTAATACAGCCCATAAAATAAAGGATGTTTTATCGACAATATTTTTATTTATCATATTTCCAAGATCAATAATATTTTGAATAGGTATAGAGAAAATAATAGAGTAAAGTGGAATTAAAATAAAATAATTAGCAATAGATGAAACTAAAAGTGATAATACTATACCTATAATCATTCCAATACAGGCACCCTTGAAAGTTCTTTTGTATTTATATATAAATGCACTAGGAAGAGATAGAGAAAGTCCTATGATTAAGTTTGCAAATTCACCTATTATTAATGAACTTGAGCCTTTAATTAAAAGAATTAATATTGTTTTGAGTAGAGAGGTAAGTACCGCTGCTAATGGACCTAAATAAAAGCCGCTAATAAGTGTAATGGCTTCACTTAAGTCTAACTTATATATATTTGGAACAAAGAAAAGAGGTATTTCAATAATTGCTAGGACAGTAGAGATAGAAGAGAATAAGGAAACCTGAATTAGGTAAACTAAATTTTTAGAATTCATTGTTGCCTCCTTAAAGGTCAGTTAATTATAAATAAATAATATATTTCATTTTTTATGCTGTCAATTATGAATTATAAAAATTGAAATTAATACTTGAAAAGTTATTATATATATTATATAATATTATTTATAAAAATAAAGTGTAATTTGTGTTTGGTGTATAAAAGGAGGCGCCTATGGTATCAGAAATAAATAGCCTTGGTATCTTTGGTATTGATGCGTTTATGGTTAAAGTTGAGTCTGATATTTCACCGGGTCTGCCGGTGTTCGATGTTGTTGGACTGCCTGATGTTGCTGTAAAGGAGTCAAGAAACAGGGTAAGGTCGGCCATAAATAATAGTGGATTTAATTTTCCAGTAGGAAAAATTACTATAAACTTAGCTCCTGCCGATATACGTAAAGAAGGTGCGATTTATGATTTACCTATATTACTATCTATACTTATTTCTTCAGGGCAAATAAGGAGTAATGTATCATCAAGTGCGTTTTTAGGGGAACTTTCCTTATCAGGAGAACTTTGTAAAATAAATGGTGTATTACCAATGGCAATTGAGGCAAAAAACAAAGGCATAAAAAACTTATATGTACCAAAAGAAAATGCGTTGGAGGCTGCGATTGTTGGTGGAATAAATGTCTTTGGAGTTGATACGGTGAGAGACCTTTATTTGCATCTTACTAATGAAAAGTTGTTGACTAGTACGACATCTAAACAGAATATTTCTTTAGATGAAGATGATGACCCTTTAGACTTTTCGCAAGTAAGAGGACAATATAGAGTAAAAAGAGCTCTAGAAATAGTTGCAGCAGGAGGACATAACATTTTACTAATAGGGCCACCAGGATCAGGAAAGAGTATGTTAGCAAAGAGATTGCCTTCAATATTGCCAAGTATGACCAGGGAAGAATCTATTGAGACCACTAAAATATATTCAGTTTTGGGTAAAGTAAGTAACAATAATTGCCTTATAGTAAAAAGACCATTTCGTGCTCCGCACCATACGGTTTCTCCGGTTGGTCTTTCAGGAGGAGGTTCTATACCAAAACCAGGAGAAGTTACTCTTGCCCATAATGGTGTACTTTTTTTAGATGAATTTCCTGAATTTACGCATGCATCTCTTGAGGTATTAAGACAGCCTATAGAAGATGAAGTCGTGACAATATCACGTGCCCGTGGAACTGTTACATATCCATGCTCTATTATTTTAGTAGCTGCAATGAATCCTTGTCCATGTGGTTACTTTGGAGATGAAAAAAGAACATGTATATGTTCACAACGTGCAGTTTCCAATTACTTGTCAAAAATATCAGGCCCTTTGCTTGACAGAATAGATATGCATGTTGATGTTCCAGCAGTTAGCTTTTATGATTTAAATTCGGATGATGAGGAAGAAAAGTCTGAGTATATAAAGCAAAGAGTTGAGAAAGCAAGGAAAATTCAAACTGAGAGATATAAAAATCAAAGGTTTAATTGTAATGCAAAAATAACGCCTGAAGCTCTGCATAAAATTTGTGATTTATCATGCAATGCAGAAAAACTTTTAGAAAAAGCCTTTCATAAAATGGATTTATCAGCAAGAGCTTATGATAAAATATTGAAAATTTCAAGGACGATAGCTGACTTGGACTCAAGTGAATGTGTAGAAGTGAATCACGTAGCAGAAGCTTTGCAGTATAGAAGTTTAGATAAAAAGTACTGGAGGCATAGAGAATAAAAAGCTATTATGCAACTTTAATAATGATTATTATCAAGAAAAATTTTTTAGCATATTATTATAGTAGGTATTCACCGAATACTTATGAAAGGATGAAGTCGTATGTATAAACAAAATTGTTGTAATTTTACAACTTCCTTGATAGTGAGCATTATTGTTGGTATAGGTGTGTCAGTTGTTTTTAGTTTAGGATTCCTAGCATCTATTGTAACGGCTTTATGGATCGCCTTTGGATTTTCAGTTCTAAGTGTAGTTGCACTATTGGTTTTGGCACCTTTATCTAGTATGAATAAGTCTATGGCGTTGAGAAAGTGCCTATGCTATTATGGAAAGCCACTTGTTATAGGTTCTATAGGAACTCTTATAGCATCGCTTATAGCTTTAACTCTAATTTTATCAATTGCTTCAGCAGTTTCAATAATAGTAATGTTTTTTGTTGGTACATTATTTAGTCTGTTACTAATCTCAATTGTTCAATTTATTTTATGCATTATAAACTATGACTGCTGTGAGCCATGTAGTCATTGTTGCTAATGAGGGACTTGTGGTTTGTGATGGTCACGGGCCACACCTTTTCCATATTAAGATTTAAGAAATATAATAGATAAAAAATTATTATATATTTGAATTATATATTTAATCTTATAGTTATTTTTTACGGTTTTTTCGTTGACTTTTTTACGTATTAGTATTAATATTAATAAGAAAAAGGATTTTATTTGATGATTACTTATTGACTGATTTTTACAATCAGCAAATGATAAATATATATATTTGTTGATACTAGGAGGCGGAAAAGGTTGGAGAAATTTGTTATAGAAGGACAAAGGAAATTATACGGTGAAGTTAAGGTAAGTGGAGCTAAAAATGCTGCAGTTGCTATAATACCAGCAGCTATACTTTCGGATGGTTTGTGCAGAATAGAAAATATTCCTAACATAAATGATGTAACAATCATAGCACATATACTTGAAGATATGGGTGCATATATAAATATGGTTGATAAAACAACCCTTGAGATAGATACTAAAAATATAAAAAATCCAATTGCTGAATATGATGCAGTTAGGCATATGCGAGCATCATCATATTTATTAGGAGCACTTTTGGGTAGGTTCCATAGAGCAGAGGTTTCTCTGCCTGGAGGTTGTGATTTTGGAGTTCGTCCTATTGACCAACATCTGAAAGGATTTATGGCTTTAGGAGCTTCTCATTCAGTAGAAGGTGGAATGGTACAAGTTAGTAGCCAGAGGCTTATAGGTGCTGATATATATATGGATGTTGTTTCTGTAGGTGCTACTATTAATAGTATTCTAGCTGCAGTAAAAGCAGAGGGGACTACTACTATAGAAAATGCAGCTAAGGAGCCGCATATAGTAGACCTTGCAAACTTTTTAAATTCAATGGGTGCAGACATAAGTGGCGCTGGGACTGATTCAATAAAGATAAAGGGAGTAAAAAGTTTATCTGGGACTACGTATACGATAATTCCCGATCAAATTGAAGCAGGAACTTATATGGTTGCTGCTGCAGCAGCAGGTGGAGACGTTTTAATTAAGAACGTAATTCCAAAGCATTTGGAGTCTATAACGGCTAAACTTATTGAAATGGGAGTAACTGTAAAAGAATACGATGATTCCATTCGTGTGGTAAGGACAGGAGCAATAAATAAGTGTAATGTTAAAACTATGCCACACCCTGGGTTTCCAACGGATATGCAACCTCAAATAGCTGCATTGTTGTCTATAGCAAATGGTACGAGCATAGTTAATGAAAGTGTTTGGGATAACCGTTTTAAATATATAGATGAATTAAATAGGATGGGTGCAAAAATATCAGTTGATGGGAAAGTGGCAGTTATAGAAGGGGTGCCAGAGCTTTTAGCAGCTCCCGTAAAGGCAAGTGACCTTCGTGCAGGTGCTGCACTTGTTATAGCAGGGCTTGCAGCAAGAGGGACTACTACTATAGAAGATATAAAATATATTGAAAGAGGCTACGAGGATATAGTAGGAAAATTAAGCTCTATTGGGGCTAATATAAAGAAAGTATATGTCCCTGATGAGGTAGTTTCTATTCCGAAGGCATTATAAAGAATGATGCAAGGTTAATTTAAGAAGTATAGAGGCATTCTTTTTGCCTCTATAGTGTTTTTTTAGTTGATAAAAGGAGGCAATAATTTGGCGATAATATGTCCTTTGTTTAGTTCAAGTAAAGGAAACTGTACATATATAGGTTCTGCGAACGAAGGTATACTGATAGATGTTGGCAGAAGTGCAAGACAAATAGAACGAGCACTAAATTCAAACAATATTGATATTTATTCAATAAAAGCAATATTTATAACTCATGAACATATAGACCATATACAAGGACTAAAGGTTATAGCTTCAAGGTATAATATAAAAGTTTTTGCCTCTGAAGGAACAATGAGATCTTTAGTTAAAAAAGAAGTTATAAATGGAAAATTTGAAACAGAAGTAATGACTGAAAAAGGAATAAATGTAGGAGGAATGTTTGTTAAAACGTTTAGAACTCCGCATGACAGTAATGAGAGCGTTGGATATGTAGTTTATACTTCCGACGGGAAAAAAGCAGTAGTTGCCACTGACATTGGATATATGACTGATGCCATAAGGGAATCGATTAATGGAGCGGACGCTGTGCTAATCGAGTCAAACCATGATGTTGGCATGCTGCAAAATGGTAGTTATCCATATTACTTGAAGAAAAGGATAATGTCAAATATAGGTCATTTATCTAATGATGCTTGTGCTAAGGAACTGCCTGATTTTATAAGGAGAGGTACAAAAAAATTTATTTTAGCACATTTAAGCCAGGAAAATAATATGCCGGAATTAGCTTTACAAACATCTATATGTCAATTATCTTCAAATAATATGACTAATGGAAAGGACTTTCAAATAATTGTAGCTCCTGTAGAAAATTTTTCGGGAACAAATTTGTTATTTTAAAATAGTGTTGATATGATAAAAATTAAAATAATATGCGTTGGTAATTTAAAAGAGAAATATTTTAGGGAAGCTTGCCTTGAATATAGTAAAAGGCTAACCCCGTTTTGTAAATTTGAGATAATTGAAGTTAGCGAACATAGGGCTTATAAGGTTCCTTCACAGATGGAAGTTTTAAACATATTGGAAAAGGAAGCAGACAAGATATTATCTAAGGTATCAAATAATGCCAATGTAGTGTCCTTATGCATAGAGGGAGAATCTAAATCTTCTCAAGATCTTTCTTTATATATAAAAGAGGCTATGATAAACGGAATAAGTGAGATAATTTTTATTATTGGGAGTTCATATGGGCTTTCGGATGAGGTTAAAAGGCGCTCTAATTTAAGATTGTCGATGTCGAAAATGACATTTCCTCATCAGCTTGCAAGAGTAATGCTAGCGGAACAAATTTATAGAGCATTTGAAATTTTAAATAATACAAAATATCATAAGTAAGTGGGTAAGTTTAATACCTGCTTTTTTATTTTTATGTTATAATTAATTGAAATTTATAGAGAAAAGAGAGTTTATCTTATGCTTCAGTTTATATTTGGAAGGTCGGGCTTCGGAAAGACTTATGCTATAAAAGACCTAATTTTTGAAAATGCTAAAATGGGAAAAAGTAAGCTTATGGTAATAGTCCCAGAGCAAAATTCTTTTGAAACAGAGACAGCAATTCTGGATTTAATGGGTCCTGTATTGGCTCAAAAAATAGATGTAGTAAGCTTTACCCGTCTTTTAGATTTGGTATCAAGAGAATATGGAGGACGAACAGCAAAGAGAATAAACAAAGGCGATAGAACTTTATTTATGAGTTTAGCAATAGATGCAGTGAAGGATAAACTTAATATATATAAAGGACAAACTGAAAAGCCGGAATTTATTGATACAATGATATCTGCTTTAACAGAATTTAAAATGTGTAATGTAGATTTTAAAGAACTTATAGAGACGTCAGAAAATGTAAGAGAAAAGAGTTTAAGGGAGAAACTTATTGAAACCTCGTTAATACTTAATACTTATGAGTCATTGGTATCTCAAACATACGTAGAGCCTCTTGACGACTTAACAAGACTGCATAAAATGTTGATTGATAATAGCTTTTTTGAAGATTATACAGTTGCTATAGACGGATTTGATGGATTTACTATGCAGCAATACAAGATTATAGAAGACATTTTGAGGCAGGCGGAAAGTGTATATATGACATTTTGTACCGATAGGAAGGTTTTTGAGAACGATGCTTTTAATTTGTTTTTGCCAGTAAATAAATCAGTGAAGAGAGTACTAAATTTAGCAAATAGAAATGGCATTGAAGTTTGTGAGCCGATATATCTCACTGAAAATTATAGGACAAAAAGTAGGGGCTTAAAAGGGCTTGAGGAAAACATATTTAGAATAGAAGGAAAAAGGCTTGATGAAAGAACTGACGATGTTATCGTATATAACGCTAATACTAAATATGATGAAGTGGACTTTGTTTCAAGAACAATAAAAAGATTAATAATGCAGGACGGTTATAAATATGGGGATATTGCTATTTTAACAAGAAATGACCAGTTATATAGAGGAATAATTGATTATTCTCTTGAGAAGTATGATATTCCATACTTTATGGATAAAAGGGAAGACATAGATTCAAAACCCTTAATGCATGTATTGCTTGGTGCTTTTGAAATAATAAATAGTGGTTTTTCAACACAGAGTATATTTAGGTATCTGAAAACTTTACTTATAGGCTTTACTACTGAAGAGATAAGTATACTTGAAAACTATGTTTTATTTTGGAATATAGATGGGAAAAAGTGGCTTGATGAATTTACTTCAAATCCTAATGGATATTTTCAATTGAATGATGATGATATAATTAAGTTGGATGAAATTAATAGGATAAGAAAAAGGGTAATAAGTCCTATACTGAAGTTATATAAGGCGACTAGGAGAGTCGACGGAAAGGGTATTACAATAGCTTTGTACGAATTTCTTGAAGACATAAATATTATTGAAAATTTAAAGAACTATGTAAATAACCTTATTAATATGGAGCAGGATATTTTAGCAAAAGAGCAAGCACGTTTATTTGATACGATGGTAGAAATACTTGATAGATTAAGTATAATACTGGATGGTAAAGTTATGGGAACGAAGCGCTATGCACAGCTTTTAAAGCTAGTTATAAATTCAAATGACATAGCTTTTATTCCAAAAGGAATAGATGATGTTGTATTTGGTTCGATTGATAGGGTGAGAGTAGATGGCGCAAAGGTTGTGTTTTTACTTGGTGCTGTTGAAGGAGAGTTTCCAAGAATACCTGTTCCTACAGGTTTATTTAGTGATACTGAAAGACGAGAACTTATAAATATGGGATTAAATCTATATGATAGCGTGGAGGGGCTATATATAAATGAAAGATTCTTAGCCTATAGGTGTGTGTCAATCCCCTCAGATAAACTTTATATAAGTTGGCCATGTTCTAGTGGAAAAAGTGGAATTAAAAGGGAATCAGAGATAATAAAAGAAGCAAGGAGTATTTTACCTAAATTGTGTGAAATGGACGAATATTCCCAAAGCATTGATGATGAGGTTTTTACTAAAAAACAGTGTTTTGAACTTTGTGCAAGATATTTTAAGGATAATTCCCGCTTTTCACAAACTTTAAAGAAATACTTTGAGACTGATCAAGAATATGAAAAACAATTAAAAGCTATAAAGAAGATTTTAGAAAAACAGCTATTTAGGTTCTATGATGAAGAAAAGTCAAAGCTTTTATTTGGTAGTGATATTAATATATCAGCTTCTCAAATAGAAAAATATTACCTTTGTAAATTCTCCTATTTTTGTAAATATGGTATGCTTGCAAGAACGAGAAAGAAAGCTAGCTTTGATGCACTTGAGTATGGAAATACTATACATTTTATACTAGAAAGATTTTTAAAGAGGCATTCAAAGGAAGAGCTTTTAAAGCTTATGAAAAAAGACGTTGAAAGAGAAATAAAAGAAGAACTGGATTTTTATGTAGAAAAAAGGCTTGGTGGCTTTAAAGATAAAACCAAGAGGCTTAATTATTTAGTCTCAAGGCTTGTAAAGATACTTTTACCACTTATAATTCATTTGGTAGATGAATTATCTCAAAGTGAATTTATTCCGTCAGATTTTGAGCTTGACTTGTCACATAGCAATAAAGTAAAGCCTCTTAAGATTAAGCTATTGGATGGTTCATTTGTTAATGTAGATGGAAAAATAGACCGCGTTGATATGATGTGTATTAATGGCACTGACTATGTTAGAATTATTGATTATAAGACTGGGATAAAAGACTTTAGACTCTCAGATATAGTCTATGGACTTAACATGCAAATGCTTATTTATCTTGAAGCTATTATAAAAGGAGGAAAAGGTAGGTATAAAAAAGCAATACCAGCAGGTGTATTGTATATGCCTTCAAAGACTCCTATTATAAATGCTGATAGAGAATACGACATTTTGAAGATTGCTCAGGAAAGAAATAAAAAATTAAGAATGAATGGATTAATTTTAGATTCTAATGATGTAATATATGGAATGGATAAGAAAGCAATTGGTGAATTTATACCTGCTGTGATAAAGGACGGAAACTCTAAAAGTAAAGACTCATTGGTTGATGCTAGTCAAATTAATGCAATTTTTAAATATATAGAGCGGCTAATCATAAATATGGCCATGGAGTTAAAGAAAGGAAAAATTGAAGCAGTACCAACAAAAGGAGAATATGACGCTTGTGAGTATTGTGAGTATACTTCTATATGTGGTGCGAAAAATGCGGAGACTGTAAGGGAAATAAAAAAACTTAGTAATGATGAGTCTTTTTGTAAAATATTAGAAGGGATGGAAGGGGCTAATGTCGAGTAGACAATGGACTAATAGTCAAAAGAATGCAATATATGCAAAAGGAGGCTCTTTGTTGGTTTCAGCTGCAGCTGGATCTGGAAAGACAGCTGTTTTAGTCCAAAGGGTTATTGAAATGATAACCGATAAAAGTAATCCTTGTGATGCTGATAGATTGCTTGTTGTGACGTTTACAAAGGCAGCAGCAGCAGAAATGCGTGCAAGAATAAATACAGAAATATCAAATCTTTTAAAAATAACCCCCAATGATAAGAACCTTCAACGACAACAATTAATATTATCAAGAGCACATATAAGTACAATACATAGTTTTTGTAATGAGTTAATACGTGAAAATTTTTATAAATTAAACATCTCGTCGGAATTTAAAATAGCCGATGAAAATGAAATTATGATATTAAAAGATGAGGCTATTCGGACAGTTTTAGAGGAGAAATATGAAAGATCCAGTCCTGAATTTTTAAATATGGTAGAGACGTTTAGCTCTGCACGTGATGATAATAATCTTATATATACAGTGTATGAATTTTATGATTTTATAAGATCGCATCCATTTAAAGAGAAGTGGCTTAGTGAAAAGTTTGATATGTATAACGAATCTAATATAAATGATACTGAATTTTTTAGAGTAATTTTAAATTACGCTATTGAATCTATTAATCATTGTCTTACGCTTACCAAAAATTCAATCGAGCTTTTAAATGAAGATGAAAAAATAAAAGAAATTTATGGCTCTAGCTTTTCTTCCGATTTGTCCTCTTTATTTTTATTAAAAGAAACTTTAAACTTGAAAACATGGGATAATATATCTGATGAGCTTAAAAATTTTAAATTTGACAAGCTTAAGGCGTTACGAGGATATAAGGATGATATTATAAAAGTTAGAGTGAATGAGAACAGAAAGGAAGTAAAAGCGATAATAGATAAGCTAAAGAAGCTTTTCTATGTTAGCCAAGAAGAGTGTATAGAAGATATAAAATACTTAAAACCAATAGTTAAGGAGTTTTTTGCACTTACGAATGACTTTGAAGCTAGATTAAATTTATTAAAAGCAGAAAGGAATATTTTGGACTTTAGTGACCTTGAACATTTGACATTAAAGCTTTTAGTAAAAGAGACAAATGCAGGTTTTGAAAGGACACAAGAAGCTTACGAATTGTCTTTAAAATTTGATCAAATTATGGTTGACGAATATCAAGATACAAATGAAGTGCAAGATCTAATCTTTAGAGCTTTATCGCATAATGAAGAAAATCTTTTTATGGTGGGTGATGTAAAACAGAGCATATATAGGTTTCGTCAGGCGATGCCGGAAATATTTTTAAGGCGTAAAGAAAAGTATTTATTGTATGATGAGACTAAGAGCGAATATCCATATAAAATAATCTTAGACAAAAACTTTAGGAGTAGAGAGGGAATTTTAGATGCAACTAATTTTGTCTTTTCACAACTTATGTCTAAAAACATGGGAGAAATGGAATATACAAATGAGGAAAAACTAAAACTTGGTGCTGAGTATGACGCTAAGGAAGACCCTGATGTATATTTAAAAATTTTAGATTTATCATGCTGTGAAGATAACGATATGGACAAACAGGAAGCAAGGTATATATCTGGTATAATAGCCCAGATGATAGGAAAGGGGTATAAAATAAAGGATAAAAATGGGTATAGAAATGTAACGTATGGGGACTTTTGTATTTTACTTAGAAGTGCTAATAAACATGCTATAAACTTTGTTAAGGAACTGGAACTTTGTGGAGTCCCTGCTTGGTGCGACGTGGCAGGAAGTTTTTTTGGAACAATAGAAGTTTCTACTATGCTGTCGTTTCTGAGAATAATTGATAATCCAATACAGGATATTCCAATTTTGTCTATATTGATGAGTCCTATATATGGTTTTACACCAGATGAATTAAGCGAGATACGCTGTATAGACCGTGCTGTACCAATTTATTTTGCACTAAAGGAATCTGCAAGTGCAGGAAATGAAAAGTGTAAAAACTTTTTAAGAGACATTGAGGGGTATAGGCAAATTGCAGCAACTATGCCGTCTGATAGATTTATCCAGTATGTATATAATAAGACGAGTTATCTTGAAATAGTTCAAGCTATGGATGAAGGCAATTTAAGGCTTAATAACCTAAGGCTTCTGCTTGAATATGCAAGGAATTATGAGGCTTCAGGATATAGAGGAATATCTAGTTTTATAAGGTTTATTGATAAGGTAGAAGAGCAAAAATCTGATCTTGAATCTTCTAATGAGATAAGAGCTAATGCTAATGTAGTGAAAATAATGAGTATTCATAGGTCTAAGGGGTTAGAGTTTCCTATTTGTATAATTGCAAATTGCTCAAGAAAGTTTAATAAAGACAAGGGGGAAATATTATTACACCCCAAGTTAGGCCTGGGAATAAAACGCAAAGATTTGACATCTATGTGCAAATATACTAATCTTTCAAGAGATGCTATAAGTTTAGAAATAGACAAAGACAATATGTCTGAAGAATTAAGAGTACTTTATGTGGCAATGACAAGAGCAAAAGAAAATCTTATAATGATAACATCGTTAACTAAAGTTGATGATACTATATGTAAATTAGCCTCATCAATTATGGATGGTGAGGTTTTGGATCCTTATAAAGTTAGAAACTCAACGAGTTTTTCAGAGTGGATATTATATTGTGCGCTAAGACATCCTGATGGGGCCTGCCTAAGAAAGATTGCTGGCTCAAGCTTTGGGACAATGTCAAAAGACACGGGTAAATGGTCTATTGAGATTGTTAGGCCTGAATCGGGCAATATAAGGGTTACTTCAAGTATACATGAAGTAAGCGAAGAATTTGATGAGGAACTATTGAACAAACTTAACAGTAGAATAAATTACACTTATGCTTATAAGAATTTGTCTAATATTAGATCAAAAGTTACAGTTTCAGATATTGTAGCACAAGACAATTTAGAAAGATTTGATTTCCTGAGAAGACCGTTGTTTATTAGTGGCAATAAGTTGTCAGCTCAAGCAAAGGGGACTATATTACATAATTTTATGCAATTTGTAGACTTTAAAAAAGCAAAAGACAATCTTGATAAAGAAATAGATTACTTAATGACTAAAGGTTTTGTAAGTATAGAAGACATGTCATACATTGATAAAAAAAGAATAAAAAGATTTTTAAATAGCAATCTAATGGACAGAATACTTAGATCAAAAAATGTATTAAGAGAATTTAAATTTACAATTAAAGTTAAGGCGGGAGAGTTAGGGCTAGATGAAAACCTTATAAATAATAATCATAAAGTAATATTGCAGGGATCAATAGACTGTGCTTTTGAAGAAGATGGACAATTTGTTATAGTGGATTACAAAACGAGTGCGTTGGAATCCATGGATGTACTTGAAGAAAGGTATCACAAACAATTAGCTTTGTATAAAAAAGCTTTATCGGAATGCACAGATAAAAAGATAAAACAATGTATTTTATATTCATTTAACACAGGAAAAGAAATTTTTTTATAATATTATAGTTGCAATTGATTTTTATTTATGTTATTATATTATAAAAGATTATTGAATGCTTCCGGAGGTGTAAAAATGTCAGTACTTCAAATTGTTTTAGGAGTGACCTTAATAGTGTTTGCAATTTCTATAATAATTGTAGTGTTGCTTCAAGAAGGTCATCAACAAAATGTAGCAGCAGCTAATATAAAGTCAGAATCATTTTATTCAACTCATAAGTCTCGTTCAATAGACGCATTTTTAGAACGTTGGACTAAGTTTATCTCCATTGGCTTTTTTATACTAGTTATAGCTACTAATGCTGTTGTATATTTTCTTTAATTAAAATTTTATGATAGGCTAAGTTTACTTAAGCTTATAGAATCAGGGGGGCTAACTTATTTCCCTTCTTACCCCCCCCCCCCCATTTTGGGGTGGGGGTTTTTATTTAGATTGGGGTGGTTTTTTGAATAATTTAAAAAATGAGCTTTTATGCTTTTTAAACTCACAGAGTTGTGCAGTTTCTAAAAAGGAAATAGAAAAGAGTTTGAATGTAAGTAATGTTAAAGAGCTTGACAAATCTATAAGTGAACTGGAAGACGAGGCAAAGCTTATTGTAACTAAGAAGGGAAAATTAATTCTACCTAAAACAGCTGGCTTTGTTCCTTCAAGGGTAGTTGCGTATAAAAATGGCTTTATATTTGTATCTCCTATTTTTGGTGGAGAAGATATATATATTCCTATTGAAAAGGCTAAAAAGGCTATGCTTCATGATATTGTAATGGTAAATAGGATAAAAGCCGGAAAAAGAGGCCTTAGTGGGGCTGTTGAAAGGATAGTTAAAGAAGGCAAAAGATTTGTAACGGGACAAATAAAAAGATCAAGAAAAGGAATAGAATTTTGGGCTGACAGTGGATATAAGTGCGCTATTCCTATAAAGAAAAATAAATCAAAGGGTGCAAGAGAAGGCAAAAAGGTATTAGTACGACTTTATACGGAAAAAGAAAGTAATAGAATTTTTGGGAAGGTTTTAAAGATATATGGAGATTCACAGACCGCAATGGTTTGTGTAGATGCAATAATTGATAATGCAGAGATTCCAGTTGAATTTTCAAAAGAATCAATGGACCTTGCAAAAAGTATTTCTAATTTAGGAATAAGGGAAGAGGACTATAAGGGACGTTTAGACTTAAGGGAAGAGAATATATTTACTATAGACGGTGCAGATGCAAAGGATCTTGACGATGCTATATCAATAAAAAAAGAAAATAATGATTGGCTGCTTGGTGTTCACATAGCCGACGTTTCGCATTATATTCAAATGAATAGTCCACTAGATGTTGAAGCAAGAGAAAGAGGAACTTCTGTGTATTTTGCTGATAGGGTTATCCCAATGCTTCCAAAGGAGATATCAAATGGGATTTGCTCTTTAAATTCAGGAGAAGATAGGTTGGCTTTTTCTGCTCTAATAAGAATTGATAAAAAAGGAAATATAAGAAATTTTGAATTTAGAAAAAGTGTTATAAATTCAAAAGTGAGAGGCGTATACTCTGAAGTAAATGATATTTTAGAGGGAAAAAACGATAGAAGAATAGAAGAAAAGTATGCTCCTGTTAAAGATTCGATCTTTTTAGCAAAGGAACTTGCAGATATTTTATCAAATAAGGCAAAACATAGAGGCTGTTTGGAGTTAAATACAACCGAGCCGAGGTTTACTTTAGACAAAAATGGCGTATGTATTGATGTAAACTTAAGAAGTCAGGGAGCTTCTGAGGAGATTATAGAGCAGTTTATGATAACTGCAAACATAGCAGCAGCAATATATGCAAAGGGAGCATTAATTCCCTTTATATATAGGGTACATGAACCGCCAGCACCTGAGAAGATAGTTATGTTGGCGCAATTAGTATCAGAGCTTGGACTTAAAGCTAACAGAATTAGACAGGGAATGAAGTCTAGTGCTGTAGCAAGACTTATAAGGGATGTGAAAGGGACTAAGGTAGATAGAGTTGTATCAAATCAAGTTTTGAGAACTATGTCAAAGGCGAGGTATTTTAGTGAACCTCTAGGGCATTTCGGGTTATCCTTGGAAGACTATTGCCATTTTACTTCACCAATAAGAAGATATCCAGACACAACTATTCACAGAATACTAAACGATCTTGTATCTGGAATACCATTAAATGAGATAGAAAATAAATATAAAAATATTGTAAAAGAAGTATCTGAAGAAAGTACAGAATGTGAGATTAGAGCTATGCGCACTGAAAGGGATGCTGAGAAGTGTTATATGGCTGAGTATATGATGTCACATGTAGGAGAGACGTTTGATGGAGTTATAAGTGGCGTGGTTAAAACAGGTGTATTTGTTGAATTGAAAAATGGTATAGAGGGATTTATTGGAATAGAGTACTTTGATGGGAACAACTATAAATATAATGGAATTACAAGTTTGACTGATGAAAATGCAGGAGTTTCAATTACTGTTGGGGACCCGTTGAGAGTGAAAGTTATAAATGCTGATGTTTCAACAGGTTTAATAGATTTTATGCCGGGTGAATATTTAAAGTAATAAATGGTAAATATATAGTCATATAAATACAATAGGTATATATTTATTTGGGGGGAAGGTTTATTATGAAGGAAATAATAAATAATATCACTTTAAAATTAGGGTTTGGAGACTTAGTAAAACTCATTGGTAAGAGTTCCCTGGCAGCAGACAAAAGAAATTATTATAAGAAAAGTTTAATAATAAATGACTTCAGGAGTACACTTTCCAAACTTGAATGTATTGAGAACTGGTTTGAAGAGGAAGAGGACTCAGACTTAATAGAGTCAATAATATATGAAAGAGAAGCACTAAAGGCTAGACATAGGTATATTTTAAAACAGGCAAAAGCAAATCATGTTACGGGTGATTTAATATATAAGAATTAAAGGGTGAACTTTTGTTATGACTAATTTTATAGTCCCAATAATATTTTTTATTATATTCTTGCTTTTATTTTTAATACAGGTTATAGTAAAGTCAAAGGCACCATTTAAAAAAACTATTTTTGGTATAATTAAAGGAATATTTGCTTTAGCGCTTGTGAATATATCCGGAATATTTACAGGCGTTACATTACCTGTTAGTTTATTGTCTTTAGCTATCGCTGCTGTTGGAGGAATACCGGGAGTTACGACTTTATTAATTTTAGATATGGTTTTATAAAAGGAGAGATGTTATTGAAATGTCCATGTTGTGGATTCGAGGAAAGTAAAGTTATAGATTCAAGACCTGCGGATTATGGGGAGAAGATAAGAAGAAGACGAGAATGTCTTAAATGTTCGTTTAGATTTACTACATATGAGCAAATAGAGACATTGCCAATAGTTGTTGTAAAAAAAGATAAATCTAGAGAGACATTTGATCGTTCTAAGCTAATTAATGGGATTCTAAGAGCATGTGAAAAAAGACCAGTGTCCGTTGATGATATAGATAAAATTGTAGACAAGATAGAGGATAGAATTCAATCATCTCTTGATAAAGAAATTAAATCTAGTATTATAGGCGAATATGTGATGGAATTTTTAAAGGGTTTGGATAAGGTTGCATATGTAAGATTTGCCTCGGTGTATAGGGATTTCTCAGATGTAGACAATTTTATGGAGGAACTTAAGAAATTGTTAGTAGAAAAAAAGTAAAGAGTACATTTAATTTAAAATGTACTCTTTTTAATTTTTTTATTAATTGTTTGAACTACAATATATAAAATAAATAATAATAGACTCAAAATAGTAATTACTATACCTAGTTTTAGTCCGGGAGTGAAATAGTCAAATCGAATAGTACTCTTAGTCCCGCCAGGCACAACTACTGACATAAAACCAATATTAGACTTTATAATTTCTACAGGATTGCCGTTAACTTTAGCTGACCAACCATTTTCAAATGGTATACTAAAAAATACAATTTTATCACTAGAATCCTGAACGTCTATTGTAGCGGAGAATCCTTTGTTATCATAATCGAAATAAGAACAAGATAAGTCCTTGCGGTTTATACAGTCATTATAATAATCTTGCTTGCTATATTTAAATAAGATAGGATTAGCATGGTTAAGAATAGAATTATACTTTTGTGCATCCTTTTCGTCAAGAACAATTGCCTTTAATAAAGCAAGATGACGAAGGTTTTCAGGGATAGATTTAAACTCATCGATTGTTATGTAACTATCATATGTAAAACCATATGGTATAAAGTATTGATTTTCAAATATGTTAAAGTTATTTTGTAGTCCATAGTATTCAAATCCAGGTATGGAATTCTCATTTAATTGATTAGGGTTATCTTTGTAACTAAAGAGCCAACGACAAGAAGTAAGAGCACGAAGACCATATTTTGATATATCTGGACGTGAGGCAACATCTCTTTTAACTCCAATACTAGGATAAAATTCCATTATAGATCCAGGAACAATTGTATGAAAGGCTTGTATTGTAGGTATATCAAAGAACATAGCTTGATTATCAAGACCATTATATACATCACATCGACATGCTTTAGTGTCTGGTAAACATATTTTATCTTTTCCATTTATACAGTGCGGAATAAAGAACTCATGAGTTTTGCCATAATTTGTTTTGCCAAGGCAAAGGATAAAACAAGATGAAACAATAATTGTAATTGATAAAATGATATTAGTTAATTTTATAAATAATCTAGGATACTTTATATTGTTTATTAAAAAACTAACCAGAGCAATACTTAAGATTGCAATTGCAACATAAATAAAGAATCTATCTCTATATTGCATTAATCCGAGTGTGAGAGTTTCCTTATTATTAACGTTTATTTTTTTAGGAATAATAGCTATTGGAAGAGCAATAATTATAGTTGTAATAAGAGTCCACTTAATTCCAAATTTCCAATCATAATTAGAACCATCCATTGAAATTATGGTAGCAAGACTCATTATTAAAGTTAGCATGTAGAACCATCTAGTATAGAAGGTCTGATTAAATAATTGAAATGAACTATTTAAAATAGGGACCATAGCCATAAAGAAAAGGACAAGAAGTATAGACTTAATCCATGATCTTTTTGAAGACTTAATGAATGTAATTACACCAGTCATACCAAAAAGAGGTAAGTATGCAGCAACAGAGGCCCATTTAGCTTGTGAGTCTGGAGTAAAATTAGCTCTTGCTGGTATATCTGGAGGAAAAAAGAAGCTTTCTATTATATGTAAGTATCTTTGCTCAAAGGAGTATAATAAAGCGTAGAATCCTGTGGGGAAATTATTAGTTCTTGGGTTTTGTATTGCAGATAGAAATGCGGGAAGAAGTAAAAATGAACTTAATAAAGTACCTATTATAGACTCAAATGATAGCAGAAGAAATTTTTTTAAAGTAATAATATAGTCTTTCTCTAAAACCTTTATAGTAAAATAAATTATTATGAATACAACTTGTCCTGCGAAAAAATAATAATTCATACAGCTACTTAAAAAGACACAAAACGCGAATATAAATTTTTTATCTTTATACATGAACTCATCTAACGAATATAGAAGCAATGGAAAAACTAAAATGGCCTCATGAAAGTGATTAAAAAATATATTATAGATAGAAAACCCTGAAAAAGTATATAGCAAAGCACCTATAACTGCAAAATTTTTATTTTTTACGTACCGTGATAAATACAGGTAAGAAAACAGTGATGCAAAGCCCAATTTTAATATCAAAAGAGGCGCCATTAAATAAGGTACAACTTTACTGCTAAAAGCTAAGGTTAAATAAAAGAATGGACTTCCTAGCATATAAAATGAATAAGAACCTATAAAATTTGCACCAAGGTCAGTGTTGAAATTCCAAAATATATTTCCATTTAAAATAGCATCATGGGCCAATTTGTAAAATGGTATCTCCTGTACATTAAAGTCACCATAATATAAAAATAACCCCTTATCGTAAATAATGAATGGAATAAAAAATAAAGAAGATATTAATATAGCATATAAAAAAGAAATAAAAGCGAAATTTTGTTTTAACTTTGTTATAAAAAATGTTTTCAAAATTTTAACCTCACTTAATTTACTTAAAGTAATTATACCACAATGATAATTGTTTTTTATACCTTAATTAATTTTTACTTATATAAAAATAAAAATATTTATTATTTTTGTTTGCTTATTGTAGAAATATGTTATATAATTCTATTGAATATTTTTTTATAGGGGTGAGATGGTTAATGTCTTATAAAGATAGACGTAACTCAAAATATGGTGATATATATGATTATGATGATAGTAGCAAAGTGAATAGAAATATACCGAAGAAAAAAAAGAATCTACGTATAGCTTTATATACTTTATTTATAGTATTTTCTTTAATATTTATGTTTACTGGTGGAGCATTCATATATGCTCATAGTATGCTTGGAAATATAAATTATTCGTCAAATGAAGATGATAATTTAGATGCTGAATATATATCAACAGATGAAAGAGATCCAAAGGTCTTAAATGTTGCATTGTTTGGTGTTGATAGATATACAGGAGATGGTGAGGCAAAGAGTAGGAGCGATACAATTTTAATACTTTCTCTTGATAGCAGGCGAGAGAAAATTAAGCTACTATCTATTATGAGAGATACATTTGTGAAAATACCAGGTCATAAAGATAATCGAATAAATGTAGCTATTGCTTTAGGCGGCGAGAAGCTAGCTGTTAAAACTATAGAAAATAATTTTGGAGTAAAAATAGATAGATATTGTACCGTTGATTGTGAAAGCTTTAAAGAAATTATAGACATTATGGGTGGAATTGATGTAGAGCTTACAGCAAAAGAGGCACAACACATAAATAAATTGGGATATGAATTAAATGCTCTTCTTGTAAAAGAAGGAAAGGAAAAATATAATATAACTACAATTCCGGAGAAGGATGGAGAACATCATCTAAGTGGTATACAGGCTCTTCACTATGCAAGGAGTAGGAAAGTCCCCACAGCTAACGGCCTTAGCGATGACTTTGCACGTACGTATAGACAGCGTAAAGTAATATCTTTAGTTATAAATAAAATGAGATCTTGCAATATATCTCAGATATTGGGAATAATTGAAAAGGCAGGTCCATATATTAAGACTAATTTTAATAAAAATGAGATAGTATCTCTTGCAAAAAATTCGTTGAAGTATATAAAATATGATATAGAAGAATTAAGAATACCTGATCTTCAGAATGTGCGAAATGAAAATAAAAATGGTGCTAGCGTTTTGGTGATACCAGATGAAGCTAAAGCTAAGTATGACATTGCAAAATTCATCTATGAAGATTCTGTTCAGAATTAATCTTAATAATTAACGTTTGTGAAAATATTGGCTTTATTTTTTATATTTTGTTATGTAATAATATGGTGATTTATTTTATTACATGGGAAAAATAAGACTAAGGTATTTTAATACTTTCACAGCGTTATTTTATTGTAATTATTTTAGTAAATTTAAATTGATAAATTAAAAGAATTTATTAAGTTGTAAATAGTATTTAAGAAAAATTGAACTTATTTTTAAAATAGGAGAGTATGAAAATGAAAAAAGTAATATTAACTTTTTTATCGTTTATTATGTATACAGTTTTTATAATACCTAGTTGTTTTGGCTCATATACAGGCAAACCTATTTGTATGTCTAATTTGCATTATACTGAAATTTATAATTCTGAGAACAGTGAGGTTGGAATAGGTTATAAGTCAAAGTATATTAGACCTATATACGTGTATGATCAAGAGGACCTTGAACATATAAGAGAAAAAGTTAATAAAGGAATTGACAGTTATAGGGGAAAAATGATAATACTTATGGACAATATACATCTAAAGAATTGGAATGAACCTATAGGGAATAATCAATATAACTTTGAAGGAAGCTTTGAAGGCAGAGGAAATACAATTTCTGGGTTTAGAGGAGAACCCCTTTTTGGGTATATAAATAAAGCTGATATAGCTTCTTTAACTGTTGAGGGTAGAATTTTTAATACTAAACTTAAAGTTAAGACATATTTGTCATTTGATGAAAAGCTGCGACTAACAGCATTGGGTGGAATTGCTAAGGTAGCAGTAAACTCATCGTTCGTATGTTGCGAAAATGAATGTATGGTGGCAGGGACAGATTGTGTAGGTGGAATTTGCGGTTCTATATATAACGATGCTAGTTTCTTGCGTTGCACAAATAAAAGTAATTTAATGGGTACAAGTGCTGTTGGAGGAATATTTGGAGCTATGTATCAAGTACATGAAGACGTTAGTTATAAAAAAATAACACTATCGTTTTGCCAAAATAATGGAGAGATAATAGGGAAAAGAAATTGTGGGGGGGTTTATAGGATATATTCAAGGTTTGCGCGATTGTAAAAACTTTCTAACTTTAGAAGAATGTACTAATAATAGAAATATAAAAATATCGGAAGATTATGCAGGAGGATTTATTGGACAAGCTGTAGCCCAGGTTAAAGTCTTTAATTGTATAAATGATGGCAAATTAAAAGGCGTAAACAATATAGGAGGATTTTGTGGACTTTTAAAAGCGGACGGCAGCTTGACAAGCTCTTTAGAAGCAAAAGGCAGTAAAAATTTCGAAGATGTGAGAGGGGAGAAATTTGTAGGAGGCTTTTTGGGACATGGACATAATATGAAGGTGGTGAAAAGTAAAAATTATGGAAATGTTATTGGAAAAGAGTATGTAGGGGGCCTATCAGGAAGAGTATATATGCTGTTATTTAGGGGCGTATTGAACCGAGGAAATGTTAGCGGTAATCGTTTTATTGGCGGATTATGTGGCTGCTGCAGCCAAAACTTTAATTTAGATGGAGGTGAAAATAAAGGACGAGTTTTTGGACATGAGTATGTAGGTGATTTAATTGGTGGAGCCGGTAAAAGTTTTTCACCTATTTAATTAGATAAATTTAAAATCAGAAATTAAAGCTAGCAATAATTTAAATCATTGCTAGCTTTAATTAACTATAATTGTTTTTAATATTATAGGCTTTATATTCCTTTATAACCTGGTTAGATAAGAATATTAACGCGATTAAATTAGGAATTGCCATAAGTCCATTGAATGTATCGGAGAGACTCCAAACTAATCCTAACTCTAATACAGAACCAAATAATATAAAAACGATGTATATAGCCCTATATATTAATATATATTTTTTTGATGATATGTATTCAACACTGCGCTCTCCGTAATAAGACCAACTAATTATAGTGGCAAAAGAAAATAAAACTATAGATGATAGAACAAACAGTTCACCAAAGGAACCGAAAGATGAACTAAATGCTTCAATACTCAATAATGCTCCGTCTTTTTCTGTGGAAGATAAGTTTGTGGTTAGTATACAAAGTGCTGTAATTGTGCATACGACTATTGTATCTATAAATACTTGAAATATTCCCCACATACCTTGTATGGTAGGCTCATTTTCATGACTTGCTGCATGCACTATAGGAGAACTACCAAGTCCGGCCTCATTTGAAAAGACTCCTCGTGAAATTCCATATTTTATAGCAGTTGTCATTGAATATCCTAATGTACCACCAAATATAGATTTAAGGTTAAATGCCTGGTATACAATATTAAATAGTGCTTTTGGAATATTATTTATGTGTAAAATTATTATTATGACGCCTCCTAGTATATAAAACAATGCCATGAATGGGACAATCTTTTCACTAACTTTGGCAATTCTTTTAATTCCACCTAAAATTATAATTCCGGCTAATACTGCTAAAACAAGCCCAGTGATAGAGGGGCTTATTGAGAAAGTCTTTTTAAAAGCTGCAGATATAGCATTTGCTTGGGCCATGTTTCCCATTCCAAAGGAGGCTAATATACAATTAACTGAAAATAAAATAGCTAACCATTTTTGATTTAGTCCTTTTTCTATATAATACATAGGACCACCCATATTTTGGCCATCACTGCTTTGAACTCTGTATTTTACTCCAAGAATATTCTCGGCAAAAACTGTCATCATACCAAATATGGCCGCAACCCACATCCAAAAGACAGAACCTGGACCACCAAGAGTTATAGCAGTTGCAACGCCGATTATATTTCCTGTCCCAATAGCGCCGGCTAAAGCTGTACTAGCAGCTTGAAATGGAGAAATTCCATTTCCTTTATTTTTTGTATTAGTTCTACTAAATACAGTGCCAATAGTCTTTTTTAGCCATACCTTTGCCTTGAAAATTTGAAAAAACTTTAGTCTAATGCTAAACTGTAAGCCTACTAGGATAATAAGCGCTAACATGAATGGTCCCCATATTATTGAATGTACTAAATTATTTATCTGCTCCACATGTTTTATAATATTATTCAAATTTTTGACACCGCTTTTCGTCTTTGATAAATTATATTAAAAGGTATGTAGGAAATGTCCACTTTATGAACATTTAATTTTTGTATTTTTATATTAAAATATAGTTCATTTAAAGTAATATAGTGCTTTATTTATGAGAACATGATATAATATACTTAGACTTTTATTTTGGAGTGTTTTTATGAAATTGCTTGTTTTTGATGGAAATAGTATATTTAATCGGGCCTTTTACGGGGTAAAGCTTCTCTCAACTAAAGAGGGGTTTTATACTAATGCTATTTATGGTTTTTTAAATATTTTAAATAAAGTAAAAGATGAGGTAGAACCTGACGCTATAGCCATAGCTTTTGATATGAGAGCGCCTACATTTAGGCATAAGAAATTTGATGGTTATAAAAAGAACCGTAAGGGAATGCCTGAGGAATTGGCAATGCAATTTCCTGTGCTAAAAGAACTTTTGGGATATTTGGGATACAAATTGGTTGAATGCGAAGGTTTTGAAGCAGATGACATTTTGGGGACGCTTGCCGACGCATGTGAGAAGTCTAATAATGAGTGCATAATAGTCACGGGGGATCGAGACAGTTTGCAATTGATATCTGATAAAGTTTGTGTAAGGCTTACTGCAACTAAGTTTGGACGTCCAGAGGTTACGCTGTATGATAAAAGTAAAATTATGCATGATTATGGTGTTGAACCTAGTCAATTAATAGATATAAAAGCTTTGCAAGGGGACGCTTCAGACAGTATACCAGGAGTAGCTGGAATAGGGCAGAAGGGTGCCTCTGACTTAATAGTAAAATTTAAAAATATAGAAAACATATATGATAATATAGATAATCTTGATATAAAGGATGGAATAAAGAAAAAACTAGTACAGTCAAAGGATATGGCATATTTAAGCAAAGAACTTGGAACTATAGTTAAAGACGTTCCAATTGATAGAAATATAGAGAGTTATATTCCTAAAAAACCTGATGAAACCCAAGTATCTAAGCTTATGACAGAACTTGAAATGTTTTCACTCATGAATAAAATGGGAATAGAAAAATATGTGTCTGATGACAAACAGTTGAAGATGACTGAAGATTCTATTTCTAAGGTCAAAGTTATAGTGAATGAAGATAAAGAAGTGCTTATTAATTTATTGAGAAATGTAAAAGAAATCAGTATTGTGGGTGAATATAAGTTCAATAAATTAGAACAATTAGCTTTTGCTATTGATGAATGCGTTTATATAATTTATGATTTAAACAAATATTTTGACTTAATAAAGTTTTTAATAGAAAATGAAAAGATAAAAATATATACTCATGATTTTAAGAAACTAAGTTTTTGCTTAAAGACTTTAAATATAGAGCTTTGTAAAGTATACTTCGATACAGCACTTGCAGCATACTTACTTAATCCTTCAGAAAAGGAGTATAGTATAAAAAGACTTTCGGAAGAGTATGGCGTAAGTGGAAGAAAGATTATAGGCATTGAAGAAAATTATAAGGAATTAGCTGAAGATGCCTCTTTACTTTATGACCTGAGTAAAAAGTTAAAGGAAAAGATAGATAAAAATAGTAAGCGAGAATTACTTTATGATATAGAGATTCCTCTCTCTAAGGTCTTAGCCGATATGGAGTATGTAGGTTTTTTAGTGGATAGAAAAGGAATAGAGAATTATGGAGAAATACTAGAAGAGAGTATGAATGAAATTCAAAGTGAAATTTATGATTGTGTAGGAACGGAGTTTAATATAAATTCTCCTAAACAGTTAGGAATTATTCTATTTGAAGAGATGGGTTTACCTAAAGGCAAAAAGACGAAAAGTGGATATTCCACAAGTGCCAAGGTTTTAGAAAGTATAAAGGGGGTACACCCTGTAATAGAATTAATTTTAAAATATCGTGCTATTTTTAAACTAAAGTCGACTTATTGCGATGGAATGGTCAAGGTTATAGGTGAAGATGGAAGAATACACTCCATTTTTAATCAAACTGAAACAAGAACAGGAAGAATAAGTTCTGCAGAGCCTAACTTGCAAAATATACCTGTTAGGACTAAATTGGGAAAAGAACTGAGAAAATTTTTTTGTGCAAGAAAAGATTGTCTTCTTGTTGATGCAGACTATTCCCAAATAGAACTTAGAATACTTGCGCATATTTCTAATGATAATAATATGATAAATGCTTTTAAGGAAAACTTAGATATACATTCAATGACAGCGTCACAGGTTTTTAATATACCAATAGAACTTGTAAATCCAATTTTAAGAAATAGAGCTAAAGCAGTTAACTTTGGGATAGTTTACGGAATAAGTGCATTTTCACTTGCTAAAGATATAGGCGTTACAAGAAAAGAGGCAGATTCTTATATAAAACGATACCTTGCAAATTATTCAGGCGTTGATAGCTATATGAATGATGTAATAAAGAAAGCAAAAACAGATGGTTTTGTTGAGACAATCTTTGGAAGAAGGCGTTATTTACCAGAACTATCATCGTCTAGTTTTAATGTTAGGTCGTTTGGTGAAAGAGTAGCAAGGAATATGCCAATTCAAGGAGCAGCGGCGGATATAATAAAAATTGCAATGATAAATGTAGATAAGAGAATTAAGAAGGAAAATTTAGAGTCTAAGCTTATACTACAAGTACACGATGAATTAATAATTGAGGCACCAAAGAGTGAGGTTAATGAGGTTAGTAAAATTTTAAAAGAGGAAATGGAGTCAGCAGCATCTTTAAGAGTGCCTTTAGTTGTGGACATTAATATAGGAAGTACGTGGTATGAGGCTAAAAGCTAGTGGGTGAAGATATGAAAATATTATTTGTTTGTACTGGAAATACATGTAGAAGTCCAATGGCAGAGTATTTATTTCGCAAGAAATTAAATGAAAGCAACATTAAAGACGTAGAGTGCGATAGTGCGGGAATATCAGCAGAAATAGGTTCAAGTGCATCTGAAAATGCTATTAGAGCTTGCAGTGAAGTTTTTGTTGACTTAGAGGCACATAAGGCAAAGTCTATATTAGATGTAAGTTTGAATAATATTGACATTTTCGTTGTTATGACAGAAACGCATTCTAAATTTTTACAAGATATAGGTATAAAAAGTGAAAATATTTATATTTTGGGATCAGGAATTTGTGATCCATATGGAGGGGATATAGAAATTTATAGAAAGTGTCGAGATCAAATATGTAAAGGATTAGAGGATTTGTTTGGCAAATTGAAGTTAGGAAATGTTGAGGATGATGAATTTAAAGATAGTCAATTTAAATAGAGAACACATATCAGACTTAGTTAAAATTGAATCTGAAGCTTTTTCTTGCCCGTGGACGGAATCAGGCTTTATAGAAGAAATATATAATGAAAATGCAAGATTTAGAGTGGCAGAGATTAATTATGTAGTTGCAGGATACATGGGTATGTATAGTATTTATGATCAAGGCTATATAGCAAATATAGCGGTATTAAAGAGGTTTAGAAATAATGGCATAGCTAAAAAGCTTATGGAAGACTCTTTTGAGTATGGGAATAAAGCAAATTTAGAATTTATTTCATTAGAAGTAAGGAAGTCTAACGAAATAGCAATAACCTTTTATAAGAAAATGGGCTTTTTAGAGGTTGGAACTAGAAAAGGCTTTTATGTGTCTCCAAATGAAGATGCTATAATTATGACTAAATTTTTAAAATAAATATAGAAAGCTTTATACTAACCTATCTTTTATAAATGTGCAATTCTTAAAAAGGATTTTTGATATAACAACGGATATGTAGCGTAGTTAAGGTAGTTTTTTATTACATGGCTGCTTTCACTTAATATATCTTGAAATATAATAAATTTTAATATAGGAAGGGAAGTCAATGAAAATATTAGCAATAGAGAGCTCATGTGATGAAACATCCGCATCTATCGTAGAGCAAGGTAGAAATGTATTGTCACTTGTAGTAGCATCTCAAATTGAAGAACATAAAATATATGGAGGAGTTGTACCTGAAATAGCTTCAAGGAGGCATATAGAATCAATTTCGGGGGTAGTAAAAAAGGCTATAAAAGATGCAGACTTAAAGATTTCAGACATTAATGCAATAGCTGTAACATATGCGCCTGGTTTAATAGGGTCTCTCTTGGTAGGTGTAAATTTTGCTAAAGGGCTTTCTATTTCAACTGGGTTGCCATTAGTACCCGTACATCATTTAAGAGCACATATAGCTGCAAATTATATAGCACATAAAGATTTAGAGCCGCCTTTTTTATGCCTTGTAGTTTCGGGTGGACATAGCCATATAATAGAAGTTAAGGACTATACGACCTTTAATATAATAGGAAAAACTAGAGATGATGCAGCAGGAGAGGCTTTTGACAAAGCAGCAAGAGTAATGGGGATGGAGTACCCGGGTGGGGTACAGTTAGATATAATTGCACAAAAGGGGAACCCTTATGCTTTTAAGTTGCCAAGACCCAAAGTACAAGATTCTTTGTATGACTTTAGCTTTTCAGGTCTTAAAACAGCTGTAATAAATCAAATACATAATTATAATCAGAAGGGAGAATTGTTATGTATAGAAGATATGTCTGCATCATTTAGACTGGCTGTGGTAGAATGTTTAAGCACAAACTTTTTAAAAGCAGCAAAGAATTTAGGATATAAAAAATTAGTTTTAGCTGGGGGTGTTTCAGCAAATAGTCTTCTTCGAGAAAGACTAAGCGAAGAATGCAAGCAAAACAAATGGAAACTATATATGCCACCACTAAATCTATGCGGGGACAACGCAGCAATGGTGGGTTCACAAGCATATTATGAATATTTATACGGAAATATTGCAAACATAGATTTAAACGCTTTTGCAACTAAAAGTATAGACACACAAATATAAAAACTTACGATTAAGGGGGACGCTTATGATAAAAAATAAGCAAGTTTCAATATGGATAGAAAGTTTAAGTAAATTATTAAATCCTGACAATGTTGTATTAATAGATGGATCAAATGAACAACTGGAAGAGTTAAGGAGAATTGCTTGTAATAATGGTGAACTTACAAAACTGAATGAAGATAAACTTCCTGGATGTTACCTTCATAGAACAGAGATAAATGATGTAGCAAGAGTTGAGGATAGAACTTTTATTTGTACTCCTACTAAGGAAGAGGCAGGACCAACGAATAATTGGAGAGACCCGGAGGAAATGTATGAACTTTTGTATGGAATAGCTAGAGGTAGTTATAAAGGAAAAACAATGTATATAATTCCTTATTCTATGTGCCCTATAGAGTCTGACTATGCTAAATTTGGAATAGAGGTTACTGACTCTATATATGTTGTTTTGAATATGGCTATTATGACTCGAGTAGATAAAAAAGTACTTGAGAAAATAGGAGATAGTGATAATTTTGTTAAAGGACTACATGCAAGTTGCGAAATAGACCAAGAGAAGAGATATATATGTCATTTTCCTCAAGATAAAACAATAATATCAGTTAATTCAGGATATGGTGGAAATGTGCTTTTAGGTAAAAAATGTTTTGCATTGAGAATTGCATCATATTTAGGAAAAAATGAGGGATTTATGGCGGAACATATGCTTATTTTAGGTATTCAGAATCCCGAAGGAGAGACTAAATATATAGCAGCGGCATTTCCGTCCGCATGTGGAAAGACTAATTTATCAATGCTTGTACCTCCTCCATCTTACAAAGAAAAGGGTTATAAGGTATTTTGTGTAGGGGATGACATCGCTTGGATGAGAGTAGGGCAAGATGGGCAACTTTGGGCTATCAACCCTGAAAATGGTTTTTTTGGTGTAGCTCCTGGAACTAATTATAAAACTAATCCAAATGCTATGAAAACTATAATGTCAGATACTATATTTACTAATGTGGTATTAGATAAAGACGATAATACTGTATGGTGGGAAGGGCTTAATGACAATTATCCTGAAAACGCTGTAAATTGGAAAGGTGAACTATGGAATGGGAAAACATCAAAAGAAAAGGGGGCACATCCAAATAGTAGATTTACAGCTCCTGCTAAAAATTGCCCATGTATTAGTCCTCAATTTGATTCACTCTATGGAGTCCCTATTTCAGCAATTGTTTTTGGCGGAAGAAGAGCAAGGGTAACGCCTTTAGTCTATCAATCAAGGGACTTTAATAATGGGGTTTTTGTGGGTTCTATTATGGCTTCCGAAACCACTGTTGCAGCAAGCGGTAAGGTTGGTGTAGTTAGAAGAGATCCAATGGCAATGTTGCCATTTTGCGGGTATAATATGGGAGAGTATTTTAATAAATGGATTGAGCTTGGTAAGCAGCTTGGTGATAAGGCTCCAAAAATATTTAATGTAAACTGGTTTAGACAAGATGATAATGGTAATTTCTTATGGCCGGGTTTTGGAGAAAATATTAGGGTTCTTGACTGGATTCTTAAACGTTGCGAAAACAAAATAAATGCTATTGAGACTCCTATAGGTTATATACCTTACACTAAGGATATAAATTCTGACGACCTTGATATTAAAAAGGATACTTTAGAGTATATATTGGGTGTAGATAAAGAGTTATGGAGGCAAGAAACACTGAGAATAGAAGAATTCTATAAAATGTTTAAGGGAATCATGCCCATTGAACTTAACCAAGAGTTAGAACAATTAAAAAGTAGATTGCAAATTAATTAAAGGGTAGGCACAGAATAGTGCCTACCTTTTTAGACTTTATATTAAAAAAATGATATAATTATATATTAATATCTATTTTGGAGGAATTTATGAAGATAGGCAATGTTAATATAAATGGAAAGGTAGCATTAGCTCCAATGGCTGGAGTTGCTGATAGGGCATTTAGAGAGCTTTGTGTTAGGTTTGGAGCTGCATATGTTGTCAGTGAAATGGTGAGTTCGAAGGGAATCTCATATGCTAGTGAAAAAACTATTAGTCTTTTAACTTTATCTGAATGTGAAAAACCGTGTGCTATACAAATTTTTGGTAATGACCCACCAGTAATGGCCCAAGCTGCTAGATTTGCTGTTTCACAAAATCCAGATATCATAGACATAAATATGGGCTGCCCGGCTCCAAAGGTTAATAAAAGTGGCGGAGGAGCTGTACTTATGAGGGAACCAAAATTATGTGGAGAAATTGTTAGAGCGATAAAGGATGCTGTAGATATACCAGTGACAGTTAAGATAAGAAAAGGATGGGACGATAATAATATAAATGCTGTTCTTATTGCAAAAATATGTGAAGATAATGGAGCGGATGCAATTACTATTCATGGTAGAACAAGAGAGCAAATGTATCGTGGTACAGCTGACTTAAATATAATTAAAGAAGTAAAAAATTCTATTAGTATTCCTGTCATAGGAAATGGGGATATAAAGAGTCCTGAAGATGCAAAGAATATGATTTGCAAAACAGGATGTGATATGGTAATGGTTGGACGTGCTGCTTTAGGGAATCCATTTATATTTAATGAAATAAACGAGTATTTGTCTTATAAAAAGAAATTATCTGCTCCTACTATAGAAGAAAAGGTAGACATTATGAAACAACATGTTAATAGTATATGCAAAAATAAAGGTGAGCGATTTGGCATTACGCAAGCAAGACGGCATATTATAATGTATGTTAAGGGGCTATCAAATGCTGCTAAATTAAGGGATGAAGCTTGTAAACTTGAATCTCTAGAGGATTTTAGTAAATTTTGTGATAATATTTTGAATTCAATTTAGTTTAATATAAAAAGTCTTTTTATGTCACGTTGGGCTTGAAATTAATATTATGTAAGGATAGGAATATTTAAAATTAAGCTTAGATAATGTTTAAATCAGCTGAGTTCTGGCAAAAATATTTTTATCAATAATAATATGAAAATTTCGGAGCGTGAAAAACGTGGTTATAAAACGTGGCGATATATTTTATGCTGATTTAAGTCCGGTGGTGGGCTCAGAACAAGGTGGAGTAAGGCCGGTTTTAATAGTACAAAATGATGTTGGCAATAAATTTAGTCCTACAGTTATTGCTGCTGCTATTACAAGCCAACATTCAAAAGCAAATCTGCCGACTCATATTAGTCTCCAAGCCAGAGGATGTGGTTTATCAAAAGATTCGGTGGTATTATTGGAGCAAATTCGTACTATTGACAAAAAAAGGCTAAAGGAAAAATTAGGTACACTAGATGATATGTATATGAGTTTAGTGGATGAAGCCTTATTTATCAGCTTCGGACTTATAAATAATAATTTTATAATAAAAGAAGCTACATAATATGCTTCCTTTATTATATTAATAAAGAAAGCCAACTCGATGCTTAGAGTTGGCTTTTACTTATTTATAGTGTTAATATAAATTTTATTAACTTAATGCTTCAGCAGCTTTAACTGATCCTTTACTTCCCTTAAAAGCTAAAACAGCTACTATAGAGCCAATGATTATACCGTAATAATAAGTTATAAATCTCCATATTATCATTGCCGATCTTAAAGAATTAGGATCAAAGAAAGAATTAAATATAATTAAAAATGTGCCTTCACTAGCTCCACTCCCTCCGGGCAAGGGTGTTGCAGAAGATGTAATTGTCACAAAAGCTTGACCAAATAATAAAGTGAAAAAATTAGCTCCATCATTATTGAAGGCTTTATATATAAAGAAGGTAATAACAAAGAGTGCTGAAAATTGCAGGAAAGTTAGAATATATAATTTAAATATTAA
Organism: uncultured Clostridia bacterium; assembly: GCA_944385105.1. GTDB lineage: Bacteria > Bacillota > Clostridia > Oscillospirales > Acutalibacteraceae > CAG-557. The sequence continues at coordinate 62,031 of CALWVR010000022.1, forward strand.
AAATAAATTATTCCGCATAGATTTTATGCTATCAACGTAAAGGTCTAACTGTTTAATTACAGATTTACTTGCTTTATCAGAATCTTTGAGAATTTTAGTCTTTCCAAGTAAGTTACATGAAACTAGTATGGTCTTAACAGTAAAGTCTCTATTCATTGAGAAAAACAGTATAACTAATATAATAAATATTTGAGAACAAAAACCAATTATAGTAAAAGGCATAAAACCTGGAATTTCTGAGTCAAAAAAAGAATATCTTAGTGTTATAGCTAAAGTTGAGTAAAGTATTAAAGTAGTTTGATATATTAAGAATTTTTTTACTACTATTGAGATAGAAGTGCCAGCATCCATCCCTTTTTTTGACATTACTAAAACTTGCATAGGCTGTCCGGCTATACAGAAAGGTGAGATAGCATTAAAGTACTGACCTACCATAGTAATTTCCAATGAACTTTTTAAAGAGGTATTTTCTTCATAAGTTTGTTTTGTAAGTAGGTTTAATATATAACTTTCTATAAACCAAGACAAAAATATAGATACGGATGCTAAAATAAGCCAAAAAACATTTGTAGTTGATATGTTTTCAAATAGAACAGAGAGATTATCATCAGCTATACAAAAGTAAATAAATATCCCAATAGATATTGCTAATAGAATAAAAAACCAGAAATTTTTCTTTGCGAAACATTTCATCTTAAACCTCTTATTATTAATAATTTTATTTTAATAAAGTTCGTATCTTCTTTTTCTTTCTAGGCGTTCTTACATATTGGGGAAGATTTGGGGGGTCGTCGGTTGGAATATAATTATCACTTACAAATAAATTGATTGCATTACACGCATTCTTGATATTAAATCTTATATCCGAAAAACTAGATTTATCAAAATGCTCCATTAATATACAGTAATATATTTGAAGCTTGAATCTATATGCATATAATTTAAATGTTGAGCGATATTTATGGTATACATTTTTTGATTCAAGAAAGTTTCTTATAATGCCCAATGACTTTATAAAATCATTAACCTTTGGTGCATCTATCATAGATAGTATGCTATTGTCATGACATGTGTAATAATAAAGAGCCTTACTTGTAAATGCTACTTTGTTTGCATAATAAAATAGCTTTGGACAAGTAGCTACATCTTCAAAATACATATTATAAAATTCAATGTTATTATTAACGAATAATGAACGTTTATATAACTTGTTCCAGAGAAAATAATGGAATGTAGTATCAAGTATTAACTTCTTTAATGCTATTTCACTTGAATATACACCACTTTTTGCAGTAAATGGCATATATAGCTTTTTATGACTTTTCTCATAATAAAGATAATAATTACAACAAGATATATCTGCATTGTTTTCTATTGCATTTTTATATAGAGTCTCAAGGAAAGTACAGGATAAAAAGTCATCACTGTCAAGAAAAGTGATATATTCTCCTTTTGACCTCTTTACTCCAATATTTCGTGCGGCACCTTGACCTTTGTTTTCTTGATCAATTAAGTAAAAATTATTATGTTTTTCTATATATTCTTTTATTATGTTTATACTATTATCCGTGGAACCGTCGTTTATTATAATAACCTCAATATCCTTGAAGGTTTGATTAAGAACTGAATTAAGTGTTCTCCTTAAAAATTTTTCTGAGTTATATACTGGTATAACTAAACTTATTTTAGGCGTACTAGAACACAATTTTAAATCTCTCCTTATCTTAATTTATAATATCTTAAAGTTATTATGTCCTGAGCAGAATTGATAATTCGATATGTCGAATTAGGCTAGAGCTGCTTATTATTTTTTTTTCTTAACAAAATTTGCAAATGGGGCCGAAATTATGATTGTAAAATAGTATGTTATAAAACGTGATAAAGCTATAGCAGATTTTATAGTGGTCTCATCAAAAAAGGGCTGAAAAAATATAGAGCTTGCACCCTCAGCTGCACCTGATGCTCCGGGTATTGGAACAAATCCTGAAGACATAGATACAAAAGCCTGTGCACATATCATGTCAGAGACCTTTTGCCCTGAAAGATAAAATGACTTATATATGCAGTATGGAATAAGGAATGTAGCTGTTAACTGAACAGCTGTACAAACATAAGTTTCAAGAACTGTATATTTGTTTTTGTAGAGAAACTTATTACTATTGTGGAATATGATAAGTTGGCTGTCTATTGACTTTATCTTTTCATCGGCATTTTTTATAATATGAATTTTTTCTAACAAAACGAAAATTATTACTATTATTTTGTGAGTTAGTTTTTTACTAAATGAAAAAAGTAAAAGCGCCGCTATAACAAGAGCTTGTATAATAAATCCAGTTAGAGCAATAGTCCAAACGATTCCGTTTAAGCTATTAAAGTATTCAAATCTAAGCAAAATAGCAATTAGACTATAAGCGGTTAATACAGTCTGATACACTAAAAATTTTTGTGTCAAAGCAGCAGTTGCAAGGCCAGCATCAATTCCTTGTTTTGACATAGCATATACTTGCATGGGTTGTCCACCAGAAGATCCTGGAGTAATAGCAGAGAAAAATTGTCCAATCATTGCTACTCGTATGGAATTTTTAAATTTATAATTTTTATCCATATTGTGAGTAAATCGATACACCAAATAAGTATCAATAGCAAGATTAATGATTTGACATAAGAATGCAGTAGAAAGCCAAGATTTATTAAATCCTTTTGAACTTTTGATAAGGTCAATTAACCCATTATCAGAAAAACATAAGTAACAAAATAGTAAGACTAAGAATAACATTAACAGCCAATTTAAAATATTTTTAAAGCTGATCTTTTTTTTCATAGATAGCCTCCAAAAACTTAATTTATATATAAATAGATCAGCGGTATTTAAATAATATACTATCTATTAATTTTTAAATACACTTTTACATAATAACATAATAAGTTTATTTTTGAAAGTCAATATAAAAATTAATAGAAATATATTTTTTATTTTATCTATAACAAGATGAAGGAAGTGGTTTTTTATCTATAATTTTTCCATTTTTATAATAATTTCGTTCCGAATAAACACTTGTATGACCATTTGCATGTGAAATATAAGATTTAACTTCTATTTTGTCGTAACTATCATCTTTAGGGCCATATATTTGGCACTTTAGTATTTTTCCTTCCATATTGGTTTTTATGTATATTGGTAATTTTAAGTCATTCCTAAACTTAAGATCTATATTATCATAGTTTATAGTAGCATCTTCACCGTATGGCACATACGAGGATTTAAATGTATGGTTTCTTCTTTCTGTAATGGTCATATTAGCTCTGATGGCAGCACCATATACTGTAGTAGCAGCTTGACATATACCCCCTCCATATGACATAATGACTTTTCCATTTAATATTGAGGCTCCCGAAAGAAAACCACGTGAGGGGTCGCTTGAATCACCAACGATTTTATTAAATGAAAATTCTTCACCAGGGTCTAATGTGGTTCCATTTATAAGTTTCATCGCTGTATTCATGTTTTTGTTGCTATTTTCAGAGTTTGTGGATATAGTAATAAACTCGCTTATTAATTGTGTGCTGCTCTGTGCGTCATTTATATCGGAATTATTTTTTATAAGGTGCTTAGAAAGAGTAATTTCTCCACCACGTCTACTAATAAGTATAGGAATTAACTTTTCCTTAAGTTCATCTTTATCAATTTCATATCCATCGTGCCCCTCCTCATATGTAAACATAGGATTACCCACTGGATTAAAGCATGATACATGAGCATTAACTTTGGGATTATCAAGCTTTGAGGATATAAGCTTGATATTTTTATCAATAGACTCTTCTGTTGGTAGAAGGGTTATATTTATAGGAAAACATGTGTGATTAATAACAAAGGGTAAATTTATAGATTTTTTTGATAAGTTAAATAAAGATTCTATAGTTTTATCTATATCATTATAATAATCAAAGTCTTTGTACATGAGTATAGCTTGCTTATCTTCACACTTTACTACAATAGTAGAACTGTTATTATATGTAGACTCTATAATCTTATTTTTAGCTTCTTCTTTTGTAAGGTTTGATAAATTTACATTTCCTATAAATGTGTTTTGTGCTAGGCGCTCTTTATTTATTGTATAATTGAATTGAGTATATAAGTTAGCTATAAGTAAAAATAAGGCTATAATTACGATAATAAGTGAAATTGTGTTAGTAGTGTTGCCTTTTAGATTTATGAATTTATCTTTTATTATATTTTTTATATTCAAGGCAAATCACCCTTGCTTATTTTAATTTTTATGAAAATAAAAGCTGCGCATATATTAATGTGTATTATAGTATGCATTGCATGAATCTGCAAACATAAATATAATAGTAAATTATTATAATTTATTAAATCGGCCATACAATTATGCATGGCCGAACTTATTTATCCCAATATATCTATTGGATTTATAAACTTATCATCTTTTTTTACTGATAAGTGAAGATGATATCCGTCCGCAGATTCACATGGAATATCATTTATAGATGCAATCTCTTGTCCAGCTTCAACTTTATCTCCAACATTTACAAGAGTAGTTTCACCAAGTCCGGAATAATATGCTATAAAGCCTCCTTCATGCTGTATAGACATGGTAGTCCCTAAAAGTGGATCGTTATATATTTCCTGGACAGTTCCATTTGTTATTGCTTTTATTTTACTTCCTTGCTCTGCTTCTAAGTCTATTCCATTGTGAGTACGCCAATCACCGAATGTCTTTGAGAACACAGGATTATCTCCACTATATTCCTTAGTTATATTTTTATTTGTAGGATAAACAATTAGACCAGCAGAAGTACTATTTGTTGGTATAGCTTCAGAAGGTTCTTCATTTAAATTTGAAGTGCTTTTATTTTCTTCATTTTTTGTGTCTAATTCGGGAATGATATTATCATTTGAATTAAGTTTGCTTTGTGAACTAGCTTTTTCATTTTGCTGTGTCTTTGAAGCAATCACTTCTTCCTTTTTATTAAAGCGTTGAATACTATCATAAGTAGCAAATGCCGCTACACCTACGGAAACTATACAAATACAAAGGGCAATATAAAAGTGGAGTCCCTTTTTAGATGTTTTGTTGTCTTGCTCATTAAAATTTATTCTGCTCATATCTTCTACACCTCCGACTATATTGTTGCCATTAAGCGAGAAGAATATGCCCATAAATTTAATTTATTAAAAAGAAAATCTCTCTATTCTTGAGAGATTTTCTTTATTGACATTGGTTTTTACTAATATATTTTAATATTTCTTCAACTATTTGGGGAACATTTTTATCTGCACGAATTTTAAGGTCGCATAAATCATTATACTTTTTTAATCTACCGTTGAATAAATTAATTAAATTAGAACTTTTTGCTAAGGGCCTTTGAGTATCATACTTAAGCCTTTCCTTAATTGTATCTAAGGGACAGTCAAGAAAAATAATCGTACCCATGTTTTTTAGTAAATTGTAATTCTTTTTATAAAGTATAGTCCCACCACCTATTGCTATTACATATTTGTTAATACCTAATAAACTTTTAACAGCGTCATGTTCTAAGTCTCTAAAATAGTTTTCTCCATACTCAATAAATATATCTTTTATTTTCATTTTAAATTTTTTTTCTATATAATTGTCTGTATCGATAAATTTGAAACTAGTTTCAAAGGCAAGAGCTTTACCTATAGTTGTCTTTCCGCATGCCATAAATCCACATAATATAATGTTATTGTTCATCATAACATATATCTTAAAGACTTTAATTCATTTTTAGAGTCTTCTATTAGTTGTTTAATGTCATTTATAGAATAAATAGAATCGTCCCAAATTTTATGTGCAATTACTGCTTGCCATACCAACATTGATAATCCACCTAAAGCACGGGAGCCATTTGACTTAGCCATCTTTATTAAATCTGTTTCGAATGGGTTATATATAGCATCAAATACGACTTTGCAGCTTTTTAAGAGACTTTTGTCAATTGGGGTATTGCTAATATCAGGATACATACCAACAGGAGTAGAATTTATTAGAATATCAACAGGACATTTAAAAGGTGAACCTATTATGTCAATATTTATTTGCGCCTTTTTATTATACTTTTTTATTTCATTTACTAGTTTTTCAGCTTTATTAAAACTGCAATTCCTTACGGCTAGAGTAACATTGCATCCTTTATCTATAGATTCAAAAGCAATAGTCCTAGCAACGCCTCCACAACCTAAGATATATATATTTCCTGATAGAGAGATATTTTCATTTGCTAAAGCGTTTAAAAAACCGTCAGCGTCTGTATTGAATCCTTCAGATATTTCAGAGTTTTTTACAGTATTTACACTATTATAAGTTTTGGCTTTACCACGTAAAAAATCTAAAAATGGTATTATATTTTGCTTATGCGGAATAGTTATATTATATCCATTAAGCTTTCTTAAGTTAGGGATTAAGTAATGAAGATCTTCAGACCCTACATCGATTATGTTGTAGCTGGCAGTTATTCCCGATATATCAAATAGCCTTTTATGTATGAATGGAGATATTGTATGAGCTATAGGATGTCCTATGATTGCAAAGCTTTTTTTCACTTTAATCACCCTTAATAAAATTTATTTAAAAAGTTGTTGACAAAGATTCCATTTATTAATAATATTGGTAATGGGAGATTTGTATGAGACTAGTGTATTTTAAAAATAGCATGATAAAATAAGATTTGTCAACAGTATGAATATAATACTTTAGTAGACATAAAGTGTCTTGTGTTCCCCATTAAAATATTTGTATAAGGAGAAAAAATTATGGTTTTTGAGAAAATTAGAGCGATATTAAGTGAGCAGTTTTCAGTAAAGGAGTCTTCTATAACTCTTGATACTAATATAGAAGAAGACTTAGGAGCAGACTCTTTAGATGTTGTTGATATTTTGATGTCTATTGAGGATGAGTTTGAAATTGAAGTTCCAGATGAGGAAATAGAAAATATAAAAACTGTGCGGGAGCTTGTAGAATATATTAAGTCTAACCAATAAAGTGTTTATTGAAGAAAAATAAGGATTTTTATCTACTTAACTTATTGTTTTTAAATGTCGCATAAACTGATTAAAAGGTATTGATGCTTAATCTTTTTAAGCTTACCTACGTTGTTACATCAGTTTTAAAGTTGCGGCTTGTAAGTTATTCTTCGCATTAATTTTAAGTGAATCTAATAAGACAAATAAAAGTTTTAAGGAAAACTTATTTGAATATCTTTTATTAGATGAGCGTTAAGGAAATATAGCAAATGATTAGTTGGTAAAACATTTAAATCTAGTCATACATTTTAATAAAAAAATAAATATAAAGTTTTTTTATTTCTAAAGTGGAGTTTAAGAAGAATATGCTTTGATAAATAAGATTTTGTTTTAAAGTTTTACCATGACTTATTTTTATGTTTTTTGTAACACCAGTGAACTTTAATGATAGTGCTATTGAAGGAAATATAATTATTCCAAAAGCTTTGCGTGTTGGAGACAAGATTTATATAGTTGAAATTTCCTGTACAACTAATAAGGATAAAATGGCAAAGTCTAGATTAGATTTAGTAATTAAGAAGCTACGTAATAAAGGACTTGAAGTAGTAATTGTTAAGGACATGTTTAACCCAAGTAATAAATTAGGACTTAGAGATGGGATGGAACAAATTCGTGCTGCTTTAATTCTAGAATTACTCACAGCAATGGTAGGTGCCGTTATTAATTATGAACAAGATAAAACTTTTGATGTTTTATTTGATATACTCATAAATCTAAAATTCAAACTGAACTTTTTAATTTTAATGATAATTCTTTATTTAAAGTGTTTAAAAGAGGAAAGGCAGAGGTCATAGTTGTAAGTGGAAACTTATGAGGGATTCAGCATTTGATGGGGACACCTTATAAAATAGATCTTACTGATAAAATTTTGTTTTTTGAAGAAGGAAGGAAGAACCTTATCGCATTCATGCTGCGCTTTAGTAAGCAAAATTAAATAAGAGTTTTGATAAAATTAGAGAAGCATAATTGGTGATTTAACTTTTTATGCAGGCAAAGAAGAAGAATTATTAAATGCTACTTTTGACGTTTTTAAAAATGCTAATGTTCCTATAGTCTATAATGTGCATGCAGGATATTTGAACAATCCCTTAACTATTCCTATGGGCGCTAAGTTAAGATTTAATGGGGATACTTTAACTATTGTTCAACCAGTCGTAGAATAAAGGAGTATACAAGTTTATAAGCCTGTATACTCCTTTTATAATCAGAACCGGAAAAAAGCTGTACTTAAAGTTGAAAAAATTTTAGTATAAAAGAACACATCCCACTTTTAGAGCAGTGTATAAGAGAATAAGCGCCGAAGAATATTTAAATTTTTATTGATAATTATAGAATACGACTAATTTATAGTACTTAATTTTGCAAAATTTGCAAAAAAGATTTTTATATATAGGATTAAGTCTATTAGATATTTTGTATTTTACTTTAAAAAAGAAAAATTACTAAGGTTTTAAAACCTTAGTAATTGTGCAAACTTTGAATGGAGCTGGAGAAGAGACTTGAACTCTCGACTTCATCATTACGAGTGATGTACTCTACCAACTGAGTTACTCCAGCAAATAATATAAATTAATTGTAACAGTTAGAAGTTTATAAGTCAATACAAAATAATGAAATTTAAAATTAAAAAAATAAAAATTTTTCTTGATAAATTTTAATTGTTATTGTATAATTAAATAATCAAAGAGTACATGCCGGTGTGTCGAAATTGGCAGACGAGACAGACTCAAAATCTGTTGTCAGAAATGGCGTGTGGGTTCGAGTCCCACCACCGGTACCAAGGAACCCTTAGTGGTAAGTCGCGCAAGAATTAGTGTGCGACTTTTTTTATGCACGCGAGGAGACTCTCAGGTCACTTATAATTACCCTTACTAATTAACAATAATGTCAAATGTTATTGAAAAGAAACTAAAAGCTGTATTGTATATAGTAATTTGTTAAAGGGCTTGAGGCCAAGGGCAATCAAAGTGAAATTTGTTTTTGATGCAGATATGTGTGATGCAATGGGGGTAAACGGTATATTAAGAACTTATGCGTGCAGCATAAAGAATGGGAAACCGTTTTTGATAAAAATATTTTTCCGATGTAAAATATTGATGCTAGTGAATATACTAAAAAATGTTCTGCGAATAGTGTGTGCCACATAAGAAAAAATCTTGAAACTAGAAGATTTAATGATAACTGACTCTGGCAAAAAAGAAGCTGCAAGTAGATATCAAATTGTTATTGACACTTTATATTATTTATTTGATGAAGAAAATGTTTCAGAATGGTCAGTCTTCTTAAAACAATACTTACAAAAAAAGAGACAGGAACAAGAAAAATATAGTTTGTTAAAGTTGTAATTGTGATATTTTACCATTATTTTTGTTTTTTATTATTGTAAAATTTCTATTTTAGTTTATTGACAGAAAATAGGGTTTGTGTTAAAATTACCTTGTAATACAAAATTTATGAAACGAGGCGTTATTTTATGAGGTTAAATTTTATTAAAAAGTCTATTATGTCAGTTATAAGCTCTTTACTTTTGCTTGCTTCTGTACCGAGTGTAAACACTTTTGCTTCACTAGACGATTTTTTAACTCTTGGTGGAAGCTATGAAGATGTACGAAGTGCAGTAATTAGCCGTCAAATGGATGATCAAGATGACAAGACAAAATATGAATGTCACCATTTAATAGCAAGATGGGCTCTTAATGATTGGGCAGATCATATTCGAGCTGTAAACCATGCAAAAAGGCATCATAATTATAATGATTATGATTTTGATCCGGATGAAGGGGCCTTAGATTATAATAAGTATGAAGAGTTCTTAATGGACGAAGATCAAAAGTGGGGACCATCAATTATTATGGAAAAAGCTGACCATGAAAAAACACTCAGTTACTGTAATGATAGAAGTACGAGAGAAAAAAGAAATATGTCTGCAAGGTACCTTAGAGAACAAGCTGATAGGCTTATTGAGAGAGGAGATATCATGGGTGTAATTATGGATGAAATTAATTTTATAAAAAATACTTTCGGCCATAAATATGATCGTGCTATAAAAGAAGTATTGGAATATGTAAAGAGTTTAAATTTTAGACATGTGGACAGAAAGATTCTTATTATGAATAATCCATATAATCCTAAATGGTATTTTAAATATAATTTTATGAAAGACGGCTATGATCTTGTTCACCAATTTGACGAAATGTAATTAATAATTATAATTGGCTTATAATTTTATTGTTTGTAATATAATAAAAAATGTCTGTTGAAGAGCTGGACATTTGAAATACTTTATAATTAAAATAACCGCAAACTTTTGTTAGAATGCGGTTATTTTTTATGCCTATTTTCAAAGTTGAATCTAGTACTAGAAGAATTAGTGATATTGTTGAGAGATTGTATGATTATAATTGAGTTTTTGCTTGCCTTATAAGCTAAGTCTTGATTTTAATCACCTTTATGAAATTCTGTTTTGTAAAGTTTTAAGTATGAATGAATTAGTATAAATGCAATGAAATAAGGGGTTAAAATTTTCAAAATTTACTTTAATATAGGTGGTTTTATTATGAAAAATTATAAATCAAAATATTATGTATAATATTTTCACAAAAAAAGGAAATTTATTATGATAATTGCTATTCTATGGGTATAGATAAATTTTGAAAGGAAGGTATATAAAATGGGAAAAGCTAAACCAACTTATTGGAACGGGGAATTTTTTAAGTTAAGACTGTGTAGAGGATTAAAACAAGTGACAACACTAACACTCATAATGTGTATGTTATCTGTTTTTACTCCGTATTTTACTGTTCATGTAAATGCAGACACAACAGAACCCCCAAATGGTTACTGGACTGATGAGGGCAATTATAATACTAGTTGGTATAATAGTAGCTCTAATGAATTCACAATTAACTCGGCGGCAGAGCTTGCAGGACTTGCAGTACTTGTAAACGGAGGAAGTAGTGATTTTAAGGATAAAACTATAAGACTAGGTGCCAATATAGATCTTAAAGTCCATAAGTGGACTGCTATTGGAACCCTCGACTACCCATTTCGAGGGCACTTTGATGGCGCTGAGCATCCTATCTCCAATATCTACATAAATAATTCAGGACCTTATCAAGGCTTATTTGGATTTATTTCTGAGGCAGAAATAAAAAATGTTGGTATGATAGGTGGCACAATTAACGGACATGATTACGTTGGAGGAGTGGTTGGAAATGCTACGAATATTAGTTATGTAACCAATTGCTATAATACAGCAGATGTAACAGGAACAGGAGGTTTTATTGGTGGAATAGCTGGTGATTCTTCAACTGTAACAAATTGCTATAACACAGGGCGCGTAGAAGGATATGAGAATGTTGGAGGAATTATTGGGCATATTAGTGGATCGGTAGAAAATAGTTATAATACAGGGATTGTAAAAGCAAGCAATCACTATGTTGGTGGAGTAGCTGGGCTTTCTTCTGATGGTAGAATAGTACATTGTTATAACACAGGAAATATAATAGGAAACGGTCGCTATGCTGGTGGATTAGTTGGAAAATCTGACTTTGGTAGTATAAAGTATTGCTATAACACAGGAACTGTAGAAGCAGACGGTAACGGTGTTGGGGGAGTAGTTGGTGATTTTAAGACAGGTAAAGAGTTATGTTATTGCTACAATCTGGGGGAAGTAAGCGGATCAGGTGAAATTGGAGGAGTGGCTGGTGCCATTGGATGGACGAATCCGGTATGCGATAGCTACTATATGGGATATTCAATGGGACGAGGAGGTAAAGAAGACGTCGAAGGACAAGTAGTGCCTCTGGTAGAATCAATTACATTTGAAAATAATACAATAGGTGTAAATAGTAAGGCAATTATTAACAAAGAAGGAGACAATACAGCACAAGCAACGGAAAACTTGAAAGGTGACGATAAGCTGGGACCTGATTTTAATATTACATTTGATGGCTATTTTTCAGAAGACGAGAGTATTGCAAAGATTGATGGTAATGAAGTA
>CALWVR010000023.1 GCA_944385105.1 uncultured Clostridia bacterium
GAGACCTCTGAGTGTAAATACATCAGACTCAAACTTTTCTACAGCAGAAAAGACAGGTGTCGAGAAAACGCATACATTAACTAGCTCAGAAATGCCTAAGCATAGTTACTATACCGGACTCTATAAAGGTAATGGGAGTACCTCACATTTTGCTACAACAGGAGGAAATAGCCTATATTACTTGTTACATGTGGAAAAGTGTATCAAAAAGAGCAATAAAAACGATATTTTGGCAGGTTTATTGAATATCAAAGTTTGGAGGAAACATTATGAAAAAAGTATTTATTGGCGTGGCCTGTGCAAAAGGCATTTTGAAGACGCTCGGAATTGCTATAAATGAGAATGTAGGACCGAACATACAGCAAAATAGATCTAATTCAGAAGCCAAATATTACGTTCAAGCGGGTGCTTACTCACAAAAAGAGAATGCTGAAAAGCAGCTACAGAAGGTAAAAGACTCAGGCTTCTCCTGCGCGTGTGCGACACGAAGGCGTAAGGAAGTAGCGTAAGCTGCTTTATTACAGCTATGTTGTACAGATGATGGTGGAAGGCCCACCAAATTCGCCATACAGGTGGAGATTTCAAACTACCCTAAGGCGCTATGGTCAAAAACTATGGTGCTTAGCGTTAGGGAGAAGGCAGTGAAAATTGCCAGGTGAATATGAAAGAGATGAACGAAGCAGTACACCACTTACGAAAATGTCGAAAAGAACACGAATCCATCAAAACCAGGGGGTATGCGTTAATCTGGGACAAAGTTTGGAAGAAACCTGTTTACTGACCAAACGGTGGACGGGATAAAGGTGGCTATGTCACAGAAGAAATGTGCTGAGTATTTAAATATTAAAGAGTCTAGTATGTGGCAAAAAGTATGGAGAATAAAACAGAAGTTGAAAGATATATTAGATATTTAAAATTAGCTAGTTTAGCCTCGTATTTCTACGGAGCTAAATTTTTTAAAGATTTTTGTAGAGATCATGCCTTTCCCATTGCTTAAAAAACTATCATCAAGGTAGTTTGGAAATGCGCAGAAGGTGATGGTGATTATTTCAGAAAACGATGTAAAAACTATGAAGATTAAAGAAGAATACTAAAGTTTAAACCTTTTGCACCTTGACAATTGAATATAAATATCTCAACTACGTTAAATTGTTGGACGAGCGTTTTATTGAGTGCGCAAATAAGTTTTAAAAGCGAGCGATAAACACTTAAATATAAAATTCATGTGGTTACGAATCCGCTATGACGCCAGCAGTTCGTAGCCAAATCCGTTCCGACGATGTTGCAGGCAATGGTGACAGTCTCAGTGTTGGGAATGTGAAATTCGTGTGTTGCTAACTCCAAAGCAGGCTGAGATATTAACACATTTTATAAGTTTATGGTTTAGGCGCAGCGAAGTAATAGGTTTAAAATGGGATGCTATTGATTTTAAAAATGAAACTCTTGAGATAAAACACACGGTGGTTAAAAATAAAACAACTGTTGCGAAAGACAAGACAAAAAAATTTTCCAATAAAAGGCAATACAAGCTTTTACCTGAAATAAAAGAAATATTATAACAATTAAAATCTGATCAAGAAAAAAATAAAAATGCGTTTGGGACGGAATATATTTATTCTGATTATGTTTTCACATGGCCTGATGAGAGATTACTGACTCCAGATTACGTATCCCACGGGTTAAAAAAATTATAAAGAAGAATAATTTTCATTATATGAGATTTCACGATTTGCGTCACTCATGCGCAAGTATCTTATATTATAAAGGATGGAAGGAAAAAGATATTCAGGAATGGCTGGGCCATTCTGATATAGGTACTACAATGGGAATTTATACTCATATAAGTAATAGCAGAAAAAATAGTTTTAGAAAGGCATCCAAGAAAAAAACGAAATTTTTAAATCAGATTAATTCTCATTTTTAAAAGATTATTTCAAAAACTTATCCAAAAGCTTAGTGATAGTAGGGTTCACAGAAAGTTTGTTAATCAATAATAAACCGGCTTAGTTTTTCGTTTAATGCCATGGCATTAAAAAGGTCAGCGGTTTGATCCCGCTTGTCTCCACCAACCTCTAAGCCGCATGGGTACTAAATTTTTAAAATGTCTGTGCGGCTTTTGTTTTCGTTCGATTTCTTAATGTCTAACACTTGTCTAACTTTTTATATTTTGAATTGACGTCTAATAATTATAATAAAAAAGTATTATCTATGTCATCATCAGCAACAACAATCAAAATCTTTGCTTTGGAGAATGGTATATATATCAAATCAGGCAGTTGATATATAGTAAAAAATCTCTATATTTATCGAAATATTCATAGATGTTGACTTATTATAATTATAAAATGTCTTTTTTATGTTTATATAAGGCTTGGAAAGTTATGTGATAATACATTAGGTACGAATAATGTTTGCGCAAGGGAAACCTTATCAGTGTCATTATTACATTGTCTGATACACCAGAAACAAAAAATGGACATATTTGAATATGTCCATTTTTTATTATTTAATTATCTGTTTCCCTTAATATTCCAGAGCTATAAGCATACAACAATTCTTTTAGATCATTTATAGTTGCTAACATTTCCTTTCCTTTATCAGTTTCTCCAACAGATATTCTTTTTGGAATCTGCTCTGAAACAACATAAGTAGAAAATATGTCAGTATTGTTGTTTATAGCTGCATATATACCTTCAAATGGCTCATGGGAGCAAAGTTTTAATCCATATGAATTGTATATAAGAGTATAACCAGCTATGCCAGTGGTTGGTTGATATGCTTTGCAAAAACCTCCGTCAATAACTATAAGTTTTCCTGATGCTCTAACAGGTAATTCGCCATCTTTTGATTTTACTGGCATATGACCGTTTATTATATGAGAATAATTTGAAGTTATGCCGAACATATTTAAAATGTCAACACAAAATTGTTTATCTTGCGAATACTTGTAATAGGCGTTTTTTTCTTCTTTATGAGCTTCTTGGTCATCAATTAATAACCGTTCAAATGTAGTTATTTTATTTTTGCCAAATAAAGGAGAATATTTTCCACACCAAAGGAACCATAATATGTCACAACAAAGTTGAATTTTATTAGAATCTTTTCTATTGCAATAACCATCTCTAATTATGTACTCATAATAATCTAAGAGCTCTTTGCCTGAAAGTTTTTTTTCATTTAACTTGAATTCCATTAAGGTACCGTCATCATTTAAAGGTATACAACCATGTAGCAACAGATTTGAATTAAAGCATTTATATATACTTCCATGTGTATATAAAAACTTTACATGTCTCTGCAGCTTCTCACTGTGCAAAAAAGAAGAACTAAGCTGATTTACAAGCTCTTCCTCCTCGTTAGTTAGCTTATATGGACTACTTTTATCTATAGTGGGAAAGTCAGTATCTTTTAATTTATATAGCATATTATTTATAATTATAGTTTTATTATGATAATCTATTTTATCTAAAAGTAGTCTATCGTCCATGTTAAAGTTAGGATTTCTTTTTATTAATTGACCTTCAAGTTTAAACCGTATAACAGTCATAGCTTTATGCATTTTAGCTATGAGATCAATATCCTTTTTTTTATTTTTTCCGTTTGTATTTTGTATCTTTGGATTGAAACAAGATGTATCATTGTTTTTATAGTACTCAGAGGAAAATAAAGCTAGAGGACGTAAATTTATACCATAGCCTTCTTCTAAAAATTCAAGGTTACAATAATTTATTGCGTTACATAGGACTACGGCAATGCAAACTGGACTTCCATTTGCTGCACCCATCCAAACTACATCATGATTTCCCCATTGAATATCAATTGAATGATGTTTCATAATAGATTCAAAGATTATGTCTGCCCTTGGACCTCTGTCAAAAATATCACCAAGTATATGAAGATGGTCTACAACAAGACGTTTTATGGTATTACATATAGAAATAATAATGGCATCTGCACTTCCTATTTCTATTATAGTGTCTATAATATTGGTATAATAATATGATTTATTAGGGTCATTATAATCGTTGTGTAGCAATTCTTCTATTATGTATGCAAAATCTTTAGGAAGAGCTTTTCTTACTTTACTTCTTGTGTATTTAGATGATACGAGTTTACATATTGTTATTAGATGATTAATAGTTATTTTATACCACTCATAAGTATTAAGGCCCATTATAGAAATTTCATTTAACTTTTCATTCGGATAATATATCAAAGTTGATAATTTTGCACGTTCTTCCTTACTTAAGGTATTCTCATATAGAAAATCTATTTTTTCTCTTATTGCACCTGATGCATTATTTATTATGTGATAAAATGTTTCGTATTCGCCATGAAGATCAGAAATAAAATGTTCGGTGCCTTTTGGAAGATTTGAAATCGCTTTTAGGTTTATCAGTTCTGTTGATGCAGACTGAATATTTTGATATTTTTCAGCCAGTAGTTTTAATTTACCCATATCTTTTATAATCTTGTTATTTTCCAATAGATCGCCTCCTACTAAAACTAATTATAGCAAAAAAAAATAAAATTTAAAGAAATTTAAAGAAATCCAGCACAAGTTTATAGTTTGTACTGGATTTCTTTAAAATTTTTAACACACTCTTTCTAAATCTTTCTTTAGTCTTTCTATTATTCTTTTTTCAAGTCTTGATATATACGACTGAGATATTCCTAACGAATCAGCAACCTCTTTTTGGGTATGCTCCTTATTACCAGATAAGCCAAACCTTAACTCCATAATACTTTTTTCTCTTTTGGATAGTTTTGAAACGGCATTCAAAAGAGCATCACATTCTACTTCTTGTTCTATTCTTCTATTTACTATATCTTGATCACTTCCTAAAATATCTGACAATAGCAACTCATTTCCATCCCAGTCAACGTTTAAAGGTTCATCTATTGATATTTCGTTCTTTATTTGTGAAGTTTTTCTTAAGTGCATTAAGATTTCATTTTCGATACATCTTGAAGCATAGGTCGCTAACTTTATGTTCCTTTCTGGGCAGAAGGTGTTTACGGCTTTTATTAGTCCGATTGTACCTATAGAAATTAAATCTTCAACGCTTATTCCTGTTGAATCAAATTTCTTTGCTATATAGACAACTAATCTTAAATTATGTATAACTAAAGGCTCACGGGACTTATTAACTCCATTTTTTATGTCGTCGATAATCTGAGCTTCTTCTTCTTTACTAAGCGGAGGAGGTAAGGTCTCTGTACCATTTATATAGTGAATACTTTCAATTAATCCAATTTTAGAGAGAAATTTAACTATTAAATTTTTAATTTTTTCAAATATACACATGTAATTTCCTCCATATTACTAATTGATTAAATCTATGCTTATTAAAGCATGGTAGCTTTCATTAGAAAATTTATTGTTGCATATTGCTACATAAGCATCTTTGTTTATAGAATTAGAATTTAGTACTTTTATTTTGTCTGGTTTGAATGCAGGTAAAAGACCATTACCTGAGATTGTATTATAAGGTATAAACCTAAAGTTTTTTAGTTTCTTTAAACTTTCTGTTTCTGTATTTTTATTAAAATAATTAGCGAGCTCTGCTGGAATAATATACTTTATAAACTTATAATCAGTTACAATGACAGGATTTCCGGAAAAGGGCTCTTTTAATGTATTTCCAGTATCAACTTTTGCTTTTATAACAGCAATTTTTTTATTATATTCAATTAATATTTCGTACGTTGAGGAAGTAAAGTCCTGCGACACAAATAGGACATTTGAAAGCTTTATTATTGTGTAGGCAATAAAAGTGGAAATAAGAAGGAATAGAGGTGGAAAATCTAAATATACAATACTGTTGTTGACAAATAAACCTTTAGGAGACATGTAATGCCAAACAAAAAATGCTATACCTCCGAATGCAAAGCTTATTAGATAAAATAGAAAAAATGTTTTAGAAAAAACTTTTAAACTCTTTGGACAAAAGGCTACAAAAACTATTGATGCTGCCATTATTAATTTAATTAATAATGATATGGAAAAATTAACTTTAGGTAAAAATATATAAAGAGAATAAAATGCGCCTAAGGATGAGGCTAACATTAGTCTTTTACGACTGACTTTCATATGTAATATGTTTATTGTTGATAATAGTATAAAATAATTTATAAATAGGTTTAAACAAATAAGAACATCTAGATATATAGTTTGTTTCATATCATCCTCCTTATATCCAAAATAATCTTATATACACAATTATCACTCAAAAATTAATATATTTTTGTCGCAATTTGAAATGAAGCTAAATTTCTTTTTATGAGTTTTAATCTTTTTGTCCTTTTCTTTTTATAAAGCAGTACAATGATTGATATTTTTAGCATAAGAATGTATAATGACTATAACTAAAATAAATTGAAGGGAAAAAGCATATGCCAAATAGTGCTGATAAATTTTTTAAAGAAATAAAAAATAAAAGAATAGCGTTTTGTGGAATAGGAATAAGTAATTTACCTCTTATTAAATTATTTCACGACAAAGGAGCAGTTGTAACTGCATGTGACCACAAGTCAAGAGAAGAATTGATGAATATTATATCTGAACTAAAAAAATTAGATATAGAAATTAAACTTGGTAAGGACTATATGAAAGATTTAAATGTTGATATAATGTTTAGAACACCAGGTATTAACTTTTTTACAAAAGAATTAGTAGATGCTAGGAAAAGAGGAATAGTTGTTACTTCGGAAATGGAGGTCTTTTTTGATTTGTGTCCATGTAAAATAATTGGAGTAACTGGAAGTGATGGAAAGACAACAACTACAACTATTATTTCCGAGATGTTAAAGCAGGATGGCAAAGTAGTTCACCTGGGAGGAAACATTGGTACACCTCTTCTACCTATCATTGAAAAAATAGATGAAAATGATGTAGCTGTAGTTGAGTTATCAAGTTTTCAATTGATCTCAATGAGAAAAAGTCCTGATATTGCTGTTATAACAAATTTAGCTCCTAATCACCTTGACGTACATAAGGATATGACAGAATATATAGAAGCAAAGAAAAATATCTTTATGCATCAAAATGCTTTTTCGAGTACTATTTTAAACAAAGATAATGATATAACTAGCAAATTTTCGGATTTAGTAAGGGGAAGAACTTTATTCTTTAGCAAAAAAGAAAAGTGTTCTGATGGAACATATTTATGTAAAAACGGAGACATTTGCGTTTCTTCTCGTGGATATGAGACATTTATAATAAATAAGAAAGACATACGTATTCCTGGTGAACATAATGTTGAAAATTATATGGCGGCAATATCTTCTTTATTTGGAATTGTTTCTAAAAAGTCTATGGTTGAAGTTGCAAAGAAATTTAATGGAGTTGAACATAGAACTGAGTTTGTAAGAGAGGTAAATGGAGTTAAATATTACAATGACTCTATCGCATCAAGTCCAACACGTACCTCCCGTGGAACCCTTTCTTTGTTTAATAAAAAGATAATTTTAATTGCTGGAGGATACGATAAGAAAATTCCATTTGATGTATTAGGTCCTATAATTGTAGACAAAGTCAAACTCTTAATTCTCATGGGTCAGACTGCAAATAAAATAAAAGATGCGGTTGTTAACTCGTCTGAATATAGGGATGGAAACCCTGATATAGTTGTTGTTAATAATATGGATAGAGCTGTTGAGGTAGCCTATAAACATGCCATACCTGGGGATATAGTATCCCTTTCGCCTGCATGTGCCAGTTTCGGATTATATGAAAATTTTATGCAAAGAGGCTTGCACTTTAAAGAATTGGTAAGAAAATTATAATATCTTTAATAAGGGAGAAAACTTTATGGAAAATTTATTATTTAGGCTTTGCAACACTTTTAGCGGATCGGGGCAAGAAGAAAATGCTGCTAAGGTTATAGAAAAGGAACTGCATGCTTTTGCGAAAGTAAAGACAGATTTATTTGGGAATGTTATAGCAACTATGGGGAATAATGTTTCAGATTATAGTATTCTACTTGATGCACACATGGATCAGATAGGCATGATTGTTACTAATATTTTTGAGGACGGATTTATAAAGATTGCTCCTTGTGGAGGTGTAGATTGTAGAGTGTTGCCTGGATCTATGGTATTAATACATGGGAAAAAAATAATAAACGGTATTGTTTGCACTATTCCTCCTCACTTGGCAACACAAGAGGATGATAAGTTTTTAAGTGTTAATGAGCTCTATATAGATACAGGCCTAAAAGATGACGTAATGAAAAATATATCACTTGGCGATCGAGTATCATTTAAGAGTTCTCCTAAGAAATTAATAGGAAATAGAATAAAGGCGCAGTCTCTAGATAATAAAGTAGGAGTGGCTGCACTTATAAGATGTGCACAACTTTTAGCGCAAGAACATTTAAATATTAAAGTTATATTTTCTTTTAGTACTAGAGAAGAAGTTGGAGCACAGGGTGCTAAAGTTGTGACTTTTAAATATATGCCAAATGAATCTATTGTTGTTGATGCTAGTTTTGCACGTCAGCCTGGTGTAGCTGAGGAGAAGTCTGGAGAGTACTCTCATGGACCTATGATTGGGGTTGCACCAACTTTATCTAAAAATATTTCGAATCACTTTGTAGAAATTTCAAAAAATTTTAATATCCCATACCAAATTGAAGTTATGGGATCTTTAACTGGAACAAATGCTGATGAAATAATGCCGTCAGGATGTGGGGTTAGGACTGGACTTTTATCTATACCAATTAGATATATGCATACTCCCATAGAAGTTGTGGATATTCACGATATTGAGAATACAGCGAAATTGCTTTTTTATTATATTTTAAAAGGGGATATACATAATGCTTAATATAAATTTACTTGAAAAATTGTGTAACTCATATGGTATCTCTGGAAGAGAAGAAAATGTAAGAGATGTTATAATAAATGAAATAAGCTCATTTGTAGATGATTTATCGATTGACAATATTGGTAATTTAATTGCATTTAAAAGAGGTAAAGAGCGACCAATAAAAAGGCTTATGTTATCTGCTCATATGGATGAGGTAGGTTTTATAATTACTCATGTTACTAATGAAGGATTGTTGAAGTTTAGTACTGTTGGAGGAATTGATGATAAAGTTATATGTGGAAAAGATGTTGTAGTTGGAGAAAAACAAATTCCAGGAGTTATAGGCGTTAAACCCATTCATCTTTTAAATAAAGACGAAAGAGAAAAAAAGGTTTCAATTCAAGATTTGTACATAGATATTGGTGCAAAAGACAAAGAAGAAGCTTTAAGTTATATAAGTCTAGGAGACAGTGCATGCTTTGAAAAAAACTTTATCTATGAAGGGAATATAGTAAAATCTAAAGCTTTAGATGATAGAGCTGGGTGTTTTATTTTAACAAATTTGATAAAAAAAGATTTGCCCTTTGATACTTATTTTACTTTTGTAGTACAAGAAGAAGTCGGTTTAAGAGGGGCAAAGGTTGCTGCTTACAATGTAAATCCTGACTCTGCAATTGTCATAGAATCTACTACTGCTTCTGATATTAGAGGCAATGACGAAGAAAAACAAGTATGTAGAGTTGGTAATGGAGCGGTTATATCATTCATGGATAAAAGGACAATATATGATAAAGATTATTATAAATTAGCTTTGAAGCTTGCTGATGAGAATAATATAAAGTTACAAATTAAAGAAGCGGTTGCTGGTGGGAACGATTCGGGTACAATTCATACTTCAAGAAGTGGTGTAAAAACCATAGCTATATCGTTACCGTGCAGATATCTTCATAGCGCTGTAGGTATGATATCAATTAATGATCTTTTTAGTGTTGAAGAGCTAGCTTTAAAATTTATTGAGAATTTAGGCAATTGCTAGTGTTTTTAAGGAGAATTTTTTAAATATGTTTAATATAAGTCGGAAAGTAGAAGAAATGTCACATAGTGCATTAGAACTTTGTTGTGATGAATTTAAAAAAATTGATAAGATCACTGAATATAATCAACAAAAAATGTTAAAAGCATTTATAGACAATGGTGTAAGTGAAAGTCATTTTGGAGTTTCAACAGGCTATGGTTATGGTGATAGAGGTAGGGAGACATTAGATAATTTATACGCCCAGGTATTTGAAGCAGAGGATGCTTTGGTAAGGCATAATTTTGTATGTGGTACACATGCTTTAGCAACTGCACTTTTTGGCGTTTTAAGACCAGGCGATACAATGCTTAGTGTTACTGGAACACCCTATGATACTCTACAAGGTGTAATTGGTATAACTAAGGGCTATTCAGGTTCTTTAAAGGACTTTCTCATAAATTATAAAGAAGTTCCGTTGAAAACAAACGGTTTTTTGGATTTTGATAATATAGAAAAATCCATTAATGATGAAATTAAAATGGTGTACATTCAAAGATCTAGAGGTTACTCTTTAAGACCTGCACTATTTGTTAGAGAAATAGAAAAAATTGCAAAAATTGCTAAGAGAAAAGCCCCTAATTGTATTGTTATGCTTGATAATTGTTATGGTGAGTTTGTAGAATGCGATGAACCTTTGTCTCACGGTGTAGATCTAATGGCTGGCTCATTAATAAAAAATCCTGGTGGAGGAATTGCCCCTACTGGTGGATACATAGCAGGTAAAAAAGAACTTATAAAAATGTGTTCATATAGGCTGACTACTCCTGGAACTGGGAGGGAAGTAGGAGCTACTCTTGGCACTAACAGAGAACTTTTTATGGGAGCTTTTAATGCTCCACACGTAACAGGAGAAGCATTAAAAACTGCTGTATTTGCATCAGCACTCTTTGAACTTCTAGGATTTGAAGTTACTCCTCGGTATAACGAAAGGCGTGCTGATATTATTCAAATTTTAAAACTTGGTGATCCTGAATTATTGGTAAAGTTTTGTCAGGGAATACAAAGTGGAGCACCTGTTGATTCATTCGTTAAACCCGAACCATGGGATATGCCTGGCTATGATAGTAAAGTTATTATGGCAGCTGGTTCATTTAATTTAGGAGCGTCAATAGAGCTTTCTGCAGATGCACCTTTATGAGAACTTTAAGATGTATTTATGCATGGTGCTCTTAATTTTATTAGTGGTTATTTGGGTTTATTGCTTGTTGTTG
>CALWVR010000024.1 GCA_944385105.1 uncultured Clostridia bacterium
TTGTCCATGGTTTCCTTTTCGTAATCTAAAAAGTCTTTTAATTCAAAATTTAAGTTCCTTTCTTTCACTATTGGCATTATTTCTCTTTTTAAAAATTCTTCCAATTCTTCTTCACTTTTAATTTTTAACATCTTTTCGCTCAGTTCTTTACACTTATCGTTATCTTTTTCCAGCATCTCATAAAATCCTTGTATGTTTTTTATAGCCATAAATTAACCTTCTCCTTCAATAGCATTCATTAAATTATACTACAGCATCTTTTATCTGTCAAGGCTATCAAATATGTTTATCAATTTTTAGATACCCTCAAAGTTATTTCTATATTAAAAATGAAAACCAGCCCCTAGTACAAGTCTTTGTCCTACTATGAGCTGGTTTTCTCATTTATATTGTCCTATCCCATACTGTTACTTTAGTAATTACATCCCGCAGCCTATCTTCACCAACCTTGTACTCTAGTACTTCGTCGGCATCTTTGCATATTTTTTCGGTTTCCTGTTTATTTGCTTCCGATATACTAATTCCAAAAGTTCTATGCGTTATACTATATCTCTTTTCTTTCCACTCAAAATCTACCTCGCCACCTTGCCGCATGCACCATTTAAAATCACTAATGGTCTTAAATCTATTCTGCTCAGTAGTGTTAGCTTGTACTAAAGTTTTCAAAATTTTCACTCCTTGGTATAATTTAAATTCGGGTACGTTGCCGTCTGGATAATTTATTGCTTTCCCTGGATCAGGAAAGCCTTGTGGATTATTCAATTAATCTTACAACCATGCAAATTCATAAAAGTCTTTGTAATTAATAAAGTCCTTTTATACCGTTCTATTCCAAACCTTAACTTTAGTAATTATATCTCTTAAGCGGTCATTGCCAACCTTATATTCTAAAGATTCATTAGCATCTGAATATTCTTTAGCTTCAAGATGCCCCCTTCTTCATGAATATTAATTATGCCATCTGGGTGTGTAATGTAATAAATTTTGTCTTTCCATTCGAACTCGACTTCACTATTATACTTCATAGCCCACTTAAAATCACTTATAGTCTTAAACCTATTCCCTTCAAAATAATCTTCACTAGGTAAGATTGTGGTCATATGTATAACTCCTTTGTAGTTTTTAAATTTCGGCGCACCATCTTGATAATTTATTGGAGATCCAGGTTGTTAAAATCTACGAGGATTATCCCAACTGATTTCATGGTCATGCGGATTTGTATATTTAGCCGGAGTATCATGATCTGTGTAACGTCTCTCCAATATAGCTCTACTATTTTCATCATATTTAGTCTCTCTATCGTATCCGCCTCTCTTACCGTAAAAGTGTGGCTTTTTAGTTGTATTCGGTAAACCAAAAAAGCACTCATCACCAGGCTTATTCAGGTTAGTCCGCAAGGCACCACCACATGAAATTCCTATTCCTTTTTCACTAAGCACAAATCCTGATTTCCTTATAATTATATCATTTTTCATCCACTTTTGTCCAATTTAGCACGTTACAAATATTATAAGGTTACATGACATTTTTAATTTTTCTTCATCATATTAAAATTTTAATTATAAGTTTCTCAGTCAATTAATCGGCCGAGGTCCTTGTTTATATATATCAAACTCCAGACAGTCAAAACAAGTTGGATTATGATCATGTTTTTATTGAGCAAGAATAAATTCAATAATTTCTACAAATATTATTTACATATTAAATATTTTATGATATAATTTACCAATAGAAAGGAGGTGAAAATTATGAGCAAAAAGAACGACAACGAAAGTATAAAAAACAATAAAGAAAAAATTTCTGGTGGTTACACCCCATACTATGACCTTAATGGACATAGAGCTTATAAATTTACAGATGAAGAAGAACAAAATTTAAAAGATCACAATGCTAAAATAGACGGTAAAGGATATATAAACACGAATCCATGGGGTCAAACAGGCTTCAAAAAAACTTTGTATCTAGATGGTAAATATGTCGGAGAACTTGAAGAGCATTTAAAGAAAGCTGGATTTAAACGCACTCCTTAACAGCTATTTAAAATGCTAGTTTTAATAAAATCTTGACAAAAAGACATCTGGCTAAATAAGCCAGATGTCTTTTTGTATATTAAAACCACGCGTTAGAAGTGTGGTTTTTTATTTATATTGTTCTATCCCATACTGTCACTTTAGTAATTACATCTCGCAGCCTATCTTCACCAACCTTATACTCTAGCACTTCGTCGGCATCTTTGCATATTTTTTCTGTTTCTTCTTTTCCTATTTCGCATATATATATTCCTTCTACTGGATGCACAATTGTATAATCTTTTCCTTCCCATTCAAATTGTATCTCAGCATTAGCCTTCATGCTACATTTAAAATCACTTATGCTTTTAAAACGGTTTTCTTCCAAACTATTAGTCCCTATAATTTTATTATCCATATTTATCTTCCTTTCACATTTTTTTAGTTCAGGCACACTACCGTCTGGATAATTTATATGCGGTTTTACAAAATTCGGCTTTCCAGTCTTTTCATCCCATTTAATAATATGGTCATGTGGATCTGTATGTATTTTAGGGGAACCGTGATCAGTATAGTACCTCTCGCGTATAGCTCTACCATCATCTCCATATTGGATGTCTCTATCGTAACTACCTTTTTTCCATTATGATGAAATCTCACAACTGTATTCGGTTCTCCAAGGAGTCTCTCATCCTCTTGCTTAAAAGGTCTCCAGGCACCACCAACGTGAATTTCCCATTCCTTTTTCTCTAAGCACAAATCCTGATTTCTTTATAATTATATTATTTTTCATCCACTTTTGTCCAACTTGGTGCTTTACAAATACTCTAAGATCACATGATATTTTTAATCTATAAGGTAAAACAAGTCACTTCCAAGATAAAAATAAGAACCAGCTCTTAGTACAGATTTCTGCACTATTCTAAGCTGGTTTTCTCATTTATATTGTTCTATCCCATACTGTCACTTTAGTAATTACATCTCGCAGCCTATCTTCACCAACCTTATACTCTAGCACTTCGTCGGCATCTTTACATATTTTTTCCGTTTCTAATTTACCCACTTCACATATAGATATTCCTTCCAAAGGTTGTGTTATTGTATAGTCTCTTTCATTCCATTCAAATTGTACCTCAGCATTAGCCTTCATGCTACATTTAAAATCACTTATGCTTTTAAAACGGTTTTCTTCCAAACTATTAGTCCCTATAATTTTATTATCCATATTTATCTTCCTTTCAAATTCTTTTAGTTCAGGCACACTACCGTCTGGATAATTTATATGCGGTTTTACAAAATTCGGTTTTCCAGTCTTTTCATCCCATTTAATAATATGGTCATGTGGATCTGTATGTATTTTAGGGGAACCGTGATCAGTATAGTGCCTCTCGCGTATAGCTCTACCATCATCTCCATATTGGGTGTCTCTATCGTAATCACCTTTTTTCCATTATGATGAGATCTCACAATTGTATTCGGTTCTCCAAAGAGTCTCTCATCCTCTTGCTTAAAAAGTCTCCAGGCACCACCAACGTGAATTTCCCATTCCTTTTTCTCTAAGGACAAATCCTGATTTCTTTATAATTATATTATTTTTCATCCACTTTTGCACGTTACAAATATTCTAAGATTATATGACATTTCCAACTTTTCTTCATCATATTAAAATTCTAACTATAATGTAAAACAAGCTATTTCTAAGTTAAAAATAAAAACCAGCCCTTAATACAAGTCTTTTTCCTACTAAGAGCTGGTTCTTTCATTTATATTGTTCTATCCCATACCGTCACTTTAGTAATTACATCTCGTAGCCTATCTTCACCAACCTTGTACTCTAGCACTTCGTCGGCATTATCACACCATTTCTCAGTCTCAGGTTTATAGGCTTCTGAGATACACATCTGGATTTCTGAATCCGGTGTTTTTTGAAGCTTACCGAAAGCACAATATACTTTGTTCTTCCATTCAAATTCAATCTCTCCGCCTCTTTTTAAACACCATTTAAAATCACTAATGGTTGTAAATCTATTTTGTTCTGGTGTATTTGATTCTGTAATTATATTTATTTTCATATCCAAATCCTTTCTGTATAATTTAAATGTTGGTGCCCCATTGGGATAATTTATAGGAGGTCCAGGTAATGGGACTCCTGTTTCTGGATTCCATTCAATCAAGTGGTCATGAGGGTCAGTATGTTTATCTGGACGACCATGATCTGTATAATGCCTCTCCTTAGTAGCTTTACCTCCTGGTCCTATTTTAGTGTCCCTCTCATAGCCTCCTTTTTTACCACTATACCGGGATCTATTAATAGTATCAGGTTCCCCAAGATATCTTCTATCATCAGGCTTATTCGGGTTAGGCCGCCAGGCACCGCCATGTGAATTTCCCATTCCTTTTTCTCTAAGGACAAATCCTGATTTCTTTATAATTATATTATTTTTCATCCACTTTTGTCCAGTCTGGTCATCATTGTAGTGTCGCCAAGAGCTTAAATCATAATCAACAAAGATTAATTCCCCTCCATCTCGGGAAATGGCGTATTATAACATATTATATTTTGTGGGTCAATTCTACTTAGCATCTCATTATATCCTGCCATAAAAAGGTCCTTTTGATCAGCGTGATTATTGTTCTCTGAAACCATATATGTAGAAACTGCTACAGTACTTCCACTTTGTATTCCTTCAAAGCAAAAATCAAATGTATTTTCTCTCCCCAACTCACCGTCGGAATTACCCGAATACCCTTTGACGCCAAATATGCTCCGCACCACCGGTTACGGAAAGTGTTGTACATTTGTAATTGTGTAGCCATGTCTGTAT
>CALWVR010000025.1 GCA_944385105.1 uncultured Clostridia bacterium
ATATGGCTCAGGAGAGGCAAAATATCAAATGGTACGTTATATTTCTGGCGACAATTTCAAGTTATTCTTCTGTCGTATTCAGGGGCATCTTGATGGAAACTGGAATGATACTGCTGCACTTCAAGAAGTGTGTATTCCAAAGCAAATACTTAGGGTTTATGAAGATGAATCTGGACCAAGTTACTATCTGTATGTTGGTAAAGATTGGGAAGCTGAAAAGCAATGGTTTATGAATTCTACTAAAGTTAATTCTAAATTGAATAAGGAACCTCGTAGATATTTGAGATATACAGGTAACACATACAAACAACGTGCAAAGGAGTTGGTTGCTGATAATGATTTAGGTAGAGAATATGAACCAAAAGACGATGAACCAATCCGTCTTAATCTCAATGAAATTTTTAAAGAGTTTAATGAATGGTTGGAAGAAAATGTTCTTCAGTATATTCTTAATTTTCCTGAATCAGATAACATTGAACCACCAATTAAAATGGAAGAACTTATTCCATACAATGGGCCTTGGTCGGTTGTATTTAGTATGTGTGATGGGCGTGAAGCTGAAAGATTGATGGACGGCAAGAAAAATCCAAATGAATTGCCTATTGAAAAACGTCATGCATCTTTTGGTAGCAGACATCGCTTAGTGCCGTTATCTGTTGAAAGTGAGGAAAAATTACCAGAGATTGCTTATAATGGGTTTATATGGTGTGATGTCAATCAAAATATTACTCCTTACTCAAAGAAGAAAGATATTTCTGGTAGTGTATGTTTGGCTTCATACGATGTATTTGGTCCAAACTTTATCGTTGCTATCAGGCCTAAGTATGCTAATAATATCTATGTGGTTGACGATTCTAAGTATACTGAAGTGAAGCGACAGCTATTTGAATCAATAGCACCACGTGATAGGCTAACAGATGAAGAACTTGGTGAGGCATTAACTGCTCGCGGAGCTACTATTATTCCTATCACAGAGTATGAGGAAGATTATGAAAAACCTATAGTGCTGATAAATCGAGAGTTAGACTTTGATGAGATAGAGTGGCTTGTTAAACTTGAAGAAAAATACTGAAAAATAAGACCAAGAGATAGATTCTCTTGGTCTTATTTAAATAACTTGAATAGTTAAGGTTCCAATTTGAAACTTCATTTATAAAATAAAAATGATTAAATTTTATATATAATTAAAAAAATATTTAGAAAACTATTGACAAACACAAACAGATGTTTTAAACTATATATAGTTTAAAAAGGAAGTGAACAATATGGAAAATGAATTACAAATAATAAGTAGTGATGAAGTGAAAAATTTAATATATATAATAAGAGGAAAACAAGTAATGTTAGATAGTGATGTGGCAAATTTATATAGCTATAAGACAAAAGTTTTAAATCTTACAGTGCGAAGAAATATCGAAAGATTTCCAGAAGATTTTTGTTTTCAATTAACAGAAGCAGAATTTGAAAACTTGAGGTTTCAAATTGAAACCTCAAGTGAAAGTAAAATGCATGGAGGAAGGAGATATTTACCATATGTATTTACAGAACAAGGAATTGCAATGTTAGCAGGAATATTAAAAAGTGAGATAGCTATAAAAGTAAGCATTAATATAATAAAAGGTTTTATAGAAATGCGAAAATTCATATCTTCAAATGCCCAAGTATTCGAAAGATTAACAAATATAGAATATAAATTATTAGACTATGATAAAAAATTTGATGAAGTATTTAATCAATTGCAGAATGAAGATAATATTAAACAAAAAATATTTTTTGAAGGACAAATATATGATGCATATAGTTTGATAATAGATATTATAAAAAGGGCAAAAAATAAAATTGTTATAATTGATAATTATATAGATGATAGTATTTTGAAAATGTTAGTAAAGAAAAATAAGAATGTGGAAGTAATGATTTTAACTTCTACTAAAAGCAATATATCAAATTTAGACATACAAAAATTCAATAAAGAATATCCAACTCTTAAAATAACAAGGTCAAATAAATTTCATGATAGATTTATTGTAATAGATAATAAAGAATTGTATCATTGTGGAGCTTCAATAAAAGACATGGGAAAGAAATGTTTTGGTATCAACAAGGTTGAAGATATAAGTGCTATTAAGCAAATTATAGATATTTAATAATTATAGGAGGAATAAGATGAGAGAAGATATTATAAATTTTATAGAAAAAGAAGTAGAAACTAGAGCAAAAAGTAAAAATAATTTTTTTGGTATAGGAGCATTTTATCATATTAAAGCTGTTGTAAATAATGCAATTATCTTGGCAAAAGAATACAATGCAGATTTAGAAGTGGTTACAATTGCAGCTTGGCTTCATGATATTGCATCTATTACAAAATATGAGTATTACGAAGAGCATCATATTTATGGCGCACAGATTGCTAAACAAATATTAGAGAAATTCAATTATGATAATGAAAAAATAGAATTAGTGCAGAAGTGCATTTTAAATCATAGAGGGAGTAAATTAGCTAAGAAGCATACATTAGAAGAGTTGTGTGTTGCCGATGCAGATGCTATTTCACATTTTGATAATGTACCTTCGCTATTTTATCTAGCATATGTTACTAGAGGATTAGATGAAAATAAAGGAAAAGAGTTTGTAAAAAGTAAACTACAAAGAAGTTATAATAAACTTTCAGAACAAAGTAAAGAGTTGTATAAACAGAAATATGATAGTACAATGACGGTTATAGGATAAATAAAAATTGAATAATATAAAAAAATAAAAACATCGGAAGTTTTAAAAATTATGAGGTTTGATATAATTTGTGAAAAGATCCGTTTATCTCTTGCTGAATTGAGGAGCTTTTCTAGCTTTTTTAAGACCATATTTCTTTCTTTCTTTCATACGAGGATCTCTTGTTAAGAATCCATTTGATTTAAGAGCTGGTCTATATTCGCTATTTGCTT
>CALWVR010000026.1 GCA_944385105.1 uncultured Clostridia bacterium
GGATCCTAAAACGAATGTTTTAAATACATCAATATTCGTCTTGTTATACACCTCTCAAAAATTGCAGGATCCTAAAACTTCTTTCATATTTAAATGATTGTATTATTGGTTATACACCTCTCAAAAATTGCAGGATCCTAAAACGACTTTACGTAAAATATTATGTATATTGTAGTTATACACCTCTCAAAAATTGCAGGATCCTAAAACATCAGGTACATAAATCACAAAATCACCTCTGTTATACACCTCTCAAAAATTGCAGGATCCTAAAACCTATAAATTATTATAACACAAATTTATAAGTTAGGTAGATAAAAATGATTTAAACATGTTATTCATCTCTTTTTTTGATCTAATGTTATACTGATAACCAAACAATTGAAATATTATTTTAGCAAGTACTAACATTTTCTCATCGTCAGAAATAATTTCTTCGCTATTCGAAAAATAATAACGAAAAAAACAGTCTAAATAACAGTAAAGAGACTCCTTCTCCATGAAATCCGGAAATTGTCTTAGTACCTCTTCTGACAATAAATCTATATCTAAATTCCGATAAGAGTCTTTTAATATTAAAATATTCTTCTTAGTAAGGGAAACATTAGCATTTAAATCAAAGCAATAAAGATTATCTGCTTCGAAATCTTTTTTCCAAAATGCGGAATGATAAAAAACAAAATAATTAATATTTGAATTCTTTTTTATGATCTCTTCCAAACAAGTATAAATATCTTCTAAATTAGGAAAAGAAAAATTAGTATTTGCTTTTAAATATTTAATAATATCAAAGGAAAAAGAATAGTTAATAATATTTTTCCAAACGGGAGACACCATTTCTTCTAATAAAGTATTTATTCTCTCTTCCAAAGAAACATCAACATCTTCTAACAAACCATAGACATGATCTGCCATTAAACTTCCACGAGCTCCAGATAAAAATTCAAACAAAGTAGAAAAATCCATAAGATTTAAAAGCACCGTATTTTTCTTATCTAAAAGAAGATGACCTAATCTTACTTGATAAGATCCATTTTTCTCTTCCAATCCCAATCTCATTCGAGAATAAAATTGGAAAACTTCTTCGATCTTGATATAAGAAATATGATTTTCATGTTTTATCCAAAAACTTTCCTCATGATCATCATAACAAATGGAAAATTCATTCAATTTTCATCCCGACCAATCACTACCAACTCCTTACTACCTACTACTAATTCTTGTTTGTTTCTTACTCCCCTTAAAAAAAGAATATCTTGATACTGTTTTTCCGTCATCCGAAATAAAATAATGTTTCCCTGATTCGGCAAACTTCCCTGAATCTTAGTAATTAACTGCTCATAACTAGAATCATTTAATAGGACTTTAGAATACATCGAGTATTGCATCATAGAAAAACCTAACTGTATCAATCGTTTATGAAACATTTGATAAATTTTATAGTCTTCTCTTGTTTGCATAGGAAAGTCGTATACAATAATCAAACGCATTAGTTTATAATAACTTAAAGAATACATATCAATTTTGGAAAATCTAAAACAGAAATATCTCCCGTTGCCAAGAAACGAAAAATATCTTGTAAAAAGAATTCCACTACAGTATGAATTTTATATTCCTTTCCTTTATATAATACTCGGCGATTTACAATATCCAATAATTTTTCCTTCCAAAGCGGAGTCAAAAAAGAAACGGATTCTTCTTCCTCTGCTAATAAAAGAAATACATAATAATCTAAGATAGGACGAAACACTTCTATTAAATCATCTGCTAAATTATAATTATTAAACTCATTGTAATGATGAATTCCAAGAGACGGATGATAACCCTGACAGACAATTACCTGACTAATTTTAGAACGTAACACTTGATAAATAAAATTAAGACAAGCATTTGGCAAATCTTCCTGAAACCGACGAAAAGAAGAACCGAACAATTCGCGAAAATAAATTCTACTAACGATTCCTTCATGATTCGTAGGATCGTTCTCTTCCAAAGTCTTCAGTAATTGATTAATTTTATCGAGTTTATCCCATTTTTTTAAATTATCTAAAACATCTCTTTGATTTTGAATTTTATGACGAACGATTTCTGTCCATAAATAAGAAATACTGTCCTGACTCCATGTTAATTGCTGTTTTAATCGTTTTACTCCTCGACTATGAAGACACATAGAGGAAAGTTCCCCAATTGGCATATGGGAAGAATTAGTAAATAAAACAGTAATTCCTCTTTCTAATAAAGTTTCCAATAATCGCAAAGAAACATACGCACGTGGATCGCTAATTACTAAAATAGAAATCTCATCCAAAAACAAAGAATAAGTATCCTCTCCACAAGCGATGATTACATGATTTAAATCTAAATTTATCCTTGTTGCTTTCTCAATTAATACGCTACGAAAAGCCATATCTATAAAAAAAAGAACTACCGAAGTAGTTCTAGTGGGTTCCTCATCGAGGATAAATCCTCAGAGTTATAATAGGAAACCCTGCAATTTTTGAGATGATGTATAACAAATATCCATCACACTTTCATTGTACTAGCAGAAGAAGAAAATGTCAAGCGTTTTTTCTTTTTTCCTAAAGGAGAAACATCATAAACAGTAATGGCAAGGTCATTTTTACCAAAACGCCCAATTTTGGTATAGGTATACTTATTATTAATGGTAATCGCATTTAAAGTTTTGTCAAAACCACTAATAATTCCTTCCATTTCTTTATCTTTTTTCTTAATTTTTACCAAATTACCATTATACAAATCAACAACTGGAACTACTTCCTTTTCTCCAATATAGATTGCATATAGTAATTGATAATAGGAGTCATCTTCTCTTATTTTTCTAGTAGACAAATCGACACAAACAGAAGGTATAGGTAAAAACAGAAACTGCTGCTTATCTCGATCAAAATAAACTTTCGTGCACATTTGTGCCAAATTATCTAATGCAATTTTCGTATTTTCTTTTTTGGAAATATTTTTCTTTTCCAAAAAGAATGGTGTATTTATCGAAGAATAGTAACGTAATTTCTGAACGATTGGACCGTTTCCGTTTTTTGAAGGAGTACGAATTCCATGTTTTTCTAATTCGAATAGATCTGCAGTAATTCCCCACTTTTCAAGACAGTACTCTAAAAAAGGATTCGCATCTCCAATACGATACCGCTCAAAAATTTCTTTTAAATAGTAAAACAAATTTTTATTCTTATCTTGACACAAAAGAGTAAGAGAATAATCTTCCTCAGAAAATAAATGGTCCAATTGATTACAAACGGTATCTTTTGAAAAGTCTAATGTATAAATGTTATCGATCTGATCTATTTTATAAGATTTATCCTCTTTTTCAATTACTTTATATATGTTTTGATGGGACAAAGATTTCTGTGGATTCTTATAAACTTGATTCGCCATGCGAAACTGATTTTCGGTATCTATTCGAATTACTTCTTTTTCGTAACCGGAAATATTCACCCTATTTAATAAATTTCGTATCTCTTCTAAATCACGTTCTCGTTCTTCTTTACGATTCGGCGCATAAAATTTAGGATCATTTTGACTTTTTAATAAAGCTTTTCCTAAAGGAATATTGGATAAGATGGAAAGGATGGCAGCATCTTGAGCATGATGTTGAGGTCCCTTCTTACGATCTTTATCGATGGCATGGCGTCTTCGAATCGTGCTAGTAATACTTCCAGAAACGGACAAAGTTTGAATAGGATCATGATCATGTCCTTCTAAATAATAGTTGAACAACTGAATTTGAGAAATCAACTCGGAAGTAGCATAAGCAGTATCTCTCAAATTACGATTAAAAAATTTCAACTCATAACGACTAATATCATCTCGAAACAACAAATGTTCTTTTTTTAAAGAAGACATTTTCTTATTAGCTTGAACTCGTTTTTGAAACTCTTCAAACTGATCTTTCAAATAATAATATGGTGTATGATTTCCTTTTTTCTCATTACAATCGTGACATACTAAGAGCAAATTATCAAAAGAGTTATCATATGACTTGGAGTATGGCAAAATATGATCGACATCAAAAGAGCGACGAAGTAAATCGTCTAATCTAAGATGTTTCTTACCACAATAATAGCAAAGTCCATCCATTTCTTGATAAAGCATGACTTTTTGAATATTATCTTCAGTAACACTCTCTTCTCCAAAAAGAGAAATTAACAGTTCGCTCGCTTCTTTTCTTAGATGTTCTTGCTTTCTCTGACTTTCCTCAATCGCAGCCTTTTTATCATCACTATTTAGTTCTTTTGTAGACTCTATTACAATATTGGCTGGCAAACATCCCTTTTCACAAATAATTTCGTTAATAATTAAAATAGCTTGCCGCAAGGTCTTTTTAACTTGTGGAGAAGAAATAATAGTATCAACATATCTCCTGCTCATTAATAATTCTCCAGTATCACTATAATTTTTATGAAAGTACTCTCTCGCATCTTTATCATAATCAAATTTTCGACGAACTTGCATGAAATTCAAGGTATTATTTATCATATCTTCGTTAGCACGTTTTAAAACAGAAACAGATAACGCGTGATATCCTTCATAAGCACCATACTTCGGATATAGTGATCGAAGAAAATCTTCCTCCTCATCTGACAAAGAAAAATCTAATTTTGCCTCTATTAAAGAAAGAGCATCTTCCACAGTAGGAACAACATTTAATACATCCATTACAGTATTATAAGAATCTGGATCGATAAACCAAGCTGGAGTAAACCTTTTAGACTTTATTAACTTTTGAACCTTACAGTAAAAATCCATGGTATAAATCTTTATTTTTTTGGTTTTGGTAAGTGGTGCTCCACAAATAGTATCTTTAGAAATTCCTAATGTTTTTAGTACGTTCGTATAAGTTGCTTTCGCATTTTTCATACAATAAGATAATACAAATTCCAGTCCCTCCGTTGTTAAACGATAATAGGAATCCTGTCGCTTAAAATAAACATCTTTTTGAATAGCATTAGAAATATCCGTAAAACGTAAATTAACCCAATCATTAATCGTATTGTACTTTTCTGCTTCCAAATTAGCACGGGAAGCACAACGCTCTCCTAAAGCAATCTTACAAGTTCCGATTAATCTTTCAAAAAGATAACATTCATAATTTGGATGTTTCTGCTTCATCCTCTGATATTCTTCTATTTCTTCAGTAGTATGAAACCGACCATAAGGAGTAATTTGATGAACGCCACCAGGACCTTCATAGAATTTTCTCCTTCGGTCAAAAATAAGCAAAATTGCATTCATCCATTCTTGCGTTAGCTCTGGATAATATTGAGCTTGAAAACAAAGAATATCATTTAATTCTCTTCGTAACTCTTTGGTTCCAACCAAAAGATTTTTCCCACGATATTTTCCATGTTCTTTCCAATATTGGTAATAATACTGACAAGGATAAAGTCCTTCTAAATCGACGATAACCGCTTCGTTTTCTTCTGAAATCGGAATATATCCCCTTTTTTTCATAAAGAACGCAATAATATTAGTAATATCTTGTTTACTAACTTGATGTTTTAAAGCACTTACTCTTTTTAATAATAGTTCCGAATCAACTGTAACAGTAGAGGGAAAATTCTTTTCTTTTAACTTCTGTAAAGCATCTTCTACTCGACGAAGGCGACGTTTTCGAAGTCGTTTTACAGAACGAAATTGCCTTCTATCACTTGCATCACTAGAAGATTTAAACCGCAAAACTCCACTTTTTTCAAGTCGCTGGTTATCGTTATTAAAAATCGCCCAACCAACATTGTCAATTCCC
This sequence comes from uncultured Clostridia bacterium, assembly GCA_944385105.1. GTDB lineage: Bacteria > Bacillota > Clostridia > Oscillospirales > Acutalibacteraceae > CAG-557. The sequence goes on from CALWVR010000026.1 coordinate 5,777, forward strand.
AAATCTAATCCAATGGTATACTTCATAAATTCACCTCATAATTCTTATTTTCTAAACGAATATTCCCTTTACCTATAAAATAACATATAAAAGTATAAAATAGCAACAAAAAAGAAGAAAAAATAAATTTTTCTAGTATAATAGAGCTAGGTGAAAACGATGAAACAAAAAAAGTATATTTATTTCCTTATTTTATTCGTATTTAGCATTTGGATTATGGTTCCAGCCATACAATCCGGCTATATCAGAGGTCACGATACCAACTTTCACGTAGCAAATATTAGTGCTATTGTCGATCAATTATCTTGGAATAACCTTTTAGTACAAGAGCCTCTTGCTCAAATTGCCAATAATTTCGGGTATGGAACTAGATTCTTTTATCCTCCTCTTCCTCATCTAAGCGCCGCATATACTACGAAATTTTTAACACTCTTTTCTATAAATGATGTCACAATAGGAATGCGTATCACACAATGGTTAGGTTTTTTAGCCTCTGGAATAACTTTCTTTTTATTAGCTTATAAAATTTTCCAAAACAAAAAAGTGGCTCTACTCACTTCCCTTTTTTACATGAGTGCCCCTTATCATTTGTCGCAAGTATTTATCCGAGATGCCTTCTCTGAAATGTTTATTCCAATAGCAATTCCCCTCATTGTCCTAGGTCTCATTTATTTAACAGAAAATAATAGAAAAAAATTCTTTTTCTATTTCGTGGGAGGATATACTTTAGCAATTTACTCGCATATGGCAATGAGTATCTATTTTACTCTTATATTAGTTGTTAGCTTTCTTCCGATATTCTGGAAAAAACTAATAACTAAGAAAAATATTCTTTCCCTTCTATTAGCAGCAATTACTATTCTAGGTTTAACTGCATCATTCTGGATACCTATGTTAGAAATCAAGTTAAAAGGAAGTTATGGCGTATTTATGCCTTATTTCATGACAGGAAAAGGTGACTTAAGATTTAGTACCTTATCTATTTTGGAATTAATCAATTACACCAAACCGCATACCTATGATTTTATTCGATATCATTTACCACTATTTGTTACAATCCTTTTCTTCTTAAGTATCTTCTATTTTCTAAGAAAAAAATTATGGAAGGAAAAAGTAGCAACTTTCCTACTTTGCTTTACTATTCTATCAATTATTATGATTACTCCTTTATTTCCTTGGTATTATACTCCAGATATTCTCCAAACACTCCAATTTCCATGGCGACTTTGTATTTATATTGCCTTCGGAGCAATTCTTTTTTCCGGTATTTACTTAAAACAATTAGAACACCGAAAAGAATTTCACATTCTTGCCATCGTATTAATTGTTCTTACGTTCTTTAGTTCTTATCACTATACTTACCATTTGAATGCAGAAAAAGTAAATATTCACGAAATCAACTATAATTTAGGAGTAGGAAATCAATCTGAATATCTCCCAGAAAAAACGTTAAATAATATGGAGTATTATAAAAACAGAACAGCAGATATTATTTCTCTTTCTGGAAGTGGAAAAAGCACTATGATTTTAAATGAAGTACCTACTTTAATATTTGATGTCAAAGAAGTAGATAATACAATGAAATTGGAACTCCCAAGATTATATTATATGGGATATCAACTTAAGAAAGGAAGCGAAGAAATTCCTTTAGAACAAAGTGAAAATGGATTTCTACAAGCAACCATTCAAAAGAATGGAAGATATGTATTAACCTATAAAAAGACAATCGCCATGAAAATAGCAAATACCATAAGCTTATTATCTTTTGTATCACTAGTCATAATTAGTTGGAAGCAAAAAAAGAAAGTTTTTAAATAATAATATATTATATTAGAATGCCAGCTACTTATACGCTCTACTAAAATATAATTTACAGTTCTATATTAGAATCTTTAAATCAAACATTCAAATACTATGTTTTAATATTTTTCTTTTTTAATAAATAAATCATCCATAGCCATTAAATCAAATAGTTACTAAGTTACTAACCATTTTTGCGCACAAAAAAGCTAATATTTCTATCGACTTATTAGTGCTTTACGTGCACTGTACTAATGATATACCCAAGAGTTTATTTATAATCTAAGACAGAATCATTTTTCAATTATAAATAAACTCTTTTGAATCCCTGTCAAGATTTCTATATCATCAGTACACTACCTAAAAAGGTAGTAAAAGAATAAAAAGGGGTTGACTAGTTTGTAGGGTAGTACATAACTAGTGATACAAAAAAATAACATGAGGTCATACTCATGTTAAAATTTTCCTATCATACAAATTGTAACAGAAAAAAAGTGACATTTCAATATTTTTCTGTCATTTCCATATATTCATATGTTTAATTTCTTCATTTTTTTCTTGAATAATTTTTTTTGCCAAAATTTTTGCTTCTTGATGCTGTTTTTCATAGTCTTTTTTTTGACGTTGAGTCAAATCTTCTAACAACAATGGTTTTTTCTCTGTATGTATACTCTGTGCAAGAATTTTGAATTGAGAAGTATCTATGTCTAAATCAAATAGCACATCAAACTCTTGTAATGGCTCAATTTCCTTTTTATAACATCTATAAAACCAATGTTCCGATATCCCAGTAGCTTTAGATGCTTCTTCTACTGTATCATAATGTATACTTTTTAAATCTGATAATCTAAAAATGGTCACTCCAGAGTTCTTTAATCTCTTTGTTATATAGCCCTTTTGTATCATTTCTGGTGTAATCACTAACTGTCCACCTTCTGATACATTATATCCATCATTTATTGAATCATATTTTTTAATATATTCCTTTTCTTTTTCCCAAGCTTCTTGTAATGTTAAATTTTCTAATAAAATAATATGCTTAAATCCATTCCAACCATATTTTTTTATAGCATTATAGAACTTATCTTGAGATTTGTATCCTTCTCCATTTCTCCACCTTTTTTTGGGGTTTTTGCTAATACCAACATATGCTTTAAAGTCATCTTTTTTGTTAATATGTACATAAAGACTATATTTTCTTTCTTCTTCCATATAACCTCATACATTGCCTTTCACTTAAGCCTAAGACAAATGCTATATCGTTCCATGACGCATGCATCTCATTTCTTAAAAAAATCACTTTTTCTTTACTTCTTTTCTTGCAATACACATTATTCAACTTTTGTATCAGTTCTGCTTGATAACTTTCTATAGAATCCTTTATAGCATCTAATTTTGTTTGATATTCTTCTGCTTTAGCTAAATTGTTAGTCATAGTATCTTTTACCCCTCCACGTCCTTTTATTGTAGAATTAACGTCACCATATGATAATCCTTTTAGCGGTTCTACTCTCTTTGTGAGAAGTGTCGCAAGCTTATAGTATTCTTTTTTTAAATTTTTCAATTCTT
>CALWVR010000027.1 GCA_944385105.1 uncultured Clostridia bacterium
ACATATAATGCTATATTAAAATGTAATGTAGAGTTAATGATAAAAAGATTAAAAAAGTTAGAGAAAGAATTAATTGAAGTGTTAGGGTAGCTAAAGAGGCTGATACATATTTTTAATATGTATCGGCCTTTAATTATTTAAAAGGTATTGTGATTTGCTCAGGTGACTAGTTATGTAAAAGTTTATAAAATACTAAGTAATATTAATCCAATTTCTTCATATTATTTGCATTGATTCAGTAAAAAACTTAGTATATAATTAATTTGTAATTATATTAAAGAGGTGACAATGATATGCTTAATTTGATTAAAAGATGCTCTTGTATTAGTCTTTTAATATCTATGATAATGTTAAATTGCTTTACAGTATATGCAACTGAAACGGATAAAATTTATGCTTCGTGCGAAAGCGACCTGAGGAAAGCTGTGAAAACTGCTAGACCCTATCAAGAGATAGTGCTACTTAAAGATATTTGTATTAATAAAATTATTGAAATTGATAGACCATTAACAATAGATCTTAATGATAAAAAGGTTTCGTTTGAAAATGATGCTTGTTTTTTGGTTGGAAATGAATATTTTAAAGTTATAGAATATACGGAGTTGGTACCACAACATTATGAAAACAGTTATAAGCAGGTAGAAGTTAAGGCAGACTCATATATAAATGAGTATGGTGTAGTTGTTAGACGTCCTGACTTCTATAGGAATGTAATTGAAAAAGTATGGCATGAGCCCCAATATGTAGATGAGAAAAAATTTCATGCAGGGTATTACCATACTATATATAAAAAAGAAATAGTAGATGGAAAGTATTATGAAGTAGATGGCAAACTTAAGAAAAGGCCTTCTTGGGTGAGAATAGTAAAAGTGCCTATTAATAATTCTCGAAGTTCTGTTGCTTATAGTAAAGATTCGCATTTTCATGCGACGTCAACTACTAGGGGTAATTGTAATGAAAAAATAGATACTTATACACCGCCAACAAGAGGAGACAAAACTGTACAAAAGAATTTTCATGCGACGTCAACTACTAGAGATAATTGTAATGAAAAAATAGATACTTATACACCGCCAACAAGAGGAGACAAAACTGTACGAAAGAATTTTCATGCGACATCAACTACTAGGGGTACTTGTAATGAAACAGTAAATACATACACCCCACCAACAGGAGGGGATAAAACTGTACAAAAGAATTTTCATGCAGTATCTACCACTAGGACTGACAACAGAGAAGATTTAATTAACAATGCAAAGAAAGAACCTTGTGAACAAAAGTATATAATCAAAGAAGAAGTAATTAGTGGGAAATATTATGAGGAAAATGGGCAGTTAAAGAAATATCCAAGCTGGACTAGGACTGTAGAAGAGAAAGTCTGGAATGAACCTTATTTTACTATAGAGAAAACGTATCAACCTGGCTACTATGAGGATGTAGTAAAGAAAGTGAAAGTGGATGGAGAATATTATATAGACGATAATGGAAAAGTTGTGAATCGTCCAGCTTTTTATAGGACTGTACAGGAAAAAGTTTTAGTTCCAGAAAAGAAAGTCTGGAAAGTGGAAGTATTTCATCCGAAGGATATAAGAGTGAAAATTTTGAATGGTAAAATAGTTTCTAAAAATGGAGAAGATGGTAAACTTAAGATACATGGAAAAGATGGAAAAAATGCATCTAGAGCTCCTTTACGTATAATTAGCGGTAATTTAGTGTTAAAGAAATTGTCTATAAAATCTGGTGATGGAGGAAATGGTGCATCAGGAAATAAGCATATAGGTAAAAAGGGTGGAAACGGTGGAAACGGTGCTAATATTATAGAAGTTCGTGGAATCACTCATATTTCTTATGATGACTGTATTTTTAAGCCAGGTTTAAAGGGGAAGGGTGGAAAGAGCAATGCTTCCACGTTTATAGGCAGATTGTTTGCAAGAAATGGAAAAAATGGTACGGATGGAATTTTTATAAAAAAAGTAGCAATAATGTAATTATATTTAAGAAGGACTTATAATAATTTAATATCTAATAAAGTAAACCCCCACCAAGTTATATGAGTGACTTGATGGGGGTTATATATTGTTGATAAATATGTGATTTTAGGAATATAAATACAAAATAGTTACAAACTATTAATGACTAGTATATATGTACTATTTATTTTGGTTAGGATAAAAGAAGACTGTAAGGTAAGCAGTAATTGCATAGGCAAAAAGAACAAAAAGAATTTATGTATTATTGTTATTATATTATAATAGTAGAAAACGGTGTTATATAGGAATATTTTATTGAACTATTAAGAATAGCATGTTAAAATTATTACATGATTGTAACAAATATTTTTTTACTGAAACTTACAATTGGAGGGTATAAATTTTGATTAGACGTAAAAATGTGCTTGCTAGTGTCTTGGCTTTCTTAACTTTAGCTGGTAGTACTTCCTTGTGTAGGGATGTTACTGCATCTGATTCTATACAAGAGCTTAGAAATAAGCAACAAAGTTTACAAAAAGAAAGTGAAAGTTTAAGAAAAAAGCTTGATAGTTTAAGTAAAGATGTAAATCAGAAGAGAATGTATAGAGCTACTATATTGAAACAGTTGACTAATTTGAAAGATAGTATATCGCTTGAAGAACAAAAGATAGATCTTTTAAATGCACAAATATTAGAAAAAGAAAATAGTATTAATCAAATTAAAGAAAAAATAAATGAAAATATAGATGTATTGGGAAAACGTTTAAGATATTACTATGAAGCTGGAGACATTCAGATTATAGAAATTCTTTTAAGTGTAAAAGACTTTAATGATTTAGTTGACAAAGCGGATCTATTCTCAAGATTATCAAATTCGACAGATGGAATTATAAAAGAATTAGAAAGTGATATAAATACAATTAAAGAAGAAATGGATGCTATAGAAGAGAATAAAAAAGAGGTTCTTGATGCTAAGAGTAAATTAGAAGCAAGTAGAGCAGAGATAGATGTATTGTTAAATGATAATGATAGAGCTATTAAGGAATTAGAGAGTCAGAGTTCAGATACAAAAAGACTGATGGAAAAAAATAGGACGAAAGCTAATGAAGTAGCGAAGGAATTAGGAGTTTACAGAGGAAATGCTGAAACAAATGTTGGAAATATACGCGGTTCTATGAGAGGAAGATACCTTTTCCCAATTGCATCGTATACACGTATTAGTAGTTACTGGGGCGATGGACGTAATCATAAAGGTATAGATATACCTGCACCGCAGGGAACTAAAATATTAGCAGCAGCCGACGGAGTAGTGGTTAAAGCTGTTTCATCACCAAGTGACCGCTCAGGTTGGGGGTATCATATAAAAATAAGACATGGAAATGGATTTGAGACTCAATATGCTCATTGTAGTAAGGTGTTGGCTAATGTTGGGCAACAAGTTCATGCAGGTGAAGTAATTGCATTAGTTGGAAATACAGGTCATTCATTTGGAAATCATTTGCACTTTGAAACATGGAAAGATGGCAAAAGATATGATCCTATGACAGAATTAAGATAAATTTAAAACTTTATAAATTTTTAAGTTACTAAAATAAAATATAATTAAAAGTGAAATTATAAACTCTAGTCTTTACTAAAAAGTACTTTGAGTTTATAATTTTTTATAGGAGGTTGAAATTCTATGGGACGTAAAAACTATTCAAAGGCTTATAGAAGGATGAATTATGGTGGACAATGCAAAAGTATAAATATTAACTTTAAAATTATATTGATGATATTTGTGGTATTGGGGCTATTTTTCTTCTCTTTATTAGTTTTTTATTATGCTGTAGGGAGTGCAGATGTAGATGAGAACCATGATACAGAAAATAGTTATATTTTGAATGTGAAAAAGAAAAACTTATATACAGATTTTAAATTATGGAATGAGAATGCAAATTGGAGTCTTATGGTGATAAATGATTTGAATGAAGTGAAAGATGATTTCAAAGTTGAGTTGAAAAAATACCGCGGAATAGATGTAGATGAAAGAATCATACCATACCTTAATGATATGATGAATGCCGCTGAAAAAGATGGAATAAAACTATGGATATCATCAGGATATAGGTCTTTTGAAAGGCAGAGTACTATATTTGAAAGAAAAGTTAAAGAGAATTTAAACAAAGGGTATGGGTACGAAGAAGCTGTAACGCTTGCTTCTGGTGTTGTAGCAAAACCAGGAACTAGTGAACATCATACAGGTTTAGCAGTAGACCTTAATGGAGTTAGAGACGATTTTTGTGATACTAAAGAATATGAGTGGCTAATAAATAATTGCGCCAAATATGGATTTATTCTTAGATATGGAAATGATAAACAAAGGATAACAGGCAAAATATATGAACCATGGCATTATAGGTATGTTGGAGAAGAACATGCAAAGAAAATGCAGGAAAGCGGGAAATGCCTTGAAGAATATGTATCTGAACTTATGAATTAATGAGCAGTATTCTTGATAAGGAATTTATTATATGATAAAATAAAACAATAGATCTATTCAGGAGGATTAATATATGTCGGGACATTCAAAATGGAGTAACATTAAGAGAAAGAAAGAAAAAACTGATGGGGCAAGAGCAAAAATATTTACAAAGATAGGCCGCGAATTAATAGTAGCAGTCAAAGAAGGTGGAGGAGCTGATCCCACAGTAAATTCAAAATTAAAAGATTGTATAGCTAAGGCTAAAGCAAATAATGTACCTAATGATAACATAGAAAGGATTATAAAGAAAGCAGCGGGAGATAATGATACAGAACGTTACGAGTCAGTAACCTATGAAGGATATGGTCCTAGTGGAGTAGCTGTAATAGTTGAGGCATTGACTGATAATAGGAATAGGACAGCTGGAGATATAAGGCATTATTTTGATAAGTTTGGTGGGAACTTAGGGACACCAGGTTGTGTATCATTTATGTTTTCTCGAAAGGGTGTAATCGTAATCGAGAGAGGAGATCTTGATGAAGATGCAACTATGGAGGATGCTATAGAGTCTGGTGCAGAAGACTTTTTAGCGGATGAAGATGTATTCGAAATATATACGTCTCCAGAAGAATTTAGCACAGTTAGAGAGACTTTAGAGGGGAAGAATTATAATTTTATTTCAGCAGAAATAGAAATGGTTCCAAGTACATATTCATCTATTGAAGATGAAGAGAGTAAAGTTAAAATGCAAAGACTTCTTGACATTTTAGAGGATAACGACGATGTACAAAATGTTTGGCATAACTGGGAAGACTCCCAAAGTTAATGCACTAATTAAATAAATTTAAGAAGAAGCTTTTTATTTTATAAAAACATTCTACGACTTTAAATTTTACTTCATAGTTTTCACTATTATCAACGATTGATGCCTGATCTTCGGGAAGAATATTATTGATATTATCTTCTTTTGTTGCACTACCAATACAAAGTTGAGGAAACATTACGCACCACCAATTATGTCCTTTACCTTGTCCAATTAAAATTCTTAATGCGTTATAACTGCCAGCCGGAAGTTTTATGTTATCATATTGTCTTGTATCGAAGAACATCTCTACAACTTCTACTTTGGCATTATAGGAAAATCCATTTATATGTATTTCATCTTCTGCAATTTTTTTTATATTATCAATATTTTCAAGGGCAAGATTCTTAGCGTCCTCTTTGCAATGAGCGTTTTTAAATAGGTCCGAGGTTTCTTTTAATACCCTATCACGAACTTTAAGTTTTAGTTCTTGATCTTCCTTAGAGTCAGAGTTAGCAAGTATATGTAGTCTGAATACTTTATCACTAATACTTTCGCACTTATTTGCAAATCCCGTTAAGTTAAATAATATGGTGATGAAAAATCCAGCCAGTAAGGCTTTTTCTATAGTTTTCAATTTAAAACACCTACCAATTTAAGTTGTCTGACTTAATTATGGGCAGGTGTTATTCTTATTATTCAGATTTTATAAAACAGCCGGTTTTTATAGGATGAACTAAGAAAATTTCTTTGTATGTGATACTGATGACGTTATTATTATTCAGATTTTATAAAACAGCCGGTTTTTATAGGATGAACTAAAAAAGTTTCTTTATATCTTTTACTAAGGATATGAAGACACCTTCTAGCAAGCTTTTCATTATTAAATATACCAAAAACAGTAGAGCCGCTTCCGCTCATACATGAACCGATAGCTCCCAAATTAAAAAAGATACTCTTTAGTTTACTAACGTCTTTAATTTTTAATATATATTCAAACCTATTATACAATAGCCTTGATACAGATTTTAAATTATGATATTTAATTGATTTAATAATAGGCGAAATGTTTTTGTGAATCTTTAGTTTAACAGAATCAGAAGCTGTGTATGCATTTTTAGTTGAAACATGAACTTTTGGCTTTACCAAAACAATAAAGCAATCGTCTAAATGAGGTAAAGGTGAAAGACTAGTTCCAGTACCATAAGACAACATAGTTCCTCCTAAAATGCAGAAAGGTACGTCAGCACCAATTTCCCTACCAATATTGGCAAGTGTGCATTTGGATAATTTAGTATCAAAGAGCTTATTTAATGCAACTAAAACTGCTGCTGCATCAGAGCTACCACCAGCTAAACCAGCGCATACTGGAATTTTCTTGTCTATGTATATGTTGATTCCAGGATTTTTAATTTTAGTGTGTTGAAAAAATTTTTGTGCAGCAATATAGGCGGTGTTTTTTTCAATTGGACTGAAAAATTTAAAGTTACTTATTATATTTATTTTACAGTTAGAAGACTTAGTTACAGTTATATAGTCAAACAAACTTACTGTTTGCATGATCATTTTAACATTATGATATCCATCATTTCTTTTATTAAGAATATCAAGATATAGGTTAATTTTTGCAGGAGCTGCAACGGTTATTTTCATATTGTTATCCCCTTTTAAATTTAAACAAAATAATAAATATTATATCACAAACTAATGTAGGTACACAATGTAAGTAACGTATTTAAAATAAAAAGGATCCCAATTTTTAATTGGAACCCTTAATGATTTAATTGATAGTTTTATTTTTAATTTTTTGAAGTATTGACTCTATAAATTCTTCTAGTAAAGTAGAACCTAAGTCCCCTTCCTTCCTTGATCTTACTGAAATTGTTCCAGATTGACTTTCCTTATCTCCAATTATAACCATATAAGGAATCTTTTTAAGTTGTGCTTCTCGTATTTTATATCCAATTTTCTCATTACGGTCATCCATTGAAGCTCTTATACCATGAGAACGAAGTTTTTCTATTACCTCAAAGGCTTTGCTTTGAAATTTTTCACTTATGGGAAGAACTCGAACTTGCTCCGGCGAAAGCCATAGAGGAAAGGCTCCGGCAAAATGTTCTGTCAAGATTCCTATAAATCTCTCAATACTTCCAAAGACAACTCTATGAATCATAACAGGTCTATGCTTTTCTCCATCTTCACCGATATAGTTTAAATCAAATCGTTCAGGCATTTGAAAGTCAAGCTGAATAGTTCCACATTGCCATGTTCTACCTAGACAGTCTTCTAAATGAAAATCAATTTTAGGACCATAAAAGGCGCCATCACCTTCATTTATTTTGTATTCTTTACCGCTTTTATCTAAAGCAAGCTTAAGCCCTTCAGTAGCAATTTCCCATTGCTCATCACTGCCCAGAGAATCATCAGGTCGAGTTGAGAGCTCAATATGATATTTAAAGCCAAATGTTGAATAAAATCTATCGATTAACTGCATTACACCAATTATTTCTGACTCAATTTGCTCAGGGGTCATAAATATATGGGCATCATCTTGTGTGAAACAGCGAACTCTCATAAGACCATGCAAGGCACCTGATAGTTCATGTCTATGAACTAAGCCTAGCTCTGCAATACGCAATGGAAGATCCCTATAAGAATGTGGTCTACTCTTATATACAAGCATCCCCCCAGGGCAGTTCATAGGTTTTATAGCATACTCTTGCTCGTCTATTAAAGTTGTGTACATATTTTCTTTATAGTGATCCCAGTGTCCAGATCTCAACCATAAATCTTTATTTAAAATTATTGGAGTTTTTATTTCTACATAACCAGCCTTTTCATGTTCTTGATGCCAAAATTCAAGAAGGGTATTCATTAATACCATGCCATTAGGAAAGAAGAATGGGAATCCTTGTCCTTCATCAAAGAAATCAAAAAGTTCAAGTTCTCTTCCAAGTTTCCTATGGTCACGTTTCTTAGCCTCTTCAATGGTGTTAAGATATTCATCGACTAAAGATGACTTAGGAAAAGAAATACCGTATATGCGTTGAAGCATAGGACCTTTTGAGTTTCCCCTCCAGTATGCACCGGTGCAGTTTAACAATTTTATAGCCTTTATATTACCGGTTGACATCAAATGCGGTCCAGCACAAAGATCAACGAATTCACCCTGCTTATAAAACGAAATTTTTTCACCTTTGTTAGCATGCTCCTTTATAAGCTCAATTTTATATTTTTGACCTTTTTCTTTCATAAATGCAATAGCATCTTCTACGTCTAATTCAAAGCGCTCGATAGGAAGATTTTCCTTAATTATATTTTTTATTTCATCTTCTATTTTATTAAGGTCATCTGTATTAAGAGTTCTCCCTAAGTCAAAATCATAGTAAAACCCCTTATCTATAGCAGGACCTATACCTAAAATAGCATTCGGAAATAGTCTTAATATAGCTTGAGCCATAATGTGAGAACTTGTATGCCAGTATGCTTTTTTACCAAGGTCATCATCAAATGTTAATATTTCTATTTTACAGTCTTTAGTTATACTTGTTCTTAAATCCATCAAGTTATCATCTATTAAACAGGAGCAAGCAGACTTATAGAGCTTTGCACCTAAAGACTTAGCAATCTCAGCAACAGTAGTATTTATCGGATATTCTTTTATAATACCATCTTTTAAAGTTACTTTTATCATAGTTTACACCTCTTTGTTTGTTCATGTGTTTAGTATACAAACGCTACTTTAAGTGTAACATGATTTGTAATGAGTGTCAATTAAACTAATTAAGAACAGCCTCAGCGCACCGAATACCATCAACGGCAGCAGAAACTATTCCTCCAGAATAACCGGCACCTTCAGAACATGGATATAAACCTTTAAAGTTAATAGACTGCATAGTTTCATCTCTTGTTATTCTTATAGGAGAAGAACTTCTAGTTTCAGGTGCAGTTAATATAGCATCGCCGAAGGAAAAACCATGGAGCTTTTTATCTAGTTTTATTATTCCTTCTTTTAATGAGCTGATAATAAATTGGGGGAAACACTCGCTAATATTACATAATTTGTATCCAGGCTTGTAGCTAGGCGTTACACTACCTAATTTATTTGAAACCTTATTTACAAGAAAATCTTTTACTAATTGTATGGGTGCATAATAATTTTGTCCTCCCAAATTAAATGCAGCTTTTTCTATTTTCCTTTGAAATTCCAAGCCGGCTAAAGGATGATCGCTACCAAAGTCACCAGGCCCAACGTTGACCAAAAGTGCACTATTTGCATTGGGTTCAGCTCTTGAAAATTTACTCATACCGTTTGTTACAACGTGTCCAAGCTCAGACGCAGCGGCAACGACAGTCCCACCAGGACACATACAAAATGTATAAACACCCCTACCGCTGTTTAAGTGGACAGCAAGTTTATAATCAGCAGCCCCTAAAGCGATATGCCCTGCAAATTTTCCATACTGAGCTTTATCTATTAAATTTTGTGGATGTTCTATGCGAACACCAACGGAAAAAGACTTTTGTGATATTTGAACACCGCGATTAAATAGCATTTTGAAAGTATCACGAGCGCTATGTCCTACACATAGTATGACGTTGTCAGTAACAATCTCGTGTTTCCCGTGTAAAGACTCAACTATTATACTATTAATAGAGTTATTTTCACTTAAGATATCAATGAGTTTTGTTTCAAATAATACTTCCCCACCTAAAGATATTATTTTATTTCTCATGTTTTCTACTATTTTAGCCAAGTGATCAGTCCCAATGTGTGGCTTTGATAAATATAATATTTCTTCAGGGGCGCCGCATAGAACAAGTTCTTTTAAAACTTGTTCTATGCGGGGATCTTTGATCCCCGTTGTAAGTTTTCCATCGGAAAACGTACCGGCGCCCCCCTCACCGAACTGAACGTTAGACTCAGGGTTTAATATACCATACTTAAAAAATTTATTAACGTCAATAATCCGTTTATCAATCGACTTTCCTCTTTCAATTACAATAGGTTTTTGGCCATATTTAGCAAGAATAAGAGATGCAAACATACCAGCAGGGCCAAATCCTACAACAACAGGACGACTTTTTAATTTTTTACAAGAGGAAATGTTATAGTGATAAGGTTTAATAATAGAAGCATTTTTGTTACCACATAATTTAACCACGTTTTTTTCATTATCGTTGACAATAACATTAATAGAGCAATTAAATTTTATATTATCTTTTTTTCTAGCATCGACTGATTTTTTATATAAATGTACCTCTTTTATTTTACTGCTATTTATATTTAATTGTCTAGCAGCTACTTCTTTTAGACTTGAAAAATCAAAATCTAAAGACAAGCAAATATTTGTTATTCTAATCATTTTTTCTCCTTATATTTAAAAGTAAGACGCACTTTCCCCGGCAACGTATCCGGAGATCCAAGCCCAATGAAGATTAAAGCCACCGCAATCTCCATCAACGTTTAAAAATTCACCTACGCAGTATAATCCTTTAATCAATTTAGACTCAAGGGTTTTGCTATAAAACTCATGTAAGTCAATGCCTCCGCAGGTTACTTGTGAATGTTTAAAATCAAGACAAGATATAGGAATAAAAGCCCAGTTTTTTATAGTACTAGCAATTTTATATATCTGAACTCTTGTCAATCTATCACATTTACCTTCAGGGTTAATATTACAACTTTTTAATATAGCTCTAAACAATCTTTTATTAATGACGCCCAAAAATAGATTATCGTTGCAATCATAAGAAGATGTTTTAATTCTTTGGTATAATAATTCTTTAATTTCATCTAGAGAAAAGTCAGGCATTAGGTCTAAAATAATGGAGATATTTTTAGCATATTTTCCATTAACTGTTGAAAAATTTAAAAACTCTCCAACCAACCCTGATAAATTAAAAATACAAATGCCGGAAAGGCCTGTTTCGGTAAACTGAACTTCACCAAATTCTTTTTTAGCAATATTATTATCAGCAGTCAAAGTTACTCTGGCTGTTGCGCGAATACCTTTTAAAGATTTCTCAAACCCCATATTAGTTACAATAGGAACTAAGCTTGGAAATGTCTTTGTTACCTTATGCCCAAACCTAGTTAAAATTTTATAAGCATCAGTACAAAGAGAAAGAGTAGGACTGGATTTTCCCCCACAGGCCATTATGAGCTTTTTAGACTTTATTATTTTATCGTGGCAATCGACAAAAAAGTTGTCCTTACATTTCTCTATAGAATGTATGTTTATATCACATAGAGTTTTAACTCCAAATATTTCTAATTGTTTTCTTAAAATATCAAGTACAACTGAAGCCTGTTCACAATATGGATATGCTCTACCACAATTATCATACTTAATAATTAGCCCAATACTTTTAAAAAATTTTATTATAAAGTCAGAGTTAAATTCTTTTAAAATGGGTCCTATGTAATTTCTAGCAGAATAATTATAATTTTTAGAGTCTATGTTTTTATTAGTTAAGTTGCATTTACCGTTACCAGTCATGAGAATCTTTTTACCAATTCTAGAGGACTGTTCAAGAATAATAATATTGCAAGGCTTATTTTGTCTATCTAAGGATTTTGCCGCTACTATGGCCGAGGTAATTCCAGATGCACCTCCTCCAACAATAGCAATGTCAGTATGTATAGTTTCTTTCATTTTTTATGTTCCTATAATTAATTTAATTAAAACAAACTTGGTATTGCATAAGAAAGTATAGACATTATTATACCAGCTGTTAAGACACCAAGAGAAATAGGTATCATAGAATCTTTTAGATTCATTCTTAAAGCTGATGCAATAAGAGCACCAGTCCAACCACCAGTACCGGGAAGTGGGACTGCAACAAAGGTAAAAAGCCCCCATTTTCTATATTTCTTAACTGATTCACTTTTTGCTATAGCCTTTTTTTCAAAGTGCTCAACAAATTTTTTTAATGGAGTCTTTTTTAAAAACTCAAATATTTTATCTATAAAGAGTAAAATAAATGGTAAAGGTAATAAATTTCCTATTAAACAAATCGGAAAAGCATAAATAAAATCTACTTTTAAAATACTTGCTGCGATAAGTCCACCACGTAATTCTAATATAGGTAACATTGATATCACAAATATAATAATTTCAGATGGAATATTTGATAATCCGTTTGTTATAGATGTTATTAAAGATTCAGCCAATATAAATACCTCCTAAATACTAATGATCAAAGTTAATTATAATAGATAGTCAAAAATTTATCAAACCTTTATTATACTAATATATAATTATTTATAATAGAACTGTAGGGGCTAAAGTTATTGCTTTTATAACGTAAAAAAGTTATAATTAAACTTAATAAAGTAATTTTGGGGGTATAAATTAAAATGGCATTGGATAGAAAGAAGGCTCTTGAGACAGCTCTAAGTCAAATAGAAAAACAATTTGGAAAAGGAGCGGTTATGCGCCTTGGAAAAACTGATACGATGAATGTTGATTCAGTATCAACAGGTTCTCTTTCCCTTGATATGGCACTTGGGATAGGTGGACTTCCAAGAGGACGAATTATTGAAGTTTATGGGCCGGAGTCTTCTGGTAAGACGACATTAGCCTTACATTGTATTGCACAAGGTCAAAAAAATGGAGGCAATGCAGCTTTTATAGATGTTGAACATGCGCTTGACCCTGTTTATGCATCGAATTTAGGTGTTGATGTTGATTCGCTTTTAGTTTCCCAGCCGGATACAGGAGAACAAGCTTTGGAAATAACAGAATCGCTAGTTAGATCAGGGGCAATAGATGTAATAGTGGTAGACTCGGTAGCAGCGCTTGTACCGAAAGCTGAAATTGAAGGTGAAATGGGAGACTCACATGTAGGACTGCAAGCTAGATTAATGTCACAAGCACTTAGAAAACTAGCAGGCGCTATCTCAAAATCTAACTGTGTAGCTATTTTTATAAATCAGCTTCGTGAAAAGGTAGGGGTTGTTTATGGAAATCCTGAAGTAACACCTGGTGGACGTGCTTTAAAGTTTTATTCTTCAGTTAGAATTGATGTTAGAAAAATAGAAACTTTGAAAAATGGTTCTGAGATTATTGGAGCTAGAACTAGGGCAAAGGTTGTAAAGAACAAAATAGCACCTCCATTTAGAGAAGCAGAGTTTGATATTATGTATGGAACGGGTATATCAAGAGATGGAGAGTTATTAGATTTAGCTGTTAAACTTGATATAGTGAAAAAGAGTGGTGCATGGTTTTCATATAAGGATGCAAAACTGGGACAAGGAAGAGATAAGGTTAAAGAGTTTTTCCGTAATAATGTAGAGATTGCAAAGGAAATAGAGTCTAAGGTAATTGAAAATATTGATAAGATATATGGCAAAGCTGGACGTACTGTTGCTGGACGAGCAGGTGCTACTGAAATTGTTGTACCTGTTGAAACAAAATCTGAATCAGAAGTAAAGGCTAACATAGATATTATGGTAGATGACGATTAGTGAAGATTACATATATTAAAAAAGAGAAAAAGATGTTAAGTTCAATTTTTGTTGACGGTGAATTTTATGCAAAAATAGACAATGAAATTGCTTATAAATATAAGTTGCATCAAGGAAAAGAAGTTAGTGAAGAGCTCTTATCAGAGGTTGTTTATGAGTCGGATTATAAAAGAGCTAAAGATAAGGCTCTTTATGCTTTATCATTTAGGGACTATGCAAAAGGCGAACTTATTGAAAAATTAAAAATAGATTATAGCAATGAGGCGGCTAATGCAGCTGCTGACAAAATGGAAGAGTTAGGGTTTTTAAATGATACGAAATTTGCGCAAAAATATGCTAAAGAACTGATTTTTACAAAAAAGCTGTCTAAAAGTAGAGCCGAGTATGAACTTATAAAAAAAGGGATAAGTAAAGATATTATTGAATGCATTATGAGTGATATAGAATATGAACCGATTGATCAAATAAAGTTCTTAATTGAAAAAAAATATAAGGGAGCATATGACGATGAAAAAATAAAGCGTCGAGCAATTTCTTACTTACAAAGGCAAGGATATTCTTTTTCAGATATAAAAAATGTACTTTTAAATACCGACTCTTATTAAAAACCAATAAAAATGTTTTATATTGGAGCGGCGTCATAACCTGCAAAACGTCGGGGAGAGTGCCGCTCTTTTATTTGTTCAATTTGTGTTTGATGAAAGGAAATATATTATGGGTTACCGGATTAATTTATTAAGTTTAGGATGCGAAAAAAATAGAGTAGACTCAGAGGTAATGCTATCAATACTATCTAAAGAAGGACATAAAATAGTGGATGATCCTAATGAGGCCGACGTGGGAATTATAAATACTTGTGGCTTTATAAAAGATGCAAAAGAAGAAAGCATAGAAGAGATATTATATTTCATAAGATTAAAGAGAGAAAATAAATTAAAGAAGATTATAATTTCAGGATGTCTTAGTGAGAGATATAAAGGGGAAATTTTAAAAGAGTTTCCTGAAGTTGATGCAGCTATTGGAATAGGTGCTGTGGGTGACATTGCTAAGGTAGTTAAAGAAGCAATGGAAGGAAGGACTATAGAAATATTTAAGGATAAGTGTTTATTGCCACTCAATGCTGATAGAATGAGAACCACTCCGTCTCATTACGCTTATCTAAAAATATCAGATGGATGTAGTAATTGCTGTACATATTGTGCGATACCTCAGATACGTGGAAGTTTTAGAAGTCGTAAAATTGAGGATATAATTAAAGAGGCAGAGTCGATGGCTAATTCTGGAGTAAAGGAAATTGTAATAATAGCCCAAGACACAACTCGTTATGGGGAAGATATATATGGAGAACTTAAATTACCTGAATTGTTAAAGAAATTATGTGAAATAGATAAGATAAAGTGGATAAGACTTTTATATTGCTACCCCGATAGGCTAACTGACAATTTAATTGACGTGATAGCAAAAGAAGATAAGATTGTAAAATATATAGATTTACCACTTCAGCACTGTAATGAAAAAATATTAAAGTCAATGAATCGAAGTGGAAATGTGCAAAGTCTAAAGGCACTTTTAAAGAAGATTAGGGATAAAATACCAAATGTAACTCTTAGAACGACATTTATTGTGGGGTTCCCGGGAGAAACAGATAAGGAGTTTACAGAGCTTTGTGAATTTTCCAAGGAAATAGGATTTGAAAGGATGGGATGTTTTAAATATTCAGCCGAAGAGGGGACGAAAGCAGCAAAATTTAATAATCAAGTGCCTGAAGATATAAAAAATAAAAGATTAGACTTAATTATGACAGAACAAGACCTTATAATGGAACAAAAAGCAAGAAATATGAAGGGAAAAGAAATAGAGGTATTAATAGACAGATTTGATCCTGACACTGGATATTATTATGGTAGAAGCCAAGCTGAAGCTCCGGACGATGTTGATGGATATCTATATGTTGTACCAAGTAATTATGTAGAAGTAAAACAAGGAGATATTGTGAGAGTATTAGTTAAGGATTATGTTGGATACCAAACAATTTGTGAGTTAATATAACTTGGAGGATATATGAATACGCCAAATAAACTAACAGTATTTAGAATACTTTTAATTCCCGTGTTAATTGTATTTATATTAGTTCAACAGATACAAAATAGATTTTTATATGCTACAATAGTTTTTATCATTGCGGCTTTGACTGACCACTTAGATGGAAAGCTTGCAAGAAAGAATGGACAAATAACGGACTTTGGCAAGTTTTTGGACCCACTTGCGGATAAAATGTTAGTAATGTCGTCGTTTATATGTTTTGTAGATATAGAAATATTAAGTGCAGTTCCAGTAATAATAATTTTAATGAGAGAATTTATAGTTACTTCAATAAGGTTAGTGGCAATGAGTTCCGGAAAGGTAATAGCGGCTAACTTTTGGGGAAAACTTAAGACGGTCTCTCAAATAATAGCAATTATTGTTATTTTATTTCTTGAACATATTAAGAGAGCATGTATACCAACAATGTTAAATTTTAGTGCAAGGGAAAATGTACTTATGGTCTTTGAAACGATAGACTTAATTTTTATTTGGGTGTCTGTATTGTTTACTCTAGTTTCGGGAATAATTTACATTATGGATAATATAGAGATTATAAAAACTGCAAAATAATGTTGCATATTATAACATTTTGAGTATAATGTATAATATAATGAATAAATGCGTTTAAAGAGAGAAGTACTCGATAGATTAGCTATATCAGAGAGAAAACATATTTGCTGAGAGTGTTTTTTATAGCTTTATTGAGGAATGCACTTGCTAGCATGTGGGGGGAATTTTTAGTATCCCCATACGGGATTGCCACCGTTATAGGCTTTTGAGAGATAAATCGGAGTGGAACCGCGAGATGTCGCCTCCGTCCTTGTAATTTAGGATGGTAGACGCATCTCATTTTTTGTTTTAGAAAGACTAAAAGCTTTCATTCGCCAATCAAACAATACAAATTTGAGTTGATTAGAAGGGCAGAACATATCTTTTGAAAAACATATATGTATTGAGAAGTTTGGTGCTTTGATTTGTGGATGTATAAAACATATATTTACCTTTATTTTAGGATGGTGTGAACATATGTTTGATAATCTGAAGTCTGACTTAAAGTCAATAAAAGAAAGAGACCCTGCAGCAGGATCAATTTTTGAAATCTACTTTTTATATCCGGGTTTTAAAGCAGTAAGAACATATCGCAAGGCAAATTGGTTTTTTAAGCATAATATGAAGGCTATTGCAATGTTTCTTTCTCAAAGAGCAAGACGCAAAACGGGAATAGAGATACATCCTGGGGCTAAAATTGGAAAGGGTCTTTTTATTGACCATGGGATGGGAGTGGTTATAGGAGAGACAACTGAGATAGGAGATAATTGTACAATATATCAAAATGTAACTTTAGGCGGGACAAAAACAAATAAGGGTAAAAGACACCCAACTCTGGGAAACAATGTTTTAGTTGGAGCAGGGGCGAAGGTTTTAGGATCTTTTAAAGTGGGGGATGATGCTAAAATTGGAGCAGGAGCTGTTGTGATACATGAAGTGCCGAAGGGAGCAACATTTGTAGGAATTCCAGCAAGAGAAGTAAAGAAGTCTAAGAACTATAGAAAATAAATTTTTATATATTGTAGAGGAAAGAGGGGCTAATTTTATGAAGATTTATAATACCATGACAAGAAAAAAAGAGGACTTTGTTCCTATAAATGAGGGAGAAGCGCGAATTTATGCATGCGGTCCTACAGTATATAACTATATTCATATAGGAAATGCAAGACCTATTTGTGTGTTTGATGTATTAAGACGCTATATGGAATACAAAGGGCTTAAGGTTAATTATATTCAAAATTTTACAGATATAGATGATAAAATTATAAATAAAGCAAATGAAGAGGGCGTTGACTACCTTAAAGTAGCGGAGAAGTATATAAATGAATATAAAAAGGATGCAGCTGGACTAAATATAAAAGAGGCAACTGTTCACCCAAAAGCTACAGAAAATATAAAAGAGATTATCGATATGGTGAGCACGTTAATAGATAAGGGAAATGCATATTTAGTTTCAAATGGTGATGTTTATTTTAGCACAAAGTCTTTTGAAGGTTATGGAAAACTATCTCATCAGCCATTGGAGGATCTAGAAGCAGGGGCGAGAATAAGCATTGGAGAATTGAAGAAAGACCCTATGGACTTTGCTGTTTGGAAAGCAGCAAAAGAAGGAGAACCCTATTTTGAGTCTCCTTGGGGAAAGGGAAGGCCAGGTTGGCATATAGAATGTTCAGCTATGGCAAGAAGGTACCTTGGGGAAACAATAGATATACATTGCGGGGGACAAGATCTTATTTTCCCACATCATGAAAATGAAATAGCGCAAAGTGAATGCTGTACGGGATTATGTTTTGCTAATTATTGGATGCACAACGGCTATATTAATATAGATGATAAAAAGATGTCAAAGTCATTGGGAAACTTTTTTACAGTGAGAGATGTAGCAAAAGAATATGGATATGAGCCAATTAGATTTTTAATGATATCATCTCATTATAGAAGTCCCATAAACTATAGCAGAAAAATAATAGAACAATGTATAGCCTCTCTTGATAGACTATATACATGCAGAAATAATCTAGATTTTATACTCGAAAATGCTAGTGGGGAAACTAGTAATAAAGAAATTCGTGTAAAGGGTATACTAGTTCGTAATAAGATTAATTTTATTAAAGCTATGGACGATGATTTGAATACAGCTGATGCTATTGCTGCACTTTTTGACTTAACAAGAGATATAAATTCAAATATAAATAGTCAGTCATCGAAGGAACTTGTGATGTATGCTGCTAATTTGTTTGATGAATTAGCTTCAATATTAGGCCTTGTTTATAATAGAGAAAAGGAGTCTTTAGATGAAGAAATAGAAAAACTAATAGAGAAAAGGCAAGAAGCAAGAGCTAATCGTGACTTTGCCACTGCGGACAAAATTAGAGATGAACTCAAAAGCAGAAATATAATACTTGAAGATACGGCTCAAGGTGTAAAATGGCATATAGCAAAGTCTATTAAAGTTTAATTGAAAATGGAGGATAAAGTTCTTAGGTATGATATAAGAATCTAATTGGTTATGAGAAAGAAAGTTTTAGTTGGAATGAGTGGAGGAGTTGATTCGTCAGTTTCCGCGCTTGTGTTGAAGGAACAGGGATATGATGTAACAGGTGTGAGTTTAAAGTTATGTCCAGATAAATATAGTAAGAATAGCGATATAAATGACGCAAGACTGGTAGCTGAGAAGCTTCATATAGATCATGTAATTTTAGACTTAACAGACTTATTTGACAAAATGGTAATAGAATATTTTGTAAATGAGTATGCAAATGGGCGAACCCCTAATCCGTGTGTGCAGTGTAATAAGTATTTAAAATTTGGAGCATTGTATGATGAAGCAATGAAAATGGGTTTTGACTATGTTTCTACAGGACATTATGCCCTTGTAGAGTATGATAGTAATATAAAAAAGTGGCTTTTAAAAAAGGCTAATAGTAAAAAGGACCAGAGCTATGTGTTGTATAATTTAACTCAAAGCCAACTGCCACATATAATTTTTCCAGTTGCTAAATTTGAAAAAGATGATATAAGAATAATAGCTAAAAAGGCAGGACTACCTGTTGCCTTAAAGCCGGATAGTCAAGAAATTTGTTTTATAAAAAATGAAAATTATATTGAGTTTATAAACAGGAATTTTAATTTAATATCTAAGAGGGGAAACTTTGTAGACAAAGACGGAAATATATTGGGAAAACATGATGGAATATTAAAATATACTATAGGGCAACGGAAAGGACTGGGTATTACATTTGGTAAACCTATGTATGTTGTAAAAATAGATAATGAGTCTAACGATGTAGTTTTGGGAGAATCAGGAGAAGAATACTCCAGTGAACTTATAGCAAAAAATTTAAATTTTATTTATTTAGAAAACTTTGATACCCAAATTGAAGTTATGGCTAAAATTAGATATCAAGCAAAAGAGCAGGAAGCTATAGTTAAACCAATGTCTAATGGCAAAGCTAGGATATGCTTTGAAAAACCTCAAAGGTCTATTACACCAGGACAATCAATTGTGTTCTATAATGGAGACATAGTCTTAGGTGGAGGAATAATAGATAAAGTTTTATAATAATAATGCGAGTACAAAAATTAATTTGTACTCGCATTTAATTAATATTATAAAAAATTTTAAATAGTTATATAATCTAAATATGTTTTATATTGTTTTTTATTGGATTGAACAGTCAAGATAATGTTCTAAATCTTCTTCGTCTTTTTTCTTTTTCTCAAAATAAACTACAGATGCAGCTACAGCAGCTGCAATAGTTGCTACAAATGTTACCAATGCTATTATAATACCTAATTTATTACATTTCCTCATTAGAGCACCTCCAAATTTATTATGATATTTTAATAATTATAATACATAACTAAAAACAAAAAGTCAATTATATTTATATACAAAAAGTAAATACTTATTCTATTATAAAGTAAAAAAGCAGAACAACTTTGTTCTGCCGAGAAATTAAAATTAAATTATGCTGATACACTTTTAAGCTTACGAGCTAAAGCAGACTTTTTCCTTGAAGCTGTATTTTTATGAATAATTCCCTTTGAACTAGCTTGATCAATTTTTTTAACAGCAACACGAAAAACTTCAACTTTGTCTTCTGAATTATTGTCTATAGCTAAGTTTGCTTTTTTAATAGCAGTTTTTAAAGAAGAATTGATGGACTTATTTCTAGCTGTTTTTGTAGCAATAACTTTAACTCTTTTTTTAGCGGACTTAATATTAGGCATTAAAGCACCTCCCTTTATAGTTTGTCAATTACAACTTATAATAGCATTAAATTTGTAAAAAATCAAGTAATTTTAAAATTTATCTCTATAGTATTCACTTGGCAGTAGACGTTTTTTCTTTTTTGTCTTAGGTTTATTACTTGATGCTATCTGAACTGGAACTTCACCACTTTTTCTACCATTTATTATAACAAATATAACAATAGCAATACCAGCCAATATGCAAATCCAAGCAATTATACCGGCCCAACTGTTATTTTTCTTTGTTTCCTGCATAGAAGAAGCAGCAACTACCTCAGGAAAAGCTATTTCTTCATCGTCTACGGTAGGAAGATCGGCAGGTGCAGAAGAACTTTCGGTTTCAGTTGCAGTACTAGATTCATCGTTACTGACCTCACTTTTAGTGGTAGCTTTTTTTTCACTTTCTTTTTTAGAAGAACTTGTATTTACATCGACTCTTTTTGCCGCAGACGGTGTACTTTGACTATTTTGAGATGAAGATGGAGCCGGGGTTTTTACTGTAGATGGAATAGAAGAACTTTGAACATTTTTATTAGAGGGCTTAGTTGTTTCTGCTTTTGGTGGAATAGAAGAACTTGGTGAAGGTTTTGATGACATATGCTGTTTGCTAGATGGAGTTGAGCTATTTGATGGTTTTGTCTCGCTTTGAACAGCAACACTAGAAGTACTAAAATTATCTGAAGGCTCTGCGTAAGAGTCTAAATTAATGTAAGAAAAACATAGAATAAAAGTATAAATTATGCTTATAATACTTTTTAAATTACTTTTAATTTTCATATAACTTAGATATAATAGAATATTATATCTTTCCTCCTGTCCTTTGAAAATATATTAACTCTTAAAATATGACAAATTACATTATAACACATATAAATATCAAATCAATATGTAAATGCATATTGTGTTTTTATATATTGTGTTTTATTTACATAAAATAATTATATACGTAACTTGATACTTCATCAATGTAATAGTGTATGTTTGAGAAATCTATTTGATAACTATTTCCAAGGAACATAAGTTTAATAAAGTGCTCGTCGTTATTATTTTTAAATACAAACATAGGCTCACTATTTGGAAATCCTACTGATTTTGTGTTTTTTTCAGCAATTACCAATCCGGCAATTAATGATATAATTAAATAAGTTGTAATTATACTATATAATATTATTTTAGGTGAAAACTTTGAATTTTTCATTTTTATATCCTTTGCATTATTATTTATAGTTTTTCAAATACGTCTGCAAGTGCATTGCCAAGGAATCCTCCAGTACGTACAGCTTCTTCTAATGTATTTACTTCTGTACCGACTTCTATTAATAACGACCCGTGTGTTTTATGCATATTATACTTAAATTTACCAAAGTATAAGGCTCTTGTCATTCCGGGATATAAGTTTTCTATCGATTTTTGCAACCTTAATGCCAATCTTAAATTGTATTCCCAATCAGGAAAATGCATAGAGCCATCAAGGTCGCATCCTGATAGAATCATTACTTGTGCTGCCTTTTTTTGTCCAAATGTGAAAGTGGGCTTAATTTTTCCGCGTTCGTTATTTCCTATTGTATCTCTATGGATGTCTATTGTAACTTGAATAGAAGGATAAGCTTTTAAATTTCTGTCGATTGTATCAGAACTTCTATTGTAAGAACCACTAAAGCTTGGTGAATCGTGGCAAGTAGTATCATGAATAGTCTTTATTCCTGCCTTTTCTAAGTTTTTGCAGATTTCGTCACCCACTCGTACAACGCTGTACTTTTTGTTTTCTGTTCTAGGATAAAAGCTTTCATAACAGAATCCTTGATCTTTATCCATATAGGATTCACAAGTATGCGTATGATATATTAATACTTGGGGAGTGCCGTCCTTCTTTATATTTATGTCAGGCTTTTTTGAAATTTCCTCTTGTATATTAAGATCTAAGCCGGTTTTATTATTTACAAAAAAATTTTCAAATTTTACTCCTGTATCACCAAAATGACTTTCAATTATTTTGAAAGTATTTTCTCCTTCTTTGTGGGGAATTTCAAAGTCAAGCTGTTCTGCTAAGTTATCAGTATAGGAACCTTTATCTGAATTTACTGCTTGAGTTCTGTCTAAATTAACCTTTTTAACGGTGGGTTTAATGGATATAGACTTATTGAATTCATAATTGGCAGGACAGACTTTCATATTTTTATTTTCTAAATGACCATTTGACATGATAAAGCCAGTAGTCAAAAGATTAAATGAACTTAAATGTTTTACTAAGTTTTGATTAATTCTAATAAGTAGACAAGAGACACATAAGAGTAATGATATTAAAGAGAGTGCAAAATTTGTAGTTTTTTTTATTTTTCCTGAATTTTTAAACATATTCTTACCTCCCAAAAGAGTGTTAAGATTTAATACATATATATCCGTATTAGTAAGAATATGCATATGGTTTATTTTTTATTCTGAAGCCTGTATTTTAAACAAGAGCCATGATATCATCTATAGAGAAGGCAGGCTGTAAGGCGCTGTTGATAGCCATAGCTGTTAATTTTGATGCTCGTTCTATTAATAGGTCTATTTCTCTTGGAGTTACTACCATAGATTTATTACAAGATGCTGAGTTATTTTTTAAGTCAATTTCATCTTTACCAAGACATCTTAAAATGTTGTTAGTCAAAGTCTGAGCATCTACAACAGTAGGAACACCAATACTTATTACTTTAACACCAGTAGTTTCCTGACTGATTACCGGCCTTGGATTTCCGACTCCAGACCCTGGAGATATACCGGTATCTGATATTTGAATTGTTGTACCAAGTCTATTGGAATCCATAGCAGCTAGAGCGTCCACTACTATTAATACAGATGGCTTTATTTTTTTTATTATACTTTGAATTATTTCACTAACATCAAGGCCGGTTTGCCCTAAAACTCCAGGAGATAATGTGGCTACAGGTCTTAAGGAATCAAGCCCTGTAGACTTAGCTACTTCACCTGTTATATGTCTTGTTGCCAATATGGAACCAACAGTCTGAGGGCCGAATGCATCGGGTGTTATATTTGAGTTTCCCAACCCAACAACAAAGGCAAGTCCATCAGGAGGAATTAACCTTGCAATTTGTTTAGAAATGACTTCTAGTCTACTATCAGTATTTTCAAAATTGTCTGTTAATGGAGGAAATTCTATTGTTATATATTTTCCTTTTAATTTTCCTATTTCTTTGGCCGCTTTATCGGATTTTATAGTTACTTCAGTTATGGTTAAATCTTTAGCCTTTTTTACGTCTTGCAAAATTCCTCTTTTTTGGCTAGAGAGTTGTGCTGCGGCTTCCATTGCTAAGTCTGTTCTAAAAAACATAAAATTACTAGTCCCCTTTATGATATTTTACTTATATTATGAGGTGTGAGACTGCACTTTATGCCAGATTTTTGATTTATTAGTTTTTAGAACTTGTAAATTATTCAGCCGGTTTTACTATACTGTAATAGTTTATAAGTTTTTTAAAATTAAAGTTAATACTTTAATAATAATTTATCTATCTATATTTAAAATTATGTGATATAATATAAACTGAATTTTTGTATTTTCTTGGAGGGAGTAAGCATAAATAATAATTTTGTGCGAAAATAATGAGAATAAGAAGAAACCCTATAGCAAGACCAGAACTTGCTGCTAGTAAGATTTTTATAGATGAACCTATTTTAAATAAGGGACATTGGCATGAACTTTTTTTAAAAAAACAGCCTATCTATTTAGAACTAGGCTGCGGTAAGGGAACTTTTATAGCCAAAATGTCGAGCTCTATGCCTAATACTAACTTTATTGCGGTTGACATAAAAAGCGAAGTTTTATTTTTAGCAAAAAGGAATGTTGAACAAACCTTTAAAGAGTTAAATAAAAATATTGAAAACGTTTATTTGACTGCTTACAACATAGAACTTATAAACAATATTTTTGATGAAAATGATAAAGTAAATAGGATATATATTAATTTTTGTAATCCTTGGCCAAGGCCAAAACATAAAAAAAGAAGGTTAACTCACCCTAGGCAGTTAAATCATTATAAAAAATTCCTGATACCAAGTGGCGAAATATTCTTTAAGACAGATGATGACGAGCTGTTTAATGAAAGCATAAATTACTTTGAGGATAATGGATTTAATATAATCTATAAAACTTATGATTTACATGCCTCTAATTTTGAAGAAAATATAGAAACAGAACATGAAAAAATGTTTATTGAGCAGGGCAAAAAGATTAAATTTCTTATTGCTCGCATTCAATAGATATAATGAGAGGTTGAATTCTATATGAGGAAACTATTTTTACCGTTAATTCTTAGTTTGCTATTATTGCCAGGCTGTGCGTTGAGTAGTTTTGAAACAGGTAGTTTAATGCATCCACCAAGGGCAACAGGTGAAATGGCTAAAATTCAGGATCTGATAACAAAAGAAGTAGGAGCAGACATTATTTTTAAGTATCCCCTAAATGGCGACTATAGGTCTGCCATCATTATGCATGACATAGATAATGATGGAGAAGATGAAGCTATTGCAATATATCAAGTTGTTTCAGAACAGACAGGTTCGCATGTTATGATTATGGACAAGATTAATGGGGAATTTGTTAAGGTTGGGGATTTTCTTGACCAGAGTTCTGATGTTGATAAGGTAAGTTTTGCTGATTTAAGGGGAGATGGACGCGACGATCTAATTTTAGGATGGAACAGTTATAACAATTCAGGAAAGACAATGACAACCTATTTATATGAAAACAATGAATATGTAGCAATGAAATTTAGAGAGACCTATTCAGATTTTGTTGCAGGGGACTTTGATGGAGATTCAAAGTCTGAAATTCTGGCTTTATCCCTTAGCAGAACAGATACTTTAAATAGCCAAAGCGCTAATATAGAAGATAGTGTAGCCAATGCTAAATTAATAAAGTTTAATGAAGATATATTTAACTTTGATGTAATAGGCTCGTCAATGATGGATTCAAAGGTAATAAAGTATGGGAGTATAAAATTTGGGCAAATAAACTCTTATCAAGTAGGTGCGGTAATAGATTCTATAGTGGCTGGGAGTGCTATGGAAACGGAGATAGTATATTGGGATAATTCGAAAAATAGATTAGTATCTCCGCTTTTTAATAAGTATACTACTTTTCTTAGAAATAGTTTAGTCATCTCTGACGACATAAATTCGGATGGAATGATAGAAATACCAGTTATGGATCAAGAACAATATGGCTCACACCGCAATGATGCATACATATTGTCTTTTGTAAGATATGAGACAGAGAAAGACCAATTTTATAATATAGAAAGTCTTATAAAAGAAGATATAAACTCATATATTTTTATTGTTCCAGAAATTTGGAAAGATGGAGAAAATGGGGAATATAAAATACTTGTACTTTTTAATAACGATGTAGTAAGAATTTGTAAGAAGGAACAAAGTGAAGGAAAGATTGTTGCAGGTGAAGAAATAATTAGAATAAGTGTAATATCAAAACAAGAACTAAAGGATTTAAACAAGAATGATGAAAATATTATACTAAACCAAGATGGAGACAAAGTTTACGTAGCAAAAATATCAAATAAGGAGAGCACTCTTGCAATATCTGAGCAGGAAATTAGAAAAGATTTTAGGCTAATTTAATATTTTGTAAAGGAGGTGAAATGGCAAAAATATATTATAATAAAAAATATATTTTGCCTTTTATATGAAAAAAATTCTTGTAGTAGAAGATGAAGCCGCCATACGTGAGTTTGTAGTTATAAATTTACAAAGGGCAGGTTATGATGTAACAGAAGCAGATTGTGGAGAAAGGGCATTGGAGTTATATTCAGATAATAAAGACTTTGATGTAGTTATTCTTGACGTAATGATGCCAGGGATAGACGGAATTTCAGTTTGCAAAGAGCTAAGGAAAATGAGTAGTGAAGTAGGAATAATCATGCTAACCGCAAGGACGCAAGAGATGGACAAAGTTACAGGCCTTATGATAGGTGCTGATGACTATGTTACTAAACCATTTAGTCCATCAGAGTTAGTAGCAAGGGTTGATGCTGTATATCGAAGGATAGCAGTTGCGCAAATGAGGGCTGATAATAAGTTTAAAGAAGAGATAAAATTGGGAGATTTTGTCTTAAACATGAGAAATAGGACACTTTTAAAAAGGGGAAAACCGATAGAGTTAACTCAGGTTGAACTTCAAATAATAGAGTATTTCTTTTCAAATCCAAGTACAGCCCTTAGTCGAACAGATATACTTAATCATGTTTGGGGAAAGGAATATATAAGTGAAGAGAAGATAGTGGATGTAAATATTAGAAGACTTAGAATGAAAGTGGAAGACGAACCTTCCATGCCAAAGCATATACTGACAGTTTGGGGACTTGGCTATAAGTGGGAGACATAGAAATATTTATATTAATATTTTTAGGTAAGGGGGGATGAAATGGTATTAAAGGGAATAACCAAGAGGTGGATTTTAAATAGCTTAGGATCAATTATAATAATATTAATAGTGCTTGAATGTTTCCTAGCTTTTTTTATACATAGCTTTTTTTATAATGGTGTAGAACAAACGCTGTTAAATAAATCCATATCGTTAGTCAATGTATTTCCTAATTATAAAGAAGAATCGCAGAAAGACTTTGCGTCAAAAGCTAAAGCTTATATTTTTGTCTTTGAAGATAAAAGTTTAATGGAATTGCAAGCATTTAATAACAATGATGAAGTTTTAATTACCTCAACAGGCTTCTTGCCACAGGGAGACCAAATTACAAATGACTATTTTATAGCAAAAGCATCAGAAGGTCATAGAGGGTTATTTACAGGATATATGTCATCCGGGGAAAAGATTATGTCTCAAACTATAGCAATTTATAGTACGAATGGAGAATATATGGGTGCAATTAGATACATAGTCTCCTTAAAATCTATAGATAATACTATCTTTTGGTCTGTATTAGGGGCAATAACAGTAGGTCTTGCTATATTACTATTTGTAATAATGTCAGGTTCATATTTTATAAAGTCGATAGTAAATCCCATTAGAGAAATAGGAAAAACAGCGAGAAAAATCGCGCTTGGAGATTTTAATGCAAGGATTGACAAAAGCTATGATGACGAAGTAGGAGAACTATGTGATACTGTAAATTATATGGCTAGAAAATTAGGCGAATCCGAAAAAATGAAAAACGAGTTTATTTCATCAATATCACATGAATTAAGAACGCCTCTTACAGCTATTAAGGGTTGGGGAGAAACAATTCAACTTAGTGAAGAAAAAGATATAGAGATGAATAAGAAAGGACTAAATGTAATAGTACATGAAGCGGAGAGGCTTTGTGGACTGGTTGAGGAGCTTTTAGACTTTTCTAGAATGCAGGATGGTAGAATAATTTTATCACTAGATAAAATAGATATATTAGCTGAACTGGGAGAAGCTGTTTATATGTTTAATGATAGAGCAAAGTCTGAAGGGAAGTCCTTGATATATTCAGAACCGCCTATGTTATCGCCGGTATTGGGCGATAGAAATAGACTCAGACAAGTCTTTATTAATGTAATAGACAATGCTCTAAAGTATACTCCACAAGGAGGAACTGTTAGTGTAAAGGTAAGAGAGGACAGTGGATATATTTATATAATAGTTTCTGACACTGGATGTGGAATACCGTCAGTGCATTTACCATATGTAAAGGAAAAATTTTATAAAGCGAATACTACGCAAAAGGGTTCAGGAATAGGGTTAGCAGTTGCAAATGAACTGATACAATTACATTCAGGGACTTTAAAAATTGAAAGTGAGGAGAATGTAGGTACAGTTGTTACTATATCTATACCTATAGCAAAATAATTCTAAAGAAAAGAGGAAATAGAATGTCAAGAGAACAGGTAAAAAAGGTTACATCGATTGGTGGGCAGGCTTTAATAGAAGGAATAATGATGAGAGGACCTAAGAATACTTCTGTTGCGGTCAGAAGTAAAGACGGCACTATATCGAGTGAAGATTTAAAGACTACGTATTTAAAGGATAAGTTTAGTATATTTAGACTTCCTATATTAAGGGGTATAGCTGGTTTTGTAGATTCTATAATGGTGGGTCAAAGAGCACTTAAGATATCTGCGGAAAAATCAGGATCACTTGAAGATGAAAAGGAAAATGAAAACGAATCAGTGTTTTCAAAGTTTATAAGAGAGAAATTGGGTGATAATATACTAAATATTTTACTCGGATTTTCTATGATAATTGGAGTTTCTCTATCGATATTTTTATTTATGTTTTTACCGACATTTATATTTAATAATACAATAGGAACCATAGAGGGGATAAATGGAATAAATATTTTAAGGTCTATATGTGAGGGCGTAATAAAAATAATGATATTTCTTGCTTACATAATATTGTGTTCTCAGATAGATGATATAAAAAGAGTTTTTAAATATCATGGAGCTGAACATAAGACTATTTTTTGCTATGAGTCTGGAGAAGAATTAACAATTGAAAATGTAAGAAAATATAGTAGATTTCATCCTAGATGCGGTACAAGTTTTCTTATTCTTATGCTTTTAATTGGTATAGTAATTGGATTTTTTATACAAGTTGATAATGCTTTTTTTAGGACTATTATAAGACTTTTATGTGTACCATTACTAGTTGGCATTGGTTATGAACTTATAAAGATTTGTAGTAAATATGATAATAAATTTACAAGGATTATATCAGCGCCAGGTATGTGGATGCAGAGAATAACAACTAAAGAACCCGATGATGATATGATAGAAGTGGCAATAAAGGCCATAAAAGAAGTTATTCCTGAAAATGGAGAGGATATATTAAGATAATGACACTAAAAGAAATATATATAAAAGGAAAAGCTATATTAAAAAATGCATGTATAGAGGACTTCACTTTTGACACAATGTGTATTTTTGAACATTGCTTTGGAGTAAATAGGCTAGAATTAATTAATAAAGGAAATGATCTTACTACAAAGGAAAAAGAGGAAGAATTTTTTAATTTAATAAATCAAAGAGTAAATAGACGGCCCTTACAATATATAATTGGAGAAAGTAACTTTATGGGGAACAAGTTTATGGTTTCAGAAGGGGTGTTGATTCCAAGAGATGATACTGAGGTTTTAGTTAGAGAAGTAATTAATATATTGGGTGATACTCCTTCACCTAAAATACTTGATTTATGCTCAGGAAGTGGAGCTATAGCTATATCTTTAGCTAAACTTATAAAAGGGTCTGAAGTTATAGCTTTGGAGTTATCAGAGAAAGCATATTTCTATCTAAATAAGAATATAGAATTAAATGGGACAAATAACGTTAAACCCTTGATTTTAGATGTGCTAAAAAAGAATGAAGAAGATAAAATAGAGGGAAATTTTGATGTTATTGTATCAAACCCACCGTATATTAAAACACAAGAGATAGAAACACTCCAAGAAGAGGTAAGAAGAGAGCCGCATATAGCACTAGATGGTGGAACTGATGGGTTGGTTTTTTATAGAGCAATAAGAGATCTATGGGCTAATAAGTTAAAAAGGAGAGGAAGTATTTGCGTGGAGGTAGGAATAGGACAGAGTAAGGATGTTATTAATATATTTAGTAAACTTAACCCTGTATCTATTTATTCTTTAAAAGATATTAACAATATCGATAGAGTTGTATCTTTGAAGATTGAATAAATAGGTGGTATATAACAAGACTTAATTGATAAAAAGAGAAAATAATGTTATAATGTTTCTGAAAAATATATAGGAGTGTTAAAAAATGAATATTCTTGTAATAGGATGTGGTAAATTAGGTTCTAGACTTGCTAATGTACTGTTTCATCATGGTCATAATGTTTCTATAGTTGATATGAATGAGGACGCATTTTCTCAATTAGACGATGACTTTGATGGTTTAACTGTAGTGGGTATGCCAATGGATATGAATGTGTTGAGGAGTGCGGGAGTTGAAGGCTGTGATGCAGCTGCAGTGGTTACTCCAGACGACAATTTAAATATAACTGTTTCTCAAATAGTGAGGGAATTTTTTTATGTGGACAACGTAGTAGCCAGAATAACAGATCCAGCTAGAGAAAATGTATTTCATCATTTTGGATTAAAGACTATATGTCAAACTAATTTAACTTGTGGGGCAGTATTTTCAGCACTTACCCAAGAATTTAGTGAAAAACAGCTTCATTTTTATGAGACTACTGTTGGGGTTAATGTTAGAGAAATAGATCCTATAATGGTGGGAAGAACTGTTGAAAATGTACCTATGAAAACAGGAGAGACTATTATGGGAGTTTTAAGAGATAGTGGAGAGCTTACATTATATGACGGAAGACAAAAAATAATATTGAGTTCAGGTGACAAAATTATTTATGCAAGAATAAATGATTGATAATTCTTAAAATAATATGATATAAGGGAGATTAGATCAAATGAGGATAGTTATTGTTGGTGGAGGGAAGCTAGGGTACCATATTGCACAAACAATGCTTGAAAGAGACTATGAAGTTGAAATTATAGAGAAAGATAAGACGAAATGTATGCGCTTGGCGGACCAGCTTGATGCAGAGATCATATGTGGTGATGGGACGGAGATAGAGATATTAGCGGAAGCTAGTACAAACAGAGCAGATGTTTTCATAGCGGTAACGGGTAGTGACCAAGATAATTTAGTTGCATCTCAGTTAGCAAAGAAAAAGTTTCAAGCGAAAAAGGTTATAACAAGAGCGAACAATCCTAAAAATTTAGAGGCACTAAGGAAGCTAGGGATAGAAAATGCAGTTAGTAGTACAGAGATTATAACACGTTTAATAGAACAAGAAGTAGAGAGTACGGAAGTAAAATTGCTTGCGAGCCTTAACCGAGGAAGAGCATCTATATGTGAGATGGTCGTGCCCAAGGACGCAAAAGTTAATGGGATGGCTTTAAAAGATATTGAATTACCTAAATCGTCTCTAATAATATCTGTACTAAGAGATGAAAACTTAATAATACCTCAAGGAGATACAAAAATATATTCAGGAGATGAGGTAGTAGCTGTTTGTGATGGAAACTCACAAAAGAGTTTAAAAAAGGTTATATGTGAAAAGTGATGAGAATAAAGTGATGTTCTCATTATTATTTACATAATATAACAGTTTACATTTTGTTCTATATATGCTACTATAATTTTACACAAAAGTTAGCCTGGGCTAACTCAAAAAAGGGGTGGAAACATTTATGACTATAGTAGATCTAAAACCAGGGCAAACAGGCATAGTGATGGAAATAAGGTGCAAGGGAGAACTCCGCAGGAGAATAATTGATATGGGAATAACAAGGGGAGTAAGAGTAATGCTTAAGAGGACTGCTCCATTTGGCGATCCTATACAAATAAATGTTAGAGGATATGAGCTTAGTATAAGGAAGAGCGATGCTGAGAATATAGAAATTGAAATTTTAGAAAGGAAATAATTAATGTCTATCTTAGTAAAGGATTCTGATGTAAGAAGGAAAAGTAGTAAAAATAGTGAAAGAGTTATAAGCATAGCTTTAGTGGGAAATCCAAACTGTGGAAAAACTACTCTTTTTAACCAACTTACAGGAAGCAGTCAGTATGTTGGGAACTGGCCGGGAGTAACTGTAGAGAAGAAGGAAGGTAAATTAAAGTTTGGAAATAATATTATAAAGGTTTTAGATTTACCTGGAATATATTCTATGTCACCCTACTCACCTGAAGAGATAATTACAAGAACGTCTTTAATTGAGGATGAGCCAGACGTAATTGTCAATATAATAGACTCTACAAATATAGAAAGAAATTTATACCTCACAACTCAACTTTTAGAGATGGGGAAAGCAATGGTTATAGCTTTTAACATGATTGATATTGTTGAGAAGAAGGGAGACTTTATAGATTATCAATATTTTAGTGAGGCATTTGGAGTTCCTGTTGTTCCAATTTCAGCTAATAAGGGAGTGGGAATGAATGAACTCATGGATGTAGTACTAAGGTATAGTAAAAAATTTGAAAAAGGTTCCAGGACAAAATTTTATAATAGGGACTTAGAAAATGTGCTCAATGAAATAGAAGAGGTTGTAAAAGAAAGCGATTTTGTAAAGTCAAAAAGATATAATGTTAGCAATAGATGGATGGCTGTAAAATTATTTGAAGATGATAAAATATTTTTAAATAAAATTGTTCTTACAGAACCCCAAGAGCTAGAAATACAAAAATGTAAGAATAAAATTATTCACACTAAATATGTTGATCATCAAATGATAATTGCAGACCAAAGATATAATTAAATATGTGGACTTTGTGAAAAGGCAGTAAAGAAAAAAAATAATGGGAAGTTGACAGTAACAGACAAAATAGATAAATTTGCTACAAATAAATTTTTAGCAGTACCAATTTTTATATTAATAGTAATGTCGATATTTTATATAACGTTTGGACCAATTGGTACATACCTAAAAATAGGATTTGAAAACTTTATAAAAAATGACTTTAGCAATGCAGTGCTTAACTTTTTAACTAGTTTAGGTGCTGCCGATTGGACTAAAAGCTTAGTTGTTGAGGGGGTAATAGAAGGGGTAGGCTCTGTTGTATCTTTTTTACCTCAGATCGTTATACTGTTTACGCTACTTTCTCTTCTAGAAGATAGTGGATATATGGCAAGAGCAGCATTTATAACAGATAAATTGCTGAGGCGAATAGGACTTTCAGGGCGCGCATTTGTACCACTTTTAATGGGATTTGGCTGTAGTGTTCCAGCAGTATTGGGAACGCGTATACTTGAAAAAGAAAAAGACAAAAGACTTACTATCTTTATGATACCATTTATGTCATGTAGTGCTAAAATGCCGGTCTATTTAATGTTTGTTGCAGCCCTATTTCCGAATCATCAGCTTTTAGTTATATTATCTATATACATAATAGGAATAATTGCAGCGATATTTACAGCTCTACTTTTTAAAAATACTATATTAAAAGGTGAAATAGCTCCATTTATTATGGAGTTACCGGATTATAGAGTACCAACTTTTAAAAATTTAGTAGTTCATGTATGGGAAAAAGTAAAAGACTTTATAGTTAAAGCTGGTACAGTTTTAATTGCCGCTAGTATAGTGGTTTGGTTTCTTCAGTCATTTGATTTAAACTTGAATATGGTAGAAGATAGTAGTGATAGCATTTTAGCCTCTATAGGTGTGTTTATTGCACCAGTGTTTACCCTATGTGGATTTGGAAATTGGCAAGCAGCTGTAGCACTTTTATCAGGACTGATTGCAAAAGAATCAGTTGTAAGTACAATGGCTGTTTTGTATGGATATTCAGATCTACCATACATTATAAGTAATAGTTTTTCTTATTTATCGGCATATGCATTTTTAATATTTGTACTTATGTATACACCATGTGTGGCAGCTTTATCAGCAATTAAGAGGGAACTAAAAAGTAACAGGCTTACAGCTATATTTATTGTTTATCAACTTAGTATAGCTTGGTTTGCGTCAGCATTCATATATCAAGTTGGAACGTTAATTAAAAACATTATAGGAGGATAAAAATATGTTTATAGATATAGTTGTAGGAGTTTTGGCCGTGCTATTTGTGGTCTTTATAATAGCAAGGGGAATAGTAGGATATAAAAGAAAAGGAATGTCATCTTTGCAATGTGGTGATTGTAGTAAGTGTTCCAAAGGCTGTTTTAAGGGTATGGGAAGTAAAGATGAGCAAGGAGAATAGACTTACGTGTTCTCAAGAAGACTACCTTGAGTCGATATACTTAATAAGAAAAAACAAAGGGGAAGTACGGATTACAGACATAGCGTTGTTTATGAATACGTCAAAACCAAGTGCAAACAAAGCGGTTTTACTTTTAAAGGAAGAAGGGCTAATAGATCATGAAAAATATGGACTAATATCCTTAACAAAGAAAGGCGAATTGCTGGCTGATGATATATACTTTAGACATAAAACTTTAATGGATTTTCTAATAAATACATTAAAAGTAGAACCTAAATTAGCAGAGAAAGATGCTTGTAAAATGGAGCATGTTATAAGTCATGAAACATTAGAACATTTAATAGCTTATTTAAATGAGCAGGGGTACTGCTAAATTAATGCAACGATTCTTAATTTTAGTGAGAAAGAAAAATAAAAAGAAAGCATAGATATTATCTATGCTTTCTTTTATTATGGTGGACGTTAACGGACTTGAACCGCTGACCCTTCGCACGTCAAGCGAATGCTCTACCAGCTGAGCTAAACGTCCTAAAATTTACTTGATTATTATAAATCATAATTAAATTAAAGTCAATCCTAAATTTATTAATTTTAAATTTAAAGCAAATTTAATTATGCAAATGGGACTGGAAGCTAGTTTTAATATACTATTTTACTTTGTACTATTAGTGATGAAAAAGAAAGTTAGGTAATGGTTATACTACTTAAAGTGGTAATAATTAAAATAAATTAAAAAAATATCACTTTAAGTGTTGACAAACCAGAGAAGAGCTGATATAATAATTAATGTCTTAAATCGTATGGGCCATTAGCTCAGTTGGTTAGAGCAACCGGCTCATAACCGGTTGGTCCGGGGTTCGAGTCCCTGATGGCCCACCATATAACAAAGAACCGTCCTTATTGTAAATGTGGGCCGGTTCTTTATTTTTATATTTTATAAATTGCTAAGTTGTGGCAATGCTATGTTATATAGACATAATATGTCTTGAGGCTTTACATAAAATTAAAAATTGAGGGTGTCTTATTATGCAATTAAAAAAGCTTTTTTCAAATATTGAACATGAATTGATTCAAGGAGACTTAAATATAGAAATAAGTGATATAATTTATGATTCACGTAAAGCTATAAAGGATTCAGTATTTGTATGCCTAAATGGAAGTTCCTTTGATGGGCATAAGTTTGCAAGTGCTGCTATTGCAAATGGTGCTGTTGCCCTTGTTATATCAGAAGGAATTGATGTTATAAATAATAATATAACGGTAATTAAAGTTAAAGATACGAGATTAGCGCTTGCTTATATGTCGGCAGAGTTTTTTGGAAATCCGGCTTCAAAACTAAAGACCATAGCTATTACAGGTACTAAGGGAAAAACTACAGTGACTTGTATGATCAGGACAGTGCTTCAAAAGGCTGGAGTCAAAACAGGGATAATAGGTACATTGGGAGTAATAATAGGAGACAAGGAGATTAAAACTGTTAATACAACACCTGAATCATATGAGGTACAAAAGTTTTTAAAACAAATGCTAGATGAGGGCTGCCAATGTGCAGTTATGGAGGCATCATCGTTAGGACTTAAATGGCATAGAACGGATGGATTCATATTTGATTATGGTGTATTTACTAATTTTTCTCATGACCATATAGGAAAAAATGAACATGAATCCATGCAAGAGTATCTTGACTGTAAGAGCATACTGTTTAGAAAATGTAAGACTGGAATAATAAATATTGACGATAGGAATTATAGAGGTGTTTTAAAGGAACACACTTGTAAGGTGGAAACTTATGGATTTTCAGAAGATGCGGATATAAGAGCTGAGAACGAGAAGCTTATATCGCAACATGGTTATATAGGTATACACTTTGAAACGGCAGGGAAAATAGAGCTTAGTGTAAATGTTGATATACCGGGTAAATTTAGTGTATATAATGCGCTTGCTGCAATTTCTGTTTGCAGACACTTTGATATATCTGAAAAGTCTATTATAGATGGGTTAAATGAGGTAAAGGTAAAAGGAAGAATAGAATCAGTGCCAATACCGGGAAACTTTACTTTGCTTATTGACTATGCACATAATGCACTTAGTATGGAAAATATACTGACGACATTAAGAGAGTATAGGCCAAATAGACTGATAACGTTATTTGGTGCTGGAGGAGACCGTCCAAAGGTTAGAAGATATGAGATGGGTGAAGTTTCTGGAAGACTGTCTGACCTATCAGTAGTAACTGCGGATAATTCAAGGAATGAAAATGTTATGGACATTATATCTGACATAGAGGTTGGACTCAGAAAAACCCGTGGAAAATTTATAGTGATTCCGGATAGAAAAGAGGCTATAAAGTATTGTATATCTATAGCTAAGGACAATGACATAATAGTTCTTGCAGGAAAGGGACATGAGGACTATCAAGAGATTAACGGAGTTAAACATCATTTTGATGAAAGAGAAATAGTAGCAGATATATTAAAGGAAATTGGAGAGGTTAAGTAGATGGAGAAGATTTCTATAGAGGAACTGTTAGTTGCTGTGGATGGAATCCTTGTATCTGGAAGTAAAGACAAATATTTTAGTTCTGTTAGTATAGATAGCCGTGAAGAACAAAAGGGATCACTGTTTGTGCCAATTAATGGTAGTAATATTAATGCACATAGATTTATAGAGCAAGCGTTTAAAAATGGTGCTGTTGCGACTTTGATGTCAGAAGATGTTAATATTAAATTAGATGGAACATACATTAAGGTTGATAATACGACGACAGCACTACAGAAATTAGCTGCTTTTTATAGAAGAAAATTTACAATTCCAGTGATAGGAATTACGGGAAGCGTGGGTAAGACGTCAACAAAAGAGATGATATCTTCTGTGCTTTCAGCAAGATTTAATGTTCATAAAACTATAGGGAATTTTAATGGTCAGATAGGACTGCCAATTACAGTGTTTAACTTGAATAAATACCATGAAGTGGCAGTACTTGAAATGGGAATAAGTGAGTTTGACGAAATGGATAGACTCTCCAAAATAGCAGCACCTAATTATGCAGTTATTACTAATATAGGTGTTACGCATATAGAAAACTTAAAGACAAAAGAAAATATTTTAAAAGAAAAATTTAAAATAATAAATACTCTCGATAGAAATTCAAAGTTGTTTATAAATGGAGATGACGAGCTTTTATCAAGGTTACAAAATGCTTATAAGTTTCAAGTAGTCTCATTTGGAATAAATAATGATTGTACTTTTACAGGTAGAAATATTGTTTCAAATGGTGAACTAACAGAATTTGACGTGATACATAAGGAAAATAAATATCATATGCAGATAGAGACAGTAGGGGAACATAATGTCTTAAATGCAATAGCTGCTGTGGGGATAGGAATAGAACTTGGATTGTCTATTGATGAAATAAAAAATGGACTTTTAAAATTTAAACCTCTTGATATGAGGCAGCAAATTTATAACTTTGATGGAATAAAGATAATAGATGACAGTTACAACGCAAATCCAGACTCAATGAAAAGTGCTCTAAACGTTCTTTGCCAAATTGGAAAAGACGGAAGGAAAATAGCGGTACTGGCAGATATGCTGGAGTTAGGAGAGTCTTCAGAAGAACTTCATTATATGATAGGAAAACATTGTGCTGATTTGAATATAGATATTCTTTTAACAGTGGGAGAAGAAGCAAAATATATTAATAATGGAGCAAGAGAGAATAATAGTGAAATTAAAGTAAAACATTTTATAGACAATAACGAAGTAGTTGTTTACTTAAGTGAAGAGGTAAAAAATAATGATGTAATTTTAGTAAAAGGGTCTCGTGGAATGAAAACTGATTTCATTGTAAAAAAAATGATGGATTTATTTAAAAAATAGTGTATAATAAATATAAATTAAGAAGTATTTGATGAAAGGATATAATTACTATGGTGTTAATTAATGGTTTATTAGAATCGGTAAATAATCGCTTATACACTTATATATTAATTCCACTTTTAATTATAGCAGGAGTGTATTTTACATTTAGGACAAAGTTTGTTCAATTTAGACTATTTAAAGATGCGCTTAAGTCTCTTACAGAAAAAGCAGAGAAGGGAAAAGTTTCATCATTTAAATCGTTAATGATATCCACAGCTTCAAGGATAGGGGTGGGGCATATAGCAGGAATAGCTTCAGCTATTATAATAGGCGGTCCGGGTTCTGTTTTTTGGATGTGGATAATGGCACTGTTAGGAAGTGCTTCGGCATTTGTTGAAAGTACGTTAGCCCAGGTTTATAAAGTTCAAGATGAAAATGGATTTAGAGGAGGCCCATCTTACTATATAAATAAAGCATTAGGTAAAAGATGGATTGGGGTTTTATTTTCTTGTCTTTTAATTGCGGCATATGCTTATGGATTCAATGCGATGCAATCATTTCAACTTTCATCGGCATTTACACCGTATATAGAAAATTATAAAGATAGCATATACCCTATAGTTGTTGGAGCGGTACTGGCAATAGTAGTTGCACTGGTATTCTGGGGAGGAACAGATAGAGTTGGATTTATATCTGTTTATATAGTACCAATAATGGCAATAGCATACATATTACTAAGCTTAGTTATATTTTTTAAAAATATAGATAAGGTGCCAGCAATGTTTTCAGCAATATTTGTAAATGCTTTTAATTTTAAAGCTATATTTGGAGCTATGTTTTATAAAAGTGCACTTATGATGGGGGTGAAAAGGGGACTATTTTCTAATGAAGCTGGAATGGGAAGTGCACCAAATGCTGCTGCTACGGCAGATGTTTCACACCCAGTTAGTCAAGGACTAGCGCAAATTATATCAGTATTTATAGATACAATGATAATTTGCACGTCAACGGTTTTTATAGTTTTGCTTTCCGGTTTAAACCTAGATTGCGGTCTTATAGATATACCATTTGTGCAAGAGTCGGTTTATCAGCAAGTGGGTCCAATAGGAATGCATTTAATTGCGTTTTCTATTTTTGCCTTTGCATTTACGTCAATTATAGGAAATTACTGTTACGCTGAAACTAATATTTTATTTATAAAGAATGACAAGACGCTATTAAATATCTTTAGGATTACATGTGTCGTAGTAGTGTTTTTTGGTTCAATGGCTGATGCCAATACAGTATGGAATATTTCTGACTTACTTATGGGTTTAATGGCAGTTGTTAATATAATAGTGATACTTTTGATAGGAAATACGGCATTTAAGGTGCTTAATGACTACTGTCGTCAAAAACGTCTTAACAAAACGCCAACCTTTAAGGCGAGTGATGTAGGCTTAGATGATACAGATGTATGGAATTAAGACTATAAATATGTAAAAGTATTTATAAATAGAGTAGTATTTTTCTTGCAAAAAATTTAACCTATGAGCAATAACAAGCACCCTTTTAAGTATTTTAATGGGGTGCTTGTTTAATAAATTTAAATTATATGTGTGTGATTTAAATGATATGTAATAAATACTTATTGACAAAACGAGTATAATATTGTATTATATTTAAAGTAGATATGCGAGTGTGCTGGAACAGGCAGACAGGCACGTTTGAGGGGCGTGTGTCTTTGACGTACGGGTTCAAGTCCCGTCACTCGCACCAGGGAGCCCCTATAGGCAAGTCGCGCACGAAGTAGTGTGTGACTTTTTTTATGCACGCGCTTTAAGTTTTTAGGTCCCTAATAGTACCCCGTACCAGGGAGCCCCTGGAGGCAAATCGTGCACGAATTAATGTGCAATTTGTTGTTTTTTTTTGATAGTAACTTGATTTTTAAAGTTAGCTGTGATATAATAAAAAACATAGAAGGGCTTTTGTGATTATTAGTCCTTGCATATGACTAAACTTACTATTGAATTAGTAGCCTCGACGTTTATCGTTAAGGGCTACTTTTTTATGTAATCGTTTCTTTAACCATTTAACAAGTCTAAACATCCATTCCTTAATGATATCACTTCCTGCCACAAAAACGCATTTTAAGTGCGGGCAGAGGCATACTACAAGGACTAAAAGCCCAACTATGGTGAGGTTATTTTACCATAGCAAGGCTTTTTCATCAATAAGCTTAAATTTTTTATACTTGATCTTAAGACAAATTCATGGTATAATAAAAACCATAGAAGGACTTTTGTAGTGATTAGTCCTTGTCAATATTTATTAATATAATTACTGAGTGGGGAGCTTCAATCTTTATTGATGAAGCTGCTTTCTCTTTATGTAACTTTTTAAATAAATACTTCAAGATGTTAACTAACTTACTAAACTTATCCTTAATAATATCACCTCCTGCCACAAAAACGCATTTTAAGTGCGGGCAGAGGCATACTACAAGGACTAAAAGCCCAACTATGGTGAGGTTATTTTACCATAGCAAGGCTTTTTCGTCAATAAGCTTAAATATTTTTATACTTGACCTTAAGACAAACTCATGGTATAATAAAAACCATACAAGGGCTTTTTTAGCGACTAGTCCTTGTTAATAATTATAGCTACAATGGAGTTAACAGCTTCTATCTTAATTGATAGGGCTGTTTTCTCTTTATGTAATTTACTCCACAAATACCTAAAGAAACTAATTACTTTAGCCTTAATAATATCACCTCCTGCCACAAAAACACATTAATTTTATTAATCAAAGGTACAATTATTTGTGTGATTTATTAAACAAATTAAGCTTATAATATAAGAAAAGCGGTTCTCTATTTTTAGGGAAACGCTTTTATTTTTTATTGTTAAAGCTTTTTATTAGTGTAAAAATACTCGATAATTGGTCATCACTTAAATTTTTTAGTTCACTAATTATACCTTGTATCAATTTAGGATTGTTATTTTCCTCATCAAAAAATTCTTTAGGCGATATTCCAAAATATTCACAAATATAGAAAAACACAGTCATTGAAGGTAATGAGCGACCATTTTCTATCATATTAATATAATTTTCACTCTGACCAAGAGAAAGGCTCATATCCCTAGCAGATACATCTTTTTTTAATC
This sequence comes from uncultured Clostridia bacterium, assembly GCA_944385105.1. GTDB lineage: Bacteria > Bacillota > Clostridia > Oscillospirales > Acutalibacteraceae > CAG-557. Next base: position 41,340 of record CALWVR010000027.1, read on the forward strand.
TTAAATGACATATTCTATCTCTAATAAACTGTTCATAGTCAAAATTAAGCATAAGCAACACCTCCTATATAAAATTGTATTGTGGAGGTACTGAGATATACATAATTTAAGTATGGATATTTGTTGACTTACACAGTATTATTATTTATAATAATTACATACACATATTTATTATGTGTATTAATGCATATAAGATCCTTTTTAGATTGCAAAGTAGAATCAGCCATAAAGTTAAACGTTATACTTTTTTCTTAAATAAATTAAAAAGTTATCTAACTCTTTAATTGCTACATCAGGTAAATTTTCAAGAATTATAATACGTGATTTGGCTTGACTTGCCGGGGCCTGGTTTTTAGTTACACCCAATAAATAATCTAAAGAAACATTAAAGAATTTTGAAATTTTTATTTTCATTTCATCATCAGGATTACTTTTATTTCTTTCATAAGATGATATGGTGTGTACCGATATTGCTAATTCATCTGCTAGCTGTTGTTGACTTAATCCTTTGTCTTCTCTTAATTCACTTAGTCTTTCTCCAATCAAATTGTCACCACCCAAAATATAAAGTAATTTACTTTTAATTGTATTACAAAAATATTTTTTTACCTTTTATCCATAAGAATATTATGAGTGTTATCGGTTACGCGTAATAATCTTATGAGTAAAACTACTTAGATTAAAATTATTACAGAAACGGATATGGAATATTTATGAATTACGTAGAAACAAAAGAAGAATTTGCAGCAAATATTAGGTATGTGAGGGAGAGCCTAGATCTACCCCAGTGGAAGGTTGCAAATAAGTTAAAGATTGAGCGGTCAACTTATGCGTATTACGAAATAGGCAAAACTGAAATGAGTGTTTTTCATTTGATAGAGTTAGAGAATATTTTTGACGTTTACATTGAGGACCTAATTGCAAAGGTGATAAGTATTAAATTTAGGCTGCTCAAAAAGGATGTAGGAAAAACTAAATTTGTTGTACAAGGTAGAGGTATCAAGCGAACATACATAAAAAACAAAAAAGAATTAGCAGAGAACTTGAAATTTTTCCGTACAAATGCCGGCTTAACGCAGGAAAAAATCGCTAAAGAATTGTTTATTGACCGCACGACTTATGCGTATTACGAAACCGAAAAAACAACACCCAAGCCTTTAATGCTAATAAAAATAGCAAATATTTTTAATATAGAATTCTCTGAGTTGGTTTTAAGGAGAGGGACGGGGTTGTCAGGAGTAGTCAGTAAAAACGCATCTTTGTTGTGAAAAATATTCACTAAATAATGTGAATTGATATATGACGCTTTTTCTAAATAACATGTGTGTTTGTCCACTATAAAGATAAATAAAGTTTAAAAATTAAGTCTGGTTTAGTTATACAGTCAGTTATAAATAAGCAGACTATACCGTTTATAATAGGGTAATATATCTTATGCATGAACTATGGAGTTTTTAGTAATAGAAATGTTAATTAAGTCAAATATTCTCTTTACAATATAAAAAATATGTGATATAATGTACTAAATGTTTAAAAATAAACAATTATTAAAAAAATAAATTATATAAAACAAATAAAATTTTTAAAATACTAGATATACTAAAAAATCAACAATTGGCGTTGTAATTTGAATTAATTTAGACGTTATATGTGAAGAGCAACTTGGTTATAGTAAAATAACTCACTGGACAGGAAGTGCAAAAGAAAGATACAAAAATTTATGAGAGATGTAGTAATTTGAAAGGAAGGAGTTAACAATGGAAAAACTAATATTATTTGATTGGGGTAGTGTAATACAAAATGACGTATTTACAGAATGTTACAATCTTACTAATGCAAGAAGAAAAGTGGCTGAGGATATGAAACCATTATATTTTGAAAAATTACTATCAATATTTGATAAAGATGAGTTTTGGACTTATAATGGTGATACTTATAAAAACTATATAAATATGGCATTAAAAGAATCTGGATCAATATATTCTTATGACGATTTTAAAAAGTCTTATTTGAAATTTAATGGAAAGATACCATATTTTACTAAAGTAGTTGATTTAATAAAACATTTACAACAAATAAAAAAATGTTACATGGGAATACTGTCAAATATTTCAGAATTTGATGTAGAATTATTAAAAAGATATATTGATATAGATAGTCTGGATTTTGTGTTTTTATCTTTTAAATTAGGTATTCAAAAACCAAATAATAAAGTATACGATATTGTTGAAAACGTTTCTAAGATTTGTCCTGAAAATATACTGTTTATTGATGATAGAAAAGGTAATATAGAAGTTGCAAAGCAGCATGGGTGGAATACATGTTGTGCTACGGGAAATGAATTTGAAAAGATTAAAAATGATTGTTACAAATTTCTTAAAATTAATGATTAGAAAAATTTGAAAAATATTATTTATATATAAAGAAAGTAGAAATAAAAGACTTAATTTCTATAGATGTAATTACTATTCCAGCTGTTCAAAAACCTTTGAATGAAGATTAGAAGGAAAATTTATTTAATCTTCAGGTTTTGTGTACTTGTATTAGAATGTTAAAATGAATAGCATGAAATGGTAATAAATGAATAGTAAAATAATTTTATAAAACAGGGGGCTTAGATTTATGAAGAATAAAATATTAGTAACATATTTTTCGGCAACTGGTGTTACTGAAAAACTAGCAAAGGTAATTTCGGAAATAACCAATGCTGATCTTTTTAAAATTGAACCTGAAGTTCCTTATACGAAGGAAGACTTTTCCTGGATAAATAAAAAAAGTCGTAGCAGTATCGAAATGAGTGATCCTAGCTCACGTCCAGCAATTTCAAATAGAGTTTCCAATATGAAACAATATAATACGGTATTTGTTGGGTTTCCAATCTGGAGGTATGTTGCACCTAGGATTATTAATACGTTTTTAGAAAGCTATGACTTTTCTGAAAAAACTATTATTCCCTTTGCAACTTCTGGTGGCAGCGGTATGGGGAGAACGGAAGAAATTTTAAAAAAATGCTGTTCTCCAAATACAAACTGGAAGCCCGGAAAATGTTTTGTCAATTTTGAAGAATCAAATGTAACAAATTGGCTTAATACTTTTGACATTTGAGACGATTTACTATCATGAGTGTAAAAGGATTTGATATAAGTATATTTGTCCTTTGCGTCTGACTAAGCTTTAAAAATAAACGCGTAAACAAGGTAACATAAAATTATGGAGCTGAAATTGCGTAGAACTGCATAGATATACTTTGGATTTATGGGACTAGTTTATTTAAAGCTGAATATTTAGTATGCATGAAGTAGTGGATGGATTAAGTTTATCTGTTTATTGTATAAATTCGTATTTAATATTTGATATATGTATTTTGTTTAGACTGTTGTGAAAAATCAATATTTTTACCATTATTATTTGTCCAACGTGATTAAAAAAAGAAAAAAATGGTGAATTTTATTAAAAACTCTTGACTTTTAAATAAAAATATGTATAATATAATTAAGCGAACTTAAAATTTGCTTAATTAATTTTAAAGGAGGAATATGGAATGGCAGAAGAGAAAAAACTGAATCATGACAATGAAACTTTATCTGGAGAAAAAAAGCAAAATCAAGGGAAAAAAGCTTTGGACATGAATGATGTATCAGCAGTACAAGGCGGATATGTAGGAAAGGATAAATATTCTCAAGCTGATTATCGTAGTGTCGGAATGCAACATGTTCACCATACATGGCATAAGGATGAATATTATAATGCTCAAGGTGAAAAAATTAGCCAAAAAGAAGCAGAGGCGCTAATGAGGGACGCTAAGTCTAAGCTTGATAATGGGTATCAATATGTACCAGGTTATATTAGACCCAGAGATAGATAAATGTTTCATAACAGATTAAAAGCAAAAAAGAGTAACACTACTAAGTGTTACTCTTTTCATTTTAAACATTGACATATAATGTACCGTTTGGTGTACAAGTTATTTGAAGCTCTGATGTAGATATGTTTTTCCAACCATAGTTAAGATTAAAAATTCTATTAAAAAATCCTTGTCTTTGCTCTAAACGCATAACCTTCTTTACAGTACAGTCACCATTATTTATTATTTGAGCGGCATTTCTATTATTAAGATTTACATTGTTTGCATCGAAGTTTTCAACATTAGAAACAATGTTTTTATTTTCATCGATTATTTTTACAGTGTTCCCATCGTAAACAAACTTAACGGAAAATGTATTAGATGCTTTAGGATGTCCTTTTTTATCTAATATTATTTGGTTTATCATAGCACTTCGAGTCCGTTGAGAATTATTGTTATCTTGAGAACCATAGAAAGTTTCAGCTCCGTATATTATTTTTGTTTGACAAATTAAGTCTTTGCTAATTTGTGTTGTAGAGCTGTCTATACTTTCATTATTCAATAAATTATCATCCGTTTGATTACTAATACTTTGTCCCACATCGTTGTAAAATCTATTTAATAATAGTGTAACGGCCTTAGTTGCGTTCTGTAAAGACTGTTTTGCGATGCTACGTACATTTGATATAGAAGTATTATTCTCTAATTGATCATATAGTTTTTTTGATTCTACAGCACAATTATGCCCAAAATCATGTAAAGACATTTTTAAGTTATTTGTATAATCATCTTCAGTTACTTTAATTGATTCAACAGGAACTTCATTTATCATCTGATTACAAATTCTTTCAAACATGTTGTGATCAAGAGCATCCACGCCGGTGGATATGATAGTATCATTATGTGTATGAACAGGAGTATTAAGATCTTCAAGAAAGTGCATAGCTCTTGCAAGTTCCTCATATGCCTTTTCTTTATTGTTAGACTTTAGAAGTGATACAGCGTTTTTGTAGTGATCTTCTAATTTAGACAAGGCAGTTGTAGTTCCACCAGCGAAGTTTTTTTCAGTTTCTGGAGAGTAGAAGTGGTGCAAGTAAATCATGTCGTTTTCATCTTGGTCAGGCTTGTTACAAGATTCTTCTAAACTCTTTTTCATATCTTCAGTAAAAAAATTTTTATAACCTTCATCATCTGACTTTGAATTTAATAATACGTCAACACTGGACTCAGTAGTATAACTATGTGAAGGGGCATCAAAGGCAGAAGCAGCACTACTAAATAAGGGTAAACATATAAGTGCGGACATAGCAAATGCAATACCTTTTTTAGATATTCCACCAGCTACATCTTCTAATTCTTCTAAACTTAATTGGGTTTTTTCATTTTCAGAACTAAATATATCATGCTCAACTTCAAGTGCTTCTAATGCTGAGAATTTAAATCCATATTTATTTGCAAGAGGAATAATTTCTTTATCTATAAGAAACTTAATATCAGAAAATGAAGTATCTGCATTCTCGTATTTAGCTGAGATTTCCTGTATCTCATTTTTTAATTTGTCATTATCTATTATTTCTTTAAAAAAATAGATAGCATCCTTTTTAGACATAATTCTATCCTCCTTAAATATTTATTTGTTTAAATTATACCATACAAAATAGGATTGGTCAATAATTATATATTTAAACGAATTTAAAACTAAAATATATATAAAAGATACTAAAACTTATGTTCTTTATAATTGTATAACATTTTACTCAATCTTGACATTGCACAAATTTAATGATAAAATATAGTGAAAAAATACAACTATAAATAAATTTTACAGAATAGAAAGAGGAGCTTAATGTCAACATTATTATTTGAAGATTTAAATCTATCTAAAGAAATATTTAAGGCGATAAAGGACATGGGATTTGAAAATCCAAGTGAAATACAATATAAAGCTATACCACTGATAATGCAGGGAAGTGATATCGTGGGGAAATCCCAAACGGGAACAGGAAAGACTGTAGCATTTGGAGTTCCGAGCGTTGAAGTTATAGATTCAAAAATTAAAAAGGGAATACAAGTACTGATTCTTTGTCCTACAAGAGAACTTGCAATGCAAGCATGTGCGGAGATTAAAAAAATTGCCAAGTTTAAAGAGGGAGTAAAGACAGCTGAGGTCTATGGTGGTGCATCTATAGAAAAACAAATTACAAAGCTTAAGACGGCTAATATAGTAGTGGGAACTCCAGGTAGAATTATGGACCACATGCGTAGAAAAACACTGAAACTACAAAATGTTAAAATGGTGGTACTCGATGAAGCAGATGAAATGCTAAGTATGGGATTTATAGATGACATAGAGGCGATTTTAACAGCTATAGAACCAGAACACCAAACCGTTTTATTCTCAGCAACTATGCCAAAGGAAATAATGGAGTTAACTAGAAAATTTCAAAAGTCCCCAAAACTTGTTGAAGTGGATAAGAAAAAGGTTACAGTTTCTAATATAGAACAAAGTTATTATAATGTCCCTATGGGAAGAAAAATGGACGCATTAAATCTTTTGTTAAGATATTATAACCCTATTCGTTCAATGATATTTTGCAATACTAAACGAATGGTTGATGAAATTACAGAATATTTGACTAAACATAACTTTAGTGTACAAGGATTGCATGGAGATATGAAACAATCTCAGAGAACTAAGGTTATGGAAAGTTTTAAGAGTGGAAAGATAAAGATTTTAGTTGCTACGGATGTTGCTGCACGAGGAATCGACGTAAATAATATTGATTATGTTATAAATTATGATATTCCTCAAAATACTGAATATTATGTGCATAGAATAGGAAGAACAGGTAGAGCCGGCAAATCAGGAGAGGCTATTACAATATGTAGTGGAAGACGTCAAACAGAAATTATGAAGAGGCTTGCAAAACTTGTTAAGTCTAATATATTAGCAAAAGAAATGCCTAGTGTGGATGTTATAGCAAAAAGAAGGTATGACATTGAACTTAACAAGATAAAAAACTCTTTGTGTGGGAATATAAGTGATAAATACAGAAATATGGTTTCAGATCTAAAGAAAGAAGGGGTTTCTTTAGAAGATGTTGTTGCTTCATTATTGCAAATGCAATTTGGTGTTCATGAGATAAGTGTAGCAGAAGTTAAGTCTATGCATAAGGAAAACAAAGGCAAAGGAAATAGTTATAAAAAGATTATAATTAATATTGGTAGAGAAAGTAGAGTAGCGCCTAATCATATAGTTAGTGCTATTGCTGGGAGTACAAAACTTAAAGGAAAAGACATAGGAAAAATTGAAATATTTGACGACAAAACTGTTGTTGCTGTACCTAGTAAAACTATTGATACAACTATATCTCAAATGAAGGGCTGCCGTATTTGTGGAATTCCTACGATAACAAAAGTTTATAAGGGAACGAATAGCTTTGATAAAAATTTACCTTCTAAGGATAAAAGAAGTAAGAAATCTTTAGGAGTTAAAGTAAGAAGGCAGAGAAATAAGTAAGATTTATACATTAATCTATTAAGTGATTGCTTATAAAAAGGGTAAAAAACTTATAGTTAATTATTGACTTTAGAAATGACATTTTAATTTTAGCATCGACTTTTTTTAATTGATTTAATTAATATTCGGGTGTATAATTATACGTGTTTTTGAATTTAGTTAAATTAGTGTTTATAGGAGGAGATCCATGAATCTAGAGTTAAAATGTAGAAAAATAAGAAAGCTTATATTGGAAACTATAGGTACACTAGGGGTAGGACATATAGGAGGTTCTTTATCTATGGTTGAGCTCTTAGTTGTGCTTTACGAAAAACACATGAGGGTAGATCCAAATAATCCTAATATGGAAGGGCGAGATAGGCTTATAGTTTCAAAAGGTCATAGTGGTCCTGCGGTTTATGCTATATTAAGCGATAAAGGGTATTTTAGCAAGGATTGGCTCTATACGCTTAATAAACCTGGAACTAAATTACCAAGCCATTGTGATATGAACAGAACTCCTGGGATTGACATGACAACAGGCTCATTAGGCCAAGGGTTTTCATGTGCGGTCGGGATAGCAAAAGCATCAAAAATAAAAGGTGATGGAGCTACAATATATACAGTTATTGGAGATGGAGAGACACAAGAAGGGCAAATTTGGGAAGCTGCAATGTTTGCCTCTCAACATAAGTTAGATAATCTTATTGCTTTTACAGATTATAATAAATTGCAGCTGGATGGTCGCATAGAAGATATTTGTGATATAGCGCCATTAGATGACAAATGGAGAGCATTTGGGTTTAATGTTATTGTTGTAAAAGATGGTCATAACTGTGATGAGATAGATGCGGCTATTTCTCTTGCAAAATTTTCAGATAAACCTTCAATGATTATACTGAATACAATTAAAGGTAAAGGGGTCTCTTTTGCAGAGAAAGCAGGAATAGAGAACCATAGCATGTCGGTTACTAAAGAGATGATGCAAGAAGGACTTCGTGAATTGGAGGGAAAAATGTAATGGAAATGAGGCAAGTTTTAGCTCAGGAATTAGATAGACTTATGGAAGAAAACGAAAATATAGTAGTTTTAGACTCAGACCTATCTAAACCGAATGGACTATTTAATTTAAAAGATAAATATAAAGATAGAGCGCTTGACTTAGGAATAGCAGAGCAAAACATGGCGTGTGTGGCAGCTGGCATGAGTAGCTATGGAATGATACCATTCATTTCAACTTTTACTCCATTTGCAACAAGACGAATATGTGATCAAATTGCGATATCTTGTACATATGCGAAGCAAAATGTGAAGATAATTGGAACAGACCCTGGAATAAGTGCTGAATTTAATGGCGGGACGCATATGAGTATGGAGGACATAGGGGTCCTAAGGAGTATACCGGAGATAGTAATATTTGAGCCTGTAGATAATGTACAATTGAGGAAAGCCTTACCTAAGATAGTTGACTATAAGGGTGTAGTTTATATAAGAACGTTTAGAAAAGAAACACCAGATATATTTGATAAGGATTATGAATTTGATTTATTTAAAGCATCAAAGATAAAACCGGGAAAAGATATATCAATATTTTGTTCAGGTATAATGGTCAATGAAGTACTTATAGCAAATGAAACGCTAAAGGCAGAAGGAATAGATGCCGAGATTATTAATGTTCATACTATAAAACCTATAGATAAAGAAGCGGTTATAGAATCGGCTAAAAAAACAGGAGCGGTACTTACTGTTGAGAATCACAATCTTATTGGAGGCTTAAAATCTGCAGTTAGTGAAGTTTTGATTGAAGAATATCCGGTGCCACTCAGAGCTATAGGTGTAGATGATAAATTTGGTCAGGTTGGAAGACTGCCATATTTAAAAGAGACTTATAACATGAGAGCAGAAGACATAATAAGGCTTGCCAAAGAAGTTATTAGCTTAAAGAAATAAATTTTTATGTATGATATTGTATACTTCGAGAAAAATAGTTATAGGAGGTACAATATTATGGGGAAAAAGGATAATAACTTTAAATGTGGAGACTCTGAGTCTCAAAATATAGGTAAAGCTAAGCCTGGAAGTAAGATACAAACTGATCAAATTAATGAAACAGGTGCGGTTGTTGTTACTAATGGGAAGAATACTATATATTGCCTTACAATAATAGGGGAAATAGAAGGGCATAGTTTATTAGATCCTAAAAGTAAGAGTACTAAATATGAACATGTAATACCTCAGTTAGTAGCTATTGAGGAAAGTCCTGAGATTGATGGATTGCTAATTCTATTAAATACTGTAGGAGGAGATATTGAGGCGGGTCTTGCTTTGGCTGAACTTGTCGCAGGAATGAAGAAACCTACTGTATCGGTTGTCATTGGAGGGGGACACTCTATAGGGGTTCCGCTAGCTGTTTCGGCTAAAAAGTCATTTATAGTTAAATCAGCTTCCATGACAGTTCACCCTGTTAGGATGACAGGACTCATGTTAGGGGTACCTCAGACATTTGAATATTTTAAAAGAATGCAAGATAGAATTACGACATTTGTATCGGACAATTCAAATATTTCTCCAAATAGATTTAGAGAGCTTGTGATGAATACAGGGGAACTAGCAATGGACATAGGGACAGTTTTAGATGGAGAAGATGCAGTGGAAGAAGGACTAATTGATGAGATGGGAACATTATCAGATGCCCTTTCAAGTTTGTATCAGATGATAGAGGAGTCTAAGAATTCGCATAATACACAGGATAAAAAGTAGGGTTACAATCCCTACTTTTTATATATATTTCAATTTTGAGGTGTTAAAATATGGGAAGAAAGAGGACGAGTACGAATAAAAAAAATAATATAAATAATAGATTTCATGGATTTATTAATAGTGTTAAAACAAATAATCAGGTAATATCTATTTTGATATTTGGCCTTTCAATGTTTTTATTTTGTGTTGTATTAATAAAGGGAGAAAACATTTGGACATTACTACATAACTTTACATTAGGTCTTTTTGGTTGGGCTTCAATATTATGGCCTGCGCTTTTTATGTATATAGCAATTGTAACTGCTTTAGACAATAGTAAAGATGGTGCGGGTTTGAAAATTTTATTTTCTTCAGTAGCAATATTTATATTCTGCACTGCTGTATATATTTTCTCATATGGAAATATTAATCAAAATCAAGGATACATAAAAAAGTTAATAGAACTATATCATAACGGTGTAAATTCTAAGGGAGCAGGACTATTTAGTGGCATATTAGGAATACCATTCATTGCATTATTTGGAGATGCTGGAGCTAAAATTATTATATCTTTACTGGTGTTTATTTCAATAATGCTTCTAACAGGACTTACGCTAATTCAGCTTTTTAATGCAATCAAATTACCATTTGCATTTCTAATTAGAAAAATAAAAGAGAAAAAAGGAGATAGAAAAAATAAGAAAAATCAAAATGAAAAAGACCTCCCTCGAGATGAATTGGGACTGCCTATTCATCCAGTTAAGTCCCCTTTACCAAGTGAACAGGGAAATAAAAAAAGAATTAAAGCAAAGGCAAAAGATAACTATAATGACTGTTACGATGGTTCAGCAGAATTAGCTGCAAGAGCTTTTCTTGAGAAAGACAAAAGGGAGTCAAAAAAAGAAAAGTTTTGTGAAGAAGAAGTAAAAATGCAACCGGACCGTTCTGAAAATAGTACATATAATTATCCAAAAGCAGAAATATTAGATGAATCTAGTGTACAAAATAGAAAGGACATAGCAAACGAATTACAAACAAATGGACAAATGCTGGTAGATACCTTAAAAAGTTTTTCAGTTCAGACTAAAATTGTAGATATTAGCCGCGGCCCTGCTGTAACTAGATATGAATTGCAACCAGCTGCAGGCGTAAAGATAAGTAAAATTACAAATCTAGCTGATGATATAGCATTAAATTTAGCAGCATCGGGAGTTAGAATAGAAGCTCCAATACCTGGAAAATCGGCTGTAGGAATTGAAATTCCAAATAAAATAATAAGTATTGTAAAAATGAGGGAACTTATAAATTCTCCTGAGTTTAGAAGCTCTACAAGTAAGCTTACAGTTATTTTGGGAAAAGATATAGCAGGTAATGTAACTATTGCAGATTTAGCAAAAATGCCTCATCTTTTAATAGCTGGATCCACAGGCTCCGGAAAGTCTGTTTGTATAAATTCTTTTATAATAAGTCTACTTTACAAAGCTACGCCTGATGAGGTAAGATTACTAATGATAGATCCCAAAGTTGTAGAACTTGGTATATATAATGGTATACCGCATTTATTAGTTCCAGTTGTAACTGATCCTAAAAAAGCCGCTGGAGCACTGAATTGGGCAGTAACGGAAATGTTAAAGAGATATAATATATTTGCTCAAAATAATGTGAGAGATCTTACATCATATAATAATATGGTGAAAAAGAAATTAAAGGAAGGAAAGTTTAATAAAGACGAAGAAAAACCAGAACCAATGCCGCAAATAGTAATAATAATAGATGAACTTGCAGACCTTATGATGGCGGCACCAAATGAGGTTGAAGATGCAATATGTAGACTTGCCCAGATGGCAAGGGCGGCAGGTATGCATTTGGTAATAGCTACACAAAGGCCTTCTGTAGATGTAATAACAGGAATAATTAAAGCTAATATACCTAGTAGGATAGCACTTGCAGTTTCCTCACAAATAGATTCAAGGACTATTTTAGACTCAAGTGGAGCAGAAAAATTACTTGGAAGAGGAGATATGCTGTTTTCTCCAGTTGGTTCTGCAAAGCCGATAAGAGTTCAAGGGTGTTATGTTACTGATAGGGAAATAGAAGCTGTGATTGATTTTATAAAAAATACTGGTGAAATGGAATATGACCAAAAGGTTATTGAAGAGATAGAAAAAAATGCAATTAGCGAACCGACGAATGATAAAAGGACAAAAAGTGAATGTGATGATCCAATGCTGTCTGAGGCTATAAAGTGTGTTATAGATGCAGGACAAGCTTCTACATCTATGCTGCAAAGAAGGCTTAGATTGGGCTATGCAAGAGCAGGAAGACTCATAGATGAAATGGAGAAAATGGGTGTAATTGGAGCCAGTGATGGTTCTAAACCTCGACAAGTCTTAATAACGCATCAACAGTTTATAAACTCAGATATAAAATAGTAGAAAAAAGGAGCCAACTTTATGAATAGCCTTGAAGGTATTAAATTTAAAAAGAAACATATAATTTCAGGAATTGGAATAATAGCTTTTATAGTAATTTCATTTATACTTACTTGTGGAGACGCTTTTGGCCTTTTTAGTTTTAGAGATGTATTTAATGCGTGTGGACTAAAAGAATTCTCTTATAACGCAGAAGACTATCCAATGTCTGTGCATGTCTTAGATGTTGGAAAAGCGGATAGTATTTTTATTACTTGTGAGGGAAAGAATGTCCTTATAGATGCTGGTGAACATAATATTTATAATTATGTAAATGAATACTTACGCAAAATGGGAGTGAAGACCATAGACTTTCTAATGCTTTCACATCAACATAGTGATCACGCCGGAGGCATGAGTGCTATAGTTGAGGAGTTTAATATTAACAAATTTATGATGCCAAAGTTAAGAGATGATATGATACCAACATTTAGATCCTATGAAAAATTACTTATGGCGCTTGAAAGGAAGAGAATATCAGTAAGTGAACCTGTTCCGGGAACGAGTTTTAATGTAGGAAAGATGAGCATTGAAATTTTTGCACCAAATAATCAATATAGTGATATGAATGATAATTCAATAGTTACTAAGGTTACATATAAAAATAAAAGTTTTCTTTTCACAGGTGATGCTGGAAGACATTCTGAAAATGATATGATAGCAAAGGGTTTTAACCTTAAATCTGATGTTTTAAAGGTAGGTCATCACGGAAGTAGGACTTCGACTACACAACAGTTTTTGAATTCGGTTGCACCTAAGTATGCTGTCATTTCTGTAGGAGCAGACAGAAACAATTTGCCTAAAAAAGAGACTGTTGATAGGCTAAAGAGAAATAATATAAATTTATATAGAACGGACCTTGATGGCACAGTAATTTTTCTAACAGATGGTGACAAAATGGAAGTTATAACAGAGAAGGAGGGAAAGTAATGAAATTATCTATCGATAGGTTTGAAGGTGCATATGTTATATGCCAAGATGACAATGAAAAACTGTATGCTATAGAAAAAAAAGAAATTCCTGATGAAGCTATTCCAGGAGATATATTATCTATAGATGAAAATACAGGCGAACTTAAGGTGGACAAAAAGGAAACTAAAATAAGAAAAGAAAAAATAAAATCACTTCAAGATAAACTTTTTAGGAAAATTTAGAAATTTTGTGGTATAATATGTATAAAAGAGGTGGTTAAATGAGTTATAAAGAAGAATTTATAGAAATATATAATACTCATATTAAAAGACATGGATCTAAAGAGCTTTTAAATTGGCTTTTGACGACAGATTTTTTTACAGCACCTGCAAGTACAAAGTATCACTGTGCATGTGAAGGCGGTTTGGTGCAACATAGCGTGACTGTTTATCACACTTTAAGAGATTATCATTTTAATGAAACTGAAGACAATGAAGAAAGCTTTGCAATTTGTGCGTTGCTCCATGATTTGTGTAAAGCTGAATTTTATAAAGTTTCAACCAGGAATGTAAAGAATGAAGTTACAGGCTCATGGGAAAAGCAACCCTTTTATATGGTAGAAGATAGTTTCCCTTTTGGACATGGAGAGAAATCCGTATTTTTAATAGAAAGATTTATGCGTCTTAAGCCTTCGGAGGCTATGGCAATAAGATGGCACATGGGTGGATTTGATAATGCAGCTAAGGGTGGAGATTTTTCTATAAGCTTGGCGTATGAAAAGTATCCGCTGGCAGTGAAATTACATATATCAGATTTTGAGTCTACATATATAAAAGAAAAACATACTTCAGCTGTTAATAAGAAATAATTATTTATGCATTTTTATTGACAAAAGATATATAAAATTATATAATTATTTAATGTAGTATCGAAGACGCATCTTATAAAGTTATTATTGTTTTTGATATATTTATTGTTGATTTATTAGTCAAGGAGGTTAGAAAAATGGCAGTACCAAAGAGGAAAGTTTCTAAGGCTAGAAGAGATAAAAGGCGTTCGAGTGTTTGGAAGCTTGAGGCTCCTGCAATTATAAGATGTCCTCAATGCAACGAATTTAAACTACCTCATAGAGTTTGTAAGGCTTGTGGATATTATAATGGCAGAGAAGTTATAAAAAAAGAGGCCTAGTTTTAGGCCCTCTTTTATTTTTAGAGAGGGTTTAATCCTTCTCTATTTTTGTTTAATAAATTAAGAACTTAGCTTATACGGTAAGAAATGGTATAAGGACTGTATTAATAAGAGTGTAAAGATGAAATACTTTTGTTGTATACAAAGGGTAAAAAATGAAATAAATTGATATCCAGGTATAATAAGCACTTTTGATGGATTATAGGGGGAAAAACGGAAGAGTAAAAAGACTATATTTATGCAATAAAAAGAAAGATGTTGGGGATTTTTCTCTTATTAAATTTTGAATAAGTCTGATAAGTACTTAAATGAACTATGCTCTTAATGATTGGAGAAGGGCTTGTAGGGATATGTCAAGGTTTTATTATTGTATATATTAGAAGTAAATTTGTAAATTTAAAAAATATTATAAGAGAAAAGAAAGGAACATTGAAGCCTTTAAAATAGTTCTTGCGTAATGAGATAGAGCATACAAATGAAATAGTTTACTAAGTGGTATTAAAGATTACCTTAAAGAGATAATAAATGAAAGATGTTCTATGAAGATTACTTTATATAGATATTGCAAGGAAACTTTATAAAAAGGATTTTAAATTATAGAAGGATGGAGTGATAGAATGTCAAAACCAGTAGTAGCAATAGTAGGCCGACCTAATGTAGGAAAGTCTACATTGTTTAATAAACTAATAGGTAAAAGGCTCTCAATTGTTGATAATACTCCTGGAGTTACAAGAGATAGAATATATGGAGAATGTGAATGGCTAAACAGCAGATTTTCTCTTATAGATACAGGGGGAATAGAACCTTATTCTGAAGACATTATTTTGTCTCAGATGAGAAGGCAGGCTGAATTAGCTATAGATTCAGCGAATGTTATTATATTGGTTGTAGACTTAAAATCAGGAGTTGTTGCGACGGATAGGGAAGTAGCAACGATGCTACGAAAGAGTGGTAAACCTATTATTTTATGTGTAAATAAGTGTGATAAAATTGGTGAAGTTGATCCTGATTTTTATGAATTTTATAATTTAGGATTAGGCGACCCAATAAGAATTTCATCAATTCATGGACACGGAACTGGTGACCTACTGGATGAAATATTAAAATATTTACCTAAAGATGTTGATAGCAATCTAGATGAAGATATAATTAATGTAGCGGTTATTGGCAAACCAAATGTCGGCAAATCTTCTCTTATTAACAGGATTAGCGGAGAAACTCGCTGTATAGTATCAGATATAGCGGGGACTACTCGTGATTCAATAGATACGATCATTGAAAATCAATATGGTAAATTTAATTTTATAGATACTGCAGGACTAAGAAGAAAAAATAAGGTTTATGAGTCCGTTGAGAAGTATAGTGTTATAAGAGCAAAGATGGCTATTGAACGTAGCGATGTTTGTGTTATAATGATAGATGCTGTGGAAGGATTTACAGAACAAGATTCAAAGGTAGCGGGTCTTGCAGTTGATGCAGGTAAGGCTTGTGTAATAGTAGTAAATAAATGGGATGCTATAGAAAAAAATGATAAGACTATGGCTAACTACAAAAGAAAACTTAAAGAAGATTTTTCATTTATGTCTTATGTACCAATTATATTTATTTCTGCGAAAACAGGGCAGAGAATAGATAGCTTATTTAAAAAAATCGTGGCAGTATCGAATGCTAATGCAATGAGGATCTCAACGGGGGTTTTAAATGATCTGCTGGGAGAGGCTATAATAAGGGTACAACCGCCAACAGACAAAGGAAAGAGGCTAAAGATTTTTTACATGACTCAAGTATCAGTAAAACCTCCTACATTCGTATTTTTTGTAAATTCAGTAGACCTTTTCCATTTTTCTTATCAGAGGTATTTAGAAAATAGGCTTAGGGACGCTTTCTCTTTTGAAGGTACGCCTATTAGATTTATAATAAGAGAGAGAAATGGTAAGTAAGTTTGATTAAGAGGTGATTTTTTGGATATTCCAACTATAGTTTTTTTGAGAGAATACTTTTTATATATGGTATTAGTTGCAGGAGTAGGTTATTTACTAGGAAGCATTTGTTTTTCAATAATATTTACGAAATTTTTTAAAGATAAGGTAGACATAAGAAATCTTGGAAGTGGTAATGCTGGATTTACGAATGTTTTAAGGTCTGTAGGGATTCTACCAGCATTACTTACTATGTTAGGAGATCTGTTTAAAGGAATATTAGCGTGCTTAATAGGTCAAATGGTATTTTCTAATTTTTCTATTTCTGGTGTACCGCAATTTTGCATAATTCAGTATGGCATTTACTTATCAGGGGTTTGTTGTGTTATAGGGCACATTTATCCTTGCTTTTTCAAGTTTAAAGGGGGAAAAGCAGTACTTACAGCTTTTGCATTAATAATTATGACGGATCTTAGAGTAGCACTTGTATTATTGTTAGTATTTGTTATTATTGTTTTTGCTACTAGGATAGTTTCATTAGGCTCCATAATAGCTGCCTTACTTTATCCTATATTAACTTTTATAACCAGTTATTTTTATGATTATCTAGGAGGAGCTAGGGAAGTGACATTTGGATACGTAGTAATTAGCACTACTGTTTCAGCATTTATAGGTTTAATTGTTATGTATAAGCATAAGAGCAATATACTTAGAATAATGAAAGGGCAGGAGAAAAAGTTTAGTATAGCAAAGTAAAGAAGTTTTAATAATATATCTAATATTGAATGCCCTTGTAAGAGACTTAATAAAAGGTCTAATGTTATTTTCAGTAAATGTAAATTCTTAATGCCTTTGGTGGGTTTTATAAATATAGCAAATAAAAAGAGGCACTATTAATAGTGCCTCTTTTTATTTAATTATTGCTGCTTACTTTGTTGGACCATGGTAGCAACCAGCGTCACCGCCAATTGTTGGACCATGATAACAACCAGCGTCACCGCCAATTGTTGGGCCATGATAACAACCAGCGTCACCGCCTATCATAGTTTGCCCTTGAAGGTTAGCGCCAATACCACCAGATACACTATCTAGTTCTTCTTCATTTAGTTCTTCTTCATTTAATTCTTCGTCTAAATTTACGTTTTTATTTTTCTTTTTTAGCATTTTACATTCCTCCTTTAATATTATAAATATAGTATAACACTGAAACTATAAAAAGTCAATATATAATTTTGGAAAAATAATTTGTTTTTAGATATATTAAATAAAATTTTTATTAATTGTATTGTGTGTTGAAAAATGTAGAAAATAGGATTTTGATAAAATTATAAGGTAACTAATAGTATTAATTGCTATAAGAGCAATATATTTAAAATACTAAATGTTCAGGTGAGACTTAGTGTGATAAAATAAAGAAGTTTTAATAACATATAATGTTGAATGTCCTTGTAAGAGATCTAATAAAGGGATTAGCCTTATTTTCAGTACATTTAGAATACTTTATGCCTTTATTTGGTTTTATAAATATAACAAATAAAAAAAGACACTATTAATAGTGTCTTTTTTCTTTAATTGTAATGGCCTACCTTTTTGACCCATAATAACTACCAGAGTTGCCGCCAATTTTTGAGGAATCCTGGGAGCTACTACTTTTACCTCCTAGAATGGACAAACCTTGAGAAATATAGTCGGCAGCTGAAACACCACCAGATACAGCCCCTAATTCCTCTTCGTTTAATTCTTCGCCTAAGTCTAGATCTTTATCTTTCTTTTTTGACATTTTACATCCCTCCTTTTATAATATGAATATATTATAACACAAGTATGGTAAAAAGTCAACATATAATTTGAAAAAAATAAAACATTTTTTATTAATGATTAATAAATGCTTGTAATTGATTTTCTGATATACCAAAGGTGATACCGCCAGCTGCAGACTCTAAGGCATCATCATTGAGCTCAGCTCCATCGTTTATTTTGTTGAATATTTTGTCTAATTTTTCTCGAGACAAAGAAATACCATTTGACTTTGCTAAGGAAGCCAGTTCAACCTTTGAGTTACAATCTTTTGCTAACTTTATAAATTGCTCTACAGTCATACGAATCTCTCCTTATAATAATATTGATTATATTATATATTAAAAAATACGAAAAATCAAATTTTTTATAAACTTACAACATACAAAATTAAACAACGGAAAAAGGAGACACTAACTAGCATCTCCTTAAAATTTTAATATTGCAAATATACAAACTAGACAGCCCTATTAACCTTACCAGAACGCAGGCAACGAGTACAAGCATGAATGCGCTTTGGCGTCCCACCAACAATAGCTTTTACACGTTTAACATTAGGCTTGAAAGTTCTGTTTGAACGTCTATGAGAGTGAGAAACTTTTATTCCGAAAGCAATATCTTTTCCGCAAATATCACATTTTGCCATATGTTTGCACCTCCTTAAGTGCCAATGTATAACATTATTATACTAACAGATTTTATTATAAAAATCAAGTTTTTTTAATTACTACTTAAATTTTAATGTGTATTAAACTATAAGCTTGTTTTTTTCTTACTTAAACATTATAATTATATAAAAAGGGGTGTTTTTTATGTGGTTCCTTCAACGTGGAATGACAATCGAGTATGCATTAATATCAATCGCATCCTCATTGTTAATAATATTTTTTATACTTCCTATTCATGAATGGGCGCATGGTTTTATAGCCTACAAACTTGGTGATAAGACTGCTAAATATGAAGGAAGGCTAACTTTAAACCCTATTAAGCATATTGACCCACTAGGAGCAGCAGCTTTAATATTATTTAAGTTTGGCTGGGCAAAACCAGTACCAATTGATCCAAGAAACTTTAAGCATCCTAAGGTTGGTATGGCTCTAACAGCTCTTGCAGGACCAACTTCAAACTTATTGGCAGCAGTTTTGGGAGCTATTATATTTAATATACTGTGTCTTTTCTATATTCCTCTAGATTATTTTAAGTATATTGCACTGTTTTTTTCTTCTTTTATAAGTATTAACGTTGGATTAGCTGTTTTTAATTTAATACCATTACCTCCCCTTGACGGCTCAAAGGTATTATCTATATTTTTGCCAGATAAAATTTTATATAAATTTTATCAGTATAGATTGTATATTGAGATGGTGGTATTTGCTCTTTTATTTATGGGAGTTCTTTCAGGACCAATATATTTTATTCAAGAGAAGGTTTTTAACTTTATAGTGTGGTTAGCTAATATTCCATTTGGAAGGGGCTAAGATGATCCTATGGAAAAAATATCTTATAGATTAAACCTGTTTGAAGGTCCATTAGATCTACTTTTACACCTTATAAAAAAGAATAAACTAAACATATGTGATATACAAATTTCAGAACTCTTAGACCAATATATGGAACACATTGACCTAATGAAAGAGCAAAATATGGATATAGCTAGTGAATTTTTAGAAATGGCAGCAAGACTTGTGTATATAAAAACGTCAACTTTGCTTCCAAAACATGAATCAGAGGCCGAAATGCTGAAAGAAGAACTTAAAGGGCAGCTATTAGAATATGAGCAGTGCAAGAAAATGGCTAAAATTTTGGAGGAGCATATGCAACTTGACTTTATATCGAGGGACACAATGAAGCTTGATAGGGATATGACATATTCAATAAGTCATAATATTAATGAAATATTTAAAGCTTATGTAACTTCTATGGGAAAGAATAAGAAAAATTTGCCGCCAATTAGAGAATCATTTAATGAGATAGTTGCAAAGAAAATTATATCTGTTTTCTCAAAAGGGATTTATATTCTAAAATCGCTTAAAAGAAGAGGTAACATTAATTTTTTATCACTTTTTAGAGAAAATAAAAGTAAATCAGAAGCTGTAGCAACTTTCCTTGCACTGCTGGAACTTGTAAAATCAAAAAGGGTATTTATTGAAAAGGAAGGTAATAATTTAGAAGTTAAGCTTAGTAAGGAGAAATGAAATGCAGTGGATATAAAAAAAATTAAGGCAATAATACAATCTATACTCTTTGCAAGTGGAGAGCCTGTTTCAATTGATAGAATTTCTATGGCTTTGGATATAGAAAACCCAATAATAGTTAAGATTATGGGAATATTAAAAGATGAATTTGATAAGGAAGAAAGTGGTTTGTGCATAATAAGGATTGATGATAAATATCAAATGTGCACAAAGCCGGTTTACTCACAGTATGTAAGGAAAGCAATTGATTTAAGAAAAAATGTACCACTTTCCCAGGCGGCAATGGAGGTTCTTGCTATTGTTGCCTACAATCAACCTGTTACTAAATCCTTTATTGAACAAGTTAGGGGAGTAGACTGCTCTAATATAATTTCAAATCTTAGTTTAAGATGTTTAATAGAAGAAAGAGGAAGGTTAGAGTTGCCGGGAAAACCTATACTATATGGAACGACGTTGAATTTTCTTAAGTGTTTTGGGATAAACTCTATTGATGAATTACCAGAGATATGTAATCAAAAATAAGGAACAAAAGTGGTGTTTATATATTGATAGTATTATATATTATTCTAGGACTGTTGTTTTTATTATTTTTACTTTTAAATATACCCGTCTACTTTGAACTGCGTTTTAAAGAAGAGCTAAGTTTAAAGATTAAATATCTTAAATTTTCATTTAGTGTGTTTCCAAAAGAAGAAAAACATAATAAAATTGAAGAAAAAAGTGATAATAAAAATGAAGAATTGAAACCAGAAAAAAAATCTAAGAAAAAAGAGAATTATATTTCAAAGCTATTTAAGCAAAAAGGCCTTTCAGGGTTCCTTAGTATTTTAAAAGAATTAACAGTTTTATCAACTGAGGCAATTAGAAAAATTTTTTTAAAAATTTTAATAGATAAAATAAATTTGGATATCATGGTTGTAGGGGAAGATGCATGTGATACTGCGCTAAAGACAGGTAAAATAAAATCATTTATAAGTTTATGCCTTTTGAAAGTGGTAAAAGACGTAAATAGTAATAGATATAATGTTAATATTTACCCAGGTTTCTCTTCGGAAAAAACGAAAGTAGATTTTTATGCGCGTATTCACTTTAAACCTATATCTATTTTAAACATTGCTGTTGTTACAGCATTTAAATTTGTAAAGTCAGTATATAAAAATCAAAAAAAATTACAGAGAGAAAGGGTGTAGCAAAATGAGCGAAGGACTAATAAACAACATGATGGATACTACTTTGGAAAAAGTAAGAGAGATGGTGGATGTAAGTACAATAATAGGAGATACTATAAAACTTGACAATGGAACTTGTATAATTCCAGTTTCAAAGGTTTCTTATGGATTTGTGTCAGGTGGCTCTGAATTTCCGAATAAAAAAGAGGGAGACAATCTATTTGGAGGAGGAAGTAGTGCGGGTGTTACACTTGCACCTGTAGCGTTTTTGAGTGTAAGTCCTAATGGGGATGTAAAGATTTTACATGTTGAACCTGCTTCAGGTACAGTTGATCGTGTAATAGATATGGTTCCGGAAGTTTTTGATAAGGTGGGCTCACTTATAAAGAAGTCAGACAAATCTTCAAAGAAGGACGATATTAGTAATAAATCTGAATCCAAAGAATAATAGTTTTTTAATATTATAAAGGTTTTTGCATATAATTAGCAGAGAGATTCTTAGAGAAAAATTAAAGAAGGATGTGGCTAATTTGTGCAAAAAGTTATTTTCAACTCTATTTATGGCGTGTATTTTTATTAGCTTTTTAGAATCGCCAATAAATGTATGTGCCGCACAAGATGAACTGTCATTGTCAGCTCAATCTGCGGTTGTTATATGTGCTGATACAGGTGAAGTTATATATGGAAAAAATCAAAATGAAAAAAGGCCTATGGCAAGTACGACTAAAATATTAACTTCTTTATTAGCACTTGAAGCTGCAGAGAGCTGCGACAGGGAAGTTACAATAACAGATAAGATGGTTCCTGTTGAGGGCTCGTCTATGTACTTACAGTTAGGTCAAAAATTACCATTGACAAGTCTTGCAAAAGGAATGCTTACAGTATCAGGAAATGATGCTGCAAATTCTGTTGCAATATTTTTAGGTGGTTCTGTTGAGGGATTTGCTAAGCTTATGAATGAGAAAGCGAAGCAGATTGGGATGAATAATACAAACTTTGTAACTCCTTCAGGACTAGATGCAGAAAATCATTACTCTACGGCATATGACATGGCATTACTTGGAGCGTATGCACTTGAAAATCAATCATTTTATGATATTTGTTCTAAGAGGAAGGTTGATGTTCCTTTTATAGAACCATGTGAGATAAGGACACTTTATAATGAGAATAGACTGCTAAAAAGATACGATGGATGTATTGGCATAAAAACAGGATTTACGAAACGTTCTGGAAGATGTTTAGTGTCTGGAGCAGAGAGAAATAGATGTAGACTAGTTGCAGTGACGTTAAATGCAGGAGATGACTGGAATGACCATGAAAAGTTACTTGACTATGGTTTTTTAAAAGTTGAGTCAGTTCCTTTAGACGAATGTGAATGTATGTCGTTACCATTGGTTGGAGGAAATGTAGATGAGATAACAGTATTTGCAAAAGACGATATGAATTTAACTTTGCTTAAGGGACAAAAGGATAAGATAGAAAAGGTAGTAAAAGCTCCGCAATTTGTATATGCTCCAATTGAAAAAGGAAAGGTTATAGGGAAAATAGAGTACAAATTTGAAGGAAAAATTATAGCTACTAATGATTTAATAGTCTCAACAGATGAAAATATTTTTAAAGAAAATAAGAATTTGGTGAGCAAGATTATAGGATTTTTTAAGGGATTTTTTAATTAACCGGGGGATAAAGACAATGAAAAAAGTAAGACTTCAAAAAATGCTTTCCGATTATGGTATATCATCTAGAAGGAGAGCAGAAGATTTAATAAAAGAAGGAAAGGTAAGTGTAAATGGAAGGATAGCAAAACTTGGAGATAAAGTAGAACCTAATAAGGATAAAGTTATAGTGAATGGGAAAAAAGTTATAAAACAGTCACATAAATATTATATTATGTTACATAAACCAAGAGGATTTGTTTCTACTATGGAGGATGAACTGAGTAGAAAATGCGTAGCAGGTTTGGTGTCGGATGTACCCGCACGTGTATATCCAATTGGTAGGCTTGATAAGGACTCAGAGGGGCTAATACTAATGACTAATGATGGAGAATTTGCAAATTCTATAATGCATCCATCAAAGCACATAGAAAAAAAGTATAGAGTAACAGTTAAACCTAGGATAACGGAGAATCAGTTAGTAGAAATGAGCGCCGGTATGGAAATAGATGGATATATGACACAGCCGACAACTATAAATGTTTTAAAGACTGGTAATGATAGAACTGTTTTAGAGTTTATATTAAAAGAGGGAAGAAATAGGCAAATAAGGAAGATGTGTGAGAAGGTAGGACTTAAAGTTGCTAGACTAAAAAGAATTGCTATAGGACGTGTTAAACTTGGTATGTTGCAACCGGGTGAATGGAGAGAACTGACAAGCGAGGAAGTAAAAATGTTGGTAGGCTCTCGTGTGAGAAGATAACTTGGTCTTTTATAAAGGGTCGTGATTTATTAGTATAATTAGTGTTTAGGGGTTAAGAAGATTTTTATTAAAAAGTAAAAATTGATATGTTATTTTAATAAATAAGCATTTATTTGACAATTTTTAATTATTTAAATATAAAAATGAGTAGAACCTAAATAATAAATTTAATGAAAAGATATTTTAACTAATGCATAATATATGATGTATTGAGATTGTGAAAGATAAATATTATTTCATTGTCTTATAAAATCAGGAGGACATCCAATGGACGTTATGAAGTTACTTAAGGAATTACAGTTAGAACATGAGAAATTGGAGGAGAGAAAGTCATATAAAATAATTTCTTCTTTATTTGATGAGGGAACATTTGAGCAGATAGACGAATTTGCAAAGAGTAACGGTGAAAATACAAATGTAACTTGTGGATTTGGAGCTGTTGAAGGAAGACCGGTATATGCTTTTTGCCAAGACATAGATGCATCGTTTGGTGCAGTAACTAAGTCGCATATCAATAAACTTAGAAAGACTTATGCTTTAGCGGAAAAAAGTGCAGCACCTTTGGTGTGCGTATATAGTTCAGCGGGAATAAAGATTACAGAAGATGAAGATATAGTTTATTCTATAGGAGAACTACTATTCAAAAATTGGGAACTTAAAGATAAAATACCCATTATTTCTATTGTATCGGGTCCATGCTATGGACTTAATGCATTAATGGCTAATAGCTCTAATATATTAATTACCACTAAAGATGCAAAACTATCTATAGATGTTGCTGACTATAATATATCTTATAAATCCCTTGAAGATAATGGCACATCTCATTTTACTGTAGACAGTGAAGAAGATGCTATTAATCTATCTAAAAAGTTATTGAATGTGTTACCTTCTAATAAAAACTCAAAGGTTCCTATTGGAAAAATTAAAGAACCTAAGGAGGAGAAAGGTGCAAGTATTTTAACGGCAATGAATGCTATTTCCAAGGAAAGAAAATATAGTATTAGAAGTTGTGTAATAGAGGCTATAGTAGATGACGAAAGTTTTATGGAATTTTCAGAGCTATATGGGGAGTCTCTTATAACGGGACTAGCCAAATTGGGCGGATTTACAATCGGAGTGATTGCGTCAAATAAGCTACATAACAATGGATTTACAGATGAGAAAGCATGTTTAAAAGCTGCAAAATTTATAAAATTTTGTAATTCTTTTTCAATACCAATATTGAATATTATTGATTCTAAAGGATTTAAATCATTAAACGGTGCAGTATCAATTTATAGCGCTTATGCTAATGCAAAGATAGCAAGGATTAACTTAGTAATAGGAGAAGCTTATGGAGCAATGGCTTCTTTATATGCTTCACATTTTAAAGGTTCAGATGTTACATTCGCGTGGCCTAGTGCTTCGATATCTCCACTACCAGCAGAAGCAATGGCAAATATAATTTTTAATGAAAAACTTAAAAGTTCAAATGACCCTATAAATGAACGCAAAAGTTTAATACATAACTATAAAGAGAATTTAATAGGACCAAAGTTTGCTATAAAATCTGGATTTATAGAAGGAGTGATTACTCCTTTAGAAACTAGGAAAAAACTTTATCATTATCTAGAATTGTTATTAATAAAAAATAATTAGTTATGGAGAATTGTATGAAAAATTTAAGGATAACAGTTAATGGAAAGAAGTATGATGTTACAGTAGAGGAACTAGACGCAAAAGACAGTACAAAAGACTTAAGTATTGAACATGATGCTAAAAATTCAATGCCCAATGAAGGAAGTAAAACACCAGTAAACGGTGTTGGAGTTAAGGCTCCAATGAATGGAGTTATAAATGATATAAAAGTTCAAATGGGCGATAAGGTGAGTCGTGGAGACGTTTTAGCAATATTGGAGGCAATGAAAATGGAAAATGATATTACTGCACCTATAGATGGTACAATAGCGGCTATTAATGTAGGAAAGGGACAATCTGTATTAGACGGAGAAAACATAATAGTAATAGGATAACTTAGTCTTTTATTATTAAAAGGATATTAAATTATAAGGAGCTATGATATGACTAAAAAAGTTTTAATAACAGAAACAATTTTAAGAGATGCACAGCAGTCATTAATAGCAACTAGAATGTCTATAGATGATATGTTGCCAATATTAAGTAAAATGGATGAAGTAGGGTATCATTCAATAGAATGTTGGGGAGGAGCGACATTTGATGCTTGCCTAAGATTTTTAAATGAAGACCCTTGGGAGAGGCTTAAGACTATAAGGAAATATTGTAAAAATACGAATCTACAAATGCTCTTTAGAGGACAAAATATGTTAGGATACCGACATTATGCTGATGATGTAGTGGAGTATTTCATAAAACGCGCAGCATATAATGGCATAGATATAATTAGAGTATTTGATGCACTTAATGATATAAGAAATTTGAGAACTTCAATTAAGGCGGCAAAATCTGAAGGTATTCATGTACAAGCTTCGATAAGTTATACAACTGGAGAATTTTTTACAGATGACTATTTTGCTGATTATGCGCAAAAGCTTGTAGAAGAGGGTGCTGATTCAATATGTATAAAGGATATGGCTGCACTTTTAACTCCTTATAGAACTGAGACATTGATTAAATCTATAAAAAATAAGGTAAATGTTCCAATACAACTCCATACACATTATACATCGGGACTTGCGGCTATGTGTCTTTTAAAGGGAATAGAGAGTGGAGCCGATGCTATTGATACTGCTTTGTCTCCCCTAGCACTTGGTACATCACATGCTCCAACAGAATCTATGGTAGTGGCTTTAGCTGAAACACAATATGATACAGGACTTAACCTATCTTTGTTAAATGAGATAAAAGATTACTTTATAAAGCTAAGAGAAAAGTATATAGAGAGTGGATTGCTAGATCCTAAGATGCTTATAGCTGATACGAAAGCATTGCAGTACCAAGTTCCTGGAGGGATGTTGTCTAACTTACTTCTACAATTGAAACAAGCAGGAAAAGAGGATAGACTAAATGAGGTATTAAAGGAAATACCAAAAATAAGGGAAGAGTGTGGCTCTCCCCCTTTGGTTACACCAACTTCACAGATTATTGGAACACAAGCTGTATTAAACGTAATAAATGGAAAGAGATATAAATCATGTACAAATGAATTTAAAAATTTAGTTGCAGGTAGATATGGACGAACACCTTTAAAGATAGACCCAAAATTTAAACTCAGTATAGCTGAAGATGTAGTCTGTATAGACTGTCGACCTGCAGACCTTATAAAACCTGAACTGAGTAAGTTAGAACAGTCAATTAGTGAATACATAGAGACAGAAGAAGATGTCTTAACTTATGCGCAGTTTCCTCAAATAGCTCCTGGCTTCTTTAAGCAAAGAAGGGCTAAAAAATATGGTATTAATCCAAAATACTGTGATATGGAAAATAAAATACACCCAGTATAAAAAGACTAGGCTAAAGCCTAGTCTTTTTATTTTATTCATTATTTAATATCACGCTTTTTAAATGTGTAGATACCTATAATTAATGGAATTAAAGTATATACAAGTAAAACTATAATGGTACGAACTAAATGCTCTGAACCGGATAATGTGCACGAAGATAGTAAATATGGCTCGATGGAAAATTCAATACCTTGAATTCTTCTAATGATAAATTCTATTACCGATCCTAAAATAGATGCCATAGATATAAATATACAGAATATAGATATGGAAATTCCGGAAGATCTAAGTAAAAAAGCTAACATAAGCGCAATTGATATATATGCTATAGCTTGGAGCGTATATAGAAAAGATAAACTTGCAAAGTCAGGTAACATTAAATAAAAATCAGGAATTTTATTTCCGATCATTATTTGAGTACAAACCAAAAATCCAACAGCGCAAATGAGCATATAAAAGACTAGAGCCAATAGTGCACAAATAAGTTTTGAAAAGTAAAGAAATTCTCGAGGGTATCCCTTTGAAGCTATATTTTTTATTGACCCAGATGAAAACTCTAAACCGGTGGAGATCATTATAAATAAACAAACAAATAGGTAAGTAGAATTAGGAATAGAAGATAAGTAGAGAAAAAATGAGTTTGTACAAATTCCTGCTTGTATGAACGCTTTGTTTACAAAGTGTAGATTTATACAAGAACTTAATATGTAGAGAATCAACATTATTATAGAGAGAACCCAAAAGTATGTCGATTTGATTGTTTTATAAATATCAGATTTTATTACATTAACCATTTTTAGCACCTCCAATGACCTGCATAAAGTAGTCTTCAAGATCTGCTGTTTTTAAAGAGATTGACTCAACTATAATATCATTTTTTGATAATAAAGAATTAACAGTACCAGGACTATTGATAAAATCATTTAGTTCAATAGTGCTACTATTTAAAATTGTATAGTTCTGAGTGTTTAATTGAGACCTAAGTATTTCAGAGGCCTTATTAACGTCATTAACAACTATTACTAAACTTGATTTACAACGTTCTTCTAGTTCCTTTTGATCAAACTCCTCTATCATTTTTCCGTGATCGATTATACCATAACGTGTTGCTAATTTAGAAAGTTCACCTAAGATATGGCTTGAAATTAAAATAGTTATGCCTTTTTCTTTGTTTAACTTTTTTAATAGATTACGCACTTCAACAATACCTTCCGGATCAAGGCCATTAGTTGGTTCATCTAATACTAAAAATTCCGGTTTCCCCATTAATGACATTGCTATGCCCAAACGCTGTTTCATACCAAGAGAGAATTTTTTAACTTTCTCTTTTCCAATATTACCCAAACCTACAAGATTTAAAGTCTCATCGATGATAGATAAATCGCAAGGTCCTAAAAGTTTACATTGAATTAACATATTATCTTTTGCAGAAAGGTTTGGATAAAATGAAGGAGACTCAATAACAGTACCTATTTTTCTTCTACCTGCATTTAAATCAGAACTATTGAATAACTCTAGAGATCCGGAAGTAGGATTAGTAAGTCCAACTATCATTTTTATTAAAGTAGTTTTTCCTGCTCCGTTTTTCCCTATAAAGCCATATATATCTCCTTTCTTTATATTCATATTGATGTTATTTACGACAGCAATTTTGGAGTATACTTTTGAAATATTATTAACTTTTAATACTGTTTCCATTAATAAGCCTCCTTATTTTTGACACTATAAAAAATTATACCATGCAAATCTACTTTTTTCAAGAAATTTTAGTCTACTTTACTTTGCATAGAGCTTTCATGACAGTAGAAGCAATGGGCCCTGCAACATTTATTCCAAACCCTGAATCTTCTACCACTACACAAAATGAATATGGTGTATTTTCATTAGTTGAACCGCCAAATATCCAGGCATTAGGCTTTTTATTTTCAGATGTTTCACCAGTTCCAGTTTTGGCGAATGCATTAAGACCGGGGAAAAGAGAGTCACCATAATTTTTCTGTACATTATATCTCATCATACTTTTTAATTTATCAGCTGTAGATTTCGTTAGTAAGGTATGGCTGTTTATATTATTATCAATGTGATATTTTATAGTTCCATCAGATTCACTGATTTCTTTAATTAAATATGGGTCTATACTTTCACCCGAGTTTGCAATAGCATTTAAGATTACTATACTATGCATAGGATTTAATAGGTCTGTATATTGGCCAACTCCAGACCAGCCTAGCTCATAATTATTACTATTTGTAACATTATAATTACTTTCCTTAGTAGAAATTTTGTCTATTTGAAGTCTTTTATTAAATAATAGAGAGTTTGTAAAAGAGTTCATTTTGTCTTTCCCTAAGTCTATAGCTAAACTAGCAAAATATATGTTACATGAACGCATAAGTGCATTTTTAAGGTCTTTTTCACCATGTGCTGCCATGCAAGTTATCTTTTTGTTATCTACATCCATTATTTTTTTGCAAGTATAAATCCTATCTTCTGCATCTTGCTCATTCTCAAGAGCGCATGCAGCTGTCACTACTTTAAATACAGAACCCGGTGTAAATGAGCAAGATAAAACACGGTTTAAATAGACTCCTTCATAGTTTGGATCTTTATCGTTTGTAATCACAGGAGGTTTATATGGATCATACGTTGGAGTACTAACCATACATATTATTTCGCCTGTTTTGTAGTTACATACACAAACAGCACCGCGATTATTTCCAAGCGCATTAAGGGCTATTTTACATATATTACTATCAATAGTCAATTTTATATTATTACTATTTTTAAGAAATTCTGGAGGATCAATTCCAAAAATAAAGTTATATCCATAAAGTTCATTTCTATATAAACTCTGAATAGAGGTTTGTATATGAGATTCATTGTCGCCAACTGTGTGTAAGAGAGCCTTTCGTATATTTACATCTTGATTGTATAGTCTTTTTTCATCTTCACTATGCGCTAAGACTACATTATTTCTATCTAGAATATCCCCAGCCCTGGAAAGCCCATTACCCAATAAATGCCTATTTATAGGACTTAATGCATAAGTTGCAGAGTTGACAAATAATTTAAAAGATAATAAGCCAAGCCCAAATAAAAAACCAAATATTATAAAAGACAAAATTATTGATCGAATTCGTGTTTCTCTCATAACTATATCACCTCTTTGAGCTAATTACGTCTAATGGCATAAGTTCTTTCATCGGAGGCCTTTATAAATGCTAGCAGTCCAAAGGAAGATATCATACTAGAACCGCCAAGACTAACAAAGGGCAATGTGACTCCTGTAAGTGGAAGAATATCAGTAGAGCCAAATATGTGTAAAGCGGCTTGAAATATTAACATAGCAGCTGCTGCACATGATGATATAGAATAGAATGTAGAACGACTCTTTATACTTTGCCCTCTTGCAAAGAATGCAAAACCGGTAATTGTTAAAGCAACAAGCATTGCCATTATAAATCCTAATTCTTCGCAAATTACACCAAACATTAAATCACTCATTGATGCAAAAATGTATTGTAAATACCCATTGCCAAGGCCGACTCCAAAAAGTCCTCCGCTTGCACAATAGGATAGAACACGAGCTTGTTGGTAACCAGCAGCGTTAGGATACTCAAATGCATGACCCCATACGGCGAACCTATCCTTTATATATGGCTTAAAAGTAAGTACTAAAAATGAACCTAAAATAGCTGTTGCACATGAGAATATAAGCGTTCTTATACTACCTGATCTCATAAATGCAATTACTAAGAATCCAACAAAAAATACACATGCTGTTCCAAAGTCTTTCATTAAAAAGAGTGCTCCTATGCATATAGCTGAAAATAAAATAAATCCGGTTAAGTTTTTAGTAGTTTGTAAATCCTCAAGTGTTGATGCACCAACAAAAATAAATGCTATTTTTATAAACTCTGAAGGTTGCAATGAAAGGCCACCAAAAGATATCCAATTTCGAGATCCATTTATCTCCTTAGCAAATAATAGATTTATAACAAAGAATATGACTGCTATAATAGCTATTAAAAGCCTAAACTTTTTTACATTGTCAGGATTCTTTATAAACCAAATAATGAATAAAAAGCATATCATACCTAAAGCAATTGAGATAAGCTGAGAAAATATTAATTCTACTTTATAGTTTACAATTACGTTTAATCCTATACTTATAAGTAAAATTGCTAAGTTTTCAATCTCGAATGTAGCTCGGCTAAATAGATATTTGGAAATAAAAAAGAATATCCAACAGGTGGCTAAAAATATTATTATAGGAAAGGCAACATTTATAACTGAATTTGGCTTTATTATAAAAGTTTCGCCTATAAAGAGTAGATTAAGTAAAGTAATAAAAAATAATATTTTTCCTGGTCTTAATGGTTTAACGTTTTTAAAAAGTTTTTCTTTATTTGATGAAATTTCTTTTGACTGATCAGCAGTCTTTAATACTAGAGATGTTTCTCCAAGAGTTATTATGTCGTTAATAAATATCTTCGTTTTTCCATTTATTTTTTCCCCATTTAGGAACACACCGTATTTAGAATTAGTGTCTGTTATAAACCAGCCTTCCTTACGTCTGAATATAACAGCATGCTCGCGTGAGATAGCAGGGTCATTTATTTTTATGTCACAATGTTTATTTCTTCCAACAGTGTTTTCCCAGTAAAGTATAGGAAGTTCTTCTTTAGTATTGATATCCTCAAGTAATATTAAGGTTCTTCTGTTTCTGCTAAAATTTTTTGTGGATTTAAAACTAAAATATACAATAAGAATAGCTAAAATAATTGTTAGTACTTTTAAAGAAAATAATATAATAGGGACTAAATCGGTCATATTTATCACCTTAAAGCTTTTCTTTATTTTATATTTTCAGGATACATTGTACAAGCCATAAATTTAACGGCTTCTATAAGAGTTTTACCTTGCCTTATCATTAAGCTTTTTTCCATATCAAAGATTTGATTTGATGAAATAGCAGAGAGGTTAGCAAAATCTTGATTATTAACTAAATTTTCATGTACAGCTTGTGGGCAAAAGATAAAATTAGGATCAGATAATATCAAATGTTCTTTCTCCATTGTATTATTAGTACAATCGCTTGCAATATTATCAGCTCCAGCAGATTCAATTAGTTTACCAGCTAAAGTATCGCCACTTGCTACTTTTCCATCAATATCATAAATATAACATGCTGTAAAGCAGAAATTGCTTGGAACGCGCCTTGAAATATCATCAATTTCTAATAAGATTTTCTTGCAAACATCGGCTGCATTGTCAGCACCGCTTGTTCCTGAAAATAAGTTCCCGATAGTGTAATACAAAGACTCTAATTCAGAACGACTTTTTGCAGCTGGTAATGAAATAACATTTATATTGTTCTCTTTAAAGTAATTCTTAATGTCGTTAGGCATTTCTGAATCGCAAATAATTAAATCTGGTGAAAGTGCAGAGATTTCTTGAACATTGGGATTTTCTTGTGTACCAACTGACTTTAAAACTTTTAGCTCCCTCTGAGTACAATCATCTCCCTTACCTACAAGCTTAATTTCGTTAGAGGTAGCGATAATTATATCTGCAATAGACTCAGATAATACAACTACTCTCTCAGGGTATTTAGAAAAGACAGTACCATCTATAGTTATAGGGTACCCGGGAGAACTATCGTGACTTTCTTCTTTTGAATTATTACAACCGCATGTAATTAATATTAAAACTGAACATACCAGTAACATAATGAACGTATAGATTTTAGACTTCATTTTCATATATCCTCCATAAACTCTTGCAATTTGACAAATAAACACTAATAATATAATAATATTAACATAAATATTATAGTAGTCAACAAAGTGAAAGAATTATTTTCTTAGGTGTATAGATTTTGTGCTGGATAAGGAGACTATTTTATGGTATAATGTGTATGATAATATTATAAATAGGAGGTTTTAGAATGAACAAGAATCTTATTAGTCACAGGATTTGTGATGGTGTAAACTTTAATGCGATAAAAGATACCCGTTTTAAGACAGAGCGAATATCAGTTAATATGTTTTTACCTCTTGATGAGAAAACAGCAGCCAAGAATGCTATTTTGCCATTCTTACTTAGTAAATCATGCAAAAAATATCCAGATCTAACAAAACTTAATAGACGTCTATCAGAATTATATGGGGCTACTATTCATTGTGATGTAAGTAAAATTGGAGACGTACAAGCCTTAACTATATCAGGGATATTTCTTGATGATAGGTATGCACTTGAAGATGATAAGGTTTCTGAAAATATGACGAAACTTATTTGTGACTTAATCTTTGAACCTCTTTTAGTTGACGGAACATTTTCTAAATATAACATAGAACAAGAAAAAAGACAGTTAGTTGAACTAATTGATTCAGAATACAATGATAAAAGGGTTTTTGCAAAGCTTCGTTGTGAACAGTTAATGTGCAAGAATGAAAGATTTGGGATTAGCCGATTTGGAAAGAGAGAAGAGGTATTAGCTCTTACACCTGAGGTTGTGTATTCAGCATGGCAGAATGCTTTGGAAACCGCTAAAATAGAAATAATGGCTCTTGGAGATATCAATATAGATGCAACTGCGGAAGTTTTTAGACAAGCTTTTCTAAATGTAAAGAGAAAAAATGTTGCAGATTGTGAAACTGAAATCGTAAAAAGTGCCGATAAGGTGTCAGAATATAAGGATATTATGGATGTCTCTCAGTCTAAATTAGTTTTAGGGTTTAGGACTAAATTTGCACAAAATGACAAAGAGGTTATGGCTACTCGAGTTATGGCTGCTTTATATGGCGCTACGCCGAATTCAAAATTATTTTTAAACGTAAGGGAAAAGTTAAGCTTGTGCTATTATTGTTCAGCAAGATACGACAAGAGCAAGGGAATTATGATGGTTCAGAGCGGTGTAGAAAAAGAAAATATAGAAAAAGCTAAATTAGAGATAATAAAGCAACTTGAAGAAATAAAAAAGGGAAACTTTCAAGACAGCGAACTTGAGGCAATTAAGAAAAGCTTGTGTAATAGTTTTAGAACTATTGGGGATCTTTTAAGTGGTCTTGAAAATCTCTACCTTTCTCAGGTTTTTGATGATGAACTTTTTACTCCAGAGCAATATGTGGAAAGAATAAATGCAGTAACAAAAGAACAGGTTATTGATGCTGCGAAGGCAACTACACTTGATACAGTGTATGAACTTGTAAGTAAGTAGGAGGTGTAAAGGAATGAATAATTTAAAAGAAATAAAGAACGAGAGAATCGGCGATAAATATTTTGAAATAGACCATAGTTCAGGTCTGAAGATTTATGTGTATCCACAAAAGGGGAGAAGTTCTACTTATGCTGTTATAGGAACTAAGTATGGGGCAATAAATACTAAATTTAAGTATAAAGATAGTGAAGAAATTATAACTGTACCAGATGGAATAGCACATTATCTAGAACACAAGCTCTTTGAAAGTGAGGATGGGGACGCCTTTTCAAAATACGCTAAAACAGGCGCTTCAGCTAATGCATATACTTCTTTTGACACAACATGTTATTTATTTTCATGCACAGAGAATTTTGAGGAGTCATTAAGAATTCTTTTGGGCTTAATACAATCTCCATATTTTACAGATGAAAATGTACAAAAGGAAAGAGGGATTATAGGACAAGAAATAAAGATGTATGAGGATGAACCTTCATGGAAGGTAATGTTCAACCTTTTGGGAGCTATGTATAAGAATCATCCGGTGAAGGTTGACATAGCAGGAACCATAGAGTCAATTTCTCATATAAACCCTGAAAATCTTTATGAATGTTACAATGCATTTTACAATTTAAATAATATGGTACTTTGTGTTGCTGGGAACGTAAATCCAGAACAAATTATAAAAATAGCAGACCAATGTTTAAAACCATCTGAGAAGAGGGTCCCTGAAACTATATTCCCGGATGAACCATATGAGATTGTTAAGGAAAGAGTAGAACAGCACTTTGAAATAAATATGCCATCTTTTCAATTAGGATTTAAAGAAAAGGCTTCAACAAAGAAGTTGACAGCAAAGCAAATATGTGAGACTGATATAATATTAAACACAATAGCATCTGGCTCTTCTAAACTTTATAAGAAGCTTCTTGATGAAAATCTTATAAATGATACATTTGGATATGAGTACTTTGAGGGAACCGGGTATGCAGCGGTAATATTTTCAGGTGAATCTAAAGACCCTGATAAGGCAGCAGAGATAATAAAGGAGTATGTAAAAGAACTTCATGAGACTGGAATTAGCAATGAAGACTTTGAAAGAGCTAAGAAGGATATATACGGACGAAATGTGTCAATGCTAAATAGTCCAGAGAATATAGCTAATGCAATGTTAAGTCTTTATTTTGCTGATAGAGAACTTTATAATATGGTGGAGTGCTTGGCAAATACGACCCTTGAAGATGTGAATAATAGATTAAAAGAACAGCTTGATGTTTCAAATTGTGCATTGTCTGTTGTTCTTCCCATAAAAGATAAAGAGGGCAAATAGTCATGCTGGCTACGGTTTATAATGTAGATTTTCCAGGATTAAACTTACATTTTAAGATAAACCCAGTTGCTTTTAGTATAGGAGGACTTAAAGTATATTGGTATGGAATAATATTGTGTGTGGGGTTTTTAATTGCATTTTTTTACTGTTTATCAAATTGTAAAAGATTCTCTTTAGATAAGTCTGACATGGTCGATGCAATACTTGTTGGGTTAATTTGTGGCCTGATTGGAGCAAGGCTTTACTACGTTATATTTTATCCAGGTAGTTTATATAGAGAAGACCCAATTAGGATATTTTATATTAATGAAGGTGGAATAGCTATTTACGGCGGACTTATAGGAGGAATCGCTGGAGGGCTTATAGTTGCTAAGATCAAGAAGCTTAATATAATGGCGGCTCTTGATCTTACAGCTTTAAGTTTTTTGATTGGACAAAGTATAGGAAGATGGGGCAATTTTGTAAATCAAGAGGCATTTGGAACAGAAACTGACATATTCTGTAGAATGGTAAGTGAAAAAACTGGGGGGTTAGGAGTTCATCCTTGCTTTTTATATGAGTCTATATGGTGTATCTTAGGATTTGTTTTACTTCATTTTTTTAGTATTAAGTATAGAAAATATAATGGACAAATATTTTTAATGTATCTGGTTTGGTATGGAATCGAAAGAATGGTTGTAGAGGGATTAAGGACTGATAGCCTCTACATTCCGTACCTTGGAATAAGAGTTTCTCAGCTTGTAGCATTTTGTACAGCTGTTGTGGCGGGATTTTTACTTATAAAATTTAGAAATAAATCCACCTTATCTTGAAGTAAAATGGGAATATTTTAAAAGTTAGTTTGAGGTGATTGAATTTGGACTTCCCACAGGATCAAATTAGAAATTTTAGCATAATTGCCCATATCGACCATGGTAAGTCTACCCTTGCAGATAGAATTTTGGAGCAGACTCAGTCGGTATCATTAAGGGAAATGTCAGATCAGTTGCTTGACAACATGGATCTGGAAAGAGAAAGAGGAATAACAATAAAAGCACATGCAGTAACACTTCTATATAAAGCTAATGATGGAAAGGACTATATATTTAATTTGATAGATACACCAGGACATGTTGACTTTAATTATGAGGTGTCAAGATCACTGGCAGCCTGTGAGGGGGCTATATTAGTAGTAGATGCCTCTCAAGGAATAGAGGCACAAACTTTAGCTAATACTTATTTAGCGGTTGATGCTGGCCTCGAGGTTATACCAGTAATCAATAAAATAGATTTGCCAAGCGCGGACCCTGAGAGAGTAAAGAATGAAATCGAGAATGTTATAGGAATCCCGGCAGATGAAGCGCCGTTAGTTTCAGCAAAAACTGGTCTTAATGTGAAAGATGTTTTAGAAAGTATTGTTAAGCTCGTACCACCACCAAAAGGCTCTAAACAAGCTCCTTTAAAGGCTCTTATATTTGATTCATATTATGATTCGTATAAAGGTGTAATTATATATGTAAGAATTAAGGAAGGCATAGTAAAGGTTGGAGACGAAATAAAGCTTATGTCCACAGGAGCCAAGTTTGTTGTTACAGAGTGTGGATTTTTAAAGGCTACTAATATAGAACCGACTGCAAAACTTGTCGCAGGTGAAGTTGGCTATATAGCAGCATCTATTAAATCTGTAAATGATGCTAGAGTTGGAGATACAGTAACCTTAGTTGAAAATCCAGCCACAGAACCTTTGCCGGGGTACAGGACTGTTCATCCAATGGTCTTTTGTGGTATATATCCAGTAGACGGCTCTAAATATTCAGACTTAAGAGAGGCACTTGAAAAACTCCAACTTAATGATGCATCTTTATCGTTTGAGCCGGAAACCTCAGTTGCACTAGGCTTCGGGTTTAGGTGCGGATTCCTGGGTCTTTTACATATGGAGATCATACAGGAAAGGCTTGAGAGAGAATATAATTTTGATATAATTACAACAGCTCCAAGCGTTATATATAGGATAACGAAGACGGACGGTGAGGTTGTATATATAGATAATCCTACGAATTATCCTAATACTTCTTTAATATTAAAAGCAGAAGAACCTATGACTAATGCGCATATTTATTCACCTAGTGAGTATGTTGGAAATATAATGAACCTTTGTCAGGATAGACGGGGGATATTTAAAGACATGAAATATATCGATAACGATAGGGTAGATATACATTATGAGTTACCTTTGAATGAGATAATATATGACTTTTTTGATACACTTAAGTCTAGAACAAGAGGATATGCTTCATTTGACTATGAGGTAAAAGGCTATGTGGAATCAGACCTCGTAAAGCTTGACATAATGCTAAATGGAGATATAGTTGATGCCCTTTCATTTATAATACATCGGGAGAAAGCATATCAAAGAGGCAGAAAAATGGCAGAAAAGCTTAAGGAAAAGATACCGCGGCAATTATTTGAAGTACCAATACAAGCTTGTATTGGCGGAAAAATCATTGCAAGGGAAACAGTTAAGGCCATGAGGAAAGATGTACTTGCAAAGTGCTATGGAGGAGATATAACTCGTAAAAAGAAACTTCTTGAAAAACAAAAAGAAGGAAAAAAGAAAATGCGGAAGTTGGGAACAGTTGATGTACCTCAGGATGCATTTATGTCAGTTTTAAAGTTAGATGATTAGTTGCTTTAATTAGGAGGTTAGGATGATACTGCACATTGCTATAAAATCTCAGTGGGAAGAAAGTGTAGATAAGGGACACTATGGAGCGCCCCTTTTAGAGAAAGATAGATTTATACATTGTTCTAAAATAGAAAATATTGTGGACGTAGCGAATAGTAATGACTATTTAAGAAATGTTAAGGAACAAATGGTTATTTTATGTGTGGACGAAGAAAAGCTTAAAGCCGAAGTTAGATATGAGCAAGAGGGAAAGCTTGGAATAGAGTTTCCACATGTGTATGGCTTAATAAATGTGGACGCTGTTATTGATGTAGTGGACTTGAATAAGGACGTAAATGGTGATTTTATTTTTCCTGATAAATTAATTAAATATGTAAAATATGAAAAGTCATGTGGGGCAATTATAATAGACAATAGTTTAGATACACCAAAAGTATTATTAATTAAACATGTAAATGGTGAACACATGGGCTTTCCTAAAGGCCATGTGGAGGGAAATGAAACAGAAGTGGAAACAGCAGTACGTGAAATAAAAGAAGAAACTTCACTGAATGTTTTGATTGACGATAAATTTAGGTATGTAACAAGATACTTCCCTAAGAATGGTGTTATAAAGGATGTTATTTATTTTATAGCTACTCCTATTAATAATGATATAAAGGTCCAAGACGCGGAGGTACTTGGATTTAAGTGGTGTACCTTTAATGAAGCGGAGAAGTTAATTACATATAGAGCAAATTTATTAGCGCTTAGAGCTGCAAAAGAATACTTTAGAGTAGAAAAGTATAGATGAATAGTTCTGTAGGACTTTATATTCACGTACCATTTTGTAACTCAAAATGTCCTTATTGTGACTTTTACTCTATTAATTTATACAAAGATGCCTTAAATGCATATGTTGATAAAATTTGCAGTGAACTTTTATATTATAGTAATATGGTAGGAAAAGAAATAGATACAATATATTTTGGTGGAGGGACTCCAAGTCTTCTTAAAACTGAACACTTTGAAGAAATATTAGGAGTTATATATAAGTTTTTCAATGTTAAAAAAGAGACCGAAATAACATTAGAAGTAAACCCAACAACTAGAAATAATCTAGATTTTATTGGCTTGAGAACTTTGGGCATTAATAGGCTATCGATCGGGCTTCAATCAGCGAATGATAATGAACTTAAGAAGCTGGGAAGGAGACATACGGTTAGTGATGCTGAAAATACTATAAGGTTAGCACAAAGCAAAGGCTTTAAAAATATTTCACTAGACTTGATGATTGCAATTCCAGGACAAACAAAGGAAAGTTTACTAAGGTCTATAAAGTTTTGTTGCGAAATTAATATTCAACATGTTTCTTCGTACTTGTTGAAAATTGAAGAGGGAACGGAATTTTATAAAAACAGAAATACCCTTAAACTGAAAGATGAAGACGAACAGGCAGAGCTGTATCTTTTACTTTGCGAAACGTTAAAGTCATATGGATTTAATCATTATGAGATATCTAACTTTTCTAAACCTGGTTATCAAAGTGCTCATAATCTAAAATATTGGAATGCTAATGAGTATATAGGCATAGGACCGTCTGCACATTCCTTTTTAAACGGCACAAGGTTTTACTATAAGAGAGATTTAAAGAGCTTTTTTAATACACCCAAGGTTATATATGACGGAAAAGGTGGAGATGAACAAGAGTATTCTATGCTCAGGCTTCGGCTATCAGAGGGCCTTAAAAATCATATTTACAAAGAAAGATTTGACCACGGAATACCAAGTCAATACTTTAAAAATGCTAAATTTTATGAACAGTATGGTTTGGTGAGATGTACTGAAGATTCTATAAGTCTTACAGATAAAGGATTTTTAGTCTCAAATAAACTTATAGGTGAGATAATACAATAAATATTTCTCAATTTTTTATAGGTACTTGATTAATTTATAATTATATGCTTATAATAATGTATAATATATAAGGAGTTGTAATGTTAATGACTGTAACAAAAGATACTATTATTGGAGATATTCTTGATTTTGATGAAACTACTGCAGAATATTTTTTAGAGATGGGAATGCATTGTTTAGGATGCCCTTCATCTAGAGGAGAGACCATTGAGCAAGCATGTGCTGTACATGGAACAGATGCAGATGAACTTGTTAGTAAAATAAATGAACATATTTCTTCTAAATGACAATAACATTTTAACCGCTCTGGACATGTCAGAGCGGTTAATTAATGTGAGGTATTTATATGAATCTTGATAAAAGACTTTTGTGTTGCGCTAACTTAATAAGACCAAACTGCAGGGTAGTAGATGTTGGTACAGATCATGCATATCTTTTGATATGGCTTGCTCAAAATAAAATGATAAAATACGGTATAGCATCTGACCTAAGAAAGGGGCCACTAGCAAATGCAATAGATAACATAAAAAAGTATAAGGTGGATAATATTTTAGAAGCCCGCCTTTCGGATGGACTTTTGAATATAAAAGAAAATGAAGTAGATGATATAGTAATAGCTGGAATGGGAGGAGAACTTATTTCGCAAATAATTAAAGGAGCTGAATGGTTAAAAAATAAAGATAAACATTTAATATTGCAGCCAATGACTTGTGCTAAAGAATTAAGAGAGTTTTTATATAAGGAAGGATACGACATTTTAAAAGAGAATACAGTCCTATCTAGCAGTAGGGTTTATAGCGTTATGCTAGCAAGATTTTCTCATACTAGTCGTGAAGTACATGAATTGTATCCTTATATAGGTAAGATATTAGATAATTATGATTATAGTACGGGTATATATATCAAGAGAGAGATAAGAGACTTAAAAAATAAGTGCAAGGGATTTTCGGCTGTTAAAAATACAGAAGCAGAAAATGAGTTAAACGAAGTAATAAAGAAGCTTGAATTGTTATATAAGGAGTATGATCATGACAACTGTACAGAGCATTTATAATTTTTTTAATAAAATAGCACCATTTGATACAGCTATGGATTTTGATAATGTTGGTATTTTGGTGGGAGACAAAGACAAGGCTATTAAAAGAGTGATTGTTGCCCTGGATATAACCGATTTGGTAGTAAGAGAAGCGTACGCTTTAAAGGCTGACTTAATTATAAGCCATCATCCTGTAATTTTTAATCCTTTAACTAGGCTAGATTCTAATTCTATACCATATAAATTGGCGAATTTAGGGATATCTGCAATATGTGTACATACTAACCTTGATATGGCAAAGGAAGGAGTAAACTATTGGTTAGCGAATGCTTTGGAATTAAATGTAGTAGGTGCACTTTCTTATTATGAATGTAAAGAAATGAAATTGCCCTTAGGATTAGTGGGCTTTTTGTCAAATCCTTATACACCAGAAGGCTTTGCAAGATATGTGAAGGAACGGCTTGACTGTAGTGGAGTACGATTTATAAAAACATGTAACGAAATATCAAAGGTAGGTATTTGTTCAGGGGCAGGAGGAGATTTAATAGATAAAGCTAAGAAATTAAATGTTGATGCTTTTGTGACGGGTGAGATAAAGCACCATGAAATACTTTTTGCGAGTGAAAATAATATTTGTGTAGTTGATGCGGGACATTTTAAAACAGAAGATGTTGTTATTCTTCCTCTTGTTAAAATGTTAAGTAAGGAGTTCTCGGATATAGAGTTTATAAAGTCAAGAGAGTGTGATGATGGAATAAAATATTTAGTTTAAGGGGGAGAAGTAGTTATGGCGTTTGATGGGGCATTTTTAAGGCATGTAAAAACTGAAATAGAAAGTATAGCGCTAAATTCGAGAATAGAAAAGATTTATCAACCAAACTCCGAAGAATTTATCTTTTCATTAAGGTCGAGAGGAGGAGTACATAAACTTTTAATTTCATCAAGGGCAAATAGTTCAAGAATTCATTTTACGAGTCACATTCCAGAAAATCCTGATATACCACCTATGCTTTGTATGCTATTTAGGAAAAAATTACATTCAGCACGATTGATAAATGTTAGACAACCAGAGCTTGAAAGAGTACTTTTTCTAGACTTTGAAGTAATTAATGAGCTTGGAGATAAAACAGTTAATACTGTAGTTTGTGAGATTATGGGGAAATATAGTAATGTTATTTTAATCAATAACAAAGGTATAATAGTTGATGCGCTTAAGCGAGTAGATTTTGATATGTCTAGAAAAAGACAAATTATGCCTGGAATGAAATATAACCTTCCACCAAAACAGTTAAAGTTGAATATACTTAAAAATAATAGTGGAGAAATAATTGAAAAGATTAGTTCTGATTATTCAACTGAAAATTTATCTAAGGCATTTTTGGACTGCATGCAGGGAATTTCCCCAATAGTTTGTGGTACGTTGTCAAAAAAAGTTGCACTTAATGATGAATCGTTTAGTGCGCTTAACTTGCGTCAGATTGACAAATTAAAAGGAGAATTAGATGACTTATGTAAGACCATAAGGGAATGTCATGGAAGGCCTTTTATGGTGATGCGCAATAAACCTTTAGACTTCACTTTTATCAATATTAAACAAATATCAGATGACTGTCTTATAAAGGAGTATAGTTCATTTTCTGAGCTTTTAGACGACTTTTATACGCAAAAAGACACAATTGATAGGATGAGAGTAAAGTCTCAAAACCTCAATAGGACAGTGGCGTCAATTCTTTCGCGATTAAAGAGGAAAGTAAAAGCTCAAAATGAGGAAATAGCGTGTGGGAAGGACAAGGAAAATTATAAAACTTTAGGTGACCTCATTAATGCAAATATATATAGTATAGAAAAGGGAGCAAAGGAAATAGTAGTAGAAAATTTTTTTGAAGAAAGCTTACCAAAGATAAAAATAAAACTTGATCCATCCAAATCAGCTGCAATAAATGCTCAGAAATATTATAAGGATTATAAGAAAGCAAAAACAGCTCAGCAAGTCTTAAAAAAGGAAATAATTAAGGCTAATGATGAGATAAAATACATTGAATCAATTCAAGACGCTATAAATAGAGCAGAAACAGAAACAGAGCTCTCAGAAATAAAAAAAGAGTTGGTCAATCAGGGTTATATAAAAGATAAGAAGAAAACTAAGGTTAAAGACAAAAAGTTATTGCCTATTGAGTATGTTCTAGAGAATGATTATAGGGTTTTGGTTGGTAGAAATAATATACAAAATGATAAGCTTACTACAAAGATTGCAAATAAAAATGACTTATGGTTTCATGTAAAAGACATGCCTGGTTCACACACTATTCTAATAAGTAATGGAAAAAATGTAAGTGATGAGCTTATAAAAAATGTTGCAACAATAGCAGCTTTCTATAGTAGAGCAAGGGAGTCTTCTAATGTAGCGGTTGACTATACTATTATAAAAAACGTAAAAAAACCAAATGGTGCAAAACCGGGAATGGTTGTATATGATAATTATAAGACAATTTTTGTGACACCTAACAATGAATTCATTGATAACTTGATAAATAATATATGAACTTAAATGGAAGTAAAATTCCTTTATGATCCGTGTGTCTATATTGCCGATTCTTATAAAAGATAGTTGACAGCTATCTATATGTAGTATATAATTGGTACAAATAAAAAAATAAACACAATATATTGTGTAGTGGAGGGTTAATATGATTAGCCAAATAATAAAGAGAGACGGCAGAAAAGATGCCTTTGATGTAAATAAAATAACTAATGCAATATTTAAGGCGGCGAAGTCCATTGGTGGAGATGACCTAGAATTAGCAAAAAATTTAGCATTTCAAGTTGTTGGCTATTTAGAAGGTGAAGAGGGAAAAGATAATATTACTGTCGAGCATGTACACGACATAGTAGAGAAGATACTTATTGAAAATGGTCATGCACGAACTGCTAAAGAGTATATACTATATCGAGCAGACAG
Organism: uncultured Clostridia bacterium; assembly: GCA_944385105.1. GTDB lineage: Bacteria > Bacillota > Clostridia > Oscillospirales > Acutalibacteraceae > CAG-557. The sequence continues at coordinate 86,042 of CALWVR010000027.1, forward strand.
AACAAGAGTAAGAGAAATGAATACTCGTCTTATGAAAATATATGAGGGACTTACATTTAGGGATGCTAAGGATAATGATGTAAAAAGAGAGAATGCCAACATAGATGGCGATACTGCTATGGGAACAATGCTAAAGTACGGTTCAGAAGGAGCAAAGCAATTTTATGAAATGTATATATTAGATCCTAGATTTGCAAAGGCGCATGAGAGTGGAGATATACATATACATGATCTTGACTTTCTTACCCTAACAACAACTTGCTGCCAGATAGATATAGATAAGTTATTTACGAATGGTTTTTCTACTGGCCATGGTTTTCTCAGAGAACCAAATGACATAATAAGTTATGCAGCATTAGCATGTATAGCAATACAGGCTAATCAAAATGATCAACATGGAGGTCAGAGCATACCAAATTTCGATTATGCTATGGCTAAAGGAGTAAGGAAAACTTATAGTAGAACTTATAAACAAAATATGATAAGAGCATTAGAACTTTTAACAGACGTTGATAATCCTAGTGAATTTTGTGAATCAGTTTTAAAGACGGCTCAAGATGAGACAGGGTATCAAGCGTCATTAGAAAGTAATGAAGAATATGTAAGGAAAGAAAATAAAATTTTGTCTAAACAATTTGGGGAAGACATAGCTAAGAAAATTCAGAAGTTTTGTAAGCTTCATGCAGAACAAGAAACAAATAGAGCAACATACCAAGGAATGGAAGCTTTAGTTCATAATCTTAACACTATGCATTCAAGAGCTGGGGCACAGGTTCCATTTAGTTCTATTAACTATGGAATGGACACTACTCCTGAAGGAAGGCTTGTAATAAAGAACATATTATTAGCAACAGAAGAAGGTTTGGGAAATGGAGAAACAGCTATATTTCCAATACACATATTTAAGGTAAAAGAAGGAGTAAATTATAATCCGGAAGATCCAAACTATGATTTGTTTAAGTTAGCTTGCAGGGTTAGCTCAAAAAGATTATTTCCTAACTTTTCTTTTATAGATGCGCCATTTAATTTAGAATATTATGTTCCAGGACGCCCAGAGACGGAGGCTGCCTATATGGGTTGCAGGACTAGAGTAATGGCTAATAGGTATGATAGAAATAGGGAAATAGTTACAGGAAGAGGTAATTTAAGTTTTACGTCTATAAATTTACCAAGGATTGCAATTGAAAGTAATAAGGATATTAGTGAATTTTTCAGTATTCTTGATAAAAGAATAGATTTAGTTATAGAACAGTTGCTTTCTAGACTAGAGCTACAATCTGTAAAGAAGGTCAAGAACTTTCCTTTTTTAATGGGGCAAGGAGTATGGATTGACTCAGATAAACTAGGTCCTGAAGACGAAGTGAGGGAAGTTTTGAAACATGGAACTTTAACCCTTGGATTTATTGGACTTGCAGAATGTTTAAAAGCATTGACAGGAAAGCATCATGGTGAGAGTGAAGACGCTCAAAAGTTAGGCTTAGAGATAGTGGGGTATATGAGAAAAAGGATGGATGAGGCGTCTGAAAAGTACAACTTAAATTTCTCTTTAATAGCAACACCGGCTGAAGGATTGTCAGGAAGGTTTGTAAAACTTGATGCTAAAAGATATGGCAAAATAGAAGGAATAACAGATAGAGACTATTACACAAATTCGTTCCATATACCTGTATATTATAATATTTCGTCTTGGGAAAAGATAAAAAAAGAAGCACCATATCATGCTCTTACAAATGGTGGACATATTTCATATATAGAGCTTGATGGAGACCCTGCACAAAATATAGAAGCATTTGAACAAGTAGTGCGTTGTATGAAAGAATCAGGAATAGGATACGGCTCGATAAATCACCCGGTTGATAGAGATCCTGTTTGTGGATATACAGGGGTTATTAATGACGTTTGTCCTAAATGTGGGAGAAGAGAGGAAGAAGGAAAACCAGGATTTGAACGTATTAGGAGAATAACAGGTTATCTTGTAGGCACTATTGACAGATTTAATAATGCTAAGCGAGCAGAAGAACATGATAGAGTAAAACATTCAGTATTTTGTGAAAGCAGAGTGGAGCCGAAAATTGAGTAAATTAAGGATAGCGGGTATAATAGGGGAATCTATAGTAGATGGACCTGGAATAAGGTTAGTTGTATTTGCTCAAGGATGTAATCATTATTGTAAGGGATGTCATAATCCTAAAACTTTCGATATCAATGGCGGATATGAGATAGAAATAGATGAAGTATTAAAACAGGTGAGAAAGAATCCCATTTTAAAGGGAGTAACATTTTCAGGTGGTGAGCCATTCTTACAAGCAATGGCCTTTTTCAAACTTGCCAAGCTTATTCACAGTGAGGGGCTAGACGTAATTTCATATACAGGTTATACTTTTGAAGAACTACTTAAGGGTCTTGATAAAAATCCATATTGGAGTTTATTATTGGAAAATATAGATATTTTAATTGATGGACCGTTTATAGAGGCTGAAAAAAGTTTAATTACAAAATTTAGAGGTTCTAAAAATCAAAGGATTTTGGATGCAAAGCGTTCACTTTTTGAAAAAAAAGCTATAGAAATTGAACTATAATAATAAACCCAAGATATATTTTATATCTTGGGTTTATTTTACTAAGAGTTTGAATTTATAAATACATTATTGATCGGCGCCACAGCATCGTTTATACTTTTTACCGCTTCCACATGGACACGGGTCATTTCTACCGATCTTTTCAGTGTTCCTAACAGTTTTATTTACTTTTTCACTACCATCAGATGATTCCATTGGAGCATCATTATTGTGGCGCTCTGGGGGCTGTTTTTGATCTTCGGCAATTTTAAATGTTAATAGAATTTTAACTGTATCATCGCGTATAGAGTCAATCATTTCATCAAACATATCAAATCCTTCTATACGATATTCAACAGCAGGATCGCGTTGAGCATAAGCCCTGAGTCTGATACCACGCTTAAGCTCTTCCATAGCATCAATATGGTTCATCCAATAAGTATCAACATTTTTGAGGAGAACAACACGTTCAATTTCACGAGTCATTTCATCGCCAAAGATATTCTCGCGTTCTTCATAAATTGACATAGCTTTATCTTGTAGTGTCTTTACTATATCTGAAGCTTTTAACTTCTTTAATTCTTCTTCAGAATAGTTAAGTTCATCTTCAGATATGAGCCAGCCTAAGAAGTAGTCACGAAGACTTACCATATTCCAATTTTCTTCGTATGTGTTGCTTGGTAAGAACTTAGAAACCGTATTTTCTATGGATTGATGAATCATCTTGATAATTTGCTCACGTAAGTCGTCGCCATCTAAGACTTTATTTCTCTGATCATAAATAATTTGACGTTGTCTATCCATAACATCATCAAATTGTATAACGTTTTTACGAATACCAAAGTCTCTTCCTTCAACCTTTCGTTGAGCGTTCTCAATAGCGTTTGAAATCATTTTACTATCAATAGGTTCATCTTCTTCAACATTAAAGTGATCCATAAATTTTTTCATGCGCTCGCCGCCAAATAGACGCATTAAATTATCTTCTAAAGATAAGTAAAAGCGGGACTCTCCAGGATCCCCTTGACGACCTGCACGACCTCTTAACTGGTTATCGATTCGTCTAGTTTCATGACGCTCGGTACCCATAATCACAAGTCCGCCCAGTTCCTTAACCTCTTCACGAGCAGGTTTAACTTGACTTTTATATTTTTCCAGAAGTCTTGTATATATTTCCCTAGCTTCTAATATTTTTTGATCATCAGTATCAGCATACCCGCTAGCTTCATTAATAACTTCTTCACTTATTTGCATGCGTCTCATTTCAGATTTAGCTAGATACTCAGCATTACCGCCAAGGCTAATATCAGTACCACGTCCAGCCATATTCGTAGCGATAGTGACAGCGCCCTTCTTACCTGCTTGAGCGATTATTTCAGCTTCTTTTTCGTGATATTTAGCATTAAGAACAGAGTGCTTAATACCATTTCTTCTTAAGAGTTCACTTAGTTTTTCAGACTTATCAATAGAAACAGTACCAACTAATATCGGTTGTCCTTTTTTATGATATTCTATAATATCACGGATAATGGCTTTAAATTTACCATTTTCAGTTTTAAATATTGTATCTGGATAATCGACTCTAATAACAGGTTTATTAGTAGGTATTTCAACAACGTCGAGTTTATAAATTTCTCTAAATTCATCTTCTTCAGTCATAGCAGTACCAGTCATGCCGGATAGCTTTTTGTAAAGCCTAAAGTAATTTTGGAAAGTAACAGAAGCTAAAGTTTTAGATTCCCTTTCAACTTTAACATTTTCCTTTGCCTCTATTGCTTGGTGAAGTCCTTCATTGTACCTTCTACCATACATAATACGACCAGTAAACTCATCAACAATTAAAACTTCTCCATCTTTTACAACATAGTCAATGTCTTTCTGCATAACACCATTAGCTTTTATTGCTTGGTTTATGTGATGTTGTAAGTTTATGTTTTCAACATCAGTCAAGTTATCAATTTGAAAATACTCTTCTGCCTTTTGAACGCCTTTTTGTGTTAAAGTGGCAGTTTTAGCTTTTTCATCGACTATATAATCAGCCTCAGAGTATAATTCATCATTATCTTCTTTCGAATCAGTTTCAGCTACTTTTACCATGGTTAATTTTTTTGCAAACTTATCCACAATGTTATAAAGCTCTGTTGATTTATCGCCTTGTCCAGATATAATTAAAGGAGTTCTAGCTTCATCAATTAATATGGAGTCAACTTCGTCAACGATTGCGAAGTTATGGCCACGTTGAACTCTATTTTCTTTATAGCTTACCATATTATCACGTAGATAATCAAAACCTAGTTCATTGTTTGTACAGTAAGTGATGTCAGCATCATAGGCTTTCTTTCTGTCATCATTTTCCATATCATGCGAAACAAGTCCAACAGTTAATCCTAAAAATCTGTAAACTTTACCCATAAGTTCAGAGTCACGCTTAGCAAGGTAATCATTAACTGTAACGATATGAACACCCTTGCCCTCAAGAGCATTTAGGTATGCAGGCAATGTTTCAACTAAAGTTTTACCTTCACCAGTTTTCATTTCACTTATTCTTCCTTGGTGTAAGATAATACCCCCTATTATCTGAACAGGGAAATGAGTCATACCTAAAACTCTTGTAGATGCTTCACGACAGACAGCAAAAGCCTCTGGAAGAATATCATCAAGAGTAGAACCATTTTTTAATTTTTCTTTTAAGATGTTAGTTTGGTTTTTTAACTCCTTATCAGTCATATTCTTATAGGTATCTTCCAGAGCTAAAACGGCATCACATAAAGGACGAATGCGGTTGACTTCTCTTTTACTATAGTTTCCAAAAAGAGTTTTTAGAAAATTCATATTACCACCCTCAAAATAATATATAGTTAAGTTAGAATAATTATATCACAAAAGGTTTGAAAAGTCACTATTTTTTTTATAGAATTTTTACAACAATTAATATAAATTATTACTAAAACGAAAATTATAATTAATTTAATAAAAATATTTCATAATTATGGAACTAATTATTATTTTTATATAGAAAAAAGCTATTCATAATTAGAATAGCTTTTTTTATTTATTCAATACCCATTTGATAGCCGGAAATAAATACCTCATATAAATTTGCTATCATATTAAATGTTATATTATCTATTATACCGTTATCTTCAAGCCCGCATAGTTTTTGAATTTTTTTTACTAAATCTACGCTATCATTATCATGTGTTCCACATATTGATAGTGTACCTAGATTGTCAAATTTTTGTGATAATACATATAACATACTTTGTATGGCAAACAAATAGTTTGTGGTAACTCCTGGAATAATTTCTAACATATCGCAAGGGAAAATTCTTGCAAACCTTGCCTCAGATACATGTTTAACCGTTTCTTGATAAACTTCGATAATCTTATTCCATGTTATTAAATTTACAGATCCGGTAACACCTAATCCAAATGTACTTTGGAACCCCATGACTGATTGCCTGGTTTGCTCAGAAAAATGTCCGTCTGGAATTACTGCAGGGACAGTTTCATAGTAATAAGATATGTATCTTAAAAAATGTTGCAGATTTCTAACAGGTTCATTGTCATAAAGAATAGCCCTATCCATATTTTTATTAAATTGACTCCTTTATTAAAAATTATCAGATGCTCCAACTTTTAACTCATATCCAGGGTATTGCGTTGGAAGTACGTTAGTGGCAGAAAGTATATCATCGTAAGTGGACTCAATACTATCAAAGGTGGGTTTATCAACAACCCCGGTTGGTTTTAATCCAAACTCGCGTTGATACTGAATTACTACTGACATAGTGTTTTGATCAAATTTACCGGTTATATTAACATTTGAAATACCCTTATAAATCTTTGAAATAGCATTTAGGTATTCTTGAAGCTTTAATACGTCTTCTCCAGAAGAACCGACTTGTAATGTTGTGTTGCCAGCCTTTAAAGAAGCTCTTCTAATGGGACGTTTTAAAAGAACTGTGTTGACAATTCCTATGTATTGTCTATATATTTCATTCCAAGTTACATCATCTACCACTCCTGTTTGGGGAAGATTTGTTGCCTTTTGAACTTCTACTACAGCAAATTTTGTTTGATTACCGAATTCCCCAGTAATCTTAACAAAAGGAATGTTATCGTAAAATTCTGCTAAAATTGAAAGAAAGTACTGTAAAATAGTTACTTTTTTGCCACTATCACCTTCCGAAATTGCATCAGGATAAGTAAGACTTTCACCGAATAACCTTTGTCCTTCAGAATCAAGTTCTGCTAATCTCTTAACGCTTGTATATAGGTATACAATTCTATACCAAGTAGCTTTATCAACGGTACCATAGTTAGAAAGGTTAAAAATTTTTTGGAAAGCAATGACAGCTTCCTCAGTAATAGGACCAAAAACCCCGTCTACTTCAGGAATTTTTGGGATAGAAGGATAATTTTGAGATATACGATTTAAAGAGGTTTGAATAACTATTACATTGTTACCAACGCTTCCTCTGCTAAGTGGATAACCGGGGTAAGACGAACGTATTTGAGAAATAGGTGCATTTTTTACAAGCTCTATATTATAACCATAGTAATATCTTAAAATATTAGTCGAGTTATATCCTTGATTTGCTAAATCTTGACTTCCCCATTGAGATAGTCCAGAACATTGTACAGTGGTTCCGTTGCAATATTTAGCAGCTAGAGGTTCTGCATAACCCATTCTTCTAATATAGTTATTAAATATATCATCTACTATCCTATCAATATTTTCAAAGATATTTCTCCCAGGAACAAATGATTGATCATATGCAGTAGAGTTTGTAATATTAAAATTATAACCACGACTTCTATAATGTTCAAGATACACACGATTTAAGGCAAATGAAATTTGAGCATAAATATTTGCATAGATTGCCGATTCATTCCAAGTTGGGTATATCTCACTTGAAGCAACATTCTTTATATAATCTGGAAAAGTAATTGTAACATTTTGAGCGTTACTTTGAGGACTACCAAGGTGTACAATTATATACTCTGGAACATAAGGGGTTACAATTGGCATAATATCCTCCTTTGATTATAAATTTTGAGCTGGTATGTTTATGGACTTAATTCTACTATTTATAGTAGCATTTTCTTCAAGAGGGATTAGCTCAACTTCTTGCAAGGTTATATTTTCGGCAAAAATCTGGACGTCATTTATTATTAAACTATAATATTGAGGATGATCAATGCGTATATTGCAAGAAGTAAATGAATTTGAGTTATTAGGTTGTTGTGAGAGCTCTATATCTGGAGTTTCTACTATTATTGTTTCTGTTTTTCCATCTTTGTCTGTTACTCGAAAGCCTAATAGACTAACTTTGTCTTGCTCATTTTTAGTGACAGAGACAAAGGCGTCTTCTAAAGGATAAAGAGCGCGAGATGTTGTAACTCTTACATTAATATATCCTATTGCCAAAATAAAGACACCTCCTATTATTTTTTCCCCTTTTAATTAATATTAAATTTTGTAATATGATATGTCTATTATTTTTATTTGCCCATCATTGCCCGATTAAGATTTTCAAGAAAGGATAAAAAGTCACAGCGGGTTAAGACAAGCTATGACTTAGCCATACTATATAATAATCTTTAAACGATAAGAAGTTTTAATGGGGTGGTTAGAAAATGAAGGAAGTTCAACTTGCCAATGTAGGACAAGTCTCAAAGGAAATAAACCTTTCAAAGCAAATGAGGGTTATTACTTTTAATGCGGTTTATTTAATTTTGGGTATACTGGTTTCCAAGGGTACCATTTTTGGTGTTTACTCACCTTTTGGAGCAGCCTTTCTTGCGGCAGTACCTTATGAGAGTATGGTGTCGTCATTGGTTGGAGTAGTAATAGGTTACATTTTACCCTCAGAAATTAATATAGGAATGAGGTATATATCGACGGTAATAGCAATTGCAGCAATTAGGTGGACACTAATAGATCTAAAGAGGGTTACTAATAGAAAATTTTATGAACCTTCTTTGGTTTTTATAACAACAATAGCAACAGGAGTTGCAGCAAACATTTCAAGCTTTAGTTATACAAATCAAATATCAATGTATATAACAGAAGCGATGCTTGCGGCTATAACGTCATATTTCTTTAAGGAAACAATAAAGGCATTATTATTAAATAAGCCTAATATTACAATAAGCCAGTCCGAGTTTACATATATAGCTATTACAGTATTTATAATAATGTTATCTCTTTCAGAGTTTACCATTGGATATATATCAGTTGGAAAGGTAATAGCTGTGGCTGCAATACTTTTTTCAGCAAAATATTTGGGTATTACAGGAGGAAGTATAGCAGGAATAGCAGCCGGAATAGTATTTGGACTTGCTTCTAGGAATCCATCGTATATAGCAGGCGCTTATTCCTTTGGGGGACTGATATCAAGTGTCGCAGGAACGTTTGGCAAGTTTTTTTGTGCACTATCGTTTTTAGTTTCAGACATATTAATATCTATGCAGACAGCCAACCCCGAAATTATTATATCTAGTATTTATGAAATAGTGGTGGGGTCAATTATATTTATGCTACTACCCGATAGTATAGGAAACAGATTTGTTAGTCTTTTTTATTCACCGGTTAGGTATAAGAACCATGATGACTTAAAGAATTCTTTAATTATGCGATTGGAATTTGCTTCAAATGCTCTTATGAATGTTTCAGAGTCTATAAATATAGTATCAGAGAAACTAAATAAAGGGGCAAAGGGGAATGTAGGGGATGTTTATTTAAGTGCAATAGAAAATATATGTAATAATTGTGGACTTAGAGCTTTTTGCTTCGACACAAGACAAAGTGATACGATAGATTCATTTAAATCAATAACAAATGATCTTAAGTATAATGGTGAAATAACTAAAGAAAATTTTCCTAATGAATTTTTAAAAAGGTGTTGCAGAGTTAATGAACTTGCTAAAGACATAAATCAATCGTATAAAGAGTATAAGACAAAAAGCATATCTAATAGTAGGGTAAATGAGGTTAGAGAATTTGTTGCAAATCAATTTTCCGACGCTTCAATTTTAATATCTGAAATTGCTAATGAGTTTGAAAAATATGAGAGTTTTGATTCAAGAACAGCTGAAAAAATAGAGGTCTATCTAAAAGGAGTAGGTATAATATCAATAGATATAAGCTGTAGACTGGATAAATTTAATAGAATGAGCATAGAGATTGAAACTGAGGGCAAAGATAAAAGTGAACTTGAGAAGTTAATATCTTCAAAAGACCTCTCGAGGGTTTGTATGAGAAAATTTGATTTACCGTGTATCTCAAAAGTTGGAGACAGGTATAGAATACAAATATCTGAACGTCCTATCTATGACATACAAGTAGGCATATCTCAACATAGCTATAAAAATGGACCTCTTTGTGGGGACAATTATACATATTTTAATGATGGAATGGGACGTATGATATTTATACTTAGTGATGGAATGGGTACAGGCGGAAGGGCAGCTGTAGAGGGGGCAATGGCTTGTCAGTTGATGTCTACATTAATAAAGTCAGGAATAGGATTCAAAACGGCTGTAAAGGTAACCAATTCGGCACTGCTTGTTAAATCGGAGGATGAGTTTCTTGCCACTCTAGATCTTATTTGTGTAGACCTATTTACAGGAAGAGTTGAAATGATAAAAGCAGGTTCACCATTTACTCTCATAAGAAAAAGTGGAAAAATTATTAGAGTTGATAAACCGTCATTGCCAATAGGAATTTTAAAGGATGTAAATATTTCTTTAAGCGAGGAAAAAATATCAAAGGATGATAGAATTTTAATGATATCAGATGGAGCTATATCGTCGAATGATGCCTGGATTGAAAGTGAGGTTAAAAATTGGAAGGATGAAGACTCACAGTCCTTTGCCGACCGTATAGTTGAACTGGCAACTAAGAAAAGAGAAAATGACTTTGATGATGATATAACAGCAATCACAATAAAGATGATGGAATATTATTAAAAAACTGATGTACTTTTATACATCAGTTTTTTATTTTACTAAATAGATTGTAAACATTTTCAGAAGTTATAGATAAAAGTTCATTTATATCCATACCTTTAAGCTCCGCGATTTTATTAGCAGTATAACTTATCATAGAAGAGTCGCATCGCTTTCCTCTAAAGGGCACAGGAGCCATGTAAGGACAATCAGTTTCCAGTAATAAATTTTTAAGAGGTACACTTTTAGCAACCATGAGAGGATGTTTTGCGTTTTTGAAGGTCACGCTGCCTCCAAGCCCAATATACATATTCAGTTTAATGACTTCATTCATTATTTCCTGACTACCTGAAAAGCAATGTACAACTCCTTTAGGTCTATATTTACTTAGTAGAGATAAAGTATCAGAAAACGCCTCTCTACTATGGATAATTACAGGAATATCATATTGAGTAGCAAGGGCTAATTGTTCTTCAAAGAACTTCTTTTGGAGTTCACGCGGTGATTCATCGTAATGATAATCGAGTCCAATTTCACCTATAGCTACAACCTTTTTGTGTTCCAACATTTTTTTTAAACTTTCTAAATAGTCATCTTCAGTATAAATTGAATTATGAGGGTAAATGCCAACAGCTGCCCAAATAAAAGGATATTTTTCAGTAAGTTCGATGCATTCAAAAGAGGTCTTTATATCAACTCCTACATTAATAATTCCACAAACACCGTTTTTATTCATCTTATTTAAGAGCACGTCTCTATCACAATCAAACCTCTCATCATTATAATGAGCATGCGAATCAAAAATAGCTACCATAATTGCACTTCCTATTTTATAATATCATTTAATTCTGCAATTTCTTTGTCTACATCGATCCTAGGAAACAGTACATCTCCTTTTTTTATTTTTATTCCACGAGGAAGTACTCCCCACTCGTTTGCGCTTTCCCAAGTACTCATTTCATGGGTTATTCCCAATTGTTCTTGTATCTTTGGAGTAGTGTTGGGCATAAATGGAGTTAAGAGAATAGAAACTATTCTTAGTGACTCACAGAGATTATAAAGTACGCATGCAAGTCTGCTACGATTTTTTTCATCTTTACTAAGTGCCCAGGGCATAGTTTCATCTATATACTTATTACTGCGTGAGATAAATTTAAATACGCAAGCTAAAGCATTTGAAAATTTAAAGCTCTCCATACTATCTTCATAGTTTTTTCTTAGTGAGCGTGCCATATTAATTAATTCATCATCGATAGATTCACTTTGAATTTCTTGAGGCAATACACCATTAAAATATTTTTCAACCATAGCAGTGGTCCTTGAAACCAAATTTCCAAGATCATTTGCTAAGTCAGAATTAATTCTATTTATTAATGCTTCATTTGTAAATATACTATCAGAGCCAAATGGAATTTCACGTAGAAGAAAGTACTTAACAGCATCTACTCCGTATCTATCACATAAAGTTTGAGGATCGACTACATTACCCTTTGATTTAGACATCTTAGTCCCGTCTCCAAAAAGTAACCAACCATGTCCATATATATGTTTTGGTAAAGGTAGCTCTAGCGCCATGAGAATAGCTGGCCATATGATTGCGTGGAATCTAATTATTTCTTTGCCTACAAAATGTACGTCAGCAGGCCAATATTTTTTAAAGTCCTCATCATTATCAGAACCGTAACCCAGAGCTGTAATATAATTTGTTAGAGCATCGAGCCAAACATATATAACGTGATTTTTATCAAAAGGTACTTTTATTCCCCAATCGAAACTAGTGCGGGTAACACATAAGTCACTAAGTCCATTTTTTATAAAACTAATCATTTCATTGCGTCTACTTTCAGGCATCAAAAACTCTGGATTTTCTTCATAAAGATTTAATAATTTATTAGAGTATTTAGAAAGCTTGAAAAAGTAAGCTTCCTCCTTAGCCTTTTGAACCTCTCTACCGCAATCTGGGCATTTTTTATCAACCAGTTGAGTTTCTGTAAAGAAAGACTCGCATGGAGTGCAATACCATCCTTCATAAATACCTTTGTATATTTCACCCTTATCATATAAAGTCTGAAAGATTTTCTGAACAGATTTTTTATGACTCTCATCAGTAGTTCGTATGTAGCGATCATTAGAAATATCCATAATGCTCCATAAATTTCTAAACTCAGCTACTAGTTTATCAACAAACTCTTGAGGTGGCAAATTTTCCTTTTGTGCATTTGTTTGTATCTTTTGGCCATGCTCGTCAGTTCCAGTTAAAAACATAACGTCATATCCACAAAGGCGCTTATATCTAGCCATTGCATCTGTGGCGACAGTGCAGTAACTATGCCCAAGGTGAGGATTACCTGAAGGGTAATATATGGGTGTGGTTATATAAAAAGTTTTATTATTCATTTAAAAACTCCCTTTCATTTTAATATAATAAAGTTAAAAAGAGTGTACCGAACATTAAGAGGGCACAAATACTAGCAACTATTTTCACAGCAAGGCCATACTCACTTTTAAATTTCTTATTTTTTTTAGACATAGAAACACACCTCTACTTAGATTTAATATAACTTTAATTATAACTTACTAAGAAATCTAATTCAAGATTGATAAAATAACAATTCAGTTTTTTGAATCACTTATAAGTCTACCATCGTGTATTTTTACTATTCTAGAAGCCTTGCTTGCAATTTTATCGTCGTGTGTTATTAAAATTATAGTTTTACCTAGAAGATTTAGTTCTTCTAAAACTCTTATAATGTCTTTGCTACAAGCAGAGTCGAGGTTACCTGTAGGCTCATCGGCTAAAATTATAGGTGTATCAAGTGCTATTGCCCTTGCAATAGCTACTCGCTGTTGCTGTCCACCGGATAATTCACAAGGATGATGATTTATTCTTTCTTTAAGACCGACTATCTCTAAAGCTTCAGTAGCCCGTTTTATACGTTTAGACTTATTCATTTTTCTATACATTAAAGGTAGTGCTACGTTCTCAAGCGAACTGAGTCCGGGAATAAGATTGAAGCTTTGAAATATAAAACTAATTTGCATATTTCTGATTTTAGACAATTTATTTTCATCCATATTAAAAACAGGTGTACTATTTAAGAAATATGTGCCAGAAGAAGGGATGTCCAGGCATCCAAGAATATTCATAAGTGTTGACTTACCAGAGCCAGACTTACCTATAATTGCCATAAATTCGCCTTTATCTATATCAAGACTTATGTTGTCTATTGCTCTTATTAGGCTATTACCAACAGAATAAACTTTAGATATATTTTTGAGAGACATTAGTTTTGACAAAGTTTTCACCTCGCTGTTTAACTGTAATTTTAGTATGCAAAAAAAAACACCAATAATTCTATAATATAAACTAGTAAATAGAATTAATTTATAATATAATTTATAGAATGATAATTTATAGAATGATGATTAATAAGGGGTATTAAAAATGGATAACAATATTATGAACTTAAAAAGCGGAACAGATATAAGGGGGATAGCAATTGATTCAGTAGAAGGAGAAGAAGTAAATTTAACTAATGAAGTGATAGAGAAGATAGCTTATGGATTTGCTATGTGGCTGGTTGAAAAAAAGGAAAAGCTTGTTAAAGAGCTATCTATAGCTATTGGCCATGACTCAAGACTATCCGCAGATAGAATAAAGGGAGTCTTAATTAAAACTCTTGCAAGAATAGGGGTAAAGATTGTTGATTGTTCATTGTCATCAACACCAGCTATGTTTATGACTACCATTGATTTAAATTGTGATGCAGCTATAGAAATTACAGCTAGTCATCATCCCTTTAATAGAAATGGTTTAAAGTTTTTTACAAAGGAAGGAGGACTTAATGGAAAAGATATAGAAAAAATATTAGAAAATACTATGAATATAGCTAATTTTCAAAAAGTAGAAAAATTGGATATTAAAAGTGAAAATTATATGAAGAAATATGCTCAGACTTTAAGGGAAATGGTTTGTAGGGAAGTAAATTCTAAAAATTATAAAAAACCTCTAGAAGGCTTTAAAATTATAGTTGATGCAGGTAATGGAGCGGGAGGATTTTATGCATATGATGTATTAGAGCCTCTGGGAGCTGATATCACAGGGAGCCAGTTTTTAGAGCCGGATGGGCACTTTAAAAACCATATCCCAAATCCAGAAGATGAAATAGCCATGAAAAGTATAGTGGACGCAACATTAAAATATAATGCTGATCTTGGAGTTATATTTGATACGGATGTTGATAGGGCAGGAGCCGTTAATTCAGATGGAGAAGAAATTAATAGAAATAGTTTGATAGCAATAGCTTCAAATATAGTTCTTGAAAAAAATAAGGGTGCGACCATTGTGACAGATTCTATAACGTCTGATGGACTTAGTGAATATATAGAAAAAGAACTAGGTGGAGTACATGATAGATTTAAACGAGGATATAACAATGTTATAAGCGAGGCAAAAAGGTTGAATGCTCTGGGAATAAATGCACCTCTTGCTATCGAGACGTCAGGGCATGCTGCGATGAGAGAAAATTATTTTTTAGATGATGGTGCATATCTTATTACTAAGATAATAATAAAAATGGTAAAATTGAAAAATGAAGGTAAAGACTTTTCACATATATTAAATAAACTAAAAAAACCTAAGGAAAATTTTGAGTATAGATTTAAAATTAAAGAGGATAATTTTAGAGAATATGGAAAAAATATAATAAATGAACTAGAAAATTTTTCTAAATCAAGAAAAGATTTTAAAATTGCTCCTAATAATAAAGAAGGAATTAGAGTATCGTTTGACAAAAATAACGGAGATGGTTGGTTTCTTCTAAGGCTTAGTGTTCACGATCCTGTAATGGCGCTTAACGTTGAAAGTAATCAATTAGGAGGATGCGAGGTTATTTTGGAAAAGATAAAAGGTTTTTTGCAGAGATACAAGGGATTAATACTTAATTTTGACTAATATAATATTGTCTCAAAGTGACTTAATTGTGCTTTGAGACATTTTTTATTCAAAAATACGCAAAAAAAATAAGAATAAAAAATTTTTTTATTGACAATCATAAAATATAATGTTACAATATGATATAAATAAAATATTGCTTACAAAATTTTTAGGCAATATTTATTATGAGGGGGTGAGCAAATTTTTAGATTAAGTACAGCTTTCTGCTTAAGGCTGTATTATGTATTAAAAATTTAAATTAGCAGAGAAATGGAGAGGAAGATGAAAAGATTAATAGCTTTAATATTAATGATGACATTCTGTGCAGCTTTTCTTGCAGGCTGCAGTAATTCAGAAAGTACAGTTTGGAATCCCCTGTCTAATGGAGGGACGCTTAATATCGCTATTTTAGGGTCAGATGAGGAATTTGAAACAAGAACAGACTTTATGGCTGGAGTTGACCTAGCTATAGAAGACTTAGCAAATAAAGGCGTAAAAGTATCTTATACTAAGTTTAGCGATGCAGAAAATTATGACCAAGCAGTAACCAATGCTAAGAACGTTATAAATGATGAGCAGTATATATTAGCTATAACCTTACAGTCTGAAGAAGTTGTAGATACAATTTCTAAATTATTTAATGATGCGAACAAGCCCCTTATAGTGGCAAATACTTGTGAAGAAAATAATAAAAGCCAAGATTATAAATATGTTTTAAATGGTCTTATTACAGGTGAACAAGCAGGAGAGGCTTTAGGAAATTATGCTATTAGCAATAATTTTAACAGTTTGGCAGCTATACACTCAGCATCAGAACGTAATGTTGCAATAGTAGAGGGAATTGAGAATTCAGTTTCTAAAAATGCAAATACACTGTTAGTAGATGCGTTTCTACCCGAGGGAGACAAGGCATTTTTAGATGTAATAGAAAGATGGCAAATATTAGGAATTGACGCAATTGTAGTAGCGCTTGAAGATATAGATTTAGCAAGTAATTTTATAAAACTTTTAAAGGAAAGAGCTCCTGAAATTTTGGTAATGGGAGATTACACTTTTAATAACCAAAAATATCTTGATAGTTATGGATCATATTTAGAAGGAATGATATTATCAGCATCATATCCAGTGGATTCAAATGAAAAATTAGAACAATTTTATGCTCAATATGAACCTAAAATTACTTATGTGGATATCACTAGTATAACGGCTCAAGCTTATGATTTTGTGAATATGATAGTTGAAAAATTAGATGGAACATCAAATTCAGAAGAATTTATAAATAATATGAAATCTTCAGAAGGATATGAAGGAATAACAGGAGTTAGATTTGATGAAAATGGAAATTTAAATAAAGAATCTGATTATTGGATTATTAAAGATAGTAAAGTTTATAGGTTAGATAACAATAATATTGCATAATATTGATATAAATTAAATTGAAGGGAGATCGGGAGAATGGCTGGAAATAAAATATTTAGGGATAAAGCTCTTGACACTGTCTCGAACCCAGAACAGCTGGACCAACATATAAGGATTACAAAACCATATGTATGGGTTATTATGGTTGGTATAATAAGCTTAATTATTGGTGTAGGTGTATGGGCTTGTACAGGTGACGTGTCAACTGGAATTGATATAAATGGAGTTATATTCCCTGCACAAGGTGTAGCTATTACTGGTGCGTCACATGATGGCAGGGTAACGGATGTATTAGTAAAAGAAGGACAATCAGTGGAAAAGGGAGACATATTGTTGGTAGTTCCAGATGAAAATATACTTGCTCAAATTCAAGGGAAGCAAAATGCAACAAGCCAGGAACTTCAACTTCTTAAAAATCAATATGCTTTTAATTCATTTGTAAGAGCAGATAGGTCAGGTACAATTGATAGCATCGCGTCGATCGGTGACGAAGTTACTACTGGTGATACTTTATCTACCAATGTTCCTAATGATGCTACTTCAAATTCAAGAGAGATACTAGCATATGTTCCATATACAGTTGCAAAAAGCATAAATGTTGGTGATAATGCAGAAGTTTCATTAAGCAATGCTCCAAGAGAAGAGTATGGCTATATGATAGGTACAGTAACTAGCGTTGGAACATCAGTTATTACTGAAGAGAGCATAATGAAAACTATGGGTACTATGAAATATGTAAGTTCATTAAATCTTTCTTCAGACTGCGTTGAAGTTAGAATAAGAATTAATGCTGATAGTTCAAGTGTCAGTGGATATGAATGGTCTAACGATAAAGGAAAGCAAATGAAGGTAGAGATTGGAGAGATATGCAATGTTAAAATTGTAGGGGCACCTGTAAGACCTATAGACTTGCTTTTCTAACTAATTAGAACGGTTTACCAATAAATGGAGAAAGGATGGCTTTTATGGGAGAAAAAATAAAAAATGTGCCGGTAATTCTCCAGATGGAGGCGCTAGAATGTGGTGCAGCTTCTCTTGCTATGATACTTGCAAACTTTGGTAAATATGTTCCACTTGAAAGATTGCGTATAGAATGTGGTGTTTCAAGGGATGGTTGTAATGCAAAAAATATTTTAGCAGCAGCCAGGCATAATGGACTTAAAGCAAAGGGATTTTCTTATAAAAATATAAATACATTAAAAGAGAGAGTAACACTTCCTGCGATAATTCACTGGAATTTTAACCACTTTTTAGTATTACGTGGTTTTAAAGGAGAAAAGGCTTATTTAGCCGATCCGGCTTCAGGAAATAGAACAGTAAGCTTAGAAGAATTTGAAAAGTCATTTACAGGTATTGTTATGACTTTTGAACCTACAGAAGAGTTCGTAGCAGACGGACAAAAGAAAAGCGTTATTAGCTTCTTGCTAAATAGAATGAAAGGTGCATATATTCCGCTAGCTTTCGTATTACTAGCGAGTCTATTGTTAGCTTTCAGTTCTTCAATTACATCAATATTCTATCAGATATTTACGGATAGTATACTGGTTGGTACAAATAGAGATTTTATGACACCATTATTATATGCGATGGGAGCAACTCTTGTAATCACATTTATTTTGTATTCGATGAAGTCAATATATCTTTTAAAGATACAAGGAAAAATGAGTGCAACTTCGGGATCAAAATTTATGTGGCATGTTTTAAGAATGCCTGTAGAGTTTTTCTCACAGCGACTAGTTGGTGACATTAGTTCAAGACAAAATAGTAACGATACTGTTTCAGAAATAATATGTAAGAAAGTAGCACCAATAGCACTTAATGTGGTTATGATATTTGTTTATTTAGCTATTTTGCTATTCTATGATTGGGCAATGACGCTTATAGGCGTAGTAGTAGCTATTATAAATGTTATTGTTATAAAACTTATTTCTAAACAGAATGAGAATGACAACAAAGCACTCTCAAGAGATGGAGGTAAATTACAAGGAACCATTGCTGCGGGTGTAAGTATGATAGAAACAATAAAGTCAAGTGGGTGTGAAGCAGGATATTTCCAAAAAATAATAGGTTATCAAACTAAGTATAATAACTCACTTGAAAGGATAAGAGAGAGAAATGCATATGTAAACCAAATACCGTCTTTATTACAAAGTCTTGCAAATGCCGCAATATTATTTATAGGAGTTTACAATATATTAAAGGGTAACTTTACTATTGGTACATTGCAGGCTTTCCAAGGATTTATGTCGTCATTTTTGACACCTGTAAATGACTTGGTAGGTATAGGACAACAGATACAATCATCTAGTGGTGATATAGAGAAAATAGAGGATGTTTTAAATTATAAACCTGATGTTTATATAGACTTCTCAGAGACTAGTAAACCAGATTTTAATGAAAAAGTATATAAAAAGCTAGATGGTAACGTAGAGATACAAAACCTTTCATTCTCATATAGTCCTCTTGCTGAGAATTTAATTGAAGACTTTAGTCTATCTGTTAGTAAGGGACAAATGGTTGCATTAGTAGGAGGAAGTGGAAGCGGAAAATCTACTATAGCAAAACTTATAGCAGGTTTATATGAACCTACTAAGGGGAAGATTTTGTTTGACGGAAAAGAAATGAAAGACATAGATAGAAATGTATTTAGAAGCTCATTAGCCATGGTAAACCAAGAAATAACAATGTTCCAAGATACGATAAGAAATAACATTACAATGTGGGACGAGACTATAGGAGATGAAACACTTAAATTGGCTTGCCAGGACGCATGCATACATGAGGATATACTTCTAAGAGAACAAGGCTATGACTATGAATTGATAGAAAATGGTAAAGACTTTTCAGGAGGACAACGTCAAAGATTTGAAATAGCAAGGTCATTTGTTATGGAGCCTACGATAATGTTATTAGATGAAGCAACGAGTGCCCTTGATCCAACAACAGAAAAGAAAGTTATGGATGCTGTAAAACGTAGGGGAATAACATGCTTTGTTGTTGCACATAGACTGTCTACTATTAGAGATGCAGATGAAATTATAATGCTTGAAAAGGGAAAAGTAGTAGAAAGAGGAACTCATGAGCAATTAATTGAGTTAAACGGAAAATATGCAAACTTAGTAAAGAGTGAATAGGGAGGTGAAATTGTGAATTTTTCTGAAAAAGTAAAGGCAAAAAAGAAAGAAGAGAAGGAACAATATATACTTTCTTGTGAATTAATAGAAAAAGAGGCACTTGGATTAAAAGACAAGAAACGTAAGTTACCTTCTGATATTAAAGAAAGACGAGGACAGTTACAAGAGGCAATAAACTTTGTTACACATTTTTATGATCTTGATAGTATTGAGTTGCCAGAAAGGGCAGTTGGTAATGAATCTGAGATAGATACAGTTCTTGGAACTATAGGACTTACCAAGAGGAAAGTCGCTTTGACCAAAAAATGGTGGGTTAGAGGAGAAGGGCCAGTAATAGGTGTTGACCCTGATAATAATATAATTTGCTTAACCCCTCTTAAATTTGGTGGCTATAGCTATATAGATCCAAAAACTAGAAAAGAGATTAGGGTAAGTAGAAGAAATGCAAAGAATATAGGGGGTACAGCATATTGTTTCTATAAACCATTCCCTATTAAATCAATGTCTATAAAAGACTTTATATTATATATGTTAAGATCTTTTACTAGATTTGACTTTGCATTCCTTGCCGTATTAGCATTATCGGCATCTTTGCTAGGTCTTATTACCCCAGCTATAAACCAAATGATTTATAGTAATATTGTACCTTCAGGTAGAATAGACGATATTTTTCCACTAATATCACTAATGGTAGGTGCCATTATAACAATAGTTATATTTAATTTGTTTGAAACTTTATGGATATTGAGGATAGGTGATAAAATACAGTTTAGTACGCAGGGAGCTTTGTGGATACGACTTCTTAATCTACCTATGAGTTTCTTTAAAGATTATAGCGCCGGTGACCTTACAATGCGTACGTTTAGTTTAAATTCAGTTTGTAATACAATTAGTAGTAGCCTAATACCGTCTGTTTTAACAGCAGTATTCTCAGTTGTATATTTAGGACAGATAGCTTCTATTTCATCTGTACTACTAACACCTACAATCCTAATAATAATTGTAACCATCATTGTAATGCTATTAAATGGATACCTTAATGTAAAACTTAATAAGAAATCGAATGAATTATCACCAAAACTTTCAGGTCTTATTAACCAACTCTTTTCAGGTGTATCCAAAATAAAACTAGCAGGTGCAGAGGTTAGAGCTTTCGCAAAATGGTCTGACTTATACTCACAAATGGCTAAAATTAAATATAATCCAAATTTGTTTATAAAGATGTATTCAGCTGTTAATGCAGCGGTTAGCCTTGGTGGAACAATGTTACTATACTTTGTTGCATATCAAAACAACTTAGCTGTGGCTGACTTCATAGCATTTAATACAGCATATGGTTCATTTTCAGCAGCTATAACAAGAGTTGCGAGTATAGTTCTTGAAATAGCAAACTTAAAGCCTACGATAGACTTGCTTGAACCTATATTTGAAGCAGTTCCAGAGGGAGGACAGTTAAAAACCAGAGTTGATGATATAACGGGAAAAATTGATATTAATAATCTTAAATTTAGATATACAAAAGATGGTCCTCTAATTATAAATGATCTTAATTTATCTATAAAACCTGGAGAATATTTGGGAATAGTTGGTTCTACAGGATGCGGTAAGTCTACATTGTTTAGACTACTGTTAGGTTTTGAGAAACCAGAATCAGGAGCTATATATTATGATAATAAAAACATGGAAAATTTAGATTTGCATAGTGTAAGAAGGCGCATAGGAATAGTACTACAAAATGGTTCCATGTTCTCAGATAGTATATATTCTAATATAACAATAACAAACCCTACAGCTTCAATGGATGAAGCATGGGAAGCAGCAGAGAAAGCTGGATGTGCTGATGACATAAAGTCTATGCCAATGGGTATGCATACTATGGTTTCAGAAGATGGAGGAGGCCTATCAGGAGGACAACGTCAAAGAATGATGATAGCAAGAGCCCTAATTTCGTCTCCACAATTACTAATGTTTGATGAAGCAACTAGTGCTCTTGATAATATTTCCCAGGCAACAGTTGTTGACACACTTGCAAAAATGGATATAACAAGAATTGTAATAGCACATAGACTTTCAACGATAAAGAAGTGCGATAGAATAATATACTTGCACAAAGGAAAGATAGTTGAAGAAGGAACTTACGATGAACTGATGAACCTAAATGGAAGATTTGCAGAACTTGCTAGAAGACAATTAGTGTAAACGTTAGACTAAGGAGGTGAATAGTTTTTATGAGTAATGAGTTGGAAAAATTCTTTTTAAGGATTATAGAGGATCCGGATTTCAGAGACATTTTTTGTTCGGCTACATCAGTAGAGGAGGGCTATAAATTAGCCCTACCATACATTGATGGCGTCTCTTTTGAAGAATTTAAAAAAGGATTACATGATATACAGAATAAGTCAAAGCATAAACAAAAAATATCTAATGAAAAATTGAAGAAGGTTTTAGGTGGAACTGATTTATTAGATAATGCTTTGAAAATATTATCTAGCTATTCATCAAAGGAAGAGTTTTTATCTCAAGTGCATTGAAGAAAAGAGGTAAATAATGGAGAAGTTTTTAAATTTATTAGTAGAAGATGAGAAAATTAGAGAGCAATTTTTGCTACAAAGGACTCCTGAAGGCGCGTACAGAATAGCAAAACCCTACCTTGACGATATGACAAGTGATGAATTTAAAGACAGTTTAGCAGGCCTTATTGAATCATTTGAAT
The DNA here is from genome assembly GCA_944385105.1 of uncultured Clostridia bacterium. GTDB lineage: Bacteria > Bacillota > Clostridia > Oscillospirales > Acutalibacteraceae > CAG-557. The sequence goes on from CALWVR010000027.1 coordinate 108,758, forward strand.
CTGATGATGACTCTAAGAAAATAGTTGACGATAAAAAATTGGGAGATGTTTCAGGAGGAAAAGCAGCGGAATATATAATAAATAACATGGAAGATTATATTAATAAAGATTTAAAAGAAGCTTTATCGGTAACATTTGATTTTGCAAAACAGTAGTAAAGGAGGAAAACTAATGGAAGGCATTACAGAGCTTAAAGAAAAGCTTGAAGAGGATTCTAAATTTAGGGCTTTATTCTTGGAAATTGAGCATTTAGATGATGCCGTGGCTATTGCAAGAGAAAATGGATATGATATTTCTATAGATGATTTAGAAGAAGACGTAGAGTTATTTGATAACTTAATTGATATAAGTACAGGTAGCTAGATTAAGCAGAAACAATATAGTAACTTTTAAGAACATTTATTGCAATGAACAAGTGATTTATAAAAATATGTAAGGGAGGTGATGCTTTGGATAATATGGAGGAGTTTAAGAAAAGGATGGAAGATCCAGATTTTGTAAAACTATTTAGGAATGCAAACACAAATGAAGAAATAATAGAAATAGCAAGGCAGCAAGGATATAATATTGATGAAGAAATGGTGGAAAAATTTAAGCTGTCTGAAGATATGCTTGAAGAAATTGCGGGTGGGAGTAAGGATACCTATAGAGCAGGGAAGGATCTTAATATAATTACTACAATTTCTTATAAATAGTTAAAAGATTGCCTTTTAGGATTAATATGATGTAGCTAGAAGTGTTAATAAGTTTAAAAAATAAATCATACTTGAAAATTTCCAGTGGTATTTAGTAATGCAGAAACAGATGAGGCAGTAATATAACAAGGGTGTTAATAACTAAAAGATTTTTAAAGTATTTGAAATAACATGTGATACACTCAATTTTGTGGCTGTAGAAAAACGTGTTACAGCCAGTGAAGATAAATTTATGTGTAACTAAAAGCTAATTACAAAGAGTATAAAATATTTTTATAAATTTAAGGAGGAAAATAAAATGAAAAATGCTAAAGAATTTGAAAAAAGAATGCATGATGAGGAATTTGCAAAGCTATTTAGTAATGCAGAGACAAACGAAGATATAATAAGGATAGCACACGAGCAGGGTTATGAAATAAGTAAAGAGGATATTAAGCATTTTAAAATGACAGATGAAATGCTAGAATCCGTAGCCGGAGGAAAACATGACACAGCGGGTAGAGATATAAACAGACATACTTATATAGAGGTATATGCAAATCCCAATATAACTACTCACTAATCATAAAGATGGGAAGGTATTTTCGTTAACTTATAAGGAGGGGGAAGTAAATGAAAAGTGCTAAAGAATTTGAAGAAAGAATGCATGATGAGGAATTTGCAAAGCTATTTAGTGATGCAGAGACCAACGAAGATATAATAAGGATAGCACATGAGCAGGGTTATGAAATAGGCAAAGAGGATATTAAGCATTTTAAAATGACAGATGAAATGCTAGAATCCGTAGCCGGAGGAAAATATGATACAGCAGGTAGAGATATGACAACAAGTACTTATGTAAATATATATGCAAGTCCATATATAACTACGCACTCATCATAAAGATGGTGAAGTATTTTAGTTAATCTATAAGGAGGAGAAAATAAATGAAAGGTGCTAAAGAATTTGAGCAAAGAATGAATGACAAGGAATTCGCAAAGCTATTTAGTAATGCAGAGACAAACGAAGATATAATAAGGATAGCACATGAGCAGGGTTATGAAATAGGCAAAGAGGATATTAAGAATTTTAAAATGACAGATGAAATGCTAGAATCCGTAGCCGGAGGAAAATATGATAAAGCAGGTAGAGACATAAACAGAATTACTTATATAGAGTTTGGTATAAATCCAAATATAAAGTCAAAGTAAAGATGCTAATGAATTTTTATTGATTTGTAACAGGAGGAAAAATAAAATGAAGAATGCTAAAGAATTTAAAGAAAGAATGCATGATGAGGAGTTTGCAAAGCTATTTAGCAATGCAGAAACAGATGAGGAGATAATAAAGATAGCCGCAGAGCAGGGGTATGAGATAACAAAAGAGGACATACAAGACTTTGAGATGACGGACGAAATGCTCGAATCTGTGGCAGGGGGCAAAGGAGAAACAACTTATAATGCATACGGAAATATGACAATTTACGTAGATCAATAGAGTAGATTGGTATTTAAGCCAAAAAAGATTTAATATTATTATAAATAGAATAATATTAAATTTAGAAAGGACCCTTGTGTAAAGAATGTTGAAAGAAAACGACAGCTTTTAAAAATGTTAATTATAAGTTTTGGAGGTGAAAAATAAAATGAAAAATGCTAAAGAATTTAAAGAAAGAATGCATGAAGAGGAATTTGCAAAGCTATTTAGCAATGCAGAAACAGATGAGGATATAATAAGGATAGCTGCAGAACAGGGCTATGAGATAACAAAAGACGATATACAAGACTTTGAGATGACGGACGAAATGCTCGAATCCGTGGCAGGCGGAAAAGGAGAAACAACTTATACTGCATACGGAAATATGACAATTTACGTAGATCAATAGGATAGATTGGTGTTTAAGTTAAAAAATGCAATATTATTATAAATAGAATAATATTGAATTTAAGGTCAACTTTTATACAAATAGGAAGTAATGTCTTTTAGAACAAATAAAAGTCTTGCAAGTATTGTAAGAAAGAGGTAGAGGTGTAATAATTATAAGATTAAGAAGGGAAATAAAATGAAAAGTGCTGAAGAATTTAAAGAAAGAATGCATGAAGAAGAATTTGCAAAGCTATTTAGCAATGCAGAAACAGATGAGGAGATAATAAAGATAGCCGCAGAGCAGGGCTATGAGATAACAAAAGAGGATATAGAAAACTTTGAAATGACGGATGAAATGCTCGAATCCGTGGCTGGAGGTAAGGGTACTACTATAATATCTGATGGGGATATATATGTAGAGTCATATACGACCGTAATAATATAAAAGTATAGTGAAAATTTTTATAAATTTAAGGAGGAAAATAAAATGAAAAATGCTAAAGAATTTAAAGAGAGAATGCATGAAGAGGAATTTGCAAAGCTATTTAGCAATGCAGAAACAGATGAGGATATAATAAAGATAGCCGCAGAGCAGGGCTATGAGATAACAAAAGAGGATATACAAAACTTTGAAATGACGGACGAAATGCTCGAATCCGTGGCTGGCGGAAAAAATGACCATTATGAAGCCGGTGGAAGTATAACTACTAATACCTATACGGATATAGAAATAAGCCCTAACATAGGTTTATAAAATATTAGTAAAAAGCTTTATAAAATTAAGGAGGAAAATAAAATGAAGAATGCTAAAGAATTTAAAGAAAGAATGCATGAAGAGGAATTTGCAAAACTATTTAGCAATGCAGAAACAGATGAGGATATAATAAAGATAGCCGCAGAGCAGGGCTATGAGATAACAAAAGAGGATATACAAAACTTTGAAATGACGGACGAAATGCTCGAATCCGTGGCTGGAGGGAAAAATGACGATTATAGTGCCGGTGGAAGTATAACTACTAATGACTATACGAATATAGAAATAAATCCGACTATAAAAAAAGGTCTATAATGAAAAATTTTGAAAAATTAAGGAGGAAAATAAAATGAAAAATGCTAAAGAATTTAAAGAAAGAATGAATGAAGAGGAATTTGCAAAGCTATTTAGCAATGCAGAAACAGATGAGGATATAATAAGGATAGCCGCAGAACAGGGCTATGAGATAACAAAAGAGGATATACAAAACTTTGAAATGACGGACGAAATGCTCGAATCCGTGGCTGGAGGGAAAGGTGACGATTATAGTGCCGGTGGAGATATAACCACTACCTCAAGTACGACGGTACAAATAAGTCCTAACATAGGTTTATAAAATAGCAGTAGGAAATTTTTAAAAGTAAGGAGAAGGATAAAGTGAAGAATGCTAAGGAATTTAAAGAAAGAATGCATGATGAGGAATTTGCAAAGCTATTTAGCAATGCAGAAACAGATGAGGAGATAATAAAGATAGCCGCAGAGCAGGGCTATGAGATAACAAAAGAGGATGTACAAGACTTTGAAATGACGGATGAAATGCTCGAATCTGTGGCAGGGGGAAAAGGACTGTTTGGCAACAAAACTGATGAAATTCATGCAGAAGGAGAAGTAAACAGTACTTCGAGTTTTAGTATAAATGGTGTAACTTTATTTACAAAGAAAAATTGAAATAATAGTAAAATTTTTGTTTAATAACTATAATAAGTGGCTTTTAATATTAGAAGGTTTTATATTTAAATGTGAGAGGTGAAGAAAGTTGGGAGAAAATAAAAGAGAAAAGGAACTTCTCAAATCACTTGGGGCAGATGACAAGGTTTGTGAGGAGCTTTTAGAATACACTAAAAATAGATTTAATGTAGATGGATACGTGGAACAAGAAATAGAAGATGAACCATTTATCCAAATTTGGCGGAGAATAGCTGATAGAAGCAAGAATGAACCTATAGAAGAGGTTATGAATGATGAAATACCTCATAGCGATAGTCCTATTAAACTAAAACACCCTGAACTAGTTAATATAGAAATATATAATTCTATAGCGGGAAATATACCTGTTATATATGCAAGGGATGAAGAGGACTTCTATGAAATAGTAAAGCAAATTATATATAAAGGTAAGGAAGCAAAAAATCTTGAGAAAACGGGTGCAAGTTTTGCTTATGGGAAAAACAATAAGTTTATTATTCTTTCAAATAAGCCATATAGTAATATTCAAGCGGAAAGTATAGGACTTGAAGAAGACCAGTGGAGAAGTTTTTCAGTTATTATAAGAAGAGAACATGAATGTACACACTATTTTACTAAGAGGTTTTTAGGGTCTTCTCAAAATAATATGCATGATGAGCTTATTGCTGACTTTGCAGGGATTACTTGCGCAATAGGGAAATTTAATGCTAAATGGTTTTTGATGGGCATGGGGATAGATAAGTATCCGCATGCTCAAGAAGATGGACGTTTTCCAGTTTATACGACTAGTTTATCAAATGAGGCTAAAGACATATTAAAGAGGATTATGGTAAAGGTAGCGTATAACGTTGAAAAATGGTCAGAATTAGAAGAGACTAAAATGATGAGTCGTAATGAAAGAGTACTGTTCTTGTGTAAAAATAGTATATTAGATCTTTATAAAATGTATTAGTATATTGATGAATTTTAATCTATAGGTAAAAAGTAGTCAAGGTAAGTATTGACTACTTTTTTATATATAGAAAATTTTGTAACACTAAGATTTAACTTACATATTATAAGATGATAAGTTTTTTTTACATTTAGAATTTATGGAGGTGCCAAGATTGGATAATTCAAACAATAACTTGCCCACAAATCCAAGTACTTTAAACCAACAAATGGACTTAGCAAGGATATATGGAATGAATATTGCTGATAATAACCTACCTACGGAAGGAACTATTGATGACTATTCCCTGACACCAGTTCCTTCTTTAAATCAAGATTGTGCTAATTGTGCAGCAGAGAGCTTAAGTGAAGTATCGTTGCAGTTTCCACAATTAGAGCCAAATGATATGAACATAACAATGCCTAGAGCAGGTCAATCTAGTGAAACACAGAGAATAATGCAACAAAATAGGATAACAACTCCTCAAAGACAAATTGAACAAACTTTACCTATAACAAATCCAACGACATCTAACTCAACGGGTAGCTCGAATACAACAACTAGCTCTGAAATGACGAGTAGCCCAATGACTATAAGTCAACCAAATATGTTGTTTAATGAAAACGTAAATGGAAGTAATATAATGAATTTAGTTAATCCATGTGGAGACATGAACAATTTTTTAAGAACACAAATAGGAAAAGTATTGAATGTACAATTTTTATTGGGGACGAATGCGTTAGTAGAGAAAACAGGTGTTTTATTAGGAGTTGGAAGCAATTATATAGTGTTGAGAGATAGCGAAACTAATGATTTGATTTTATGCAACTTTGATGATATAAAATTTATACGCTTTGAAAATAATACACAGTAATTATGTGTTTTTAAGCTGCCTCGTACTGATTATTAGTATTAGGCAGCTTTACAATTAGTTAAAAAGTTGACAGTACATATGTATAGCTGTTAAAATAAATATTAATAGCACTATAATTTAATAACTAGTGTTTTATAATTTATAGGAAAAGTAAAGATCATTTTATAGATTTTGGAGTAGTGATTTTTATGAAATTTATCAACATAGGTTTTGGCAATATGGTTTCTGTTTCAAGGATAGTTACTATAGTAAGTCCAGACTCAGCCCCTATTAAACGTTTGATAACTGATACAAGGGACAAAAATGAATTAATTGATGCCACTTGTGGAAGGAGAACAAGATCTGTAATAATTATGGATAGTGGCCATATAGTACTCTCGGCTATACAGCCTGAAACTGTTGCTAATAGACTAAAGGGAGAAGAATCTTTAGCTGAGGAGGAGTCTTACTTATATGAACAATAAAGGTTTGCTTATTATTCTCTCAGGGCCGTCAGGAGCTGGAAAGGATACGATTTTAGGAAGACTTTTTCTAAAAAATGATAAAATAATAAAATCGATTTCAGCAACTACTAGAAAGAAAAGAGATAAGGAAATTGAAGGAAAAGACTATCACTTTATTTCTAAAGATGAATTTAATGACAAAATATTGGATGGGGATATGCTAGAATATGCCTGCTATTGTGAAAACTACTATGGAACCTCAAAAAGTGAAGTTGAAAAATTAAGAAATGATGGGTACGATGTTATCCTAAAAATAGAAGTTGAAGGGGCAAAGCAAGTCATGAATAAGTGTGGAGATGCCCTAAGTATATTTATAGTTCCCCCGTCTATTAAGATTCTTAAGGAAAGACTTTTTAATAGGGGAACAGAAAGTGAAAAAGAATTAGAATTAAGACTAGATAGAGCAAGAGAAGAAATAAATTGTGCGGTTAATTATGATTATATTGTTGTAAATGATGATCAAGATAAATGTGCAGAAGATATATATGAAATTATCTGTGCAGAAAAGATGAGATCATACAGAATAAAAAATATTATTAATGAGGTGTTGAAAGAATGTTAAGACCATCAATAGACGATATGCTTTCAGGGAAAAAAAGTAGATATTCGCTTGTTATAGGTGTAGCAAAGAGAGCTAGGGAGATTGCGCAAGAAGCGGCGCAGGAGGGGAAAATAATTACAGAAAAACCTGTAAATTTGGCAATAGAAGATTTTAAAGCGCACAGGTATGCGATATTAGAACCGGAAGTTAATAATTAGGCTTTTAAGTTCGGTGGTTAAGATGGTAGACTATACTATAGCAAAAGTCTATATAGATGAGATGGTATATAGTAAAGATGTCACTTTTGACTATACTATTCCATATGATTTTCAAGGCAAAGTAAAAACCGGCGTTAGAGTTATTGTTCCTTTTGGTGTAGGAAATAAAAAGCGCCAAGGGATTGTCTTTGAAACGACATCTGTATCAGAATTTGATAAGCTTAAGAAAATTTTCGCGGTGCTCGATGAAGCACCGCTTCTTAATAGTGAGATGATGGATCTTGCTAAATTTATAAAGGAAAAATATTTTTGCACTTTTTTTGATGCAGTTAAATTAATGTTTCCAAGAGGAATGGATTTTAAAATGTATGAATCTTATATTTTAAATTCAGAGATAGAATCATATAACTTAGAAAATCTTGATGATACCCAGAAAGCTATATTTAAATATATAAGTTTAAAAAAAGATCAAGTGTTAAAAGAAAAAATATTAAATAAGTTTGGACCTATTTCTATTAAGTGCTTGGATAAATTGGTAGAACTAAAGCTTTTGACTAAAAGCGAATTACAGAAAAGAAGAGTAAATGACGCTACAATAAAAATGCTTAGATTAAGTAAAGGCATTGATTATTCAAAGAAATTTACAAAAAAGCAAGAAATGATAATTGAAGCATTGAGTAATAAATTTGAAGGCATGTCACAAAAGGAACTGATGTATTTAACCGGAGTTAGTACGTCAGTTATAAATACTCTTATAGTAAAGGGAGCAATAGAGTGCTTTGATGAAGAAACTTATAGAGACCCATTTGTTAATAGAAACTTTGAAAAAAGAAAAAATAATATAGTTTTAACAGAAGAACAGGAAAATGCATATAAATCGATAATTTCACAATATAAGGAAAATAAATATAGGGTATCATTATTATACGGCATAACAGGTAGTGGTAAGACGGCTGTATTTATGAAGGCAATAGAAAAAGTCATAAGTGATGGAGAAAATGTTATTGTTATGGTACCGGAAATTGCACTTACTTCACAAATGATATCTATATTTAAGTCGAGGTTTGGGCAAGAAGTAGCAGTACTACACAGTGGACTTTCAAAAGGTGAAAGATTAGATGAATATAAGAGAATAAAAGATGGGCTTGCTAAAGTTGTAGTTGGGACAAGATCAGCTGTGTTTGCGCCATTTAGAAGTGTTGGACTTATAATAATGGATGAAGAGCAGGAACAAAGCTATAAATCAGACACTAATCCTCGATATCATGCACGTGACATAGCTAAGTTTAGATGTTACTATCATAATAGTTTATTACTTTTATCTTCAGCAACCCCTTCTATTGAGAGTTTCTATTTTGCTAAAATAGGAAGATATACTTTAAATTCATTAAAGCACAGGTATGGTAAAGCAGTATTACCTTGTGTATCTGTAGTAAATATGAATGAAGAGGTTCAGAATGGAAATATGAGTCCCTTTAGTTCTGCACTTGTGAATAGACTAAAGGAAAATTTAGATAAGAAAAAGCAATCAATATTGCTTCTTAACCGTAGAGGATATAATACGTTTGTTTCATGTCGGATATGTGATGAAGTTGTAACGTGCCCTAAATGTAGCATATCAATGACTTACCACTTTGCGAATGGAAGGCTAATGTGCCATTACTGTGGGTATTCTTTAAAGATTAGTGATGAGTGCCCCAACTGTCATGAGCATAAATTGAGATATATGGGAGTTGGTACTCAAAAGATAGAACAAGACTTATTGACTCTGTTGCCGTCAGCAAGGGTACTGAGGATGGATACAGATACAATAGTTTCAAGATTTTCGTATGAACAGAATCTAAGGGATTTTTCTGAAGGCAAATATGATATAATGCTTGGGACACAAATGGTAGCTAAAGGACTAGATTTTAAGGATGTAACTCTTGTAGGAGTTATATCTGCAGACCAGTCTCTTTATAGCGACGATTTTAGAAGCTATGAAAGAACGTTCTCGCTTTTGACACAAGTGGTTGGAAGGGCAGGACGAGCTTTGGACATAGGAAGTGCTATAATACAAACTAGGACTCCAGAAAATGAAGTTATAAAGCTTGCAGCAAAACAAGACTATGAATCTTTTTATAAAACTGAGATTAAAATGAGAAAAGCACTTCTTTATCCACCGTTTGTAAGTATTTGTGTTATTGTCTTTAGTGGGACAAAGGAGAATAATGTATTAAATTCAGCATCTAACTTTTTTAATGATATAAAAAGCTTTTCTAATGAAAAGTATAAAACTATATCGCTTAGGGCTATGGGGCCCTCTCCTGCCCTGATTACCAAGATAAATAATAGATTCAGATACAAAATAATCATTAAGTTTAAAAATGAGAAAATGTTTAGAGCATTAGTAAATGATGCGATTGAAAGCTTTGGGAAAAATAAAGAAAATAGAGGAGTCAACGTACTTGTTGACATAAATCCAACAGCAATTTTATAAAAAGGAGGATATATTATGGCTAAGAGAAATATAGTATTTCAAGGAGACCCTATTTTAAGCAAGAAATCAAGGAAGGTTGAGAATTTTGACGAAAGGCTTTATCAATTATTGGATGATATGAAGGAGACATTGATTGATCAAAATGGTGTAGGCTTAGCAGCGCCACAGGTGGGAGTTCTAAGAAGAGTTGTGATTATAATGGAACACGAGGATGGAGATGTAATTGAACTTATTAACCCGGAAATTATTGAAACAAGTGGAAGACAAGAAAATGTAGAAGGATGTTTGTCTTGCCCTGGTGAATATGGAATAACGTTGAGGCCAATGAAAGTGAAGGTAAAAGCTTATGATAGATATGGAAAGGAACATATATACACAGGTGAAGAATTGCTTGCAAGGGCTTTTTGTCATGAGATAGACCATCTAGATGGAATCTTATTTAAAGAACATGTTATAAGGATGCTTGATGATTCAGAATTAGAAAATTAATTTAGAAAAGAGTGATACTATGAAAATTGTTTTTATGGGAACACCTGACTTTGCCGTACCATGTTTTGAGGCATTAGTAAAATCAGAATATGATATTATTGGGGTATTTACAAACCCCGACAAGAAAAAAGGTAGAGGATATGCCGTTTCTATGCCACCAGTCAAGGAAATAGCTTTGCTAAATGGAGTAAAGGTATTTCAACCCAAAACCTTACGAAGTGATGAGAGTTACGAGATATTAAAGGAATTGGCCCCAGACTTAATTGTTGTTGTTGCATATGGAAAAATACTGCCTAAAAATATATTAGAACTTCCACCTATGGGATGCATTAATGTGCATGGTTCACTCTTACCAAAGTATAGAGGAGCCGCCCCAATACAATGGTCTATAATAAATGGTGAAGAAATTACGGGAATTACAACAATGTATATGAATGAGGGGCTTGACACTGGGGATATGTTGCTTCAGGAGGAAGTTAGTATAGGAGAAAATGAAACGTCAGGAGAGCTTTTTGATCGGCTATGTAAAGTAGGCTCTGAGCTTTTAATTAAGACGATTAAAGGAATTGAGAATGGAAGTATTAAAAGAGTAAAGCAACGAGATGAAGAGGCAACTTATGCTCCAATGCTTACAAAGGAGATATCAAGAATTGACTGGACTAAAAATGCAAGAGATATTCATAACTTAGTAAGAGGCTTAAATCCATGGCCTAAAGCTTTTACTATGTTAGATGGAAAGGTATTAAAAATTTATAAAACAAATGTATTGCAAAATGTTATAGGAAAACCGGGAGAGATTAAAAGTTTGGACCCATTTATAGTTTGCTGTGGAGATGGTAATGCCATTAAGATTTTAGAACTGCAGTTTGATTCTAGAAAGCGTATGAGGGCAGAAGACTTTTTTAGGGGCTATAAGAATAGGAAAATAAATTTTGGTTAGGAGGGGAAATAATGAATATAATAAGTATGTATATTTATGTTTTTTTTGCAATTTTTGTAGTGGTTATGTTATTAGTACTGCTACCAATTTACATATTTTTTTTTATTAGGGAATCATTAATTTTATCAAAGAATTCAAAGATAGATAATTCGGAAAATTTAACGGGATATGAAGTAGCCCGGAAGATGTTATTAGGTGAAGGTATAAGGGATTTTAATATACGTGAATATTTAGGCTATCATTTATGGCCATCTATAGACATAAACTTTTCTGGAAAGTATAACAAAAAGTATTTTAGAGCATCTTGTATTCTTCGAAAAAATGAAATAAGATTATCAGAAGATGTCTATTCAGGCAAGAATATATCAGCAGTTGCGATATCGGCTTATGAGGCTTGTCTTTTGATACAATATAATCAGGGGAATTTATTAGCAAAAATGCGGAATTTAATATACAAAATAGAATTTATAGGGGCGCTTTTATTTATTCCACTAGTACTTGTAGAATTTATTGTTATGAGACAGCAAAATCAGGTTTTTAGTCTTATAATAATAATGTTTTTGAATATAATAATAGCTTTTGATATTTTAGCATTTGCTCTAGAGATAGCTTATAACCGTCGAAACATTAGTATACTGGAACGAAGTGAAGTGTTATATGGAGAAGACCTTAAAAGGGCAAAGAAGGTAATAAATGCTGCATCATATTCATACCTTATATCAATGTTTGTAGAGATTATATATCTACTAATAAAAATATCTTCCATAATAGATAAATTTAAAGAAAACAAATGAATGGTATAGGCTTTTTTGATAATGTCTTTTAATGGTGGACATTATTATAATATAGTTTTTAATGAAGCGGCAATGAGAGAAGTTTTTTAGAAAGAATAATTTTAGGTTAGGGGGAAAAATGATGTATGGATTTTATTATTATGATTACACATACTTTTTATTTATGCTACCGGCATTCTTAATTGCTATGTATGCACAAATTAAAGTACAGTATACTTTTTCAAAGTATTCGACAATATACAATACAAGAGGATTAACAGGAGCACAGGCAGCACAACGAGTACTAATGAATAATAATGTTACGAATGTAGCAATTGAACGGGTTTCAGGACATCTTAGTGATCACTATGATCCTAGTACTAATGTAATAAGGCTATCGGATGACGTTTATTCAAGTACATCAGTGGCTGCAGCTGGAGTAGCTGCCCATGAAGCTGGTCATGCGGTACAGCAAAATCAGGGATATTTACCTATTAAAATAAGAAGTGCAATGGTTCCAGTTACAAAATTAGGCTCGTTTTTGTCAATGCCAATTATACTTTTGGGCTTACTACTACCAGTACAGTATAGCTTCGTTGTTAATATAGGAATAATATTATTTAGCATGATAGTGGTTTTTGAACTTATAACGCTACCGGTAGAGATTAATGCTAGTCGTCGAGCAATTGACACACTAGAACAAACAGATACGTTATATGGTGAAGAGCTTGATGGAGCGAAGGAAGTATTAAGGGCAGCAGCATTTACTTACCTTGCATCAGTATTTTCATCAGCCATGTCATTATTAAGAATATTGCTGATTACAGGGAATAGAAGAGGAAGAGATTAATGAAGAACGCAAGACTTGTGGCACTTGATGCTTTATTGAGGGTTGACTTTGATGGTGGTTACTCTAATATAGTTTTAAACGAGGCAGTAAAGGAAGAGAGTTTAGATTCTAGAGATGTATCGTTAGTTTCAGCAATTTTTTATGGTGTATTGGAAAGGCGTTTAACTCTTGATTATATAATTTCCCAATTTTCAAAAATTAGAATAAATAAATTATCTAAAGAGGTTCATGAAATACTTAGAATAGGGTTATATCAGCTTATTTACATGGATAAAGTTCCTGATGCTGCTGTGGTTGATGAATGTGTTAAATTAACTAAGGTAAAAAGACAACAAAGTGCGGGGAAATTTATCAATGGTGTTTTAAGGGCTTTTTTAAGGGCTGATAAGTTATTTCAAATGCCAATGGATGAAATGGAATATTTAAGTATAAAATATTCTTGTTCTAAATATATAGTTGAAATATTTATTAATTCATATGGTAAAGAAAACGCAATAAAAATATTGGAAAGTTTTTTAGGGGCGCCTTTGATAAATATACGTGTAAATACTTTAAAGACAACTACGGAGGAATTACTTGAAAAACTTAAAGAGGAAGGAGTAAGGGCAGAGCGCTCGAAGATTTTAGATAACTCGATAACTATTAACACAACGGGTAGAATAGATAAATTAAAGAGCTTTGTGGATGGTTTATTTCATGTTCAAGATGTTGCATCTCAAATCTGCTGTAAAATATTAAATCCAAAACCAGGTGAAAGGGTAATTGATGTTTGTGCAGCACCAGGAGGAAAAACCTTCACAATGGCTGAATATATGAAAAATAAAGGAGAGATATTATCGTTTGACCAATATGATAGCAAAGTTAACTTAATAAAAAATGGTGCTGCTAGACTATCAATAAAGATAGTATCAGCTTCCAAAAGGGATGCGAGAAATGCTGATAAAAAGTTGGCTTTAGCTGACAAAGTCCTTTGCGATGTTCCTTGCTCTGGACTTGGAATAATAGGAAGGAAACCTGAAATAAAGTATAAAACGGAGAAGGATATCAAGGAATTACCAAAGGTACAGTATGATATACTGTGCAAGTCATCGGAGCTAGTAAAAATTGGGGGAACCTTAATGTTTTCAACATGTACCTTAAATATGGTTGAAAATAATTATATTGCAGATAAATTTTTAAAAGAACATATGAATTATGAGAAAGATATAATAGACTTCCAAGAATTAGGATTAAAAAACAATTGGTTTGATGGAGACAATCAATTGACACTACTGCCAACTGTCTATGGTACAGATGGGTTTTTTATATCAGTATTTAAGAGGGTGAGGTGATATCTTGAATTTAATTGATATTAAGTCTAAGTCCTTAGAGGAAGTTATAGAAGAGTTTAAAAATATAGGAGAACCTAAATTTAGAGCTAAACAGGTTTATGCTTGGCTTACTAAGGGGACCATGAGTTTTAATGACATGTCAGACTTATCTTTGAAGCTTAGAGATAAATTATCAAGTTTTTATTACATAGCTAATGCAAAAATAGAGCGAAAGTTAATTTCTAAGATAGATGGTACTATAAAGTATTTATTTAAACTGAATGATGGGGAATTTATAGAATCAGTATTAATGAGATATCATCATGGTTATACTATTTGCATATCTAGTCAGGTAGGCTGTAAAATGGGCTGTAAGTTTTGCGCGACAGGAAAAAGTGGATTTTCAAGAAACTTAACTGCATCTGAGATGATTTCACAAATACAATCAGCGCAAATGGACAATAATATAAGAATATCCAATGTAGTACTTATGGGTATGGGCGAGCCTTTAGACAACTATGATAATGTTATTAAGTTTTTAAAACTTGTATCATCAGAGAATGGTTTAAATATAGGAATGAGACATATTTCTCTATCTACTTGTGGACTAGTTGATAAGATTTATGAGTTATCAAAAGAAAAGTTACAACTTACACTCTCAGTTTCACTTCATGCCCCTAACGATGAAATAAGAAATAAGTTAATGCCTATAAATAATAGATTTAATGTGGACGAGCTGATAAAAGCTTGTAGATATTATGTGGAAAAAACCGGTAGACGAATATCCTTTGAATATGCTATGATATCACTAGTAAATGATAGCGATATGTGTGCAAATGAGTTAGTTAAGAGATTATCAAATATGTTATGTCATGTAAATTTAATACCTGTAAATGATTCAGGAAATTTAAAAAGTGGATATAAAAAGAGCAGTAAGGATCGTTTAGAAAGGTTTAGTAAAATATTATTGGAAAATGGAATAAACGTTACTGTAAGGAGAACGTTGGGTTCTGACATAAATGCTTCATGCGGACAGCTGAGAAGAACCATACAGGATATGGAGGGATAACAGTTGCAAATATATAGTAAAAGTGATGTGGGATTAAAAAGGACTTCAAACCAGGATAATTTTGCATGTGCTCAAGATGATAGTGTCACATGGGCTGTGGTTTGTGATGGAATGGGTGGACTAAGTGGTGGAGATATTGCTAGTAAAATAGCAGTAGACACCGTAAGAGAAGCAATCTCATCCAAAAAATACGGAAGTATAAATGAGGAGAACGTAAGAGATATATTCATAAAAATATTTAATAAGGCTAACGAGGAAATTTTTTGTGCATCTATGAAAAATGAAGAGCTAAAAGGTATGGGAACAACAATGGTTTTAAGTGCTATATTGGGTTGTAAGGTCCATGTTGCTCATGTGGGAGATAGTAGGGCTTATTTATTGGGGAAGGATAATATAAAGCAATTGACTATAGACCATTCTATGGTACAGCAGATGATAGACAAGGGAGAGATAACGGTAGAAGAAGCAAAAGAACACCCAAAGAAAAACATTATTACGAGAGCTATTGGTGCTGAAGATTTTGTAGTGGCAGATTATATTTGTGAAGACTTTAAGGACGAAGACACTTTATTAATGTGTACAGATGGGCTTACAAACTATATTGATAATGATGAATTATTAAAAATTTGCAATGACTACCATGGTGATGAGTTAGTGGATGTGCTTATTAGTACTGCTAACAATTGTGGTGGTAGTGATAATATTACTGTTGTAGTTATACAAAGGTAGGTAAGTCTTTTATAGGAGGCATAATATGGATAAATATATTGGCAAAAGACTAGATGCGAGGTATGAAATAAACGAGCTTTTAGGCTGTGGAGGAATGGCTAGGGTTTATAGTGCCTATGATACTATAGATGATAAAACTGTTGCGATAAAGATATTAAAAGATGAGTTTTTGGGTAATCAGGAGTTTATTAGAAGATTTAAGAACGAGTCCAAAGCTATAGCTGTCTTATCACATCCGAATATAGTCAAGGTATACGATGTAAGTTTTGGTGATAGGATACAATATATAGTAATGGAAAATATAGATGGAATAACTCTTAAGGATTATATAGACCGTCAAAAGGAGATAAATTGGAAGGAAGCACTTCACTTCACAACTCAAATACTTAGAGCTCTTGAACATGCACATGAAAAGGGGATAGTACATAGAGACATAAAACCACAGAATATAATGCTTTTAAAGGATGGAACTATAAAGGTAACTGACTTTGGAATAGCAAGGTTTTCAAAAAGGGAGACTCGCACTATAACAGATAAAGCAATAGGTTCTGTACATTATATATCACCAGAACAGGCAAGGGGTGATGTTACTGATGAGAAGTCTGACATATACTCTGTAGGAGTAATGCTATATGAGATGCTTACAGGAAGACTTCCATTCGAAGCTGATAATGCTGTATCAGTAGCAATTATGCAGCTGCAGTCAGAGCCTAAAAAACCTAGAGATATAAATAAGAATATTCCTCAGGGATTAGAAGATATAACATTAAAATCCATGCAAAAAAGACCGGAGTTTAGATATAAATCAGCAAGTGAAATGCTAGAGGATATAGATACATTTAGAAGAAATCCAAGTATAAGATTTGAATATAAATATTTTTCTGATGAAGAGCCAACGAAATATTTAGATGCAATAAATAGTGTTAAAAGTGAAAAGCCAGGATATAATGATGATTTTTCTTACGAAGATGATAGTAAAAAAGAAAAGAGTTCAAAAGCTTTAAATGTAGTTATCGGAGTAGGAATAGCAGTAATATTATTTCTTATACTTTTGGGAACAGGCTTAGTATTTGGATGGTTTGGTAATAAGGATGTTGATATTCCAAATTTTATTGGACTTAAAGCTGTTGATGTAATGAATGATGAAAAATATAAGTTTAAATGGAAGACCGAATATGCCTACGATTCAGATAAACCTGAGGGAATAATAATAGACCAGGATCCAAAGGCTGGGAGCAAGAGAATTAAGGAAAACGCTACTATTACACTCACAGTAAACAGTTCTGGAGCTATGGTTACTATACCAATGGTAAGGGGACTTACAGTAGAGGCAGCAAAAGCAAAATTTAAAGAAGCGGGTCTTTTATATGAGATTTTGACTGTGGAAGATGATGAGACTGCAGAAGGAATAGTAAAGGGAACAAATCCTAAAGAAGGTTCTGAAGTTATTGCGAATAGTATAGTTAGAATAATAGTAAGTAAGGGTCCGGCAGAAAAGAAGGTACAAGTACCTAATGTAGTCGGAAAAAGTATAACTGAAGCTACAAATGAGCTAGTTTCCTGTGGCCTTAAAGTATCTGAGAATATTTTAAGAGAAAATAATTCTAAGAGTAAAGATACAGTTATATCAACAAATCCACTACCTGGAGTGGAAGTAAATGAAGGAACTTCCGTAACATTGGTTGTAAGCTCTGGGGAAGCTGAGGAGAAAACATTAAGTACTTCTGTTGATCTTCCAAGTAATGTAACGCAAGAAGTTGATATGAAAGTTTATATTAATGGAGTATTAGATGCATCAAACTCAAAGACTATAGTTCCGGCGTATAATTCAACGTATGTTTTAAGAGTTACTGGTAATAGTGGAATAAAAAGTGTAGTTGTTAATCTTGACGGGCAAAAGTATAGAGTATATGAGTTTAATTTTGATACAAATAGTGTAACACTAAAGGAATCAAATGAAGTTACCGTAACGTCATATACAAGAGGATCTAACCATCGAATGTCAAATTCTTTAGATACTAGCAGTAGTTCAGTTTCAAGACCATCTAATACAGCCCATTCAAGGAATAGTAGAAGGTAAGACTAAATGAATAGTTTAATAGGAATGATATTAAAAGGAATAGGTGGATTTTATTACGTCGAAACTAAAGAGGGAACATTTGAGTGTAGGGCTCGGGGAATATTTAGAAAGGATGGCGTAACACCATATGTGGGAGATAGAGTTGAACTTTCAGAAATCGACTCAAAAGAAAAAAAAGCATCAATAGAAAAGATTTTGCCAAGAAAGAATAGTTTAGTAAGGCCACCAGTTGCAAATATAGACCAACTGATAATAGTAGCCTCTGTTTGCAAACCTAACTTTAATGCCTTAGTTATAGATAAGTTAATTGCTGTAGCGTATAGTAATGATATTAAACCAGTAATTGTTATTTCTAAATCGGATCTTAACGATCCTGAAAAATTTTTAAATATGTATTCTAAATCTGGAGTTGATATTATAAATAGCTCTAAGTATGATGAAGAGTCTCATAAGAGGATAAGAAATATTTTAAGTGGTAAAGTGAGTGCATTTACAGGTAACTCTGGAGTGGGAAAATCAACTCTTCTTAATTGCTTATATAAAGGGCTTTTCTTAAAAACAGGAGATGTTAGTAAAAAATTAAAGAGAGGTAGACACACAACGAGGCATGTAGAACTATTTCCAATAGAAAATAACGGTTATGTTGCTGATACGCCGGGTTTTTCTAGCATTGACATAAGTAGGTTTAATGTAGTCAATAAGGATGAATTAAAATATTGCTTTAAAGAGTTTTCGCCTTTTATGTGCAAATGTAAATTTAATTCTTGCAATCATATATGTGAAAAAGGTTGTGAAGTGATTGAGGCTGTGAATAAGGGGGAGATTTGTAGGTCTAGGTATAATAGCTACGTAAATATATATAATGAGATAAAAGACATAAAAGAGTGGGATGTAAAGCAATGAGGGTCTTGATAATAGGAGCAGCACCAATAGGAAAAAAGGAAAAGTTATCTAAGATAATAAAGGACATAGACTATGTTATTTGTGCCGATGGAGGATTTAATAATGCAAAAAGTCTTGGAATAAGACCTGATTTAGTAATGGGGGATATGGACTCAATAAAAGGGGCTTTACCAAAGAAGATTAATTTTATTAAATTTCCGGTAGAAAAAGATGACACAGATATGATGCTTTGCGTAAAAAAAGCACTTGAAATGGGAGCGGAAGAAATTATAATTATTGGAGGTACAGGTGGAGATAGGATTGATCATACGATAGCAAATATTTGTATTTTAAAGTTCCTTGATGAGATAAATATATCGCATAGATTAATTAGTGACACTCAGGAGCTGTTAATATTGGGAGAAGGAAAATCGCTTAAGATTAAAAATCTTGAGGGGCATACTATATCTGTATTTCCTTTTGGAAGTGATCTTTGTAAAGTTTGGTATGATGGTCTTTATTATAAAATGAGTGGAGATAATATATATATAAATAGCCCTGTTGGCATAAGCAACAGGGTTATTTCAAGAAATTCAATAGTTAAAATTCTAAAAGGTAGTGCTCTTCTTATTATATCTAAATAATAACTATCGACTGTTTTTGAAGTTTGGAAAATCTATCTTGTACTAGTTCTTTATTAAATCCTCTTACTCCATTACTAAGAGGATCATTAAAATAATATTTTTCATTGTCATATCCAACTAATACTAAGCAATGTTCTCCTTTTTTCCATGTAAATTTCTCATCTTTACCGTTAATGTACCATGATGTACCATTAGTAATATCCTTCATTTCAGAGCTTGCCCAAATTAGGACTGGATTATTTTTACTAATATACTTTGAAATCAAATCTTCAATATCAGTGCCAGTAGTGTTTATAATATTCAAAGAATTTGATGTGGCTTTTTTCATAGCTTTGATAATAACAGGAGCATAGCATCCATAACCATTATAACTTCTAGGGTCACCAATAAAGGAGTTGTTTGGACTATCAGCGACTAATTTGTTGTTAATCATAGTAGGTGCTGCAGATTTATTTAGAAAATTATTGATAAAGTCATCAAGGGATATTTTGATACCTTTATAATTTAAAAGCATAACAGCACTAGCGCTTTCACATCCAGTAGGGAACCCCATAGACTTTTGATTTATGTGACTTATGTTTATTATAAATTTGCCAGTTTGATTTTCCTTTTTAAAGTATTTGTTGACAAAGTTATTATTTTGCTGGTTAAGGATGTTATGCTTTTGATGATTATGTAAATTTTCAAAGATGCTTTTTGACGTGTTTTTTAAAATATTACTGTCAATAGTTTCTTTTTTATCTTGAGCCATGTTTGTAGTACTGTTAGGGACTAAGGGATTTGTACCAGTCTTTGTGATTTTATATGATATAGCGTCAATAGGGAGTCTTAGCCCTATTGAAGTAAATAGTGTTACTGTTAAGATAATCAATTTTTTAGTTAATTCTTTTTTATTTATGTTAAATACCTTTTTCATTTGTAGTCTCCAACTTTTCTTTAGTGGCTATATTATATCACAATGAGAAAAGAGGATAATTATGAATAAGAAATTATGTAATTTTTATAATATATTACAAAAATAAAGGTAATGTAAATAAAAAATAGAGCACATTTATAATGTGCTCTATTTTTATGACCAAACCTATAAGCCGAGTTCTGTTAAAAGCAATCATCTATCTTGGCTGAATGTTACCATTACAGCTCAGTGCCACCTTCTCGAGACGTATCGGGCAAATACAAAATGTCTCTCTGCGGTGTTGCTCCGGATAGGGTTTACAGAGCCGTATAGTCTCCTATACGCTGGTGAGCTCTTACCTCGCCTTTCCACCCTTACCTAAAAATTAGGCGGTATATTTCTGTTGCACTTTCCCTAGGGTCGCCCCCGGCGGCCGTTAGCCGTTATCCTGCCCTTTGGAGCTCGGACTTTCCTCGGGCAAAGCCTTTCAGCATTAATGTCCGCAATTGCTCAGTTTGCTCACATGTTTATTCTAATATATAATCTGTTACATTGTCAATAGTTTTTATAGGCTAAATACTAAATAGAATGTCAGAGTATGAAGGGAATGGCCAGACTTCTTTTGACGTATTTTTCTCAAGTGTATCGGAAATTTTTCTTATTTTATTCATTTTTGAAATTATGCTGTCACGATAGAATATGGAGCGTGCTGGTAAATCAATAAGTTCGTGTGCCTCATTGAGAGAATCTTCAAGCTTTTTTACTTCATTATATAATTCAAAATTCAAACTTGATAAATTGTTTACGATATCTTCTTCTACGTAACATTCAAGGTTTGAATTAAGAGACTTTTTTGTCAATGCAGTTTCACTTATTTCCTTAATATATTTTAGCACAGCTGGTATAATTTGTTTCTTTGTCATTTCTAGCATAACTTTAGCTTCAATAGAAATAACCCTACAATAATTCTGAAGTAGCATATTATGTCGTGACATTATTTCTGATTTTGTATATATGTTATGTTTTGTAAATAAATGTATATTTTTTTCGGCAATTAATTGAGGAATAGCATCTGCAGAGGTTTCAAGGTTATGAAGTCTACGCTTTTTAGCTTCTTTTGTCCATTCGTCTGAATAACTATTACCATTGAATATAATTCTCTTATGATCCTTTATAGTCTTTACTATTAATTTATTTAAAGTGTCATTAAAGTTATCACAATTTTCAAGTATATCAGCAAATTTGCAGAGTTCTTCAGCTACAATAGTATTAAGCATGATATTAGGGCAAGCTGGGGAAAGGCTAGAACCTACCATTCTAAATTCAAATTTATTTCCAGTAAATGCAAAAGGAGATGTCCTATTACGGTCAGTATTGTCTTTTTGAAATTCGGGTAATGTATGAACGCCTATTTTTATTTTCATTACTTCTTTGTTGCCGTATTTTACTCCATTTTCTATTGCATTTAATATATCAGTTAATTCATCGCCTAAGAATATTGATATAATAGCAGGAGGTGCTTCATTAGAACCCAGTCTATGATCATTCCCTGCACTAGCGACAGAAGCTCTTAGTAGGTCTTGATATTCATCAACACCTTTTATTACAGCACATAAAAACAGTAAAAATTGTGCATTTTCATATGGAGAATTTCCAGGTTCAAATAAGTTAATACCAGTATTAGTTATAAGTGACCAGTTATTATGTTTACCGCTTCCGTTAACGCCAGCAAAAGGTTTTTCATGGAGAATACAAGATAAGTTATGGCGTTCTGCGACGTTCTTCATTATTTCCATTATAAGTTGATTGTGATCAATGGCAATGTTTGAGGTAGTAAATAAAGGAGCTATCTCATATTGAGCAGGAGCAACTTCATTGTGTTTAGTTTTAGCCGGAATGCCAAGTTTCCAAAGCTCTTTATCAAGATCTTTCATAAATTTTGAAACTTTAGGACGTAAAGCACCAAAATAATGGTCTTCTAAATCTTGTCCTTTTGGGGGCTTAGCACCAAATAAGGTCCTTCCACAAGAAACAAGATCCTGCCTTTTATTAAACATATTTTTGTCTACTAAGAAATACTTCTGTTCAGCTCCTAATGTAGGCATTACTCTTTTAATATTGTAGTTACCAAATAGTTTTAATATTCTTAAAGAATGAGTGTTTATTAATTCTATAGACTTTAATAATGGTGTTTTTTTATCGAGAACTTCTCCACTATAGGAACAGAATATAGTTGGAATGTATAAGGTATTATTTTTTACAAACGCATAAGAGGTAGGGTCCCATGCTGTGTACCCTCTGGCCTCAAATGTAGCACGAAGGCCTCCAGATGGAAAACTAGAAGCATCAGGTTCGCCTTTTATAAGTTCCTTACCTGAAAACTCCATTATGACTTTTCCGCCTTTGTAGTTTGATATAAAGCTATCATGCTTTTCGGCTGTAAGGCCAATCATTGGTTGAAACCAATGAGTATAGTGAGTAGCACCTTTTTTTATAGCCCAATCTTTCATAGCATTAGCCACAATATTGCTTATATTGATATCTAAGGGTTTTCCTTCTGTTATAGTCTCCTTAAGCTGCATATATATATCTTTAGGTAGGTGGGCCCTCATAGCGTGTTCATTAAAAACCATACTTCCAAAGATTTCAGGAACATTTATCATATTTTTAAACTCCATTCGCTTAGGTTAAAATTTTAATAAAATAGATGCTTTGATTATATCAAAGCATCTATTTTAATTATATGATATAAAATTAATATTGTGAATATAAAGAAAGAATTATTTGTCGAAATACATATTATACCAGACTATGAAAGTATAAATATTCCAAATTTTTCTGCTATTGTCTTCCTTACCGGTGTAGTGACTGTTAAGATAGGCCATCAATACATCTATATTAAAAAACTGATTTGCTACTTTAGATGTAAATGCTTCTTTTACGATATTATAATATTTTTCTTGTTTTAGCCATACCCTAATAGGCACAGGAAAACCAAGTTTTTTCTTTTCAGCAGTAGCTTTAGGTAGCCGTTTAAGTGCTGCCTTTCTTAGAGCGTATTTTGTATTTTCATTATTTACCTTTAACTTCACAGGTAGGCGACTTGCAACTTTAAATACCTCAATATCTAAAAATGGAACACGCAATTCAAGAGAATTAGCCATACTCATTCTATCTGCTTTTAATAAGATATCTCCTAGCATCCATAAGTTTATATCAAGATATTGCATTTTTGTTATGTCTTCATAGTCCTGACATTTGTTATATATAACTTTGCAAAAGTCTTGAGGACGCGTTGCAATGGAGGGATCTTTTAGTATAGCTCTTTTGTCGTCGTAGTTAAATATAAATGCATTTCCAATAAATCTTTCTTCTAAGCTTTTGGCACCTCTTGATATAAAGCTTTTTCCTTTAAAGTTCAATGGAATAAGATTTGCTAACTTTGAAAAAAGTAGTCTTAGAGATCTAGGAACAAAACTTTGATACTTTGATAAGGAAAGGGGTTCGTGATAAATATTGTAACCTCCAAATAATTCATCAGCTCCTTCACCTGATAAAACAACCTTTACGTAATCCTTTGCAAGGTTTGAGACAAAATAAAGAGCAATGCATGCTGGATCTGCAAGAGGTTGATCTAGCATATATTGTATGTGTGGAATAATATCCCAAAATTCCTCAGGTGAAATAATTTTACTGTGATGTTCAATGTTTAATTTTTTGGATAGGTTATCTGCAAATGAAATTTCATTATATTTTTCACCATTGTCAAATCCAACAGTGAAAGCCTTTTTACCTTCAAAAAAAGTTGAAACATAGCTTGAGTCTATTCCACTTGATAAGAAACAGCCAACTTCCACATCACTTATTTTATGAACATTAATTGAATCTTCAAAAGTATTCTCTATTTGAGTTATAGCGTCATTAAGCGACAAATTTGGATCTTCATTAAATTTAGGATCGAAATATCTTTGAATTTCTATTTTACCGTTTTTATAATAAAGATAGTGCCCTGGAAGGAGGCAGTATATATTTTGAAAAAGAGTTTCAGGTGCAGGTGCATACTGGAAGGATAGATAATTATCAAGAGCCTTTAAATTAAGTCTTTTTTCAAGACTTGGAAACTCAAGTAAACTTTTAATTTCAGATGCATATAGAAAATTATTATTACACATTGCATAATGTAAAGGCTTTATACCAAAAAAATCACGAGCTAGAAACAGAGTATTTTCAACGGTGTTGAATATAGCAAAGCTAAACATACCTCTGAGTTTATATAGAAGATTTTCTTTCCACTGCTCAAAACCGTGTATTAAAACTTCTGAATCAGTGTCGGTATTAAAAGTATGATTTTCATTTATTAGTTCTTCTTTTAACTCTTTGTAGTTATATATTTCACCGTTGAAAGTTAAGACAAGTGTCTTATCTTCATTGAAAATAGGCTGATTGCCTTGATTAAGATCAATAATACTAAGGCGTCTAAAACCCATAGCAATATTTTCATCAGTAAAAAATCCGGAGCTATCAGGCCCTCTGTGGGTGATTAAATTGGTCATTTCTTTTATTATTTTATCTTTATTATCAATTTCTCCTGTGAAGCCACAAATACCACACATATAGTACACTCCCTATATTAATTATGACTGTCGTTAATTTTAATTTAATTTTTATCTTTGGATTTACTCTCCTCATCTTTGATAGATATACTTATCTTTGATATTCTTCTATCTTCAACTGAAGATACAATAAGTCTTACATTTTTAAAGTCGATATATGGATGTTCACCTTTTTTAGGTATATATCCTAAATGTTTTACCATAAAACCTGCTATTGTATCATAGTCCCCATCAGGGATTTTTATGTGCAAGAGATTAGACACTTCATCAATAGAAGTCATACCGTCTACAGTAAAACTGTTGTCACTTATTTTAGTTATTTCTTCGTCTTCATTATCGTACTCATCTTGTATATTACCTACAATAGATTCCATAAGATCCTCAATAGTAATTAGCCCTTCAGTTCCTCCATATTCATCAACAATTATAGCAATTTGAGTTTTTTTATCTGTAAGCTCTTTGAATAATTCACTGCAACGTTTTGTGCTAGGAATGTATATTACATTTCTCATTATATCAGTAAGTCGTACCTTTGATTTATCAATAGAGTCATCAATATATTTAAGAAGATCTTTAACGTATATCATTCCTATTATATCGTCAATATCACTTTTAAATACTGGTATTCTTGAAAAGCCATATATAGTAGCAAGATTTATAGCTTTAGATAAAGATTCTATATCTTGTATAGCTATAATATCGGTTCTATGGGTCATAATTTCATTTGCAGTTTTGTCATCAAAGTCAAAAATATTCTCTATCATATTCTTGATGCTTTCCTCGATAACACCTTTTTCTTTACCTGCATCAATCATCATTAATATTTCTTCTTCTGTGACAACTTCCTCATTTAAATTTGGATCAATTCCAAATAACCGCACAACAAAATTGGTGGATGAAGATAGGAGCTTTACAAAAGGATTAAATATTTTTTGAAAAGTGTCAATTATCCCAATTACTTTGAATGATATTTTTTCAGCATTTTGCATAGCAATTTTTTTAGGAACTAATTCACCTAATACAAGTGAAAAGTATGATAAAATGATAGTTATTATTACTGTTGAAATAACATTTAAGAGATTTTTAGACAATGGTAGAAATGAAAGTGCGCTAGCAAGTTTTTCTGAAAAGAGAGTGGAGGCAGAAGCAGAAGTTAGAAAACCAGATAATGTAACTCCTACCTGAATTGTAGCGAGGAATTGACTAGAATTTTTAGTTACACTTAAGACCTTGATAGCACCCTTGTGTCCAGTTTTTGACATGTTTTTTATTTTATTATCGTTCAGAGTTATAATAGCAATTTCAGACATAGCAAAAAATGCATTAATCATTATTAGTATAAAAAGTAATATAATTTGGAAGGGAATACTCTCCATGAAATCATTTACGCTAAACTTGAGTAGGAATAAGTTCATAAAATATTCACCTCGACGATAATTAATTTTATTTTAAAGAAAATAATTTTAAAAGTCAACTCATATTTTGTAATTTAAACAACATTAAATTATAATAAATAATATATTTAGGTATATGTTATACAAAAGTTGTTAGCTATTTTGTCTTTACATAATGCAATAAAAGTGATAAAATATGATTAATATGATTATGTGACATTGTCAATTATTACATAATGTTAACCTTAAAGGAGGAAAAGTTATGTCTAGAAAAATGAAAACTATGGATGGAAACAGTGCAGCTGCTCACGTATCTTATGCTTTTACGGAGGTTGCAGCTATTTATCCTATTACCCCTTCTTCTGTTATGGCAGATGAGACTGATAAATATTCTTTCTCAGGAAGAAAAAATATATTTGGAAAAGAAGTAAAAGTGACCGAAATGCAATCTGAAGCTGGTGCTGCTGGTGCAGTTCATGGTTCACTTGCTGCAGGAGCTTTAACTACAACATACACAGCTTCACAAGGCTTACTCTTAATGATACCTAACATGTACAAAATGGCTGGAGAACTATTACCAAGTGTAATTCATGTATCAGCTCGAGCTCTTACTAGCCACGCTCTTTCAATTTTTGGCGATCATTCGGACATTTATGCATGCCGTCAAACTGGATATGCAATGTTATGCTCAAGCAATCCTCAAGAGGTAATGGACTTAGGAGCAGTTGCCCATTTAGCAGCAATTAAAGGTAGAGTTCCATTTTTACATTTCTTCGATGGCTTTAGAACTTCACATGAAATTCAAAAGATTGCAGTTTGGGACTATGAAGAGCTTTCTGATATGCTAGACTTTAATGCTGTTAATGCATTTAGAAGAAGAGCTTTGAACCCTGAACATCCGGTTTTAAGAGGATCTGCACAAAATGATGATATATTCTTTCAGGCAAGAGAGGCTTGTAATACTTATTATGATAAGGTTCCTGAAGTCGTCGTTGAATATATGGATAAGGTGAATGAGAGAATAGGGACTGACTATAAACCATTTAATTATTATGGTGCCCAAGATGCAGAGCGAATAATAGTTGCAATGGGTTCAGTGTGTGATACTATTGAGGAAGTAGTAGACTATCTTAACGCAGCTGGAGACAAAGTAGGTGTTATAAAGGTTAGACTATATAGACCATTTGTTGCAAAGTATTTACTAGACGTCATCCCCAAAACAGTAAAAAATATTTCTGTACTCGATAGGACAAAAGAACCAGGCTCAATAGGAGAACCTCTATATTTAGATGTACTTGCAGCCCTTTCAGATTCTGAGTTTTCTAATATACCCATATATGCAGGAAGATATGGGTTAGGTTCGAAAGATACATGTCCTGGAGATATAGTGGCAGTTTTTCGTAACATGCATAGCGTGATTGCTAAAAAACGTTTTACTATAGGAATAGTAGATGATGTTACAAATTTATCGCTTGATGTTTTAACGAATCCGGATACTACTAAAGAAGGTACCACATCATGTAAGTTTTGGGGACTAGGCTCTGACGGAACAGTAGGTGCTAATAAAAACTCAATTAAGATAATTGGTGACCACACAGATCTTTATGTACAAGGTTATTTTGCCTATGATTCTAAGAAATCAGGGGGAATAACTATATCACACTTAAGATTTGGAAAACAACCAATTAAGTCTACATATTATATAACAAAAGCAGACTTTGTTGCTTGTCATAATCCGTCATACGTTGATAAATATGATATGGTTCAGGATTTAAAACCTGGAGGGAAATTTTTACTTAATTGTTCTTGGGATACAAAAGAACTAGATAAAAGATTGCCTGGCCGTGTGAAGAAATATATTGCTGAAAATGATATTAAGTTTTATATAATAGATGGAATTAAGATTGGAAAGGAAATTGGACTTGGTGGAAGAATTAATACAATTTTACAATCTGCTTTCTTTAAAATTGCAAACATTATAAATCCAGAAGATGCTATTAAATATATGAAGGAGGCAGCTACAAAATCATATAGTAAAAAAGGTGAAAAAATTGTAGCTATGAATCATATGGCAATTGAGAGAGGAATGCAGGACCTAAGATGTATTGAGGTTCCGGATGAATGGAAAAATGCAGTAGATAGTACTAAAGAAAACATAGAAACAGGAGAAAGAAAAGACCTAATTAAGTATGTGAATAACATTTTAAAACCAGTTAACGCATATAAGGGAAATGAATTACCTGTTTCGGCATTTATGGATAGTGTTGATGGAACAGTTCCACAGGGATCTTCTGCGTACGAAAAACGGGGAATAGCTGTTGATGTACCTGAGTGGAAGCCAGAAAATTGTATTCAATGTAATTTCTGTTCACTTGTGTGCCCCCATGCAGTAATTCGTCCGGTAGCAATGACCGAAGAAGAACTTAAGAATGCGCCATCATGTACAAAGTCTAAAGACATGATAGGAGTACCTTCAATGAAATTTGCGGTAACAATATCACCTCTTGATTGCACAGGATGTGGTTCATGTGCAAATGTATGCCCTGGAATGAAAGGCAAAAAAGCATTAGAAATGAAGAGTATAGATTCACAAAGAGAGCAACAGTCTGTATTTAATTATGCAGTTAATTTACCGGAAAAAGAGGAAGTTAAAGATAAGTTTAAAGGGACTACTATAAAAGGAAGTCAATTTAGAAAACCTTTACTTGAGTTTTCCGGAGCTTGTGCAGGATGTGGAGAGACTCCATATGCAAAGCTTGCAACGCAACTCTTTGGAGACAGAATGTTTATTGCGAATGCTACGGGTTGTTCTTCAATTTGGGGTGGTTCTGCACCGGCAACTCCTTATACAGTAAATAAAAAGGGACATGGTCCAGCATGGCAAAACTCATTATTTGAAGACAATGCAGAGTTTGGCTATGGAATGGCGCTAGCTCAAAATGCAGTTCGAGATAGACTAAGAGAATATATTGAAAAAATACACGAATCTACTAATGATGAGAATTTAAAAAGTAGATGTCAAGCCTATTTTGATACTTTTGATGATAGTGGAAAGAATAGAAAAGCAACAGATGAATTAATAGAAAGTTTAGAAAAACTTTCAAAGGGTTCAAGTGAAATTAGTGAACTTGCAAGTAAGATATTAAATGATAAAGACTATTTAGCCAAGAAGTCGATGTGGATATTCGGCGGAGATGGATGGGCATATGATATAGGATTTGGAGGGCTTGACCATGTTATTGCATCTGGAGAAAATGTCAATATTTTAGTATTTGATACTGAGGTATATTCAAATACAGGCGGGCAGGCATCGAAAGCAACGCCTATAGGCTCTATAGCACAATTTGCTGCGGCCGGTAAGAAAACTAAGAAGAAAGACTTAGCGGCAATAGCCATGAGTTATGGATACGTATATGTAGCGCAAGTTGCAATGGGTGCAGATTTTAATCAGTGTGTAAAAGCCTTTAACGAAGCTGAGAGTTATAATGGTCCGTCAATTATAATTGCCTATGCGCCATGCATCAATCATGGCATAAAAGGCGGGATGGGTATTGGCCAATCTGAAGAGAAAAAAGCTGTTGAGTCAGGCTATTGGAATTTATTTAGATTTGATCCTAGGAAAGAAGGAGATAATCCATTTACACTTGATAGCAAGGCTCCAAAATCAAGTTACCGAGATTTCATTATGGGTGAAGTTAGATATAATTCTCTTGTACGTTCATCACCGGAAGTAGCAGAAAAGCTATTTGATAAAGCTGAGAAAGAAGCGCTTAATAAATATGATTACTTATTGAAGCTTTCTAGTTTATACAATAATAATTAATAAAAGCTAAAAAGGGTTGCTGCAAAAAGGCAATCCTTTTTAGTAGTTTTGTATCCTTGAAATACAAAAGATATCTTGCTATTTAATTGACTAGGATTTATTAGTTGATCACAAGGGTGTGCAATATATATATATTATCTAAAAAAAGAAAAATAAAAGTATATATATTTGCAGAAAAAGAGTCATATTTCTTATAAGTAAAAATATTTGATTTGATTTATGATAAACTTAGTTTTGTCAATTCGACAAAAATTAAAATTTTTAGGAGAGTTCATTATGAAAAAAAAGGTAATATCAATAGTTTTAGCGGCAGCTATGCCATTAAGTGCAATTGGTGGTCTAAATTGCTTTGCTAGTACTGAAGGGAAAGCTTCATTAGATAGTTTAAGGAATTTTGGTAGTGCTAGGTTACTTTCTGCGATGCAGGCTAACGGCGATTCTAATTTAACAGATGATGAGCAAGAAGGATGGGAGATAAAAGAGGATAGCTCTGAAAGTATTAATTTATATGACTCCTCAAGTGAAAGTGAGGGAGAAGAATTATCAGAAGAAGAGCAAGCGGAAGAAGAAGAAGAAGAAGATCAAGCAGAAGAAGATCAACCAGAAGAATCTTCTACGTTACGCAGGGGAATATCAAATTTGAAGGAACATGCATCTAATGCGTCTAAAAAAGTAAGTGATAAATTTTCATCTTTAAAACAAGGTGTATCTAATGCATCTAAAAAAGCATGCAACACAATTTCAACACATAAACTTGAAACTGCATTATGTGTAGGAGGTATAGCCTTGGCAGCAGGGACTGCATATAGTCTATATAGAATTAATAGTCGCTTAAATGACTTGTATGAATTAACTGGTAATAAAAATTATGAAGAAGAAGTATGTAATGCTGATGGAGTACAAGCTAAATTAGAGAATTTCAAAGGTTTAACTAAAGCTGGTTTTATATCAGCTGCAAGTAAAACAAAGAGTACTTTTGCGAATTTAAAGGATTCAGCTAAAGATGGTTTAACATCAGCTGCAAGTAAAACAAAGAATACTTTTGTGAGCTTAAAAGATTCAGCTAAGAATAAAGCATCAGCAATTTTTGAAGCGATGAAAGCTAAGAGAATTGATAAAGCTAATAAAAAGTTACGTGAATTCTATGGATTAAATGATAAAGTAAGTAAAGTAAGTGAAGAATGCCCTAATATCAAGGAAAAAGTATGTAAGACAAGTTCATTAAGAAATCTTGCATTCAAGACTAAAAATTGGGTTGTGAACAACATAAGTGGTAAGTTAGGAAAAAATAATTCAAATGAAGGCCAAATAGCACAGTATAGTATAAATAAAAATAATAACAATTTAGGAAAGGATAAAATTTGGACATATTATCAAATAGGTAATTGCTATTGTGCTTGTTCAGAGGAATAAAAATTTAACCTTTTAATAGACTACATCTGTTTTTATCTTATTGAAGTGATGATAATTGTAAAAGCATGCTTTCTTAGAAATCTTAGGAGGCATGCTTTTTAATGATTGTGCGTGTTAACAAAGATTGTTGGGTTGCATGGCACCTTATTCGTAATAGAATAGCAAAATCCATATTTTTCTTTTATGAAAAAATAGTATTGTACTTTATGGTAAAATATAATTAAATGTGAACAAGTATTTACTTAGTTGAATATTTGCTATTAAAGCAAATAAATTTGTGTTATAGGAAGATTGAAAAGGCAAGTGTGCCATTAAATATTAAGTTGTGGAAATTTTATAATAAAAATATTAATTTTATTTTTTAATTTCATTTGCATTATAATTTTGGATATCTAATTGACTAAAATTTTTTTTAGTGATATAATTTAATAAATTTTTATATAGGGGTAGGTTAGGACATGAAGAAATTATTGTCAATATTTTGTACTTTATTATTAATAAGTATGATTTCTATTAGTTCATTTGCAGGAGGTAATTTAGAATCAAATGTGATAAAGGTGACTGGAAAATCAAGTCCAACATCACAAGCTCCCATTAATTTTATTCTTAAAGAATGTACTGCTAATTTAAGCTACGATCCACCTAGCTTTGAACACCTTGAGTGCGATTTAGACCAAAGGGTATTTTTTTCAAGTAAGGGAAGTGTAATGCTTAAGGATACTGATAATTGGATAAAAAATGGCTATATATCAGTTAGAATAAAAAAACCTAAGTTAAAAAGGTCTTTTAATTTGTTTCACCCTACTACGTTCTGTAAAAAGGTTCCAGTGAATGCAGATGTAAATAGGTTTTATATACAAGGGCCAAAATTGAGAGCACCATTTTGGCATCCAATAAAGAAATTAAAGTATTGGTGGAATCCTCAGTATATAACAATAAACTATGGTCTTGCTCTAACAGATAAAGATGATGAAAAAATTTATTCACTGCCTAAGTTAGACATGGGGATGAAAACTAAAGCTCAGGAAGATGAAGAAAGGTTAGATAAGGCAATAGAAAGCCATAATCCACAACAGAAAGCTAAAGTCAAGGGTTCATTTAGGATGTATGACACATTTTTATTGAATTCAGAGAAAAAAAATGCAAAGTATTATACAGCTGAAGCAGCTAAGAAGGAAAATGTAGAGAATGAAAAAAAGAGGGAAGAATTTAGACGTAAGCTTGCCAATTTAAATAAAGAAGAAATGCTTATTGAGGGAGAAATAGCACGTCTTACACCTGATAATCCTGTTTGTAATTTTAGATTAGTTATCAATAATAATGAAGGGCTAAATGCGGACAGAATGGCTTTGTTATTAAGTGCGCAACAAGATGCAGAACTTTGTTTTGAAGATAATTCTAAATTGGATTTAGAGTTTGTTTATGTATATCCGTTGCCAGATAGATTAAAGCCTGCGAAAGAAGATGCTCTTACCTTAAAAGGCTTATTGAATCCGAATGAAGACTCCCGTATAAATTTAGTAAAGGAAATGAATAGTGCTGTGAATGCACATAGGAGACCATTATTAAGTATGATACGTAAGGTTGTTGGTAGTAAAGGTGTTTTAGAGCCAAAGAAGCCGATACAAAAAGTTATAAACGGTGGTGTTCCTGATAAAACTGAAAAATCTGTTCAAACGCAAGAATTAAAAGAAACTGAAAAAAGAGATAAAAAAGATGTTGAAATTGAAATGATAACAGAAAGCAAAGTGGAAAAAGAAAATCTAGATAGCCAGATTGACATACCTACTTTTGAGGTATATACTGTGGATAAAAGTGAAGAAGAAGACTAGACGAAGAAACAAAAAAGAGCAAAGTGAAAAGGCGGAAGTAACAAAAAGAGATCAATTTGAAAAATAAATGTAATCTAACAAAAGTAGTTTGTTTAAAAGCTAAAATAAATTGATGTATAAATATTACCCAGTTACTAGATGTAAGAAGTAAGACTAATTTCTATTAAATAAAACAAGCAGTAAGTTATAACTTACTGCTTGTTTTTCTATAGTCAAGGAACTATACATAGAGAAAATTTATATCTTTTTTAATTTAGGAATAATGAGAGATATAAAGGTCCAAAGAACATTGTATAAAATAAGTTCTGCCTCCTTCAATTGATTTAATCCAAAGTAAGGAAATAGTATACATGTAATAGATAGACTTAAAAGTATGCAAACTACTTGAAAGAATATAGACATATTTATCTTAATATTAGCATTTCTACATAAACATAATGATTTAATAAGAGACTTTATATTACCAAATGAAGCTATTGAAGCAAATGTTCTACTGTATATTTTATTTTCAATTAATCTAGAATTTAAATTTTCCTCAAATGGTAATATTTCGACTATTTCTTCAGAAATATTAAAGTCAAGTGATATTTTATACTTAGAAATATTGCAATCCACATTTCTTATAAGTAACTTTATGTTATTCTTTTCTAATAATTTTAAGTAATTTAGAAACTTTAAGTTAGGGATATATTCCAAGATAAACATGGCTACAAGTCTCTTACCGACTGCAAAATATGTTAGTTCACGATTATTATTTCGGTATTTTTTTTCATAATCTCGGCTAGGGGGAGATATTCTATACTTCTTTAATAAATCTCTATTACCAACTAAAATTCTTTGTCCATTAACCCAGCCCACAGCTCCAAGATTATCTTGATATTCAATATCAGAAGCTTTAGTTAGGATTGTTCGTTTTCCTAATATTATTTTATCAAACACTCTACACAAAGGACCATCAATAGCACATACAACGGCTGCAGCGGATAAGATTGCTTCATCTATTCTTTGCCCGTTAAATGTTTTTATTCCACGCAATACAACATTATCAGCAGGATAAAGTGAACATTCATTTAAGATTATAGAATTCATTTTAGAAATATTTTTTATACAATTTTCTCCTACAATCATAGAACCACTTTTTAAAGATTTTTTACAAAGGGAATTTACAAAGAAGTTTACACAAAAAGGAAAAGAAAAAGGAGTACAAATAAGTAGAGAAACGACTAATGAAGTAGTACCATAAATAACGTTAAAACTATTTATAAAACTAAATGCAAATATAAATATTGAAAAAGTTATTGTAAATGGAATAATTTTAGTAAAAATAGAGTCACTAAAAGAGAACGAATTTGAGGAAGCTATAAACGACTGTAAAAAATTTGATTTAGCTTGGTATGCTACATTCAAAAAGTTTTTATTTGTAGCAGTAGTAATACAAGATAAATTGTAAGAATCTATTTGATATTTTTGCTTCTTAGAAGAAACGAATTTTAAATTTCTTATAATCCTTAATTTGATAAGTAGATAATTAAATACGACTATTAAGAACTCAAAAATAAAAAGACCTACATATGACTCATAAAAGGCAGAGCTATTAGAATTATGAACGACTAATGTTGTACAATGTGTTAAAAGAGCAATACAAGATAAAAAAATAGCACAACTTGGTGTGAACTTTAATTTAATTAAAGATAGAAACCCATCTTTAAGTGTGCTAAAGCCAATAAGTACTGAGAGAAGATATAACATACATGAAATATATGTATATAGTTGTGTTATAGGAACATTAATAAAGCTTAGAAGCACAGAAGAATAACTAGTAATTATAATTGTGGACAAATATAATAAAAGCAAAATAGATAATCCAATTGACTGAAATTTTAAACTCTTAATCAATTTACGTAGTTCTGATTTAACTTTTGTATAGTCCTTCTCAGACTTATATTCAGTGTATTTATATGAGTCCTTGTTTATTAAGTAATTAGGTGCTTTATAACTATACGTATGTTTAGTAAACATATTTTTATCAATATTGTCATCTATTTCTAATGGACTTGTATTATGAACATTTATCTTATTGTCAGACGTACTAAATATTTCTGTAAAATAATCTTTGCCTGGGGGCTTTTTAGAAAAACAAAAGGATCTTTTTTTTAATGAACGCAAAATATTACTCATTACAATTACTACCTATCTTCTAATTTATACTGGACATGTTTAAACGCTGACGGCATACTTCATACATTAAGATTCCACCGGCAACAGATGCATTTAAAGAATTTATATTTCCACAGAGTGGCAAAGACAATATATCATCACATTTTTCCTTTACTAATCTGCTAAGCCCTAATCCTTCACTTCCTATAACTAGTGCAATAGGACCTTTTAAATCAGTACGGCACCATGCTTGTCCGTTTATATCAGCACCATAAATAAAAATGCCTTTTTTCTTTAATTCGTCAATGGAATTAGATATGTTAGTAACACGTGCCACTTTCATATACTCTAATGCACCAGCAGAGGCTTTAGAAACGGTGTAATTAAGGCCAACACATCTCCTATTTTGTATAATTATTCCGTGAGCTCCAGCACATTCAGCAGAGCGAATTATGGCTCCTAAATTGTGAGGATCTTCTATACAATCAGCTATTATAATAAAGGGTGGCTCTGACTTTTCTTCTGCACACTTTAGTATATCATCGATACAAGAGTATTGATAAGCTGCAACTATGGCGATAATGCCTTGATGTTTACTGTTACCGCATATTGAATCTAACTTTTTAATGTCTACCTCTTTTATAGGAATTTTTAATTCCCTTGCCTTGCTTATAATAGGTAATATAGAACCAAAGTGTTTTCCTTTGGATATTAATAAGTGATCTATATTTCTACCTGACTTTAAAGCTTCCTTTACTGAATTTCTTCCTATAATTAATTCTTTTTTATTTTCTAAATTTATGTTTTCCAATTTAAGCTCCTTCCTAGTGCTTTAATGTTATATTAAATGTTTACATAATTATATCATATTTTTTTAAAATATACACTTTTAAATTTCTATTATATACTTAAAGTTATGAATGTTTAAGATGGCTTTCTTGATTAGGAAAAAGTATGGTGATATAATAAAGCGGTAATTTATTTTGAATGGAGAAATAAGTATTATGAATTTAGTTTCATGGAATGTAAATGGCTTTAGGGCATGTTTAAATAAGGGATTTATGGACTTTTTTAAAAATAAGAATGCTGACTTTTTCTGTCTACAAGAAACAAAGATGCAAGAAGGGCAAGTAACTCTTGATTTAGAAGGGTACTACCAATATTTTAATAGCGCAGAGCGAAAGGGATATTCAGGGACTGCAGTTTTTACAAAGCATAAGCCGCTTGATGTTAAATATGATATTAATATAGAGGAACACTCACATGAAGGAAGAGTTATAACCCTTGAAATGAATAATTTTTATTTAGTGAATTGTTATACCCCTAATTCTAAAGAAAAATTAGCAAGGATAGACTATAGGATGAAGTGGGAAGATGATTTTAGAAAATACTTATTGGAATTGGATACTAAAAAGCCAGTGATATTATGCGGAGATCTAAATGTGGCACATAATGAGATTGATCTTAAAAATCCTAAAACTAATCATAAAAATGCAGGTTTTTCTGATGAAGAAAGAGGTAAAATGACAGAACTTTTGTCTTCTGGATTTATAGATACATTTAGGTATCTTTATAAAGATGTAGCGAATAAGTATACTTGGTGGTCCTATAGATTTAATGCTAGAAAGAATAATTCTGGTTGGCGTATTGACTATTTTATTGTCTCTGATAGAATAAAAGACATAGTCATGGACTCTATAATTCATGATGACATACAAGGAAGTGATCACTGTCCAGTTGAACTTATAATAAAGGAGGAAGAGATTTGAAACGTTCAATGAAAGCGGCATTTTCATATGTGGGTCTATTTATAACAGGACTAACTTTTTTAGTTATAGAAAAGGAGGACATTTTTATAAGAAAAAGTGCAGCTCAATCTACAGTGCTAGGTTTTTTTATATTCGCCTTACAACTAATAGTTAATTTTATTCCTTTTATTGGCTGGTTTCTTAATTTAATACTTTATGTGTTAGCTCTTATTATTTTAATTATTCTAATAATTAAAGCTAGTAGTGGCATATATTATAAGTTACCTATTATTGGAGATATTTCAGAAAAGTATGTGCTAAGTTGGTTTAAGTAATTTTTATAGGGAGTGAAGTAAAATGATCGAGGTAAAAAATATTAGCAAGAAATATGGCTCTAAGCTAGCTCTTGATAACATTAATTTTTCATTAAAGGATGGAGAAATTTTAGGATTTTTGGGTCCTAATGGAGCAGGAAAAAGCACAACCATGAATATAATTACTGGATATATATCATCTACAACTGGCACGGTAATGGTTGACGAAGACGAAATAATGGAAAATCCAATTAATGTAAAAAAGAAAATAGGATACCTTCCAGAGCAACCACCTTTGTACCAGGATATGACTGTTAAAGAGTATTTAAGTTTTATGTATGACCTTAAAAAAGTTAAGTTGAATAAGAAAGAGCATATAGAGTCCATATGCAATCTTGTGAAGATTAGTGATGTATATGATAGGCTAATCAAGAATTTATCAAAAGGATATAAACAAAGAGTAGGCATAGCGCAGGCTTTGCTAGGTGATCCAGAGGTATTAATATTAGATGAGCCAACAGTAGGACTTGATCCAAACCAAATAATGGAGATAAGAAGTCTTATAAAAAGGCTAGGGGAAAAACACACTATTATATTGTCATCTCATATTTTGTCAGAAATCCAGTCAGTTTGTAGTAGAATAATAGTTATAGATAAAGGTAAAATTGTAGCTGATGATACTGCAAGTAACTTATCTTCATCCTTATCTATGGACTCTAGACTATTAATATCTATAGAAGGTGAACCTAATGATGTAATAGAATCTTTAAAGGATATAGAAGGAGTAAAGACAGTGGTATTAGGTGAACAGAAAGACCAAAATACTTTTGAGTATATTGTTACTTATGATAAGAATATAGATGTAAGAAAGAATGTTTTCTCAGTAATGGCTCAGAAGGAGTGTCCTATAGTTTCTATGAATAATGTTGATATGAGTCTTGAGGATATATTTTTGAGATTAACACAAGGCGATGAGGAAGTAGTAGAAGAAAAAAGTGTAACAGATGAAATGCCAGATAATGACAAAGTATCTGAAGAAAAAAACAATAAAATTTTAGAACAAGAAGAAAACTTAGACAAAGAACAAAAGGACGGGAGTGAAGAATAATGTTAGCAATAATGAAACGAGAATTTTCATCATATTTTTTATCAGCGATAGGCTATATAATTTTGTCAGTATTTTATGTATTTGGTGGTTTTTATTTTTATGCAATATCACTTTTGAACAATACGACCAGCCTTACATATGTGTTTAACAGCCTATTTGTAATACTAATATTTCTAATACCAATTTTAACAATGAGACTTTTTAGTGAAGAAAAAAAGCAAAAGACAGAGCAGGCATTACTAACAGCACCAGTTAATCTTTGGGAGATAGTGTTAGGAAAATATGTAGCAGCTTTACTTATGTTTTTAATTTGTATAGTAGTTACTATTTTTTATGCCATAACAATATCATTCTTTAATATGCCGTCGTGGTCTACTATATTTGGAAGCTTTATAGGTCTTTTTTTATTAGGAGCTTCTTTAATTTCCATAGGAATGTTCTTTTCTTCTATTACAGAGAATCAAATAATAGCTGCAGTAAGTGCTATTGCAGTTGGTGTGTTTATATTACTTATAGACTCAATTTCACAATCAATGTCTATTAGCTTTATAAGAAATATTTTAAACAGTGTGTCCTTTATGTCTAGATACAATAATTTTAATGTGGGAGTTATAAATTTAACAGATGTAGTGTTTTTTATAAGTGTGTGCTTTATATTTAACTTTTTGACTATAAGAGTATTTGAAAAGAAAAGATGGAGCTAAGGGGAGGAATAGTATAATGAACGATAATAAGTCACAAAAAGCATCTTATTTTAAGACTAAGAAATTTAAAGTTGGTAGTACAGCTACGTTGATAACTGTAGTGGTTATAGCAATTGTAATAGTACTGAATTTAATAGTTGGAAGTCTTTCAAAAAATTATAATTTAAGTTTAGACTTAACCCCTAATAAGGCATTTTCATTAACTAAGCCTACAATTGATTTTTTAAAGTCCCTAAATAAAGATGTAAATATTATTTTATTGGGAGAAGAAAGTGAGTTTTCTAAAGGCAATGAATACTTTATGCAAGCTAATTCTGTAATAAACCAATATGCGAAAACTTCTGAAAAAATAAGAATAGAGTATGTTGACACGGTGAGGAACCCCTCTTATTTAAATGACTATAGAAATGATAATCTTACTCAGAACAGTGTAATAGTAAGAAGTGGAGATAAATATAGGGTTATAACAATTCAGGACCTATTTGATATACAATATAGTTATTACGGGAGCAATATAACAGGCTCGAAAGCAGAGCAAGAATTAACTTCTGCTATTGTTTACGTTACTAGCGATGATCAAATTAAGATAGCTGTTTTAAATGGGTATGGTGAAGGTGAATCTCATGAATTTATAGAGCTACTAAGAAAAAACAATTTTGATATTATAGAGGTGTCTATACTTACGGAAGATATACCTGAGTCTGCAGCACTTGCATTAATCTATGGTCCAGAGAGAGACTATGATGAGAAAACAATAGAAAAAGTAAATAAGTTTTTGTCATTAGGGAATAAGGCCCTATTTTATGCCGTTAACCCAGCTCAGCCAGAAGCGCCAAATATTGCATCATTGATAAATAAATGTGGAATAAAAGTAAACGAAGGATTAGTGTATGAGACGAATACACAAAGAATTTTATCAAATCCACTTGAAGCTGTAGTGGATTATGTTGATGAAGAGTATAAATCTAATCTTACAAACTCGAATATACCAGTTCTTGTGCCAGCTAGCAGGCCAATTGAGGTGCAGGGAAATGATGTGCGTGTTCTTTTGCAATATTCAAAAGATTCAGGAATTCTTCCAAAAGATGCAGGTAAGGACTTTAATTATAGGGAGAATATATCAGGACCAATTCCAGCTCTAGTGTTGTCTGATCTTAGTGTTTCAGAAGACTTAAGATCAAAAGTCTGTGTACTAGGTTCCTATGGAGCTCTAACGGGTGAATGTTTGTCAGCTAATGCTCTTAACAATTCTACTTATTTTATAAATGTAATAAATAAACTTACAGATAAAGAGGATAACTCAATTATAATAGAGTCTAAAACTTTAGGTGGAGAGGAACTCGGAATAAATAAGGCCCAAGCTAATGTTATAGGAATTCTTTATTCTGCTGTTTTGCCTATTTTTATACTGATATTAGGAACGATAGTATTTATAAGAAGGAAAAATAAATAATGCGGTGGGTGACTCATTGTGAATAAAGGGACAAAAACTCTTATATTTTTATCTATTGTATTAATTTTATTTGTTGGGATTTTTATAGCAACTTCAAAGGTTGAAAAGAATAAAACAGACGATAATATGCAGCAGAATAATAATTCTATTTCATTAGGTATATCAGATAAGAATATAAATTTTGTAGATGTTAAGAATCAAGTAGACCAATATACAGTAAAAGTAGAAAGGGATGAGGGAAAAGAAACTTATTTTATATTAAATGAGAATAGAGAAGTATCACAAAGTATGCTTGAAATATTCATGGATACCTTAAAGAACATGAAACCACTGCAAATAGTTGATGAAACAAGTGAAGAGCTTTCTAAGTATGGTCTAGACCATGAAAATGCAAGTATAAATATAGTCTTTGAAGATGGAACTAATATGACTTTAAAGTTAGGGAATGACGCCCCGCTGTCGCAAGGAGCGTATATGCTTAGTGGTATAGATGGAAAGGTATACCTAATTTTGGAAAGTGATAAAGAAATATTTTTAAACACAAAGGAGTTTTATCTTAATCCTAAAAATGATTAAAATGGTCCCACTATGCTGTTATGTATTAGTATAGTGGGATTTAATTTTAAAATAGTAATAATTTTTTAAATTTTAAAAAAAGTGTTGACAAGTGAAGCATAATGTGATAAAGTAATAAACTGTAGGGAGTAAACTGTGCGCTGGTGTAGCTCAGTTGGTAGAGCAGCTGATTTGTAATCAGCAGGTCGGGGGTTCAAGTCCGTCCACCAGCTCCATTTAGTTTATAGGGGTACAATATTGTTCCTTTAAGTAATTAATTAGCGTGAAGCTTTATATTTTTATTATAAGCTAACGTTTTAAATTAATAGATTCAGGGATTTTATTTGGGAGATTTCCCGAGTGGCCAAAGGGGGCAGACTGTAAATCTGTTGTCTCTGACTTCGGTGGTTCGAATCCACCATCTCCCACCAATTATTATAGTTACTTAGGTAATGTATTAAAGAGCTTTGAGAAATCAAAGCTCTTTAATATTTTTAAAGTAAAAATAGTTTGCGTTTTTATACATTCCATGTGCATACAAGATGGTGTGACATTAATCAGATAATTACTGTATGTTTGGAGTTTATGTATAAAAGCAAGCATGGCATGCACCTATTCTAAACAATGCAAATGCAATTATTGTTATGAGAGAAGTTTCAATGTATATACAAAATAAAGGCTTGTTGCTGCTTCTAAAAATAAGGATAAGGTTTATTAAGAGGCATAATGAAGTATTTAATTTACTTGTTAATCAACTAAGTAAAACTGAAAAATTCATTTTTCAGTCTATGCATGTTAAAGGCTTAGCAACAAAGATGTACAGAATTACAAATATAAAAATACTGATACCCATGCAGATAGTGAGGTTAGCTAATGCTAAACAAATATATTGTAAAGTTTTATATAGCTTGACGTAATTTTTAAATATAGTTATAATGCAAGGAAATAGAAAAAGAAGTGTTATATGAGGTTATATTGGAAGGAAAAAACAAATTTACATAAGGTATTGTCAGTTATAAGTGCTGTAGCAAGACTTATTTTTGTTTTAATTGTCATGCTTGAGATATTTGGTGTATTGAGTTGGGATGAGTGCTCCAACAAATCTTGATTGATTTTAGATATTTCTCTAATTTCACAATCAATTCTTATTTGGAAGAACAACCGTAATGTTGCTATTTTTATGTTGTGTGTGGGAATATTTAGTTTAGTAGTCATTGTAATAGGGGTTTTATTAGGCAATGGGAGTCTTTAAAGATTATGCGCGCTATGAGTTTTCATGTAGAACGATCCAATAAACCAGTGTTATAGATGCTCCTGTGTAATTTTAATAAATGTAAGAGCTTATGAAAAAGGTGTATTTACGGAACATTCTAATTCAATATTTTAATAATCTATTATAAGTTAGAGATTGATATTTTTAATATTCATCTCTACTTTGTATATAAATCAATATAATATATAAATTTATATAAAAAGTCTATATAATTAGATATATTATCAATTAAGATAAATTTTACAATAAAAATGTTGACTATTTCGAAAAAATATGTATAATTTAATTAAATAAAGATTTATTTTAAGAGGAGGAGAAGGCTTATGACATTTCAAGAATTTATAGAAAAAAAACCTAACTTTATAAAGGAAGCAAAAAAATGTACTAGCGAAGAAGAATTTACTAATGTAGCTGAGGCATATGGAGTTAAATTTGGGAAAGACTCCTTTGATAAGGCGTATGAAATTATAGTTGGAGGTAAAGGAAAAACTAAACTTTCAGAAGATGCGTTAGATTCAGTTTCTGGTGGGACTAACATAGAGGTAACTCAAGTTGATCTTGGTGGAATGTTTAAGGGAAATAATAATGAAAGTACTTTTATATTTAATATTAAATAGAAATTAAATAAGGGGTCCTCTTTTTATTAGAGGACCTCTTAAATTTTACTTTTGATATTTATTAAATGAGCAATGGAAGGAATGCTTTCACCTTGCTGAGTTGATGTTGGGGACATTAAAGCACCAGTAGCTAAAAAAATTATATTGTTTAATTCTCCCTCTTTTAGCTTGTTTAGTATAACGGAGCATAGAACAACAGCAGAGCAGCCACAACCGGAACCCCCAGCATGTACATCTTGTGAGTCTTTATTGTAAATTAATAAACCACAGTCTTTATGGTTATCCTTAATTTCTATATTATCTTTTTCCAGTAAATCTTTTAGTAGTTTACTACCTACTTCTCCTAAATCTCCTGTTAGTATAAGGTCATAGTCGCTAGGAGATGTATTAGTATCGGAAAAGAAGTCTTTAAGAGTGCTAGCAGCAGCAGGAGCCATAGCTGCTCCCATATTATTTGCATCTTTTATTCCAAGATCTATAATACGTCCAGCTGTTACATGAGATATAATTGGACTTTGTCCATTGCTGCCCACAATAGCAGCTCCGGAACCAGTCACAGTCCATTGGGCGGTAGGAGTTCTTTGTCCTCCATATTCTAAAGGAAATCTAAATTGCCTTTCTGCCGAACAAAAGTGTGACG
Source organism: uncultured Clostridia bacterium (assembly GCA_944385105.1). Taxonomy (GTDB): domain Bacteria; phylum Bacillota; class Clostridia; order Oscillospirales; family Acutalibacteraceae; genus CAG-557. The sequence goes on from CALWVR010000027.1 coordinate 152,869, forward strand.
ATGTTATAGCAATGCAGTGGCGTGCTATACCAGAATCTACCATTAAGGATGATAGTAAGAGTGTTTGCGCCATGGTTGAGCATGCTCCATATTGACCTAAAAATGGAATATTAAGTTTTCTTAACCCGAAGGTAGACGATATACATTGATTTAGTAAATCACCAGCAAATATATAGTCAATTTCAGAACTTTCTACACCAGACTTTTTTATAGCGAGATTAACAGCCTCAGTTTGTAATTGACTTTCAGCCTTTTCCCATGATGATTGCCCTAAAGTGGTATCCTCAAATGTTTTATCAAAGAATTTTCCAAGTGGTCCTTCGGCTTCTTTTTTGCCGCATACAGCAGCAAACCCTTCTATGGATGGGGAATTTTCAAGTTCTATTGTATAATTTCCTTTTCGCTTTGCCATATAAACCTCGATTCTCCACTAAAATACGTGGTAAATTATATATTACTATTATTTAAGCAATAGCATATATTTATACGTTATAAACTAGAGAGAAAAATATATTTATATGGATTTATTGTTTATAATTATAGTACGAGATTATTTGTAGACTTAATAGCATTTTTTATTGGTAAAGCAATAAAACTAACAGCTAGTGCTTTAAGGATATCAAAGAGAATAAATGGAATAATACAGGTTAATATAGCGGAAGAACATGGAACAGATAAAACTATCATATAATGCAATGTTCCAAAGAGATAACATACGAATAAACCTATTATTGATGATATAAATACCTTTATAAAGTCGGGCATTTTAGTAAAAGAGAGATGCTGATAAGAAATATTAGTTATCAATGCGACAAATAGGTAAGAAATTATATAGCCTCCGGTAGGGCCTATGATGACAAATATACCACCTTTAAATCCGGAAAAAACGGGTAATCCAATTATGCCGAGAAAAATAAAGATAAATGTAGATAGAAGCGCTCTTTTTAAACTTAGAATATTTGAAGCGAGTAATACACCAAATATACCTAGTGATATAGGGATAGGACCTATAGGAATGGTTGTAACAGAACAAATACATAAAATTGCAGCAAACATAGAGCATATAGCTATATCATAAAATTTTTTTCTTTGTGACATTTTCATTACCCCTATTCATATATGTGAATTAAGATTATTATATTAAATCAAATATTTGTAGTCAACAAAACTAACTAAAGTTTATTGACTGAAATAAATTGTAAAAATTTTATTAAGATGACAATTTATACTTGATTTTTGGTGTGTATAAATATAAAATATTATTAGCACTCAAAGTGTAAGAGTGCTAAATTAAATGTACTTTTATTTTTAAGGAGGAACAATATTATGACAATAAAACCCCTTGCAGACAGAGTAGTAATTAAAATGGAAGAAGCACAAGAAACAACTAAAAGTGGAATAGTTTTAGCTGGGACAGCTAAGGAAAAGCCACAAATTGCTTCAGTTATAGCTGTTGGTCCTGGAGGAATGGTTGATGGAAAAGAAGTAGACATGTATGTAAAAGTTGGAGATAAAGTTATTACAAGCAAATATTCAGGAACAGAAGTTAAGTTTGATGACCAAGAATATACTATACTTCGCCAGTCAGATATATTAGCCGTTGTAGAATAAATCTTAATTTATATTTTACTTAATAAAGTCTATTATATTTTACTTAAAATTTTAGGAGGAAAAACGTTATGGCAAAACAAATTATTTATGGTGAGGATGCAAGAAAAGCACTTCTTACAGGTGTGAATAAACTTGCAGACACAGTTAAAATTACTCTAGGACCAAGGGGGAGAAATGTTGTTTTAGATAAAAAGTTTGGTGCTCCGCTAATTACAAATGATGGTGTAACCATAGCTAAGGAGATAGAACTAGAAGATCCTTTTGAAAATATGGGTGCACAGCTGGTTAAGGAAGTATCAACAAAAACTAATGATATAGCAGGAGACGGAACAACAACAGCAACACTTTTAGCTCAAGCATTAATTATGGAAGGAATGAAAAATGTTGCAGCCGGTGCAAATCCAATAGTAGTTAAAAAAGGTATTAGCAAGGCTGTAGACGTGGCTGTAGAGACATTAAAGAATAACTCGAAAAAGGTTAATGGCTCAGATGACATTGCAAGAGTTGCAACTATCTCTGCAGCGGACGATTTTATTGGTCAATTAATAGCAGATGCGATGGCAAAGGTAAGTTCTGATGGAGTTATTACTGTTGAGGAGTCAAAGACAGCAGAGACATACTCAGAAGTAGTAGAGGGAATGATGTTTGATAGAGGCTATGTATCTCCTTATATGGTTACAGATACAGAAAAGATGGTAGCAACTATTGACGATGCATATATATTAATTACTGATAAAAAAATTAGCAACATCCAAGAAATATTACCTCTTTTGGAGCAAGTAGTACAATCAGGCAAAAAGCTTGTAATTATAGCCGAAGATGTTGAGGGAGAGGCATTGGCTACGCTAATCTTAAATAAACTTCGTGGAACATTTACTTGTGTTGCAGTAAAGGCTCCGGGCTTTGGAGATAGAAGGAAAGAGATGCTGCAAGATATAGCAATCTTGACAGGGGGTCAAGTGATCACAGAAGAGTTAGGGCTTGACTTAAAGGAGACAACCATAGAGCAACTAGGCCGTGCACGTCAAGTAAAGATTGAAAAAGAGAATACAATAATTGTTGATGGAGCCGGGGAAGCAAGTGAGATTCAAAATAGAGTTTCACAAATTCGTACACAAATTGAAAATACTACTTCAGAATTTGATAAAGAAAAATTGCAAGAACGTTTAGCAAAACTTTCAGGTGGAGTAGCAGTTATAAAAGTGGGTGCTGCTACAGAAGTAGAGATGAAAGAAAAGAAACTCAGGATAGAAGATGCACTAGCAGCTACTAAGGCAGCTGTTGAAGAGGGAATAGTATCAGGAGGAGGAGTAGCATTAATTAACGCTGTACCTGATGTTGAAACACTTTTAGAAAAATGTGAAGGAGACGAGAAAACAGGTGTTTCTATAGTCCTTAAAGCATTAGAGGAACCAATACGTCAAATAGCAAAGAATGCTGGTGTAGAAGGTTCTGTAATAGTAGATAGAATAAAGAGAGAAAATAAAGTAGGATTTGGATACAATGCACGTACAGAAGAGTATGTAGATATGATTTCGGCTGGTATAGTAGACCCAACTAAAGTTACACGTTCAGCACTACAAAATGCTGCATCTGTAGCAGGAATGGTTCTGACAACAGAGTCTCTAGTATCTGACATAAAGGAACAAAATAATGCTCCTGCAATGCCAATGGATCCAGGAATGGGCGGAATGTATTAAAAGAAAATTTGAATAACTGTCATATGTGCAGATATGATAGTAACAAAAAAGGAGGCTTTTGGCCTCCCTTTTTTGTTGTCTAATTAAGAGTTCTAGTTTTCCCTAGCCATAGTATTATATAGGTGAGTATAATATTGAGCTTTTTCCTCGTTCTCCTTGGTATAATTATATTGACAAGCGTCTGCAAAATGATTTGCCATTTCCTTAAAATACTCTTGGGTTTGTTGCTTATTATAGTTGGTAACTTCCATAAAGTCTGCAATCTCTTGCTTAGTTTCCTGTTCGCCAAAATTGAAGTTTGCAGAACCTGCAAAACCTCCACTTACATTGTCTAAATTATTAAGGTCTAATTTTTTCATGTTTACACATCCTTTCTTTGTATAGATATATTATACCAAATATATTTTAAAAAGCCCATAATTTTATTAAAATATTTTATAAAATATAAAATTTAATAATATTTAAAAGGAAAGACCAATATTTTATTTAAATATACTCAAAGTGCCTATGAATTTAGTGATGGATGAAATATATTAAAAAATTTAGATAATGTATTACGTGTATAGATATGATTGTAACAAAAAAGGAGGATAAAATCCTCCCTTTTTATTACCACATTCCATGTAAATTTTGATCATATTTTCCCATTTCCATTGAATTATATAAGTGCGAATAATACTGAGCTTGTTTTAAACTTTTTTCATCTTGAGATATCTTATACGCGAAATTAAGGTCATCTGCCATGGCTTCAAGATATTGTAGCGTTTCATACCTATCACCGTCGAAGGAGTCAATCCAACCATTGATTTCTTCTAAAGTTTCTGCTTCTCCGAAATTAAATTCATCGTAACCTTTAAGACCGCCACTAATATTATCTAAATTATTAAGATCTAATTTTTTCATGTTTACACATCCTTTCTTTATGTAGTTATATTATACTAAAAACACTTTAAAGAATCAATAATTTTATTAATAACATTTTATAAATATAAAATATTATTATTCAAAAGACAAAATTAATATTTTATTAAAATATACTTTAAATGCCTATGAATTCAGTAATGATCGGGGAATATTAATGAACCTTAGTTCTAAAGTTTATATTTAGGATTCATTAAAATTTTAGTAGCTAATGCAAGGTAATATTTGTATTTAGAATCCTCGTGATATGTTGATGGAAAGTTTTCGGCAAAAACAGCTCTATGGGTACAGTGTTTCATATGCTCAAGAAGCTTTTTATAGAGCTGTCATGCTATTAGCTTAAGCTTGCTTAGCCAATAATCTATTTCCTTATTTCTTTAATTATATAAGTATATTATATCCCAATATGTGAAGAAAAAATAAGTATGTATAAAAATATTTTCTATACATACTAAGTTTGGTAAAATATTAACAGCGTAATATAAGTTCCTTAAAAATGCACTAATATTTTAGGTCTGATAATTAATAAATAAGTTTCTAAATATGTGAGTTAAAAAGTTAAGCATATTTAAAATCTATTTTTATTCTTTATATAAAACCTAAAATGTTATGATAATTTAAGCTTTCGTAAGACTGCGGAACCATTTAATTTCTTCTCTACTTAATGTTCCGGAAAGAATTAAGAAGATAATATATAATATGATACTAATTGTAATTTCAATAGATACCTTAATTATAATTGACTGAGATATATTACGAGAAAGAATGGTGAGAGCAAAAGTTGAGATAGAAGAACATAAAATGGGAGTTATGATCCAGTCGTTTATATTAATCTTTAAATGTGTAACTTTTAAAAGGCGATTTATACTGAGAGTAGAATTTAGTATTGTGCTTGTAAAGACCATAATAATAAGTCCATTTATACCTATAAGAGGAAGTAAGATAAAGATTAAAATAACTCTAATTATGGAGTCTATTATGTTATAAGACAGGTAAGAAAGCTGTTCGTTTAGTCCTTTTAACATACCATCAACAATTTTATCAAGATACATGAGTGGGACAAGAGGGGCAAATATACTTAGGTATATTCCACATTCTTTGCTTGAATATATACATTCGCCTAGATCTTTTGCAAAGAATATGAAAATATTCATAATCATTATAGAAAACAGCAAAGTTAGTTTAATTATTCTCGAAGCCATATAATGTATATTTTTTTTATGATTTATAATGTTTGCCTCAGACATCTCAGGGAGTATAAGCATAGAAAATGATACTAAAAATAATGTTGGGAAGCTTATGATGGGCATTACCATACCAGTAATCATACCATATATGGATAATGCTGAATATGAAGATGCTCCGTATTTCTTAAGTCCCGAAGGGATGAGTATATTTTCCACGCTACTTAGTCCTGCACGCAAAGATGCACTACCTGTTAAAGGGAAAAACAATTTAATTATTTTTGAAAAAAGTTTGTTTTTACTTTGGTTGGTTACTTTAATGTCTTTTACATCTGTAGAGTAAAGTATATATGAGTAAATACAAGAAAGTATTTCTGATATAGTAGTACCAGCTACAATGGCAGCGCATGCATATTCTATACCCATAGGGGCCATCTTACCAATTAATACAATAAATATTAAAATTTCAATAATTTGTTCAAGCAGTTGCTCACTTGCAGTTTTAATTACCTTTCTAACTGCATAAAAGTATCCTCTAAAGCATGAAGATATAGCTACAAAAGGTAAGCTTGGGGCTAATATTTTTAGAGAAAGAATGGAATTATGATCGTGTATTATATAATTACCTATTTGTTCGGCAAATATAAACATAATACTTCCTGCCAATAAGCTTATTATAATTCCTAAAGTAAGACATTTTCTTATAGTGGATTTAGCCTTGTCATATTGCCTTTGAGCTATGAAATCAGTTACTAGGCGTGTAACAGTAAGACTAATGCCAGTCGTTGAAAAGGTAGCAGCAAAAAAGTAAATTGATATTACAAGTTGATATAGTCCAATGCCTTGTGCTCCTACTTTATTTGACATATATATCCTGAATAGTATGCCAATAGTCATATTTATAATGGACGTAAGAGAAAGTAGAAATGCATTTATTAAGAAGGTTTTCTTTTTCATATGTATTTAAACACTCCGTTCTGCTTCCTAATATATGATAAAATATATATTGGTATTCTTTATAATTTGTGGTACAATAAAAAAATATAACTTAGGAGGTATATAAATGGATTTTGATAGAATATTTAAAATTATGGATAGTTCATTTCCAGATAGTGAAATGAGAACATATAAGGATCAAAAGAAACTTTTAGATAATGAATTATATCACATTAATATAGAGGTTAATGAAGAAAATAAAATAATAGGTTTTTTAGCTTACTGGGATTTACCAAGTTGTATATTCTTAGAGCATTTGGCTGTTTTAAAAGAAAAGAGAAATAAGGGAATAGGGAAAAAATTTTTGACTGATATTATTAATAATTCAAGAAAAAAAATCTTTTTAGAGGCAGAACCTCCAGTTGGTGAAATGTCAAAAAGAAGGATAAATTATTATAGGAGGCTTGGATTTAAACTAAATGAATTTTTTTATGAACAACCACCCTTAAGGGAAAGTGAAGGGCCACAACGTTTAATGATTATGAGTTATCCTGATCCTGTTAATGAAGAACAATTTTTAAAATATAAAAAAGATATATTTAAAAATGTTTATAAAATTGATAATATATAATTAATAAAATAAGAGGTGCATATAGAATGAATGATTATATTATTATTACAGATTCAACGAGTGATTTACCAGAGTATTTAGTAAAAGAATTAGGCATAAAGGTAATGCCTATGAAGTACATAATAGATGGCGATAATTATTGTGATGAAAATGTAATGCCTATTACTGATTTCTACAAGATGATGAGAAACAAGAAAAGACTAACGACTTCTTCAATAAATGTTGCAACGTTTATTGAAGAATTTGAGAACCAAGTCAAAAATGGAAAAGATGTAATTTATATTTCACTTTCTTCAGGGATAAGTGGCAACTATTCTGCAGCAAAAATAGCAGCGCAGGAAATTATGGAAAGACATAAAGGTAGCAAGGTATTTGCTGTTGATTCACTGTGCGCCTCACTAGGAGAAGGTCTTCTTGTGTATTATGCTGCTGAAAAGAAAAAAGAGGGCCTATCCATTGAAAGTTTAAGGGACTGGTTGGATGCTAATAAATTAAACGTTTGCCATTGGTTTACTGTTGATGACTTATTTCATTTAAAAAGAGGTGGAAGGGTTTCATCAGCTTCTGCTGTTTTTGGAACAATGCTTAATGTAAAGCCTGTATTGCATGTAGATAATAATGGAAAACTTATACCAGTAGAAAAGGTAAGAGGAAGGAAGGCAGCATTATTGGCTCTTGCAGAAAGAATGGAGAAGTTAGTTGACTTTTCAAAAGGAAAAGCGGTTTTTATCTCACATGGAGATTCAAAAGAAGATGCAGATTTTTTAGCTGAAACTGTAAAGGAAAAGGTTGGTGTTAATGACATATTAATAAATTATATTGGTCCAACAATAGGTACCCATTCAGGTCCTGGAACAATAGCATTATTTTTTATGGGAAAAGAAAGGTAATAAATAAATTAAACTAACAAAGAATATAAATTGTTTTATATAATTTAGCAAAGAGAAGAGTATTTTGTCTAGTATGAGAAATAATTGTTTCAAAAGATGAAATATTGTGGTAAAATGTTTTTATTAAAATAAAGGAGGATAATTATATTGACTAATTATGAAATCGTCACGGATTCTACGTGTGATTTGCCAAGAACTTTGATTGATAGTCTAAATATAAAGGTAATTACAATGGAGTATGTAATTAACGGAAAGGAATGTGCGAATGACAATACTATGGACATTTCCGGTTTTTATAAGCTTTTAAGGGAAAAAAAGCAAGTAACAACTTCAAAAATTAGTACAGGACGTTTCATAAGAGAATTTGAAAGATTTGTTAGAAATGGTCGGGATATAGTATACATATCGCTTTCATCTGCCCTCAGTGGTACATATTTTTCTGCAATGGTTGCGGCAGATGAGTTAATGCAAAAGTATCCAAATAGGAAGGTCTTAGTAGTTGACTCTCTCAGTGGCTCTCTTGGAGAGGGAATGCTTGTATATTATGCAACTAAAAAGAGAGATAAGGGGACGCCTATAAATGAATTGAAAGAATGGTTGGAGCAGGCTAAAAAAAGTTTACTGAGTTGGTTTACTGTTGATGACTTGTTTCACTTGAAAAGAGGAGGAAGAATATCATCAGCATCGGCCACTATAGGTGCAATGTTGGGGATGAAGCCTATAGTGCGTGCTAGTAAAGACGGAAAACTAGAACTTAGTGAGAAGGTAAGAGGGAAAAAAGCGGCACTTATGGCTCTTGTGAATAAGGTTGAGAGTATGATTGACTTTTCTAAGGGAAAGGAAGTATTTATCTCACATGCTGATGCTTTAGATGATGCGACGTTTGTTGCAAAACTTCTAAAAGAACGGTTAAATATAAAGAATATTCTAATAAATTATATTGGTCCAACTATGGGTGCACATTCAGGACCTGGAGCAGTGGCGCTGTTCTTTATGGGAAAATAAAAAATAAGAGCTCACTTTAAAAAGGGCTCTTATTTTTATGCAAAAATTTTTAAACTATTTTTATATTATCTAAGGAGCTTTTAATATCATTTATAAAGTTACCACTTCTAAGAGACTTACCGTCAATAACAGTTATATTCATATCCTTAGCTCTTGTATATATATGAGAACGTTCCTTATTAATGTTGGAAAGTATGACAAGTGCGCTTTTTGAGTAATTTCCTCCAAAGTATGAAGGATACATACTAAGTTCATGAAGAGCTTCAGATGAGGGCTCTGACAACTTACATGATATGAAGTATGAACGAATACCGTAAAAGAAAGTAACGTCTATTTCGTTAACTGTCTCTACAAGATGTTTCTTTTCAGCTTCCCAATCAATCATTATGCTCATTCTAACATCATGAAAAGATGGACACCTCTTTAAACTGATGTAACAAAATAACTCAAGCCAAACACCAAAGTCTGTCATATATCTTTTAATGTCTTTATCTCTAAAGAAAAAAGATACTTTTTTTGAATTAATTTTAAGCTTTTGTATTAACTTTAATTTCTGCGCGAGATGAAGTAATTTGGGATTACCAAAATGGATTGGACTATTTTTAGAGTTTTCTATGGTTTTAGGTGCATGAAAATATAAACTATTAAAGCTTTGATTGAACTTTGTATTGCCGGTTTGTAAGTAAAGGCAGAGACTTTTCCATTCATTTATATCGGAAAATATAGCCTCTGAAAACTTCATAATAGAATCAAAGTCATCATATGAGGGACATTTATGATTGTAACCAGCAAGACGAGCACCATTTACTGATAAAACATCCTCTATATTGAGATTTGGCATAGTGAATGACTTTTCTAAAGAATCGCATCCATAAACATTAATAAGGCGCTTTCCAAGTGGATCAAGTTTAAAGATAGGCGTGAAGGTTTTTTTACAGGCTTGATAAGCTCCAATTGCTCCAAACTCACCAGCGCCAGTTATGTCAAAAAAACAGTCGGAATTTTTATGAATTATTGAAACGCAAGATTTAGTTATATCTTCAATATTAAGACCATCATAAGGAGAAGAGTCTATTTGTATATTAGGAAACCTTAAGAGAGTAGCAAACTTTATATAATCAATTTTTTTACTACTTGTGTAATTTTTATCGTAAAGAATTACAACTTTATTAGGAATAAATGAAAAGATAGGAATGAGGTTATTAACTTGCTCTCTATCATATAAGATTACAAGACAATTCAAGTATCTTCCTCCTTAAAATAAAGTTTATGTATATAATTGTTTTTTTAGTAAAAGCAAATCAGTAGTATTGACTTCATTGTCACCATTTAAATCTGCAGCTGCCAAGTAAACACCTGATAATGGTTTCTTGTTCAGTAAGTGATCATATAAAGCATTGAAATCTCTTGAATCACATAGACCGTTTCCAGTTATATCACCAGTTACAATAAATGTAAACTTATAATGTACTTTATTATTTAAAAGAAATAAAACTTTAGAACCTGTACAGATATATCCGCTGGACTGATTTCTACCGAAACGATTTGTAAATACTGCTGTATAGCCTTCATAATTAATATTTTCTTTAAATTCTAGTATAGTAGTTTCTACAGGAATTTTGGATATAGTGTTATCATCATAGTCAATATAGTAGGTGTTACTAGTAATGATGCCTGAAGGATCGGTATTATTATCAGAAGAGTCTGAGCTATCTGAATCAGAACTGCCGTCATCAGAGCTACCGTCGCCAGAACTGCCGTTATCAGAACTGTCATCATCGGGATCGGAAGGTGGTGGAGAAATTTCTTCTATATCTGAAGTATCAAGAGTTTGTATATACTTTTTGTTGTTAGATTCTGTTATAGCAATAGTAGTTGTGCCTGATGTTGAAAGTTTAAGTATTTTATCACTTAAAGTTATATTTCCAACTAAATTAGAATTATATAAATCGAAACAATTAATGATTGTATTGGAGTCCTTATTTAATAGTGTAGATTTATTTTCACCTAGTATACAAGCACAATTATAAAATTCATCTTCAACAACATTGAAACTTGAATCTATTGTAAAGTCACTTTGATTCAAAATATAAACATTTCCTAAAGTATCGATAAAAACATTGTCACTAAGAAACTGAAAACTTGATGGGAGATCATCAATGTCTAAAATTTCAGAATCAGACTCAAATAGTTTAGATAGATCAAATCTAACAATTTTGTTATATGTAGTTATGGCGTACAAATACATTGAAGAAGGATCTACTTTTAAAGATGAGAAAGACAAATTGTCTTTTGAGAGTGTGTCATCTAATTTCATACCATTGCTAAAAGAATAAATTTCAATAGAAGATAGATCGTTGCTTATCAAGAACACTCTATCTGTGCCATCACAATTCGCAACAGCAAAACTTTGATTATTGGAATTAGAATTAATAGAAACTGTAGATGTATCTGTGAGCATAAGGTATTTGTTGGAAATCATGTATTTTTCAATATTTAGAGTGCGCTTTAGGTTATCGATTTTTGAAATATAAAGTGCATTATTGATAAATACGGCACTATCATACTTATATTCTAAGATTGATTTTTTGTTTGTGAATGGATTAGTAAGATGACATATCTTATTTTCATCACTAGCAGTTGAGTCATAGTAAGTTATTAAACTTTCAGTATAATCATTATTGTAACTTAATATAAAGAAATTGTTATTATTATCGGGTATAATATCAAATCCGCCACTTAGGATAAATTCATCATTGATGTTTAAAGCACTAGATTTATTTTCACTAAAAATAGAAAAAGTTAATATAATTGAGAAAGTTATTATCATACATATTACTAAATACGGTAGGTGTTTATATTTCTTCATATTTTCACCATCTCTCAAATTTTTACTTAATTTTAGCATAAAATCTCAAAAAAGTAAATTAATGAGAGAACTTTATATAAGCAAAAAACAAACTCTTTATATATTTATATAAAGAGTTTTATTAATTATGAAGATGATTTTAAGTTTAGCCTTACAAGTTTTTTTAGTAGTTCGTGACCGTTGAAAGGAATAAGAGGATATAAATAGCTCTTTCCTGATACAGTTTTATTTGTAGCGACAAGAATAAGTGTTATTGCTACTCCTGCAACAAATCCCCAGAAGTTAAATATAAAGGTGAGTATCAATATGAGCATCCTCATAAACTTTAGACAGTAACCTAACTCAAAGTTTGGCTGTGAGTAATTGGCCATAGCTACAAATGCCATATATAAAAGTGCCTCAGTTGAAAACCAACCGGTATCGACAGCGAATTGACTTAAAATTATAGCACCGATTACACTCAAAGATGTGCTTATAAATGTGGGGGTATTAAGAGCTGCTAGCCTTAAACCATCAATAATTATTTCAAGTAATATTAGCTGCCAAAATACAGGAATATTGTTGTCCGTACCAGATAATAAAAACTTTAATGGTTCAGGGACATAATCAGGATTTTGTAACATTAATAGCCATACTGGAGTTAAGAAGAGGGTAGCAAATGTTACTATATACCTTGTAATTCTTATATAGGTTCCAGTTACAGGGGGAAAATAATAATCATCAGTTTCTTCTAATAAATCAAAAATTGAGGTAGGTATAATCAGGGAGGATGGAGCATTGTCCACTAATATTACTATATTGCCTTTTAGTATTGATGAGGCAGTAGAATCGGGACGTTCACTATACTTTACCTTAGGGAAAGGATTAAGCCAGTGGCTTTTATATATAGCTTCGATTAGACTTTGTTGATTCATAGTAAGAGATTCAATTTTTGCATTTTTTATACTATTTGTTATTCTCTTAAGTAAATCCTTGTCAACTTTGTTTTCCATATAACATAAGCATACATCGGTCTTTGAAGAGGAACCAACGTTAAAGATTTTTACAGTAAAGAGGGGGTCTCTTATTCTTCTTCTTATTAAAGTAGTGTTGCTAACAAGAGTCTCAACAAATCCATCTCTAGAACCTCGAAGAACTTTATCTTTGGTAGGCTCTTCAGTGTTGCGCTGTGGATATGTTCTTACGTCTAATTCAATGGCTTTATCAAACCCGTCAACTACTAATACTAGCATACCAGACATAACGTCAAGAATAACTCTGTCAATTTCATCCGTTAAGCTAACCTCGATGTAAGGAACGCAACTTTGCATAAATGTATTGGCATTAGTTAGTACAGAATCGTCCTTTATATCAAAGAAGAACTCCATTATTTTTTCAAGTACATCATCCTTAATGAATCCATCAATAAAAAACATACATGCACTTTTACCGTTAATTTTAATTTCACGAGAAAGCATGTCAAAGCTTTCTTCAACACGAAGTTTTTCTTTAAGTAGAGCAATACTCTTTTTTATATCGGTTGGAACTTTCATAATATTCACCTCATTTTTAGTGTTTACAAAAATGGTGAATATATGAAGACCTATGAAAATAAAAGTCTTACAAATAGAACAGATAAAATAAAACTTGAAATATCTGCTATAAGAGCACATTTTACAGCATGACGTGTATTTTTTATATTTACAGCCCCAAAATAGACAGCTATTGCATAAAAAGTTGTTTCAGTAGCTCCCATCATTACGGAAGCTACTCTTCCTATAAAACTATCAGGACCAAAACTTTTAAAAATAGAATCTACCAGGGCAAGAGAGCCGCTTCCGGATATAGGTTTAAGAAGCATTAACGGTACAGTTTCTTTAGGTATACCTAAAAAACTACAAACAGGACTTATAGTTGAAGTTAATATATCAAGTGCCCCTGACTCTCTTAACATTGTTACCGCTACTATCAGACCAATAAGAGATGGTGCGATTGAAAAAGTTGATATTAACCCTTCCTTAGCCCCTACTGTAAATGAATCAAATAGAGGAACTTTTTTAAAGAACCCGAATATTATTATAAGAAATACAATTGTAGGTAATATGTAAAAACTTAACTTTGTCAATTCAATTCCTCATTTTTCAGATATTTTTGTGGCGATTATTCCGATTATGAGGGAACATAGTGAGGTTAATAAAATAGCAGGTATAACATCAAAAGGAGATATAGACCCATGTTTTTGTCTTAAGACTGACATCATAGTGGGGATTAATTGTATGGAAGATGTATTGAAAATTATAAACATAATCATACTATTATTTGCAACAGATTTATCTTTGTTTAATTTATTCATTTCTTTCATGGCCTTAATTCCCATAGGAGTTGCAGCATTACCAAGTCCTAAAAGATTTGCGGTTATGTTCATGCATATGGCCTTTATTGCTGGACTATCTTCAGGGTAATCTGGAAAAAGCCTTTTTAATATAGGCTTGAAAAATTTTGCTAGTATAGCAGTTAATCCACCGAGCTCCGCTATTTTCATAAGCCCTGTCCATAAGCTCATCATTCCTGCCATACTTATTAATAATTGAATAGCATCAGTTGCACCGCCTAAAATGGCGGAGGAAACTTTACCCATATTATCTGTTACTATCGCACATATTATGCTTAGAATAATCATTCCGCTCCATATATAGTTTATCAAAAATAATCACCACTTTATAATTTATATAATAATTTTATTAATATTGGATAGTGTATATTACATTTTTTTGCTTTTTAGAAATACACAATTGACAAATTAAAAAAAAAATAGTATGATTATCTTGCAATGTGATTAAATGTTATAAAAACAGACTTTTAATTTATATATTATACATAGGAGGAAGTCCAAGATGAAAGATACAGGAATAATAAGACCGATTGATGATCTAGGAAGAATCGTATTGCCAATAGAATTGAGAAAATCTCTAAACATTAATAAGAAAGATCTGCTAGAGATATTTGTTGATGAATCACAGATAATTTTAAAGAAGTATAATTCTTCGTGTATTTTTTGTGGTTCGACAGAGAATGTTGAGAAATTTAAAAATCAATTTGTTTGTGAGAATTGTAAAAATGAGATGCTAAATCAATAGCTCTTTGGAAATATCAATAACTTTTTCTGTTAAGGGTATCGTTTCGATGCCCTGATTTTGTTTATATACGACTTTTTTTGTAAGCTTAGACATTGACAAATATAAGTATGGAGTTGTGAAAAAGCAGGGAAAAAATAAAATTGACAGAATAAAACTGGGTACGGATAATAGATAGAACTTATAAAACAAACTTTTATTTGTCTTAAAAAGAAAATGAGATGACTTAATAGTTTTATATAATTTTTCAGAGTCATTGCTTACAAATATATAAGGTGTTAAAATATGAACTAAAAATGTTTTAAAAGAAAATATTATTGACAAAAGGATTAGTATAGAAGACACTATAAAAAGCACTTCAAATAGAGTTAAACTTTCTCTTGAAACTTTTATGTTTATGCAGGAGATTACAAATAGTGAAAATGAGGTAATTAAAGGTAAGCCTATTTTTATAAGTAGACTTGTTGTACAAGTAAGTTGAAGTAAAATAGAGCGTGCAAAAAGCTTTATACTACTATAATAGTAGAATATATCATATAGTGGTCTTTTTGAATTTTCGCTAAGGCTATAGAACCATCTTTTTATGCCTAATTTTAATGGAAAATATAATATTATAGAGAAACTCATTAGAACACTTGATGAGATGATAAGTGCTGCTTGACTTGATTCCTTAAATCCATCTAAATAAAAAAATAGGTTTTGTGTAAAGGAAAATTTAAATAAAGAATATATCAATAGAAAAAATAGTGACGTTTTTAAACAAAGTACGCTTATACTTAAAAACATTATCAAGATTATATCTAATAGATTTTTTTTAGAAAGTTTTTTTAAACTTTCTTTTTTTATTGTCCTTAATTTTATATTTTCTTTCATTTTCATGCCTCCGCTTGTTTTTGAGGTGTTCTTTCAATTCTGTAAGTTTAGGTGTAAGACTACAGAGAAAGTATGTAAATAAAAGTACGAGAGCAAGACTTCCTTTAGAAACTGTATAATCTGAAGATGGAGCTGAAAAAGTATAGCTAAATACTGGCCTTTCGACAATGGGATTTAAAGATATAAGAAGTATGTGAGTTATAATAGCAGATATTATTCCTTGTACGAACCTATATATTATAAATTTTGACTTAGAAAAGTTTATATTTTTAAGAATAGAAAAGATTTGAAAGTGGACACAAAGTCCTGCAAAACCTATAGCAAATGATATGATTTCAACTGGTGCTCGCAATTTTATAGCACTTATACATCCCCCAGTGACTTCAAGTGTTGATAATATAATAGATGAAGATAATGAATTGGGAATCCCCAGATTTAGTAAAAGATTTGAAAGCATATTAATAATTCCACTTTGTTTAAGTATTGACATAAAGGAGGAAAATAAAACAACAAATGAACACATATTTATCATATTTTTACAAGCAGAATTACATGACCAGACAAATGAGGATGACAGCTCATAATTGTTGTTTATATTTTCACTAGTTTCTATTAACTTAGTTTTAAAGAAAAATCTAGATATAATTCCTATCAAAATAGAGGCTATAATTTGAGATGAGAAAAGTATAAGCCCAATATAGGTATTTTTAAAAAGCTTTGTACCAATAGCGCTTATTGTAAATGCAGGACCGGAACACACCAAAAATGTTAGCATTTGTTGGGCCTGAAGCGTTGAAATTTTTTTATCTTCAACTAATGTAAGAATTCCATTGGGACCGGTAGGGTATCCACCAATTAAACCGATTAAAATAGTTGCTGCTGTGCATCCTGGTAATCCAAAAATAAATTTAACTGGTTTAGATAAGATTTTTCCTATTCGTTCGCTAATACCTGACTTTACAACAAAAGAAGACAAGACCATAAAAGGAAATAAAGATGGAATTAATATGTCTCCACAAAATGCAAGACCTTGTTTAGTCCCTAAAGCAGAAGCAGAGGAGTATCTTAAAATAAGTATGAATGATGCAAGAGTAGCTGTTAGGACGATAAAATCTTTTTTTGAAAGTTTAAAAAAAAATGTTGTCATAAATTCACCTCTTTAATATATATGGTGTTTTGTGATTTTTATTGTGAGAATAGCATATTTTTATTAAAGCAGTAAAAATAAAGAGGTGAGACTAATTTTGTTTAGAAAGAAAAAGGATAAATGTCATAATTCAGTAAGAAGAGAAAAACTTCATGATATAGTGAGTGATTTACAATTACCTGCAGGAGCCCTACCTAATTGTACACATTTTGAAATGAATGGAAATAGGGAGGTAATGATTGAAGGAAGTCGTGGAATTTTGCAATATGATGAAAATATTATAAGGCTCAATATGGGAAAGATGATTGCTTCATTTTGTGGTCGAAACTTATCTATAAAGTGTCTCACTCAAGATTCCTTAATAATTGAAGGATTTATAAAGTCAATTGAGTTTATAACGTAAGGAGTTATTAAATTATGTTAAAGCTACTTAGATTTTTATTTGGATATGTTGTATTTTCTGCAAAAGGAAGTTTTCCTGAACGTTTTATGAATTTATCATCTAAATATGGAATTAGCTTTTTTGATGTTGAGAAAAAGGGAAAAGTTTTATATTGTTCGGTGGTAGCTTCAGAGTATAAGAGCTTGAGGACAATTGCAAAAAAATCTTATACGAAAATAAAGATAAAAGAAAAGCATGGATTACCTTTTATTATTAAAAAGTATAAAAATCGTAAAGGACTTTTTATAGGAGTAATATGTTTTTTCGCTATATTATATTTTTTGTCACTTTATGTATGGAGTATAGATATAGTGGGATGTAATGAAATTAATAGTGAGGACATAAAGTCTTTACTAAGTGATATGGGTGTATCATTGGGCACCTTTAAGAAAGAGGTGGATGTAAATATGCTTGAAAAAACGGTAATGAACAGTTTTGACAATATATCATGGTTATCAATTAATATAAAAGGAACTAATTTATCTGTAGAATTAAAGGAGAGGATAAAACCGCCTGAGATAGTTCCCAAAGACAAACCCTGTAATGTAAGGGCTGCGTCAGATGGACAAATAATAAGAATGGAAGTTTATAATGGAAATGCCGAAGTTAATAATGGAGATGCAGTGGTGAAAGGACAATTGTTGATTAATGGAATAGTGGAAGACAGTTTTGGGTGTAATAGTATAAAACATGCCGATGCAAAAGTTTTTGCAT
This sequence comes from uncultured Clostridia bacterium, assembly GCA_944385105.1. GTDB lineage: Bacteria > Bacillota > Clostridia > Oscillospirales > Acutalibacteraceae > CAG-557. The sequence goes on from CALWVR010000027.1 coordinate 170,905, forward strand.
TAACAAAACATGAATTACGTCAAGAGGTCGATTTAATTCAAACTGAAGACTTAGAGACAGGAAAACGAGTCATAAGGAAGAGACTAAAGGCCTTTGGTGTTGATTTGCCATTGACAATAGTACCAATACCAAAGGGTAATTATAAAAGAGATATAAACATAGGGGAAATAAAAGTTTTTAATAAGACATTACCAATTACTCATTATAGAGAAGAATGGCGTGAGTATGAAAAGGCAAAAAAGACATTGACCAATGATCAAGCTATAAAAATGGCTCATGATATTTTAAACAATAGGATAGAATCAGAACTAAAAGAAATAAAAATTTTAAGGGAGGAAAAAAATGAAAGAGTAAAAGATGGTAAGGCAATTGTTGATATTACATATTATTGCGAAGAAAATATAGCTGTTCAAGAGGAACTTGATGTAAAAGAATAGTGAATTCATATAAAAGTTGCAGTAAGTTTATGAGTAATTAGTAAGGGGATAGTGCAATATTATACAAAAATAAAAATAATTTATTTTTTTAATGACTTTGTTGAGTATTTGTGTTATAATATCCTAAAATCAATGAATAGTTTATAATAATAAATACATAGGATGAATTATGTTACAAAATATTTTGTATATTTATGTTGTTGATTTTTAAGAAAAGGTATGGTAAAATTTCTCTCTGAGTAAAAGAAGTTGTATTTACGGTAGGGTGAATCTTAAACAAATTAAGCACTTTACATTTATTTATACTTTAAATAATAGGGAGGTAAAAAGTTTGCTCCGTCATTTAACTTTTCTTTTTATGTTAAAGGGGTAGACGAAGGTTTTTAATATGGACAAAATAAGAGTAATTATCAATAATAATCAGAAAGAGGTAAAAATTCCCACGGGCTTGAGAATGATTGTTCGTCGCTGTTGCAATGCTGTTTTAAGGCTAGAAGAATTTAAAGGTTCAGCGGAGGTAAGTGTTACTTTTGTAAATAACGAACAAATAAAAGAACTTAATAGTAAATATAGAAAAAAAGATATGCCAACAGATGTATTGTCTTTTCCGATGGGTATAGAGGGTAAATATGATACTGATCCAAATACGGGTGCAAAGATTCTGGGTGATGTAGTAATATCAATGGAAAAAGCAGTAGAGCAGGCGAATAAATATGGGCACAGTTTACAAAAAGAAGTTGGATATTTAACAGCTCACGCTGTTTTACATCTTTTAGGATATGACCATGAAGCCGGTGGAATGGAAAAGGTTCGTATGAGAGAGAAAGAAGAGCTGGTTATGTTACAACTTGGTTTTTCTGGGAATACATCTTATTATTTAAAGTAGAATCTTATGAAGCAGTTTGTGAAGAGTTTAAATAATGCCTTAAGAGGAATAATTTATTGTATAAAAAGTGAAAGAAATTTTAGAGTACATACAGTAGTTGCACTGTATGTACTGGCTTTTTCTATACTGTTTAATTTAAGCACAATTCAATACGCTATACTTTTTATAACTATAGCATTGGTTATTGGGGCAGAAATGGTGAACACAGCAATAGAAAAGATATTAGATTTTATTTCGGAAGACTATAATGTAGTTACTAAAATAGTAAAGGATATATCTGCAGGATTTGTTACGTTATTTGCTATATTAGCAATATTTGAGGGATTTATATTGTTTGGTGATGTTAAGGTTATTATAGATGTATTATTTAAGCTTATTAATGATAAGTTGGCACTTATACTGCTAATACTTTCTTTTATAATATCCTATTTATATATAAAATTTGGGCTAAGATTTATAATAGATATTTTTAATAAGTTGTCTATAAAATTAAATTAGAGGAAAGGAGAAGGTATGTTGGACAAAAGAAAATCAGTTTTTGTTGCTATAGTTGGTATTCCTAATGTTGGGAAGTCTTCAATTTTAAATGCAATGCTTGGCCAAAAGATTTCTATTGTTTCAAGTAAACCCCAAACTACTAGGACGAGAATAATGGGAATATTAACAAGAAATGATACGCAATTAGTGTTCATAGATACTCCTGGTATCCATAGTCCGAGAAACAGACTTGGAGAATATATGGAAAAGTCTATAAATGAATCTGTATCGAATGTAGATGTTTGTCTTTTAGTGGTTGAACCCGGTAGGGAAGCAAAAGAGCGAGAGCTTGAGTTAATGGAACGCTTTAAAAAATTGGGTCTGCCATCAGTATTGGCTATAAATAAAATAGATACACTTAGTGACAAGTCAATATTAATGAAGCAGATAAAAGAACTATTTAACAAATTTAAGTTTAATGCTGTAGTACCGGTATCTGCTAAGAATGGAGATGGTATAGAAGCCTTAATTAAGGAACTTAGTGAATTCGCACAGGAGACTGGATTTTTCTTTGATGAAGATACATTGACAGATCAACCAGAAAGAGTTATTATATCTGAAATAATAAGAGAAAAGATATTAAGGCTAACTAATAAAGAGATACCGCACGGTGTTGCAATATCTATAGAAAGAATGAAAGAAAGGACAGGCTCATCAGGAATTGTTGATATAGATGCTACTATTTATTGTGAAAAGTCAACTCATAAGGGAATATTAATTGGTAAAAATGGGTCGAAATTAAAAGAAATCGGGACTTCTGCAAGAAGAGACATAGAAAAATTCCTTAGTTGTAAAATTAATTTACAGCTTTGGGTTAAGGTAAAGGAAGGTTGGAGAAACAGGGAAGGATTACTTAGAAATTTTGGATTCAACGAAAAAGATTTTTAGGTTAATAAAATAAGAATTACCTACGTCTATTCGTAGATAATTCTTATTTAGTGTAAGTTATTAGTATTTTATGATTCATTTAATATAGCTTTATTAAGCCAAACTGTAGAAATATCAAGGGCTTGATAAAGCCCTTTTTTTTCACTGGATTTTATTATTTTTTTTCTTGAACTAGAATTGGGTTCTGTACTTAAAAGCTGGACTGACACATTATCAGCAACCTTAAATCCGAAGGACTCATTATAACTATTAATGATAAGTTTTATAACAAATTTATCACTAATGTTTCCATAATATATAATGTTCCCACAACGAACTAGTGGCTTATTTTTATATGTTAGGGTTTTATCTATAATAGTATTTTTTTTTGCCAAATTTGCGCCTCCTACCTGACTCAATTATGCTAATTACACAGATATGATTTTACAAGCGCTTTTAACAGATCATCTCGGTCGACTCTACAAATTATACTCCTAGCATTATTATGGGTGGTAATGTATGTTGGGTCATCTGACAAAATGTATCCAACTATTTGATTAATTGGATTGTATCCTTTTTGTTTTAGAGCGTCGTATACAGTGGTTAATATATAGTGTATCTCTTTGTCTTTGTTTTCAGTGACCGAAAAAGTCATAGTTTTGTCAAGCATTTAAACACCCCCGTGCTGTAATAGTACATTATATTTGAATTTTTTTCAATATTAATTTTAAAATTCAATATTAAGAACGAAGAATAATACCTTCCTTATTATAAGCTTTAATTACTCTGTTTAAAGATGTAGTTATTTGCTCATCTTTTAAAGTTGAATTGCTCGAACGGAATGTAATATTAAATGCAACACTTTTCTTGTCGTTATCTATTTGTTCACCAGTATAAACATCAAATATTTTTATATCCTCTAAAATCTTTCCTGCATTTTCTCTAATTATACTCTCGAGTTTTGCAACAGGGATACTTTTATCACAGATTACGGCTAAATCACGTTTAACTGCTGGAAATTTACCAATGTGTTTATATTTAATGTTAAAATCAGCATTTTCAAATAAATTGGCAATATCAAGCTCAATTATATATATTCTTTCTGAAATTTCATAGTTTTCGCAAACAAGAGGATGAACTTCGCCTATTATTCCAACATACTGATTATTAATTAATATTTTAGCACATCTTCCTGGATGGTAACTTTTCTCATTTTCACAAGCTTCCACCTTATAATTTTTTATTGATAGAGAATATAATAATTCCTCAAGTATACCTTTAATTATAAAGAAATCAGTATTTTTACCATAGAATCCTGCTATTAACTTGTTAGCCTCGTATGGTAAATAACTTTTACTACTTTTAATGTATACCTTTGAAATTTCAAATAGGTTTGCCGACTCATTTTTCTTATTAAGATTACTTGACAAAACTTCTAGCATAGAAGGCAATGAGATTGTACGCATAACACTAGTATCTTCACCTAAAGGATTTGATATAGATATATAATCTCTTAAAGGGTGATCTGTAGGTAGCATTATTTTATCATAGCTGCAAGGACTTATAAAGGAGTAAGTCATAATTTCGCTTACACCTAATGCTAACATAGTATCTTTAATTTTTTGCTCGAATTTTTGCATGGCTGTTAATTTTCCAAAACAGCTACCCTTTAATTTAGTTGAAGGGATGTTGTTATAACCATAAAATCTTGCTATTTCTTCGGCTATATCGTTTTTTATATTAAGGTCATTCCTAAAACTTGGTATGATTACATATCCATCTTCAACTCTACACCCAAGTTTGCTAAGTATAGATTTCATTTTATCAGTAGCTACATCAATATTTAAAAAGCTATTTATGAATATAGGATCAAATGGAATTCTCTTTTGCTCTTTGTTGATATTGTCAACTTTAATAACTTCTGAACTTATCTCTCCAATACCTAATATTTCTATAAGCTCACAAGCTCTATCAAGTGCCAATAAGCAATTATTAGGATCAAGTCCTTTTTCATACCTTAAGGAAGAATCTGTTCGCATTCCAAGTTGTCTTGCTGTATTTCTTACAGACTCTGCGTTAAAGTTTGCCGATTCAAAAACTATTGTTTTTGTGTCATCAACAATAGAACTATATTCACCTCCCATTACCCCAGCAATAGCTATAGGCTTCTTACTATCTGCAATTACTAAATTGTCAGGTTGTAATTTTCTTTTAACTCCGTCAAGAGTAGTAATAGTTTCATCGTGATTTGCATGTCTTACAATAATATTATTTTCTTCAATGAATCGAATATCAAATGCATGCATAGGCTGCCCATATTCAAGCATTACATAGTTTGTAATATCAACTATGTTATTTATTGGACGTACTCCCATAGCTCTCAGCCGTTCACGAATAAACCGAGGAGAAGGGCCTACTTTAATATTTTTTACAATTCGTGCACTGTAGAATGGACATAAATCCTTAGATTCTACTTTTACTTTTAAATCGTCGTTTTCTGATGATAAGTTTTTCACGGATGGAGTGTGAAGCTTTAATTCTTTATTAAATGTAGCAGCCACTTCTCTTGCAAGGCCAATAATGGATAGACAGTCTGGACGATTGGGTGTAATTTCAAATTCAACCTTCGTATCATTAAATCCGATTACCTCTCTTATATCTTGACCCAGAAAATAATTTTCTTCTTTCAATACAAATATTCCGTCTTCTACTGCATAAGGAAAATCATTAATAGTAAGCCCCAACTCACTCAGAGAACACATCATACCATTACTCACAATTCCCCTAAGTTTACTTTTTTCTATCTTTGTGCCATTAGTAAGTGTAGAACCATCTAGGGCAACGGGTACAATATCATTTTCTTTTAAATTTGTAGCGCCGGTTACTATTTGTATAGGTTCATTTTCCCCCACATCAACCTTACAAACGACAAGCTTATCAGCATCTGGGTGCTTTTCTATAGACAAAACTTTACCTACAACGACTTTATTGATTTTATCTCCTTCAATTTCATATCTTTCAACTTTTGAGCCACTCATAGTCATAGCATCTGCAAATTCTTTTATACTAACATCTATATCAACAAATTCTTTTAACCACTTCATGGAAAGATTCATAATAATATCCTCCTTATTAATTAAAATTGATTAAGAAATCTAACATCATTTTCATAAAATAGGCGCATGTCATCGATGTTATATCGACGCATAGCTAATCTTTCAAGACCAACGCCAAATGCAAATCCGCTATATATTTCAGGATCAATGTTACAATTTTTAAGTACTTTTGGATGAACCATACCACAGCCTAAAATTTCGATAAAACCCTCATTCTTACATATCCTGCAGCCTTTACCATTGCAGCTAAAACATTGAACGTCAACTTCAGCAGAGGGCTCCGTATATGGAAAGTGATGAGGTCTAAACCTTATAACTGAATCTTTTCCATAGAGCTCTTCTATAAATATTTGAAGAGTTCCTTTTAAATCTGAAAATGTTATGCCTTTATCAACAACTAAACCTTCTATTTGATGAAAAAGTGGAGAATGGGTAGAATCTACTGCATCAGAACGATATACTCTACCTGGAGAGATTATACGTATAGGTGGCTTTTGACTTTGCATTGTACGTATTTGAACAGAAGAAGTCTGAGTTCTTAAAACTGTATTGTCATTGATATAGAAAGTATCTTGAGTATCTCTTGCAGGATGATTTTTAGGCATGTTTAGAGATTCAAAATTATAGTAGTCACTTTCTATTTCAGGACCATCAGCGATGCTAAATCCCATTCCTATAAATATTTGTTTAATTTCGTCGAGAACCGTTGAAAGTGGATGCTTATGTCCTAAATTAATTCTTTTTCCAGGTAATGTAACATCTAGTTTTTCTTCGATTAGACGTTTATTTAAAGCATCTTCTCGTACTTTATGTAATTTTAATTCTATATTTTGACTAATAAAATTGCGTACTTCATTGGCAACTTTCCCTATAATAGGCCTTTCTTCAGGTTCCATCTTGCCCATTTGTTTTAATATGTTAGTAATTTCACCTTTTTTACCAAGATATTTAATACGTATATCGTTAATGTCCTTTTCTAAACAAGCCGATTCAAGTTCGTCACTAAAAGATAGCTTAATTTTTTCTAATTGTTCTTTCATAAAGTCACCTCATTGATATTTTAGGATAAAAAAAGACGCTATTCATCCACCAAGGGACGAAAGCGTACTTCCGCGGTACCACCCTAATTTTTACAAAAAGTAAACACTTAACAAGAGGATAACGGCCCTTAACCGATGTACTCTACTAGATGTTCAAGCACATAACTCCAAAGCGAACTTCGTTTTTCTATTTGTAGATAAGCTCACAGCCAAGGCTTTATCTCTCTTTTTACAAATTTGTGAAAAACTACTTTCTTTATCATTGTTTTTCTTAATTATATCATACATTATTTAATAATTCAATGCCTGTTTTTTATAACTTGATCAAATACATTACATATATTATAATTAACATAACAAAGCTAAGATATTTTTAATTTTGAGAAACGAATTTAAAATTCTTTAACTTTTCCTTAAAATCCTCAGGATAGGAATCGCTAACCTCAATTTCTAGCGGCTGCGACAAATCCAAACCAAATATACCCATTATTGATTTGCCATTTATTATGTACTTGTCTGAGTATAAAGTTATAGGAAAGTCGTAACCATTAGCAAAAGCCACAAATTCTTTTACTGTGTTAATATCTGGTAGAAATATATCTTCTCTATGCATTTTTTGCATTTTTTGTACCTCCCAAGACTGGAACAAATTAATATCAACAAATTAATGTTACCAGTATAATACGAATAGGTCAAGATTATTGAAATATTTTAATCTTAAAATTTGAAAATTTTAAAAAAATGTGAAATTTAGGAGCGAAGTATGAAGATTTTTATATTAACTTTTGGATGCAAGGTAAATCAGTATGAATCTGAGGTGATATTGCAAAAGTTTTTGGAGCATGGAGGCAGTAAAACGAATGATATAAGCGATGCGGATGTAATAATTATTAATTCTTGTACGGTTACTCAAGAGAGTAGTAAAAAGGTTATAAAGTCTTTACATAGAGCAAGAAGACTTAATAAAAATGCTATAATAGCTTTAACAGGATGTATGCCTCAAGCGTTTAAGGAGGAATCTGAATCTTTAATTGAGGCTGATATTGTTGTTGGGAATTCAAATAAGATGGATGTTATTTCTGCTGTTATGGATTTTTCACTAAATAAAAATAGAATAACAGAAGTAATACCTTTTAAAAGAGATGGTGAATTTGAAAACTGTGCAGTTGAAAGTTTCAGTCAAAAGACTAGAGCACTTTTGAAGATACAGGATGGATGCAATAGGTTTTGCTCTTATTGTATTATACCTTATGCTAGAGGAAGGGTTAGGTCAAAGCCTGTTAAAGAAATTTTAAAAGAAACTCAATTAATGGCATTAGAGGGATATAAAGAGGTGGTTCTAGTAGGAATCAATCTTTCGGCATATGGACAAGATATAGGAATGAACTTATGCGATGCAATAGAAGCGGTATGTTCAGTTGACGGAATTAATAGGGTTAGGTTAGGCTCCCTTGAACCTGAACAGATGGATGAGTGTACTATATTAAGGCTATCTAAGCAAGACAAGCTTTGTCCACATTTTCACCTGTCACTTCAGAGTGGCTGTGATAGAACATTGAAAAGAATGGGAAGGCATTATAGCGCAAATGAATATTTATCTATAGTGAAAAACTTAAATAAACATTTTAACAACGTTTCTATTACTACAGACGTTATGGTAGGATTTGCAGGAGAAACCGATGAGGAATTTAAAGAATCATTAGACTTTGTAGAAAAAGTTGGATTTACAAGGGTACATGTATTTCCATACTCCATAAGAAAGGGGACAAGAGCAGCTCTTTTTAAAGATCAAGTTAGTAGTGAAGTTAAGAAAAAAAGAAGCCAGGAAATGCTAGAAATAGCTAATAAACTAAAGCTTCAGTTTTTTGAACAACAACTTAATAAGATAGAAGAAGTTTTGTTTGAAGTAAGAGATACAAATGGATATTTTCAAGGGTATACTAAAAATTATTTACCTGTGTATGTAAAAACTCAAGAGGAAATTGGTAATAATATATTAAAGGCAAAGATAACATCGTATGCTGATGACTACTGTATAGGAGAATTAATTTAATACCTTTATTACATTTAGTATTTCATTTTGCGACTTTGGATGAGAAATATCTTCAAACGAGAAAAACATAAATCCGTCGCAACCCTTACTGCGGCAAAGTTCTATTTCTTTTTTTAGTATATCGTCAGATTCATGCCAAGTTCCGCTGTCTTCGTTACTACCGGCTTTATATGCAGCGAGGCCATAGTATACTTTTATGTGATTACCTTGAGTAAGTTTTTCCCATGTATCTAGTAGCTTAGCAAAAGGAAAGAAAGGATGATTTAAGCTTACATATACTTGGGGACAAATATAATCAATATAACCAGGCGTAGAACACCAGGTAAATACATCAGCACCCATATTAATATCATTTTGTATATTAGCTTCTGGCGCAATGCCAAACTGTACAGATGGATTAACACTTTTTATAGCGCTATAGATACCACTTATTAGTAAATTTATATTAGTAGTTCTAAATGCCAATAAAGAAAGAGGCATTTGAGAGCATTTGCTACAGTATGAATCGTAACACACTTTATCATACTCAGGTTTTGCAGGAGAGGGAGGATAGAAGTAGTCGTCAATTTGTATTGCGTCTATAGGATAGTTTTCTACAATTTCTTTAATTCCATCTATTATAAGTTTTCGCACTTCGCTATATCCAGGGTTATAGTAAATACCATTTTGCAATTCTAATATAATATCTTGATAATTGTAATTAGACTTAAAGGAATGATAAGGATTATTAGGAGCAATAGTTGGTGGGCTATTATTAACTTGTATCCTCAAAGGATTTACCCAAGCGTGGAATTCTAAGCCAGCATCATGAGTTTGATTTATCATATAGAGCAGGGGATCAAATCCAGGATCTTTTCCTTGCTCTCCTGTTAGTATGTGAGACCAAGGAAAGTATTTAGACTTATAAAGAGCATCCCCAAAAGGACGAACTTGAACTATTAATGTATTTATATTTAGTTTTTTTGATTCATCTATTATGTTATTAAATTTTTGTTTAAATGAGTTTTCGCTATAATCTGTACCATGCATATTAAGAGACATGAATGGTACCCAAATTGCACGCATTTCTTGAGTGCTTGTTTTATTATTTAAGATATTAAGGTTAATATTTTCTTTGGCGTTATTGTGACTGTCGCAGACTTTATTAATATTTTTATTATGATACATTGATATTAAAATCACTACAATGAGTAAAAAAATAGATATGCAATAAGAAAAAATTTTCACTTTTATCAGTCCTTTGATTTTATGTGCTTGTTGTTTGTTATGTAATGTAGTAAACAATTTAAGCTAATTTCAATGATGAAAAATTTTTATTGGATTTTTATAGTTTTTCTGGTATAATTTTTTCTGTGTAATAATAAAATTTCCTATTTTAATTTTTAAGGAGAAGATATGTTAGAAGCAAATTTTCAAACGCTTAAGAGATATAGATATCTTTTAAGTAACTTAATAGTAAAAGACATAAAGTTAAAGTATAGGAGGTCTATACTGGGCATTTTGTGGAGTGTGCTAAACCCACTACTTATGATGATCGTTATCTCAGCTGTTTTTTCCAATATATTTAAATTTCAAGTTGAGAATTTTCCTCTTTATTATTTAACAGGCTCTACATTATTTAATTTTATGTCAGAAAGTACGAATTTAGCGATGATGTCTATTCTAAATTCGAGAGAATTAATTAAGAAAATATATATACCAAAGTATATATTTCCTATCGAAAAATGTTTATTTGGTTTTGTCAATTTTTTATTTTCGTTGATAGCGGTAGTTGTTATGTTTATTGTATTTGGATATCCACTTCATCTAACATCATTATTATTCTTTATACCTGCTATATATACATTGATTTTTTCTATGGGTTTAGGAATGGTTTTGTCAGCATTAGGGGTTTTCTTTAGAGATGTGATACATCTATACTCTGTTGTAGTGGTAGCTTGGAATTACTTTACTCCAATAGTGTATCCATATGAGATATTAGGTGAAAAGATGAAAATGTTTATGCAAATAAATCCTATGTATTATTTTGTAAGTTATTTTAGAGATGTTACAATGTATAATACTGTTCCAGGTGTAAAAATAGATTTGATTTGTATAGCATTTTCAGTTGGAACATTGATTTTTGGTTTATGGTTTTTTAAGAAAACGCAGGATAGATTTATTCTTTATGTTTAAGGTTAGGGTGAAATTTTGGAAAATATAATAGAAATAAAAGATGTAGAAATGCATTTTAATATGTGCAAAGAAAAGATAGATAACTTAAAGGAGTATTTTATTAAGATAGCAAAAAGGCAACTTATGTATGAAGACTTTATTGCGCTTGATAAAGTAAACTTAGAAGTTCAGAGAGGTGAAGTTTTAGGAATAATTGGATATAATGGTTCAGGAAAAAGTACTATTTTAAAAGTTATTTCGGGAATTTTAAAGCCTACGAAAGGAATTGTTAAAGTAAATGGGACGATAGCTCCGTTAATTGAACTTGGTGCAGGGTTTGATTTAGATCTTACAGCAAGAGAAAATATTTATTTAAATGGTTCCGTATTAGGATTTTCAAAGAAAATGATGCAAGATTGCTTTGACGATATAGTTGAGTTTTCAGAGTTAAAAGATTTTTTAGATATACCTATGAAAAATTATTCGTCAGGTATGGTAGCACGAATAGGGTTTGCTGTAGCTACTATGGTAAAGACGGACATTTTAATAGTAGATGAGATACTATCCGTTGGAGATTTTCTATTTCAGCAGAAGTGCGAAAATAGAATTAATAACCTTATGGCTGGAGGAACAACAGTAATTATAGTTTCGCACACTCTAGACCAAATAAGAAGGCTATGCAGTAAAGTATTATGGCTTGATAAGGGAAAAGTTAAAATGCTTGGTGATACAAATACAGTTTGTGATGCTTACGAAGGGAATCTAAAGTAGTTCTATGCAATTAAATTAAGAACTTTAATAAATTGCTTATAGGGAGAGTTATTATGGATTTTACAGGAGAAAGGCTAATACCAGGAAAGATTGACAAAGAACTTGAGATAGAACATTTTATAAGATATAAATTTGCAAGAGAGATAGTAAGGGATAAGACCGTTTTAGATGCTGCTTGTGGAGTTGGATATGGAAGTGCTATTTTAGCTGAGAATGCCAGTAAGGTATATGGAGTAGATATATCAAGTGATGCAATAGAATTTGCAAATAAAAATTATAAATCTAGCAATATTGAATTTATAAAAAACTCTGTAGAAAAACTTCCATTTGAGGATAATTTATTTGATGTAGTAGTATCGTTTGAGACTATAGAACATGTGGGAAGAGAAGCTCAGGTAAAGTTTTTATCTGAAATAAAAAGGGTTTTAAAAGACGATGGAATACTTATAATTTCTACACCCAATCATGATATATATAAAAAACGAGGGAATAATGAATTCCATAAACATGAATTGAGCTATCGTGAATTTAGAGATTTATTGAGTTCAAGTTTTAAAAATGTTGAATTTTTTAGTCAACAATTTGAAGTATGTAATGTAGTGGTAGGACAATCGAATAATTTTGCTTGTATTGATGGAGGTTTAGACCTAGAACAATCAGAATATTTGATAGCTGTTTGTTCTAATAAAGAAATACAAGATTTAAAAGCTAGAATATTTGTACGTGATGACTCTAAGTTCTTTAAGATTTTAGACTGGGCTATAAGTAATGATAATTTAAATAATGAAAAAGATATAAAGATAAAAGAGCTAACTTTAGAAAATGAAAGACTAATTAATGAAAATTTAGATAAGACTAATAAGTACTATCAGGAATCAGATAAATGTAAAGAAGTAGAAGATGAACTTATAAGAGTATATAATTCAAGAGGTTATAAAATGTTAGAAAAAATGTATAAGCTTGAGGGAATAGTAGTACCACCGGGTTCGAGGAGAAGATTTTTAGCTAAAATGATTCTTAAATTTTTAAGGCATCCTATTATTTGTTTTAAAAAGGTCACGCCTAAAAATATAAAAAATTTTTTAAATGTTTTAGTAAGTGGAAATACATATGCATTTAATGAAGGCTTGGACTTTATAGATGATAAGGAATGTAAATTTGTTTATGAAAATGTGTATGAAGGAAGAGAAAAATACGATAAATTAGTATTAGATAAAGTCACTGAACCTTTAGTATCGATTGTGATTCCTGTATATAATCAATTTCACTATACGTATAATTGTATAAAAGCGATTAAAAGATTTACCAATAATGTGCCTTACGAAATCATAGTTGCCGATGATGTTTCGACAGATAAGACAGCTGAAATAGAGGACATTATAGAGAACGTTAAGGTTAGTAGAAACAAGGAAAACCTAGGGTTCTTATTGAACTGTAATAAAGCTGCTAAGCTAGCTAGAGGGAAATATATAGTCTTCTTAAATAATGATACTAGCGTACAAGAGAACTGGCTATCGAGTATGTTAGAAGTAATTGAGAAAGACGAAACAATAGGTATGGTTGGATCGAAGTTAGTATATCCTACAGGACATCTGCAAGAGGCGGGAGGTATATTTTGGAATGACGCCTCAGCCTGGAACTACGGGAGGGGAAAACATCCAGGTCTTCCTGAATATAACTACTTAAAAGATGTGGACTACATCTCAGGTGCTAGTATTATGATAAGGAAATGGTTATGGGAAGAGATAGGTGGTTTTGATGATAGATATGCACCTGCTTATTATGAAGATAGTGATCTTGCTTTTGAAGTAAGAGCGCATGGATATAGAGTGGTATATCAACCAAAATCTGTTGTTGTCCACTTTGAAGGAATGTCAAATGGTACAGATACCTCAACGGGAGTAAAAGCTTATCAAGTACAAAATAAAGATAAGTTTTATGAGAAGTGGAAGGCTGTACTGCAAAAAGACCACTTTAAAAATGGTGACAATGTATTTTTAGCAAGGGATCGCTCGCAAAACAAAAAGTGTATACTGTTTGTAGATCACTATGTGCCTACGTTTGATAAAGATGCTGGTTCTAGGGCAGCTTATCAACACTTGAAGACTCTATGTGATATGGGCTATAATGTGAAATTTATAGGGGATAACTTCTTTAAGTATAAGAAGTATACTGATGTATTAGAGCAAATGGGAATAGAGGTTCTTTATGGACAGAAGTATATGAATGGTTGGAAAGACTGGGTAAAGGAAAATGCTAAGTATATAGACACTGTTATTCTAAGTAGACCTCACATATCAATTAAATATATAGACACTATAAAAAAGTATACAAAGGCAAAAATAATCTATTATGTTCATGATTTAGTTTTTGTTAGAGAGCAGAGAGAATATGAAATAAAAAAAGACGTAGCAATTTTAAATTCCGCTAAAAAATTTAAGGATATAGAACTTAGTCTAATGAGTAAATCTGATGTAGTAGTAACGTTTAGCACATATGAAAAAGAGATAATAGATAGAGAAATTGGCAAGGGAAAAGCAGTTGTATTGCCAATATTTATATTTGATAAATTCAATTTTGACAAAGTAGACTTTAGTGAAAAAAAGGACATAATCTTTGTAGGAGGGTTCAAACATAAACCTAATGAGGATGCAGTTCTTTGGTTTGTAAGAGATATATGGCCTAAGATATTAAAAGAGGTACCAGAGTGTAACTTTATAATAGCGGGATCAAGTCCAACTGAGAAGATTAAGGAATTAGAGTGTGACAATATAAAAGTTACAGGTTTTATTTCTGATGAGGAGCTTGCTGGTTATTATAAAAATTGTAAAGTTTGTGTAATACCTTTAAGGTTTGGTGCAGGAGTTAAGGGAAAGACTATAGAGGCTATATATAATAAAATTCCTGTAGTTTCAACAAGTGTTGGAATAGAGGGGATTAATGGAATAGAAGAGTGTATAAGTGCTGCGGATACTGATAAAGATTTTGCTAATAAAGTAATTGAGTATTATAATAACCCTAAACTAGCTGAAGAAACTGTAGATAATTATCATAGGTATCTTAGTAAATACTTTTCAAGTGATTATGCAAAAGATTTGTTTAGAGATATTTTATAACGCAAAATAGGAGATGACAAATTCGTGCTAAATTCAAGTATTAAAGACGCATCTAGCAATTATACCCTTAAGAAAGAAAAAAACAGTTTAGATATTGAATTAATAATTATACTGTTTTTTACAAATATTTTACTTAATATTGGATATCCGATAAAACTATTAAGTCTAGATGACCTTAATACATGCATAGAATTTGAAAGAATGACTTTTTGGGAGTGTGTATTTAACACAGCGGCAAATAAATTTAGACCAGTTTATTATTTTATATTAAAAATTTGCTATAAACTATTTTTGCCTAATGTAATTTTATTTTCAGTTTTTTTGCTATTTCTTAATTTTGTAGTAGTTAGTACATTATTTTTTGTAATAAAAAGGATAACAAAAAATAAATATCTAGCCTTTACTGGCTGTGTGATGTATTTATTTTCAAGATTTTCATATTATTCTATTACTCAAGTACATGGGATAATGGAGCAAATGGGACTATTAACAGCTATTTTAATTTTATTTTACCTATATGTATATATAAATGAAGAAAAAACGGGTTTCTTTTACTTAGCATCAATTTTACTATTTTTTATATCCTTTATACATGAAAGATATATGATACTATTCGTACTATTAATTTTGGGAATCATTTTGGGGCAAAAATCATCTAAGAGGTTTATTAAATTAAAACTATTTTTATTTGTTTCAGCAATATTTTTTACGTCTGTTGTTATTAGGTTTTACAAGCTAAAAGGAGGCTCCTTTGATGGAACAGGTGGGACAAGTGTTAGGCAAACCTTTAGTATGAATTCCTTAATTCAATTTTTTCTGGATGGAATACTATACTTATTTGGAATAAGTGCAGGGCCTATGTATTTATCTGGAATAGAAATGTCAAATGTGCCACGTTGGGTATATATTTTTAATTTAGCCTTATTTATTTGTATATTATTTACAACTGTAAATTTTATAGTATCTATATTCAAAGATAAATCAAAGACAAAAGTGCACATAAAAAATGTAATGCTATTTTTATCTTTTATATTCTTAAGCTTAATATCTAGCTGTATAACTATTAGACTAGAAATGAGATGGGTTTATACTCCATATGTGGGATTTATTATTCTGTTGCTTTATATGCTTGCTTATACTAATTTTAAAGAATTAAATGGATTTAAAAATATTTATAGGGTAGTTGCAATTATTATAGTTTGTGCAGTTATTCCTATGGAAGTATTTTTTAGAAGCAACTGGAGAAATTTATATTATTGGGCGCATTATCAACTTTATAATTCTGCCTATGAGCAGATAGTTGAAAGATATAAAGAAGATGCTTATAACAAAGAATTTTGCATAATTTCAAAACATTATGGAGTTTTTGGGGAAAATGGTGAGGCTCTTAATGAATCATTAAAAATAAATACTAATGGAAGAGGGCTAAATATTAAGACCTTTGCTTCTACAAAAGAGTTTTTTTATGATGGGAACAAAGAAGGGACAGTAATCCTTACAATAGATCCACTTTATCAAAAGCTAATTAATGCAGAATAAATTTGATGTATGTTAATAGAGGAAAGATTTAATGAGTAAATTTATAAAAAAAAATAAATTAGAGATAATATTTTTGATTTTGGGAATAAGCTATTTTGTTTGGTTTTGCAGTAGTATAATGATAGAACTGCCGCATTTATCATGGTTTTATCAATTTTATATATTAGATCCGTTATTTTCTAAGACTATAACATTAAGTGATATATTAAGATCTCGATATGGAGCGCATGGATTATTTGGATATAATGTGTTATTTATAATTAATACGCTTGTATTTAAAATGACAACATTGTTTGATGTATATTTAAATGATATAATAGTAGCGATTATTGGTATTATAAGTATATATAAAACAAAACAAATTGTAAAAAAACGTGATGCAAGTTATATTTTAAGTATAGTGCTAATATCTATGATATCATTCAGTGCAGTACAGTTATCTTCTGGAGCAATGGAGACTCAGGTCAGGTTAGGAATTTTATTTTTTGTCATTTCTACTTTATTTATAGATAAGATACTTAGAGATGATTATAGAAAAAGTGATTTAGTATGGGCTATTATATATATTTTTATAAGTATTAATATTTTTGGAACAGCCTATAGTTTTGCAGGTATACCATTAGTATTCTTGATTTGTTTTATAATTTTTCTTAAGAATAAAAAAGTAGATAAGGCAAGACTTAGTATAGTAGTGGCCTATATATTTGCAGCGATATTATATATAATAGAGTATTTTAATTTTTCAGGAGGGGGACAAAAGGCTGAATGTGGAAGATTATTTGAAAGAATATTTGAGTTTTTCAAGCATCCTTTAGCTTTTATGAGGGCTATTTTAGGATATAATGCAAGTGGATTATTAGGCTCGGCAGGTTATTTAGATGGAAAATTTAATGACGATTTTTATGTAATAGTAGGACTTATTGTTACCTTGATAATGGTGTATGCAATTGTGCAGTTTATAAGACTAAGAATATACAAAAAGTCTTATATACCAGTTCTTTTTATGGCTTATTCGTTTTTTGTACCAGTATTGGTGATGTTAGATAGAGAGATGTCACTTAAATGGTGTATAAATGAGTGGTATGTAGTTCATACAAAATTAGGCTTAATAGGAACAATAATGATACTTGTTTATATATATCAAAATTGTATTAAAAAAGCAGAGAAAATTATACTGGCATTGAGTGCAATGATTATATTTATAGGTAGTATTATGGGAAATGTAGTGCATTTACAAAGAGCACCGCATGTAAAAAATTATTATTTGGATAAGCAACCCTATCTTTTTGCACAAAGCATAGAAGAGTTGCCGGTAGACGAAAATAATATGACACCTTTAATAGCATCCCCGGAAGAGACTATGAAGAGTATAGAACAAATGAGGAAATATAACCTTAGTGTATATAGGTACTATAATTCGTATCAAAAATCACTTAAGATTTTTGGAAGGTATGAAGCAGGTAGTACACTCGAGACAATAAATGAATTGAATGGAATATATGAAGATTATTGGATGGAGCCTACTTGTGAATTTGAACTAAAGACTAAGAATGAAGGAAATGTAGTATTAGAAATTTACTATAATGAGGAAGTTAATGGGGATGAAACAGGAAGAATATATGTAAATGATGAAGAGGTTGCTGAATATAAATTAACTGGTGATGTGACAAAGGTAATTTTTAAAACAGAGCCTAATTCTAAAGTTAAAGTAAGGATAGAAAATGACTTTAGTAAAACTGTAGATTCAAGAATTGTAAGTGCTGTTTTAAAAAGTATAACATGTACTTGATCTTGCAAAAACAAAAGGCGACCAATAAATTTGGTTGCCTTTTATAGAAAAAAGCCGTCTGTATTTTCCCCTATACATAGACGGCCTTTTTATAATTCTGATAATTATTGCACATTATAATTACCAAATATAATAAAGAAATAAAGCTAATAAAAAAGATTAAAATAATAAGTATAAGTCAAATATTTAAGCCCTAAACAACTTTATCTATATATTATTATACACAAAAGCAATATTCTATTAATATAGATAGTTTGATTTTATATTAATTATTTATTATTGTGCTTTTTGTTGTGCTTTATAAATAGAAATTTATTTATAAATATAGCAACAAAAATGCCTATACTAGTATCAATGACACGATCTACTACATACATAAACGGATCAGAAATTGTTTGATAAGTCCACATAAGAACACTCAATACAACTATGCACCCTATAACGATAGAATCAGATCTATTTATTACATTGCATATGTAAATTATTAAAAGAATAGCTATTGGAGCAAGAAATATATTTACATATTTACTAGAATTTAGACTTTGTGTACAAAGCAATATCAAATATCCAATACCACCTCCCAGCAAAGTTCCGATTGTTCTATTTAATCCTTCTTGATAGGTCTGAGTATCAGTAGGCTGTAGGCAAATTATAGATGCTATACTAGCAAGCAATATATCAGATCTTTTAAATATGACGGAGATTAAAAGACATAAAAATACTGCAATGGAGGTTTTTATAGCTCTTAATCCAGGTTTATACCGTAAATTCACTTTCAAATCTCCTTAACTTAATATATATTACACTTAATAACCACGAATTCCAGTTAGTGATTCGTCGTTATTAATCCATGATTGCACTTCAATTATCTTAAATTGGGATTTAGTGTCTCTGACAATAACAGTTTTAATTCCAGCATTTATTATTAGTCTTTTGCACATTGAACAAGATGATGCATTTTTTATGTAATTTCCGGTTTTCATTTCTTTACCGACTAAATATAACGTCGAATTTAGCATATCATTTCTAGCAGCATGAATTATGGCGTTTGCTTCAGCATGTACTGAACGACATAATTCATACCTTTCTCCTCTGGGAACTCCAAGTACATCTCTTGTACATCTTCCAATGTCTATGCAATTTTTACGTTCTCGAGGAGCTCCAGTATATCCAGAAGATATGATTTGATCATTTTTTACTATTATAGCTCCAAAATTTCTTCTAAGACAAGTCCCTCGTTCTAAGACTGTCTCAGCAATATCAAGATAATAATTTATTTTATCTATACGCTCCATAAATAACACTCCATAATTTATAATAATAGTTTTAGTATAATTATTTTTGTGATATAATAAAAATAATTTTATGCAATTATATTTTATAAATGTTAAAACAGTATGAACACATTTTACTTGGAGGACTTATGTATAATCTTGCGGATATAAAGACAGTAAAGAGCATATTATCAAGGTATGGCTTTAATTTTTCTAAATCTCTAGGTCAGAACTTTCTTATAAACCCTTCTGTGTGCCCGCGAATGGCTGAGGAGTGCGGATGCAACATGGAAGTTGGAGTTATAGAAATTGGACCTGGTATAGGGGTTCTAACGTGTGAGCTTGCAAAGAGAACTAATAAGGTTGTAGCAATAGAACTTGATAAAAAACTATTGCCAATACTTAGTGAAACGCTGTCTGACTTTGATAATATTAAAATTATTAATGATGATATAATGAAAATGAATTTAGAAGGTTTAATAGCTTCTGAATTTGATGGCAAGGACGTGGTAGTATGTGCGAATTTACCATATTATATAACTTCACCTATAATAATGAAACTTCTTGAAACTAGACTTAATGTAAAATCCATTACGGTTATGGTTCAGAAAGAGGTGGCATTAAGACTATGCACGGATTTAGGGACGAGAGATTCAAGTAGTATAGGTGTGGCAATAAATTATTACGCTGAACCAGAATTGCTATTTGAAGTGAGTAGGGGAAACTTTGTTCCTATGCCAAAGGTCGATTCTGCTGTCATAAAACTTAATATAAGAAAAGAACCGCAATTTAAGGTACAAGATGAAAAGCTATTTTTTAAAGTTGTGAATGCTGCTTTTTCTCAAAGAAGAAAGACTTTACATAATTCATTAAGCAATGGACTAAATCTTCAAAAAAGTATAGTACAAGACATTCTTAATGGTTTATCTATACCTTTAACTATTAGAGCAGAAAATTTAAATATAGAACAATTTGTTAAAATTTCGAATTATATATATGATAGGAAGATTAAGTTATGAGTAATAAAAGTAAAGGAATTATTCTTATTGTAAGTGCTTCTTTATTGATTATATCCATGGTTTTTTGCCTTATTATGGAGGAATTTTTTGCGACTATAATTTCAATGATTTCTTGCATGATAAGTATATTATGCATATATTTTGAAATGCTTGACTTTAAAAGTTAATTTATAAATATTTCATTAATAAAAACGCCATCATAATTTTACGTATGGGGCGTTTTTAAATTTTTTATTTATAATGAGTTAAGTTAAATTAAATAATAGTAAGATAAGCCCGTATATAACAGATGCAGTAATACCGAACACTAGTACAGGACCTGCTATAATAAACATTTTTGCACTTATGCCCATAACATGGCCTTCACTCTTGAATTCTATGGCTGGAGCTACAATAGAGTTAGCAAAGCCGGTAATAGGAACTAAGGTACCAGCACCACAGTGTTTAGCAATGTTATCATATATACGTAAAGCTGTAAGCAAAGCACCAAGTCCAACAAGTGTAACTGAAACGGCAGCTCGAGCGTCTTTGGTGTTAAAATCAAAGTAACTCTGATATAGTGACATTAGTAGCTGACCTAAAGTACAAATTAATCCTCCAGATATGAAGGCAAGAATAGAGTTTTTTACTATACTTGACTTTGGAGAAGCCTTATCTGCCATACTAGAATATTCTTTTTTACTAAGTTCCAAAGAAATACACTTCCTTTCGGAACTATTCTTTGTAGCTTAGATAATTTTATTCATTTTTAAAATTATAAGTTTGAAATATCATTATCAAAATTATCTGTTTTTGGGTAGACATGGAGAACTTCTTCATTAGAATCAACTTGTGCAATGATACCCTTATCATTAGGTTCATTATTATTCTCTGAACTATTATGAGCGGTACTGTGTTCAACTCTTTTATTCTCGCCATTGTCCGTATAGTTAATTTCTGCATTTTGATCTTTTCTTACTGTATTAAAAATTTGCATCATTTCTTCTTTATACTTATTGACTAATGCCTGAAAGTCTTTTTGTTCCATATTAATACCTCCATTAGCAATTCATAATATTATATTAGTAGGTAAAATATTTTGATACAAAAATATTTTAAAAAAAGTG
The DNA here is from genome assembly GCA_944385105.1 of uncultured Clostridia bacterium. Lineage (GTDB taxonomy): Bacteria > Bacillota > Clostridia > Oscillospirales > Acutalibacteraceae > CAG-557. Next base: position 192,609 of record CALWVR010000027.1, read on the forward strand.
TTGACAAATCCATTGTAATTATATATAATATAATAGATGAGTAAACGACGCGGAGTGGAGCAGTTCGGTAGCTCGTCGGGCTCATAACCCGAAGGTCGTTGGTTCAAATCCAGCCTCCGCAACCATATGAAGTTAGATTTTATTTGTTAGTTTAAAAAGCTGTATCTTAGGATACAGCTTTTTGTTGCTTTAGTTTCAAAACACATATTTTCAAAATGCAATAACTTTTTTGCTAAAAGTACTTTTGCGTTAAAGCTTGTAGTGAAATATTTTACCTATATGTATAGTAGTTTATAAAATATATGGAATGATAATTATTAAGGGATTAAATTAAGAATCATTTTGGGATATTTTCAGTTAAAAAAGAGATAGAGGCTATAAGTTTTTTCACTTAAGCTTTTTGTATTCATTGTAATGAGCAAGCATGGGCATAAAGAAAGTTTTTAAAATCTCTTAAGAATTGTAATTAAAATAAGTTTAATTCTATTAAAGACACTTTAATGTTTTGACTTTTTAATTCATAAATAAGCAAAATGTAATATTACACGTAATAAAAACTTATGGTATAAAGTGGCTTTTTGTTGTGAATAAAACTTTATAATGTTGAGAAAATTGCATTTAATACTTTAATTTTTTTAAAGTATAACTATGACAAAGAAGAAAATACATTTAAATCTAGAAATGAGTCAGAATAAACACGATGACTATTAATATATGAATAATTTTTGCCAGTAGGTTACTAATTAGTATCATAAAATATGAATATGGTTATCAACATAAGACTAACTCTGTTACAATTTTAAATGTTTAGTAAAAAACAATATTAACAAAACTATTTGTATAAGCAGGTAGTTTAATTTTAAGACAGTTTTTTCTATGTATAGTTAAGGTAGAAATCTATTAATCAAATCTATATTTTTAATTCTGACAAATTAAGATGCGTTAATTGGCTAATGGAAAAATATATTTTGAAACTTTAACTCAAAAAAGATATAGTAGTAATAGAATTACCACTATATCTTTTTCTTATCCAACAGCGTTGTCGAATTTTTTAATGAAATTCTTCAATAATCTACCTTTTGAACCATCTGGATTTTTTTCGTAAAGCATGCATCTTTCGGCAATATATTTATTAGAGTTTTCTGTGTTTATACTTTCTAGGTCGTAGGCAGGGCTAGACAAATCTATGGTTTCATCGCCATTCAAAATTATCGACTTAATTCCAGAGCCTATACGAATTTTAGATCCAAAGCTTGATAAATAACTGGGAATTTGTAAATTTTCAGCAAATGGGATTTCTTTTACTCTATATATAAGTATTACAGAACTGCCTTCATTACCAGATAATGTGTATATTACATCGTCTATATTAAGTGGCTCGTCTATCTTGTGAGAAGGATTGCTAATTATTGACTTGTTAGCTTCTATAAAATCTATATCTTCACTATAAAATCCCGGGAAATATATTGTCATCGCACTTGAAGGCTTTAAAGGATTATTTTTTACGATGTTTTTTGCTTCTTCATAGCTTAATGAAGTTGTTACATTTATTGCAGAATCGTTGTCTTCTATTCCAGGTGCACAATAGATTGTAAGGTTTTTAAATGTAACAATATCCTGATATTCTGGATTTAATTTTTCAAGTGCATTTTGTATTTCTTTATTTATATTATCAGCATTTTCTTTAATATTGCTGCCGTATTTTTTTAATGTATTTGCGCAAATTCCCATTACTCTTTTACAGTATTTTTCACTTTTAACTGAATTAATCCGGTCTTTTCTAGAATTAATTGCATTTAACACATCATATAAAGTATCATTTAATTCATCAGATTTGTAGACGAAAAGTGACGACACGTAACTCATCATTAATTCAATTTCATACTTTTCATTTTGTTCTTTTATTTTTGCTTTTTTTTCATTATTAAGTTTTACAGCTTCTTCTAAAGTTAAATTGGTTTTATATTTTATTTGCAACCCTTCATATTGAGACTTAGAAAACTCAATTTTCTCAAACTTCATGCCGTTATTATATTTTTTATTTAATTCTTTGAGTTTATCTTCAGTTTTTTTATTTAAATCAAAAATTTCATTATCGTCCATTTTCTTTTGATCTTCCCAGGAAATATCTATAATCTCTTCAATCTCTTTTGCATACTCATCGTTTTTATTAAATTTATCTTCAATTAAATCCGGATATAAAAGTGCTGTACCTTCCATTAAAGACTCTACTTCATTCTCTGATGCTAGAAAGTTTCTATCGGATTTAGGTGATGCCCAAGTTGAATCTATCAAGGTCCATCCTTCACGATTGTTAGTTGTGTCTTCAAGATAAATAGCATTAAATGCATGGGTTATGTCAGTACCTTTGCCCTTAATAGAACAGATTTGGGTGCTTGGAATTCCGGCTATTCGCATCATTTCGTTAATAAGGAGAGAATAGCCTCCACATACACCACTTTTTTGGCTATATACAAATATAGCGTCTTGTGGTTTAATATAATTATTATCCTTATTAGAAATAGAATCAAAAGCTTCAAAATCATAACTGATATTTTTAGCAACCCAGCGGTATATAGCTTTTGCTATACGCATCTGTTCAGGAAGCTTATAATTTTTACTTATCTCATTATTTTTGATTTTTACATTGATATCTTCTTTGTCCATGTCCTCTCCGGGTGTTCGACTTTTAACCTTCTGCACTATTTCCCTTACAGTATTGGCCATTTGTACAAAAATCTCTTTTTCATTGATTTTTATAATTTCAGATTCCCTGTCTTTGTGTTTTATAGTTTCAACTCTATTTTCATTTAAATTTTCCAATTCTTCAGTTACTAAAAACTTGTCAAATCCAGGTTCACCTTTTTTTGGAAATTCATTGAGAACTTTTAAGCTAAACGCTATTTCAGCGTTAGTTGTGTCTTCAGAAAGGTCTTCTTTTCTTTCTTCTGTTTGATTGTTAGTTTCTTGTAATAACGTTTCACCTTGGTTGTCCACATCGATCTTATCATTGTTCTGCTCATTGTTATGCTCTTTGTCATTTTCAGGGTTAGAATCTAAAAACTTTTCTTCGTAGTCTATTTCATAATTCTGTACTATGTCACTGTTGCTTGCCGTGGGGGTGCCATTGCCTGATGCGAATGCTGTAGCAGTTCCGCTCGCTGAAGAAATTCCAGTTAACAGTAGTAACCCAGCTGCTATTCCAGACGGTGCAAATCCACCTGATACACTTAAAAATTCGTCATCGCTTAATTTTTTCTTTATATTATAGAAAGTTTCTTCTAAGTCAGTTTTATCAATATCGAAGTTATATTTTTTAGAAAGCTTCTCCATCTCATCTAAGATAATATTTCTCTGCTTATTTTCATCTTGATTTAACAAGTTATAATTTTCCAGATTTTGCTTTAATTCTTTTTTTATATTCTCATTTTCATTTACAAATTTACAAAAGTTCCTTGCTTGACTTTCATGCATATAAACAACTCCTTATATAATGAAATACTTATGAATATTTTATCATAAGGGTAATGATATTTCAATATATCTATTTTTTCAATTTTCATAAATGTTCATAATGAGACTTCTATGACTTATTGAATTTTCAAAATTAAAAAGCATAATTAAGGATAGTTAAGATTATTTTGTTCTCTTATATGTATTTTAATTTTTGACCTATTTGCTGCTTTACTTTTTCATATACTTATATAATTAAAATTTGTAGAATTGTTTTTGTAATTTCAAGAAGTGACATTAGAAAATTTTAATACTAATATAATAAAAGTATTTAAGATTTACTACCGCACTTTTACTTTTTTAGGCGCGAGAAAAACATATAAGACTTTATAGAACCAGAGTTAATATTATAATGATAAAATAAAAACCAGTTTATATAATAAATCTTATAAAATAAACTGGTTTAATTTGTTATGAGTGTTTTAATTAAGTAATGCAATACTAAGATTTAAATAACTAGCAAAAGTTACCCATAAAAGATATGGCACCATAAGATATGCAGCAGGTTTTGAAATTTTATAAAATAGGACAATAGTAATAAGTATTAAAAGCCATAAAATAATTAGCCATAAAAATGAAAAGAAATAAAGATTTAAATTAAAGAAAAGAATCGGCCAAAAAAAGTTAAATAGTAATTGAAGCCCGTATATTTTCAGCGCAGTTTTTGTCTTGTTTCCATCACTACTTGACGTAATGATAATATATGATGCTAACCCCATAAGTATATAAAGGATAGTCCATACAATAGGAAATAACCATCCAGGCGGGGATAAATACGGTTTGTTTAATTCGTCAAATGCCATCATACCTCTACTTGAAATGAGGCCTGCAAGTCCGCCTACAATTAGGGGAATAGCAATACTTAAAATGAGTCCTTTCCACTTGATTTTCAATTAATCACCCCCGTTACAAATATATTAAAAAAGATATTATTTATGATATTACTTACGAGTCATTAATAATTTTAATTTAATTGACCAAGCTAATTTTATTAATAATTTTAATGGAGGAAAATCTTTATGATTAATGAAGACACAATAAAGCTTTTAAAAGAATGTAATTCTGGAATCAAAATGGGTATTAGTTCTCTTGATGAGGTGCTTGGTCGTGTAAAAGATGAAAACCTAAAAAAAGTTTTATCAGACTGCAAAGAAGAGCATGAAAAACTTGAAAATGAAACATATGAGCTTTTAAATGAATATCATGACTCAGGTAAGGAAGCTGATGCAATGGCTAAGGGAATGTCCTGGCTTAAAACGAATGTTCAACTTGCTATGAATGATTCAGACAAAACGGTTGCAAATTTAATTACAGATGGTTGCAATATGGGTATAAAGTCATTAAATAAGTATTTAAATCAGTATGAAGCGGCCGAAGAAAAAGTTAAAGATATTGCAAAGAGACTTATAAATCTTGAGGAAAAATTGGTAGTTGATTTAAGACAGTATCTATAGTTTAACAACTTTTAATTAACTGTTGCAATTTAGAAAACAACTTGTGATAAAGGTACTGAAATGCACACTATAAAGTAGGAAAAATATTTCAGTTGCCTTTTTATAAGTTGACTTTACATAATTGTTGTTAAGTGTACTTGTTTTTGATAAATTTTTATACTATAAGCAGGGTTTACTTTATGCTTTTAATAAGAACAAACGGTAATTATTTTGTAATTAATTATATGCTAGTAAGTAAGTTACCTTTAAAAGTAATAAGTCATAGAATGTAAGATAGTCTATTTTATTATATTTGGAGGTAAAGTAATGCAAATATGTGATAATTTTAATGAAGAGCAAAAAGCCCAATTTAATATATTAGAAAATAGTGAAGTACTTTTAACTGTAATAATTATAGGCTCTTTAATGAGACTTATGTATATAAATATGCAAAAGAACCAGCTGGTTAATAGTGTGCTGTGCCCTAAAACAAATGAGTCTAATAGTTCAAATGGCTTTTGCATACAGTTAGTTTCGTCTTTATTAGTAATATATGGCCTTTTTGGATTTTATAATCAGTCTATAAATATAGCAAGAGCATCTAGTAAGGAAGGTTCAGTTGCAAAAGAACAATGTATGGAAATTACTTTAAGTGAAGTTGTTATATTAGTGTCTTTAATAAGATTGTATATGCTATTTTTGGCTAACGATAATGCTAATGCCTCAGTTAGAAATCAAGAAATATTGGAGTTAGATGAAACAGTAGAGTAGAAAAAGATTTATTATTTTGTAGATGAAATAAAATTTATAGATAACTTTCCGTTATTAACAATTTATAAAGATAGGTGCTAATAATTTTATATTAGACACTTTATTTTAGTTTATAACTATGCTATAATGTACTAAAAAAAAAGAAGGTATTTTTTTGAAGAGTTATTTAAAAAAGATCACTGTTACACCCAGTGATGTTGATTTTCAATGTAAAATGAGTATAACTAGAATGATGGAAAAATTTCAAGAAATAGCAGGAGATCATGTAAAACTTTTTAATGCTGATAATGAAACATTAATAAAAAATTATAATGTATGTTGGTTTATAACGAGGATGAAAATAGATGTAAAACATTTTCCTCATTTAGGAGACGATATTATTATAGAGACATTTCCAACAGAGCCTAAAAGATTAAAACAAAATAGATTGTATGTTATATATAATAGTAAAAATGAAGTTTTGGTAGACGGCGTTTCCGAATGGTGCTTATATGATATCAATTTGAAAAAATTAAAAAGATTTGATGAATTAAAAAGTTATTTTATGAATTCGATGGAATTTAATAAAAGCTACGACGGGTGCACTTATACTAGATTTAATATGGATGTATTAGATGAAGACTTTTGCTATGAATATGAATCTCGGGCTTGTGATATAGACATGAATTTGCATACCAATAATGTTTCATATGGAAGAATGATAATGAACTCTTTTAACTGTGATTATCTAAGTAAGAATAAATTAAAAAGCTTTGAAATTAAATTTATAAATCAAAGTTTTGAGTCTGATGTAATAAGAATATTTAAAAAGTATATCGATAAGGATTCATTTTATATTGTTGGAAAGTCAAAGGAAAGTGACAATAAAATCTTTGAATCGATGGTTAAATTTTGATATAGTTAGTTACTACTTGTTATAATATATATTTTTGTAGATAAACTCTTATATAATATACTTTAAAGTAGTATAGAATTTTTTGTCTATAATTGATGCCTGCAGTCAACAGGCATCATTAAAGATAGTGTATAAGAATAAGTTTTATTTAAAATGTTTTATTTTAGAGATATAATAGATTAGAATATAATATATTTATTAATGTGTTTAAACTGAAAAGTCTTCATTTTAATTAGAATCTTATACTTATATCTAATTAATAATTTAATAATGTTCAAAAATTATGTATTTGCTAATAACTTAAAAATATAAAAGCTAAGTATTTTTATGTGCTGCAGCATATAAAAATATTATTAGGATTTTATGATTAATTTTAATAATTATTCTATATGTTCTATTATATTAAGTGATATGATAGACTGTAGTGTTATTAGAAAACTCAAAGAATGGAAGTCAAATGATTCTAATTTTTTATGTTATTAAAAGTTTCATAAGTTGAGACTTTTAAAGGATTGACTAATTTTAAATAATAATATAAAATAGATACATATTTTGAATAGGGTTTAAGAGGTGACTGGTTTAATTTCAGTCCTTGCCCCATTGCAACTTAGTTTATGTGAGAGGTATATCATGAAAGTAAAGAAGGCAATTATACCAGCAGCAGGTCTTGGAACAAGAGTTTTACCAGCAACGAAAGCTATGCCTAAAGAGATGTTTCCGATAGTTGATAAGCCAGCGATACAATACATAGTTGAAGAAGCTGTTAATTCTGGAATTACGGATATATTAATAATTTTAAATAGAGGAAAAAGTATTATCGAGGATCATTTTGACAAATCCCCAGAACTTGAACTAAATTTATTGAGTTCAGGAAAAGAAAAGTTTTATGATGAAATTAATAGCATATCAAATCTTGCAAATATATACTTTACGAGGCAGAAAGAGATCAAGGGTCTTGGTCATGCTGTAAATTGTGCAAGAACATTTGTAGGCAAAGACCCTTTTGCAGTTCTTTATGGTGACGATGTTATAATTGGTAAAGATCCTGCATGTGCTCAATTGATACGAGTGTATGAAGAATTTAAAAAGCCAGTTTTGGGAATAAGTAAAGTTCCTAAGGAAGATATTTCAAGATATAGCTCTTTAGAGGTTAAAAATATAAGGGACAATATATTTAGTTGTTCAAATATGATTGAAAAGCCGAATGAAGATGAAATTATGTCGTTATATTCTATTTTAGGCAGATGTGTTCTTACTAGTGATATATTTGATATATTGGATGTGACTGCTCCAGGTGCGGGTGGAGAAATTCAATTAACAGATGCTATGAAGACCTTAGCTAAGAGAAGTGGTATGATGGCCGTGGAATTTACAGGAACCAGATATGATATGGGAAATAAACTTGGAATAATGAAAGCAAATGTAGAGGTAGCACTTCAAAATAATGAGATAGGAAAAGACTTTAGAAAATACATAGAGAGCGTAATAAATAATACCTAGGGCAGTCTGGCTAATTATTGTCAAGACTGTCTTTTTTTAAAAGGACTAATTGTTATTGAAATATATGGATTAAATTAGTATAATTGTATGATAAAATTTTAAAATATAAGGAGGGAGTGCAAGTACTATTAGAGCTTGTACGATTTAATATTGAAGAAAGTAGAAATATTTACAGACGGAGCCTGCAGGGGGAATCCTGGTCCAGGTGGATGGGGTGCAATTTTAAGGTATAATAATAAGGAAAAGGAGATATGCGGAGGGGAAAAAGATACTACTAATAATAGAATGGAAATATTAGCGGTTATAAAAGCTCTTGATATTTTAAAAGAACCCTGTGAAGTAACACTTTATAGTGACTCACAGTATGTATGCAATGCTATCTCTAAAGGATGGGCTAAAAAGTGGAGAGATAATGGGTGGAAAAGAAACAAGAATCAACCTGCCTTAAATAAAGACCTATGGGAAAGACTACTATTGCTACTTGAAAAACATGTAGTTAATGTTGTGTGGATAAAGGGTCATGCGGGGCATGAGGAAAATGAAAGGTGTGATATTTTAGCTGTTAAAGCAGCAGAAAAGGTAAATTTAGAATAGATTGTATAGTTGCATAATATTGTTTTATGAAGTATTATTTATATAGCAGCCGTTTTTATTTTACTTAAACTTACTAAATGAAGGTGATTTTTAATGAATAAGTATATTTATGCGGATAATGCCGCAACGACTCAAGTATCAGAGAGAGTACTTAAGGCTATGCTTCCTTATTATAAGGAACGATTTGGAAACCCTTCAAGCATATATTCTATAGGGCAAGAAGCTAAAGATGCAGTTGAATCTGCAAGACAAATTGTTGCTTCATATTTAAATGCAGATATGGATGAAATATATTTTACGTCTGGTGGAAGTGAATCTGATAATTGGGCAATAAAAGGTATAGCTTATCAGATGGGGAAAAAAGGTAAGAAACATATAATAACTACTAAATTTGAACATCATGCAGTGTTACACACTGTTGAAGCCCTTGAAAAAGAAGGGTTTGAAATAACTTATTTAGATGTACATGAAGATGGTATTATTCGTCTAGATGAATTAGAAAATGCGATAAGGAAAGATACTGCGCTTGTAACAATTATATATGCTAATAATGAGATTGGTACGATTCAACCTATTGAAGAAATAGGAAAAATCTGTAGAGAAAAAGGTGTAATATTCCATACAGATGCAGTTCAAGCTGTTTCTAATGTACCTATTGATGTAAAGAGTCAAAACATAGACTTGCTATCTTTGTCTGGACATAAGTTTCATGCTCCAAAAGGGGTAGGAGCTCTTTATATAAAGCGTGGAATAACTTTAGAAAAACTTATTCACGGAGGAGCTCAAGAGAGAAAGCAAAGAGCCGGGACAGAAAATGTTGCGGGAATTGTTGGACTTAGCGTTGCTCTTAAAGAGGCTTGTGATAACATGGAAGAAAGAAATAAGAGAGTTGTGGCTATGAGAGATAAGCTTATAGACAACCTTTTAAAAATAGATAAGTCAAGACTTAATGGTCATCGTACAAAACGTTTACCTGGAAACGTCAATATGAGTTTTAGAGGAATTGAAGGGGAATCCTTACTACTTATGCTTGGTGCCAAAGGAATATGTGCTTCATCAGGTTCAGCATGTACTTCAGGTTCGCTTGATCCTAGTCATGTATTACTGGCTATTGGGCTTCCTCATGAAACAGCACATGGTTCATTAAGGCTTACTATAGGTGGGGATAATACAGAAGAGGAGATAGATTACATTTTAAAGGAAATACCTTCAATTATTGAGAATCTTAGGAGAATGTCTCCACTGTGGGAAAAAATTATAAAAGAAGAAAATTGATTCTAGAAAGGAGTTTTTTATGGCATATAGTGAAAAGGTGATGGAACATTTCTCAAATCCGAGAAATGTAGGAGAAATAGAAGATGCAGATGGTATAGGTGAAGTAGGTAACCCTAAATGTGGGGACATTATGAAAATGTATATTAAGGTCAATGACGGTATTATAGAAGACGTAAAATTTAAGACATTTGGCTGTGGTGCTGCTATAGCAACAAGTTCAATGGCTACAGAATTAATAAAGGGTAAGAAAATCGAAGAAGCATTAAAACTTACTAATAAAGCAGTTATGGAGGCCCTTGGAGGGTTGCCACCTGTGAAAGTACATTGCTCTGTACTTGCTGAGCAAGCAATAAAAACTACCATTGCAGATTATTATAGAAAAAGAGGGATAGACCCTGAGCCTATAATAGGTTCCTTAAAAAGCTGTAATCATGATCAAGAACTTTGTAATTGTGACAACTGCACTTGTGAATAAATAAGATTTTTATAATTAATTGTTTAAAATATTAAGGATGGTTAAAATGAAAAAAATAATAACGATGGTTTTGCTAATGACTGTATTTAATTCTAGTGCATGTGTTTTTGCTTTAAATGAACATACTTCGGGTGATTTGTGTGAGTCGTCAAGCCAATCAATTTGTAAAAATGAAGAAAGTAAGAAAATATTAAATGTTAAATACTATGGTCAACAAGAATCAGGATTAGTATCGGGATGTGAGGCTGTTAGTTCCTCCATGCTACTTAGTTATTATGGATGTGATATTTCCCCAAAAGACTTTTCAGATTATTATATTATAAAAAAAGATTGGACTGTAAAGGCAAGAAGAACTTTTTATGGAGCCGATCCTAATAGTGCTTATGTAGGAAATCCTTATATAAAAAGTGGTATGAACTGTGGATTTGGATGCTATGCACCTGCAATTGTAAAGGCTATTAATAGAGCTTTTGCAGAGAAGGATTCTACTCGATTGGCTATTAATGTGACAGGAGTGACTATTGAACATTTAATTGATAAATATATAAAAAATGATCAACCAGTTCTTTTATGGGCAACAATGGATATGAAAGAGTCAAGACCGACGGTGTCATGGAAGGTAGATTATGTTGATGAAAATGCTAAATATGCTTTAGGACAAACTTATACATGGATAGCAGGAGAGCATTGTTTGGTTTTGGTAGGATATGACAATGATAATTATTATTTTAATGATCCATATATGAATCATGGACTAATATCATACAACAAAGACCTTGTTAATAAAAGATATCATGAACTTGGAATGCAATCAGTCGCTGTTATAGAGAAATAAGATTTAAGTGGTATTATTATGGAATACAAAGTAGAAAGAGACACTATGGGTGAAGTTAAAGTTCCTTGTGATAAATATTGGGGAGCACAAACTCAAAGAAGCTATAATAACTTTAAAATTGGAAAGGAAAAAATGCCGATTGAGTTGATACATTCATATGCTGTTTTAAAAAAAGCATGTGCAATTGCGAATAATAAATTGGGCATACTTGAGGACGAAAAAAAGGATGCTATATGCAAAGTAAGCGATGAGATGTTATCTGGAAAGCTTGATAATAATTTTCCTTTATCCGTTTTTCAGACAGGAAGCGGAACGCATACTAATATGAATGTTAATGAAGTGATATCAAATAGAGGCAATGAACTTTTAGGGGATATAATGTTGCACCCAAATGATGTAGTAAATATGTCCCAGAGTTCTAATGACACTTTTAGCACTGCTATGAGGATATCTGCAGTGTGTGAGATAGAAGATAAACTTTTACCAGAAATTGATGAACTTATAATTACCCTTGAAGGGCTAGAAAACGAGAATAAAGACGTTATAAAAATAGGAAGGACACACCTACAAGATGCAGTACCAATAAAGTTTTCTCAGGAGATAAGTGGATATAGGTTTATGCTTAAAGGCTCTAAAGAGATGTTACTAAGTTCTTTAGAAAATTTAAAGAAACTGTCTATAGGAGGCACTGCTGTTGGAACCGGGTTAAATGCTCCGGATGAGTTTGATAATGAAGTTACTAATATATTGTCAAAACTATTGAAAAAAGAATTTTATCCGAGTCATAATAAGTTTTACTCTATGACCTCATTTAATGATTTAGTATTTGCACATGGTGCCTTAAAGGCGTTGGCGGCTGACTTAATGAAGATATCAAACGATATAAGATGGTTAGCAAGCGGTCCTCGATGTGGACTTGGGGAAATATCTATTCCAGAAAATGAACCAGGAAGTTCGATAATGCCGGGGAAGGTTAATCCAACGCAATGTGAAGCTATGGCTATGGTGGCTGTACAGGTAATATCGAATGATGTAGCTGTTGGATTTGCAGCATCTCAGGGTAACTTTGAATTAAATGTGTTTATGCCTGTTTGTATATATAATTTTTTACAGTCGGTACGTCTTTTAACAGATTCAATAAGATCATTTAATAAGAATTGTGTTTCAGGGATAAAGATTAATGAGCAGAAGAGTCTTGAATATTTAGAGAGAACATTAATGACAGCTACAGCTTTAAACCCATACATAGGCTATGAAAAAGCAGCAAAAGTTTCTAAAGAAGCTTTTACAAAAGGATGGTCTTTGAAGAGAGCGGTAGTGGAGCTTGGATTTCTAACAGAATCTGAAGCTGAAATAGTGTTAGATCCTAAAAAGATGATTTAATAGAGAGGTAATTTTAGATGGATATTAGTGATGAATCACTAGAGTTGCATTATAAGCTTGGTGGGAAAATAGAGATAAAATCAAGGTATAGCATAAAAGATAAGAAAGACTTATCACTTGTCTATACTCCAGGGGTGGCGAAGGCGTGCAGGGAAATAGAAAGAGATTACAACAAATCGTTTGAACTGACAAGAAGGGCAAATTTAGTTGCTGTGGTTACAGATGGTACAGCAGTTTTGGGGCTTGGTAATATAGGCCCAAGTGCTGCAATGCCTGTTATGGAGGGCAAGTGTGCACTTTTTAAAGAATTTGCAGGTATAGATGCATTTCCTATTTGCATTGATTCAACGGATGTAGAAGAAATTGTTGAAACAATAAGACTCATTTCTAAAAGTTTCGGTGGGATAAATCTTGAGGATATATCAGCACCAAGATGCTTTGAAATAGAGAAGAGGTTAAAAGAAGTATGTGATATACCTGTTTTTCACGATGACCAGCATGGCACAGCTATAGTGGTAGCTGCTGCGCTATTAAATTCAATAAAGATTACACATAAAAAAATGGGAAGTGTAAAAATAGTAATTAATGGAGCGGGAGCAGCTGGAATAGCTATTGCAAAACTTCTAATTAATATGAAGTTTGGAGAAATCATCCTTTGCGATATTAATGGAATTATATGCAGGGGAGACGCTTCATTGAATGAAGCTCAAAAGGAAATTTCTAAGTTGACTAACAAAAACTTACTTAGAGGTAGTTTAGAAGATGCTCTAAAGGGAGCTGATGTATTTATAGGAGTGTCTGCTCCTAACTTAGTGAATAAGAATATGGTTTCGAAGATGAATTCCCCTATAATTTTTGCGCTTGCGAATCCAACTCCTGAAATTTCACCAGAAGAAGCTGTAGCAGGAGGTGCTATGGTGGTCGGAACAGGAAGATCGGACTTAAAAAATCAAATTAATAACGTTTTAGCGTTTCCAGGGATTTTTAAGGGCGTGTTAAGATCAGGAGCAAGACTTATAACTGAAGAAATGAAAGAAAAAGCGGCTTATGCAATAGCGTCAATGGTAACTCAAGACCAACTTAATGATGGAATAGTGATACCAGATGCTTTAAATAAAGATGTAGCAGAAGCTGTAGCGGAGGCGGTGGAATCTTGTGTAAATAAGACTGAAATGTAAATTAGGGTGGATACAAGATTTATCCACCCTAATTTACGAATATTAAAATTTATAAAAATCATCAACAAACCAAATATTTGGAATATAGAATGTTTTTTTGTTTAAGTATTCAAGTATGCCAGAAGGGGAAATAAAGTCGAAGATTAGTTTATATGAATAAAGAGCTTGCCATTTGTAGCCTTTTTTCTTATTTATAGAGTTTTTACCATATTTTCCATCCCCAAGCAAAGGATGACCAATAGAGGACATATGAGCTCTTATTTGATGAGTTCTACCGGTTAGGAGTTCAATTTCAAGTAAACTAAAACCTGGTTTTTCAGCTATAACGTTATACTTGGTTTTAATTATTTTTGAATTTTTGGTGGGTTTACTGTGAATATATACTCGATTATTATTTTCATCTTTTTCTAGATATGCCTCTAGGATATCTTGCTTATTTTTTAAATGGGAATAGACTATACATAAGTAAAATTTTTTGATTTCTCTGTCTTTCATTTTCTGATTCAGAATACGAAGACTTTCAGAATTCTTAGCGGCAATTACAATGCCTCCCGTATTACGGTCTATCCTATTTACTAAAGATGGTGTAAAAGAATTTTCGTCTTTAGGATTATATTCCCCTTTACTGAATAGATAATGTTGTATTCTTGAAATTAAAGAATCAAAATGGTAATTTTCGTCTGGATGAACGATAAGCCCTGGTTTTTTATTTACAAGTAAAATGTTTGAGTCTTCATAAATAATATCAATGTTTTTTGGAGCCTTGAGAAAATCATAAGGATCAAAAGAAGAAACAAGGAAGTCATCTTTTATATAAAGAGATAGAACGTCACCAACCTTAAGTTTTGTATCAGGCTTACAGCGTTTATTATTTAATTTTATATCTTTTTTTCTTATAGACTTATACAACATGGATTTCGGTAAATTTTTAAAAGATTTAATTAAAAACTTATCCACCCTTTGATTAGAATCATTTTCTATAATATTTATTAATTTCATGAGCTAATATTCCTTTCTTATTACTAAAAATATATGCATAGTATAAATAACTTACTATAATTATACCATTAATTTTATAATTTGAATACTTTCCAAATTTTTATATTTGTTATATAATATAAGGTGAACGTTTTATGAAATTTTGGTACCAGGAGGTAAAACCTTTGCATGACGGACATAGAGACAGAATGAAGAAAAAATTCCTTAAATTTGGAGCTGATTCATTTGAAGAACACGAGCTTATAGAAATGTTATTATATTATGGAATACCACGTGTAGACACAAATGAACTTGCACATAGGCTAATTAATGAATTTGGGAGCATCGCAGAATTATTTGATGCACCAATTGAGAGTTTAATGAGAGTAAAAGGAGTAGGACAATCTTTAGCTGTTCTTATTAAGCTAACCTCTAAAATAAGTAGGCTATACGCTGAAAGCAAAAGTAAGATTAAATATAGAGCTCCAACTAAGCAAGAATTAGGCCAATTAATATTAAGTAAGTTTGTTGGCAGAATAAAAGAACATATTTTATTGATACTTTTTAATAGTAGAGGAAAAATAATATTTTGTGAAATGATAGCTCAAGGGACTTTTACGTCAGTCGACATATATATAAGAAGAGTTTTAGAGCTAGCTTTAAGTTATAGTGCAACTATGGCTATCATTGCACATAATCATCCTAGTGGTATAGCTTTACCATCTAAGGCTGATCTAGCGCAAACTGCAAATTTAGTTGATGCGCTTAAACATATTGACGTTAAATTGATTGATCATATTATTGTAGCTGATAATGATTATGTATCGATTTCGGAGAGTGATTTGAATGAACAATTATTTAAATAAAGTGAGGTGCGTATGAATTTTAAATTACACTCAAACTATAAGCCGATGGGAGACCAACCTAAGGCTATTTTAGAACTTGTGGATGGAATAAATAAAGGATATAAGGAACAGACGCTATTGGGAGTTACAGGCTCAGGAAAAACGTTTACAATGGCTAATGTTATAGAAAAGTTGAATAAACCAACTTTAGTATTAGCACATAATAAGACTCTAGCAGCACAGTTATGCTCTGAATTCAGGGAATTTTTCCCTGAAAATGCTGTAGAGTATTTTGTGTCTTATTATGACTATTATCAACCAGAGGCATATATCCCAACTACTGATACTTATATCGAAAAAGACTCTGCAATTAATGAAGAAATAGATAAGCTTAGACACTCGGCAACTTCAGCGCTTTCTGAACGACGAGATGTTATTATAGTGGCAAGTGTTTCATGCATATATAGTTTGGGTAATCCTATAGACTATCGTACTATGGTAATATCACTAAGACCTGGCATGCAAAAAGGAAGAGATGAACTTTTAAAGAAGTTAGTTTTGTTACAGTATGAGAGAAATGATGTCAACCTTACGAGGAATAAATTTAGAGTTAGGGGAGATGTTGTAGAGATATTTCCAGCTATGTCGAATGACACTATTATAAGAGTAGAGTTTTTTGGAGATGAAATAGATCGTATTAGCGAAATTAATTCTTTAACTGGAGAAGTTAAAAGTGTTATTAAACACGTTGCAATATATCCTGCTTCTCACTATATAGTGCCACAAGAAAAACTAAGAAAAGCTATAATCAATATTGAAAATGAGTTAAAAGAAAGGCTTGAATTTTTTAGACTAAATGATAAATTTTTGGAAGCACAAAGGTTAGAACAACGAACTAGATATGATATGGAAATGCTAGAAGAGATAGGATTTTGTAAGGGAATAGAAAACTATTCAAGAATTTTATCGGGTCGTGATAAGGGTGAACAACCTTTTACTTTGCTAGACTACTTTCCCAAAGATTTTCTTATGTTTATTGACGAATCGCATGTTACGCTTCCGCAAGTTAGAGCTATGTATGCAGGAGATAAGGCTAGAAAGGGCAGTCTTATAGACTATGGTTTTAGATTGCCGTCTGCCTATGATAATAGGCCATTACGTTATGATGAATTTTATAGTAAAATAAATCAGGCTATATTTGTTAGTGCAACACCAGGAGACTTTGAAATGGAGAAGAGTGCTCGAATTGTTGAACAAGTTATTAGACCTACAGGACTTGTAGATCCTGAGGTTATTGTTAAGCCTGTAGATGGGCAGATAGATGATTTGATAGGCCAAATTAATAGTAGGGTGAAGAAAAATGAAAGAGTACTCATTACGACGTTGACGAAAAAAATGGCAGAAGACTTAACAGCGTATCTTAAAGAAGTTAATATACAAGTTAAATATATGCATTACTCTATAGATACTGTTGAAAGAATGGAGATAGTAAGAGGATTAAGACTTGGAGAATTTGACGTTTTAGTCGGGATAAACTTATTAAGAGAAGGGCTAGATATACCAGAGGTATCTTTAGTTGCTATATTAGATGCCGATAAGCAGGGATTTTTAAGATCAGATAGGTCATTGATACAGATAATAGGAAGGGCTGCAAGGAATGCGAATGGACAAGTAATAATGTATGCTGATGAAGTGACTCCTTCTATGGAAAAAGCAATAAAAGAAACGGAAAGAAGAAGAAGAATACAACTAGAATATAATGCAAAGAATGGTATAGTTCCGAAGACGATAGTTAAGAAGGTTTCAGATGTGCTTGAAATATCGACACATTCAAGTGATGATCTTAAAAAGAGTAAGCAACTGAATAAGGCACAAAAGAACAAACTTATTTTAGAATTAGAGAATGAAATGAAAGCGGCAGCAAAACTTTTAGAGTTTGAGCATGCTGCATTTTTAAGGGATAAAATACGTGAGCTGAAGGGTAATTAAGGAGGGAAAATTTGTCTAATAGTAAAATATATATTAAAGGAGCAAATGAACATAACTTAAAAAATGTAGATTTAGAAATACCAAGAGATAAGCTGGTTGTTTTTACGGGACTTTCTGGATCTGGAAAATCATCTTTAGCATTTGATACAATATATGCTGAAGGACAGAGGCGGTATGTAGAGTCATTGTCATCATATGCAAGACAGTTTTTAGGACAGATGGAAAAGCCTGCTGTTGAGTATATTGAGGGTCTGTCGCCGGCTGTATCGATAGACCAGAAAACAACATCTAAGAACCCAAGATCAACAGTTGGAACAGTAACAGAGATATATGACTATCTAAGACTTCTATATGCAAGTATAGGTGTTCCTCATTGCCCTATATGTGGTAAAGAAATAAAGCAACAGACAGTTGATCAAATAGTTAATAGGATAATGAATTTTGAAGAAGGAACAAAAATACAAATTTTGTCTCCTATTGTTAAGGGGAAAAAAGGACAACATGTAAAAGTACTTGAATCAGCGAGGAAAAATGGATATGTTAGAGTTAGAGTGGATGGGGATATACGTGACTTATCAGAAGAGATTAGGCTTGAAAAAAATAAAAAGCACTCAATTGATATAATTGTAGATAGACTTGTAATTAAAGAAGAAATACGTTCACGATTATCAGACTCAATAGAAACAGCTGGAGGACTGTCTAATGGTCTTATTCTAGTAAATGTATTAAGTAACAACGAAGATATATTATTTTCTCAAAATTATGCTTGTCCTGATCATGGCATTAGTATGGATGAATTAACTCCTAGAATGTTTTCGTTTAACAATCCATATGGTGCATGTAAGAAATGTACGGGTCTTGGAAAGTTTATGAAAATTGATGCCGATATTATAATGCCAGATAAAAGTCTTTCAATTAATCAAGGTGGAATAAAGGCAAGTGGATGGTCCGCGGAAAAAGGAAGCATTGCTATGATGTACTATAAAGCCTTATCAGAAAAGTACAATTTTTCATTAGATACCCCTATAAATGAACTTTCAAATGATGTGATTGAAATACTATTGTATGGAACTAAAGGTGAACGCTTTAAGGTTGTTAGGGAGAGTAAGAACGCTAAATTTTCTTATAATGCTAGCTTTGAGGGTATAATAAATAACCTTGAAAGAAGATATAGGGAATCACAGAGCAGTATTATGAAGGAAGACTTAGAATCTTACATGAGTACAGTTTTATGTGATGAATGTAAGGGACGTAGGTTGTCGAAAGAAAGCTTAAGTGTTACAGTTGGTGGAATTAATATAAGTGAATTATGTGATAAATCAGTTGCACAGATTTTAGACTTCATTAATGAGCTTGACTTGAGTGAGAAGGAAAGACTTATATCATCTGAGATCTTAAAAGAGATAAAAGAAAGGCTAGGTTTTCTTAAAAATGTGGGGCTAGAATACCTTACGCTATCGAGAGAATCAGGGACGTTGTCTGGTGGAGAAAGTCAAAGGATAAGGCTAGCGACACAAATTGGCTCATCATTAATGGGTGTTTTGTATGTATTGGATGAACCCAGTATAGGTTTACATCAAAGGGACAATGATAAGCTTTTAGAAACTTTAAAGAGACTGAGAGATATAGGAAATACTGTTATAGTTGTAGAGCATGATGAAGATACAATGTATGCTGCCGATTATATTGTAGATATAGGTCCTGGTGCTGGGATACACGGTGGGGAAATTATTTGCTGTGGAAATGTAGAAAAAATAAAAGAATGTGAAAGATCAATAACAGGTCAGTATTTAAGTGGCAAAAAGGAAATTTTAGTTCCTTCTACGCGTAGGGAGGGGAATGGTAATAAACTTAGAATTTTGGGTGCTAAGCAAAATAATTTAAAGAACATAGATGTTGATATTCCTCTTGGCAAGTTTATTTGTGTGACTGGAGTATCAGGTTCTGGAAAGTCTTCTCTTATAAATGAAATTCTTTATAAATGTCTAGCTTTAAGGTTAAATGGTTCCAAATATAGACAAGGGCAATACAAAGACATAGAAGGGATAGAGTATTTAGATAAAGTTATAAACATTGATCAATCTCCAATAGGAAGAACCCCTAGGTCGAATCCTGCAACTTATACAGGGGTATTTACTGATATAAGAGAACTTTTTGCGTCGACCAATGAAGCTAAGATGAAAGGCTTTAGTTGTGGAAGGTTTTCATTTAATGTTAGAGGTGGAAGATGTGAGGCTTGCCAGGGAGATGGAGTCTTAAAAATAGAAATGCACTTTTTACCTGATGTATATGTACCTTGTGATGTCTGCAAAGGAAAGAGATATAACCATGAAACATTAGAGGTAAAATATAAAGGAAAAAATATTTATGATGTACTTGAGATGACTGTGGAAGAAGGAGCGGAGTTTTTTTCTAATATTCCTAAAATTTCTAGAAAGTTAAAAACTTTGTGTGATGTAGGGCTTAGTTATATTAAACTTGGACAGGCTGCTACGACTTTATCAGGTGGTGAAGCACAGAGAGTAAAATTAGCTACTGAACTTTCAAAGAGGCCCACAGGCAAGACTATATATATTCTTGATGAGCCTACAACAGGTTTACACACAGCGGATGTGCATAGACTAATAGATGTGCTTCATAAGCTTGTTGATGCAAAAAATACTGTATTGGTAATAGAACATAATTTAGACTTAATAAAAACAGCTGATCATATTATAGACTTAGGACCAGAGGGCGGAAATAAGGGAGGCTATATAGTTGCTAGCGGAACGCCGGAAGAAGTAAGTAGGGTAAGAAAATCATATACAGGGATGTATTTAAAAAAGTTTTTAAATAAAAATAAAAATTAACATATTGTTAATTAAAATAAGTCATAGAAGGTATAAAATAAAATAAAAAAGAGGTTTCTGCATGTTTGGGTATATTAAACCATACAAACCTGATATGAAAATAAAAGAATATGAAGTTTATAAGTCTATTTATTGTAGCGTATGTAAATGTTTAAATAAAGAATTTGGAATGTTATCAAAATTATTTCTTAGCTATGACTGCGCTTTTTTAGCATTATTTTTAATGTCCTTAGAAGATAATGAATTTATGGTAAGAAAGGAAAAGTGTGTTTGTAATTACTTTAAAAGGTGTAATTTTTTAGATATAAATGATTCCATACGCTTTTCTTCTGCTGCATTAGTTATTATGACATATTATAAGATTTTAGATGATATAAGTGACGATGGATCTTTAAAAAAGGTTATAAAATATCCTTTAATATTATTTATATTAGGAGCTTATAAAAAAGCAAAGAAGCTTTATCCTGAAATAGATAATATAGTTTCTTTTTATATAAATGAACAGCGGAATGTTGAAAGTATGATGTATGGTGGACTAGATAAATCTGCTGATTCTACAGCTGGTATGTTGTCAGATATAATTTGCTTGAGGATTAAAGATGAGAAGCAAAAAAGGATTGCTAAGGAGCTTTTTTATTTTCTAGGTAGATGGATCTATTTAATTGATGCGGCTGACGATTTTGATGAAGATAAGAAGAATAGTAATTTTAATCCTTTTGTAAATGAAATGCTAGATAAAAATATGTCAAAGAGCCAGAATAAAGAATATATGAACTCAGTCTTAAACCAAACGGTTGCAAGAATTATATCAACTTATAGCTTATTAAATATAAAGAACTTTAAACCAATTTTAGATAATATAATTCTTTTAGGCTTTGGTGAAATGCAAAGAAATGTCATATTTTTGAAAGAGAGGGTAAGAGATGAAAGATCCATATAATGTGCTAGGAATTGATAGGAATGCGACAGATGAAGAAGTAAAAAGTGCATACAGAAATCTTGCTAAAAAATATCATCCGGATAATTATGTGGACAGTAATGTTGCAGATATAGCTTCTGAGAAGATGAAAGAGATTAATGAAGCTTATGATAGGATCATAAACGATAGAAGAAATATGGGAAATTATTATAGTAATTCTCATCAAGAAGACTATGGAAATGCAAGTGGAAACTATATTGATGTTAGAAATTTAATAATTAATGGAAGAATAGATGATGCGGACCAAATTCTTATGGGAGTGCCAGAACTTTCGAGAGATGCAGAATGGTATTTCTTGAAGGGTTCAATACTTTATAAAAAGGGTTGGCTTGAAGAAGCATACAAAAATTTCTCTATAGCTCATAGTAAAGAACCTTATAATAAGGAGTATCAAATGGCATTTAATCGAGTAAGCCGGCAAAGGAGAGGGGAATTTGGAGGATACAATATGAATACTTACCCGGGAGCAGGATGCAGTGGTTGTAATATTTGTACTTCATTGCTATGTGCCGACTGCTGTTGTGAGTGTATGGGTTCAGACTTTATAAGATGTTGCTAGATAAGTATACTGGAGAGTGTTTTAATTGAATAGAGTCTTAAAAGTTACGGTATGTGCGGTGATTACTGCAATTAGTACAGTTATCATGCTACTTACATCAGTAATACCGGTAGGGACTTATGCACTTCCGGCTATTGCAGGTGCTACTATAATACCTTTAATTACGGATATAAGTAAAAAGTGGGCATTTGCTTCGTTTGCTGTTTCTTCCGTATTGTCCTTATTTTTAGCTGGTGATAAAGAAGCTGTTTTTTTGTTTATATTATTTTTTGGCTATTATCCTATTATGAAATCGATTATTGAATCAGTCGAACTAAAAATAATAATGTTTATTTTAAAATTATTAATATTTAATGTAGCGGTTATAATATCGTATTTTTTGGCTTTTAAAATATTGGGGTTACCTAGTGATTCGTTTACGATTATGGGGGTAAACTTGCCGCTTCTATTTTTAATAATTGGGAATGCGGTGTTTTTACTTTATGATTATGCACTGACTACGGTTAAACAAGCTTATGTTATTAGACTTAGACCTTATTTATTTAAAATATTAAAAAAATAAAGAGCTAATTACTTTATATAATTTATATAGTAATTAGCTCATTATATTTATCTTTAAAAGTCAGATGATATTTCTTTGAAATCGTGGCATTTGCAGATATTATGACAGGTAGCTTCGCCACAATCAATTACAGCTTTGCCTACAGTAGCAGTTGCCCCGAAGTCAACAGGCACTTCCACGCATACTTCCTGACTTATTGTAAAGTTGCAAACTCCATTTATAGTTCCATGACAAGTATCAGAATCAGGTTTTATTATAGGATTGCCTTTGCAGTAAGTTGTAGTTTTTCCAGGCTTTGCAAATGGTCTAATTGTTACAGGAACGCAAACTGTAGCACTTTGATATCCTGTAGCAGGACAGGTTTTATCTTTCTTTTGACCTTCTGATTTAAACTCTTGATTATCTAACATAGATTTATTTTCCCCTTTCAAATTAAGCTCTTTTAATAATATGCAGATTTAAATAAAAGTGTGAATAAGGATAAGTTTATAGAAAAAGCGTGAAAATTCAACTGAAATATCAATAAATAATGAAAACTTGGATGTGAAATGAGCATTTTTTCTAAAAAAATACATAATTATTGAATATAAGTTCCATTGATTTATGTAAATTTTTAGATTATAATTAAGGTAATGTTGTATATACATTACTAAAATTTTATCTATTGGGGACAGTTTTTAAACTTTATATTAATTAGCAAAAAGAGATTCATTTTAAGGAGGAATTATGGGTAGAGGATTATTTGGAATATTAGGGCCATCTATGATAGGACCTTCAAGTTCACATACAGCAGGAGCTGTTAGAATAGGGAGGATGTGTCGTTCAGTTGCAAGGGGAGATATAGCAGCAGCAACATTTTTCTTACATGGATCTTTTGCTCAAACATATAAAGGACATGGGACAGATAGAGCTTTGGTTGGTGGACTTTTGGGAATGAATACGGATGATGAAAGAATTATAAATTCTTTAGAACTTGCTAAAAAAGAAAATATGAAAATTCAGTTTTTGCCAACAAATTTGGGAAATTACCATCCTAATACAGTTCGAGCGGAGATGGTGAATAAGAATGGAGATACTTGTAACCTAATTGCTTCATCTATTGGTGGAGGAGAGATACAAATTATATCAGTTAATGGATTTCCGGCTAATATTTCAGGGATTTATGATGCCTTGATTATTAGGCATATGGATAAGGTTGGTATGATAAGTAAAATTGCAGCTTTATTTGAAAAAAATAAACTGAATATAGTTTCGTTATATAATAATCGTGAAAGTAAGGGTAAAATTGCAATAACTATTATAGAAATAGATGGTGATGTACCGGAATATTTAGCAGATTTGGTATCTAAGATTGATGGAATACTATCTATTTCGGTAGTAAACAAGATATAGGGAGCTATTAAAATGTATAACAATGCTAATGAATTAAAATTACTATGTAGAGAGCAAGGTAAGCGCATTTCTGATGTAGCGATAGAAATAGAAGCAATGGAAAATGAAATTACGGTAGAAGAGGTAAGAGCAAAGTTTGAGAAATTTATAGACATTATGAATGTAGCATGCCATAAAACATTAAATAAGGCTATTCCATCTATTAGTGGTCTTACTTCAGGGGATGCTAAAAAGCTGAATGATTACATAGAGAAAAAGCAGAATTTATGTTCAGACCATGCCTTAAAAGGTGTAGCTTTTGCCCTTTCTTGCTTTGAAGTTAATACATCTATGGGAAGGATAGTGGCAGCCCCTACTGCTGGATCGTGTGGAATTGTGCCAGCTTGTATATTTGTAGTAGCAGACAAAATTAATGCAAATAAAGATGCTGTTATAGATGCATTTGCTACTGCTTCGGCGGTTGGCTCTATTATAGAAAAAAATGCTACTTTATCTGGTGCAGAAGGAGGGTGTCAAGCAGAATGTGGAAGTGCTTCTGCTATGGCAGCAGCAGCTGTAGTTGAGATGAGAGGTGGTACTATTGACCAATCTTTTCACGCAGCTTCTATGACCCTTAAGAATGTAATGGGCCAGGTGTGTGACCCAATTGCAGGGCTTGTAGAGGTTCCTTGTGCAAAGAGAAATGCAATTGGTGTTGTAAATGCTTTGCTATGTGTTGATTTGGCTCTAGCTGGAATAAAGAGTTTTGTACCTTTTGATGAGGTGGTCGCTGCAATGTATGAGGTTGGAAAATCTTTACCGTGTGAACTTAGAGAAACGGGGCTAGGAGGCCTTGCTGGAACTCCAACTGGTATAGCTATAAGAAAGAAAATATTTGGAAAATAAAACTAAGGCTTGCAGACTATAATGTTCGCAAGCCTTAGTTTTGTTAAACTACTCTAAGGAAAATTTTTCATAAAAAATTTCCAATTTGCTGTTAATCGCTTCAAGTATATGAAGCAAAGCATTTGCCTGTCTCCTTAAGGGAATAATTCGTCTTAAGTCGCCATCTTCCATAGCTTTTTGAAGTGCTTGTGTAACTTCCATATAGTTACTATTTGCTTTCGATAACTCTGACAATAAATTAGATAGTTGCTGCGCTATTGGGTCAGAAGAAATTATACTATACATAGAGCCACTTGATATTTTGGCTAAGTCTTTTTCTTCAATTATTTCCAATTTAACACATCCTTAAAAGTCATAGATTTGTAATAAATTATATTATATTAAAAAAAGGATGTCAATGGAAATTATATATTAACTGTATTTTTACTTTAAGTTAAATATGAAGTTAATTTTTAGCAGCAACATCCACCAGATTCATTGGTGTTTTCAGCAGATTTTGGTGGGAAAAATTCATCTGTTGGGAATTCAAGTCTATTGAAAAGTTCGCATGGGTTATCAGAGGTTGTTATGCATTCTTTCTCTGGTATACAGAAATCGTATGCAGGGACTAGCATTTGAACGTTTCGTTCAAGTTGAACAATTGTAAATATGCCAATAGTAACATATACTCTATTTCCATTTGGGTCAAATAAGAATTCTCCCCCGTATTTTTTGCATATGCAATCCGGAATATGGCATGTAGGTTCGCAAGGACCCTTTTCACATGTTAGTTTAGCAGATAGTCCAATTGGTTCTGCAACCTGTACAGTAGCTTTTGGGAGATTCTTTAAAGGTGAAACAGATAGGTCAGGTTCATCATAACAAGTGCCTGAATTAAATATTTTTACCTTTCCTTCGCTACCAAATAATATCACTTTTTTACTATACACTGATAAACCGCATACGCTTACAGGACATGCAGCAGGAGATAAAAATACGTCTAAATTTACTTCAAAGAAGAAAGTCATATCAACTGAATAAAACCCTTTGTTAAATGGAACAGGGTCAAGATCAACGTATACAGTTATAACACTAGCGTCTTTTATACGTACGTTACATGCTTGATCAATTATATGTTGCCCAGCCTCAGTAAAGTATACTCTTAAATTTTCAAGACAGTCTTTATCAGCACAAGAGTCATATACTCGATATGCATCGATACATACTGCTTCTTTAAAACATCCTGAATTAGAATCGCTGTGGATTAGTGCTGTTGGACTTGTCTCTTGACAAAAGTTTTCTGCCATTATAAGTTCCTCCAATCAGAATAATAAACAATATATTTAATACATATTACGTGGACTTAAAACTTATGTTACCTGTTTTTATAATAATGTACATATTGTAGAATTTTTGTAAAATAACTTTTTCTTGAAAATTAAGCTAGATATTGATAAAATATAAAATATAGTGAATTAAAATCACGAAATAGATTTATTATATTTTATTTATATGCTATGGGTTTATAAATTTTTCCTTATAATTTTATAAATTATATTTAAAGATTCAAGTCCGGGTTATTGGCTGTATGTGATTATTAATATATGATTGGTCTAGTGGTTTTAAATTGTAATTTTATTAACTTTGATTGGGGAATTTATTATGAGGCATAGCTTATTTGCGAATATAAATAAAGATGAGTTTAAGAAGAATTTAAGTGGATTATCTAAGCAAAAATCTTTATTTGTTAAAGAGTGTAGTAGTAATTTGTATGATATGCAAGGATTATGTGATATGACTGTTGTGATAAACGAAAAGAATATTGATAAAGTAGTTACTTTATTAGTAAGAACAAAAGTCATTATAATAGCTGACAAGATTTTTTTTGAGATGTGTAATGGGTATTGTGAAGTTTTGCGAAGCTATGGAATTGATATATGTTGTTGCGATGTTAGTTTTAATGAATATAAAGAATATAAAGGTGGTACTATTATTATATTAAGGGAATCTATGACTAAGGCTAAAGAGAAACAAATTTTATCAAATGCTAAAAGTAACGGTGCAAATTCAGTTGTTATAAGAAGCTTTACATCAGATAAAAGGAGTGACTTATTAGAATTGTTTTTTTTAAGTGGAAAAGATATGAATATAAATTTGTGCATAGATGCACTTTTTAACTGTATTATAATGGGAGTTGTTGCACATAAAATAAGGGACTTTGGAGAGATGATTAATTGTTAAATGTGAATGAGGTTATTATAGTTGAGGGGAAGTACGATAGGATTAAAGTTTCTCAAATAGTAGATGGTTTAATAGTGGATGTAGGAGGCTTTTCTATATTTACTGATGAAAAAAAAATGAATTTTATTAAAGACATGACGAGAAAGTTTGGAATATTGATTTTAACTGATAGCGATTCAGCAGGATTTATGATTAGAAATTATATAAATGGATGTTGCATAAGTAAAGGGATAGTAAAACATGCTTATATACCAGATATATATGGAAAAGAGAAAAGAAAGGTAAAAGCATCAAAGGAGGGTAAACTTGGAGTAGAAGGAGTACCTAACAACGTACTAATAGATGTAATAAGCAATGCTGTACTAGCTACTGAGGATAATTTTAATAAGAATATTAGAACCATAAGTAAGACAGATTTTTATAATGATGGATTATCTGGACAAGAGAATAGTGAGAGTAAAAGAAAAATGCTTTTAAAATATTTAAATTTACCTGAACATTTATCTCAAAATGTATTGTTAAGAATTTTAAATAAGATTATTAGTTATGATGATTATTGTGATATAATAAATAAGTTAGAATTCTAATATTACCCTTGTTAAAAGTTGGAGGAGATTTAATGAGCTGTCTAGATAATCTGTGTATGAATTGCATGAAGAATAAAGGTGACAATAAAGTTTGCCCATTTTGTGGTTATGACAACTTAGATAAGCAGCCTATTGATTGCTTAAAAAAGGGTACGGTCTTACAAGAAAAATATGTAGTAGGAAAAGTAGCTTATAGGAATGGCGAAAGTATATGTTACATAGGGTACAATATACGTCAAAAGGAAAAAATATATATAAAGGAGTATTTTCCTCTTGATATATGTACAAGAGATATAAATAACCTTAGGGTTATAATTAAAAAAGACCATGAAAATGATTTTAGCTTTTATATGGATGAGTTTTTAGTATATTTTAGAAACCTTGCAAAAATGAGAGACTTATATGCTATAGAGTCTGTATATGATATATTTGGATGTAATTGTACTTCATATGCTATATGTGAGGCAATAGATGGTATAAAACTATCAAGACTAATAGAAAAAAATGAGAAGCCCATAGACTGGGAAATCGCAAAGACAATATTCATGCCGGTTTTAACTGCGCTTGATAAGTTAAGTAAAGCTAATATTTATCATTTGGGAATAAGTCCGGAAACTCTTGTTATAGGCAAAGATGGGAGAATGTATATAACTAATTTTGCTGTGAACAGTGTTAGGCAATATGGGATCTTTTCTAATTGTGAACTTTTTAAGGGTTGCGCGGCACCTGAGCAATATGTGAAAGATGATAAGCCATCAGAAAAGGCGGATATATATGGATTTTCAGCGTCATTGTTTTTTACTTTGGTAGGTGTATTTCCAAAACCAGGAAATGAAAGAAAAGAAGATGATAGGTTACTAATACCTATTAAGACGTTAAAAACAATTCCGCCTTACGTCGTTTCTGCAATTGCGAGAGGACTTAATATAAATGAAAAAGCAAGAACGCAAACTTTTGAAAAGCTTAGAGAGGAATTAACAGAAACGTCAGCCTTGCACATCTGTGAACAGGATGAAGATTTAATTAGAAGCTCAAATAAAGATAATAGAAAACTTACGAACTTTTTAGGAATAAGTGTAGCTTTTATAGTTTCATTTATTGCATTAATAGTGTTATGGAATGCATATAGCAACTACAGTTACCTAGGCGCTGATGAAGTAAAGGAGAGTAGTATAAGCAATTTGCGTAGCGATGACGGTATGGAAGAAAAAATTAACGTACCGGATTTGACAAACATTAACTTTAATGATGCAAAAAGTTTAGGGGAAACTACCGGTAATTATAAGCTGTTATTATCTGAAAGGATTTTTAATGATGATGTAAAGGAAGGGTGCATAATATCACAAACTCCTAAAAGTGGAGAAAATATAAGTAAAGGTTCTAATATTATAGTAAGTATTAGTAAAGGACCTAAAATGCAAAAGCTACCTCAAATAGAAGGGCTTACTTTACCTGAGGCATCGTTTGCTTTGAGTAAGGCTGGACTTTTACCAGTAAAGGTAGAAGAATATAGTGATACAATATTGGAGGGAAGAGTGATAGGCTATAGTGGCCATAGCGTAGGAGACTTGCTTGAACATGGGGAAGAAGTAACAATAATTGTTAGTAAAGGGAAGAATAAAGATTAGATATTTATTTTATTGAATAATTAACATATGTTTATATTTGTTCTTATAAATAATTTTATGATGCTAACAGTTTAAAATAGTCTATGTGATTGGGTGCTATTTAAAAGCTAGCCACTCAAATTAGAGTGGCTAGCTTTTAAATAAAATAATTTACTTAATATTTTGTTCGTACTGCTCTATCATCTTTTTTACCATCTGGCCACCAACAGAGCCAGCTTCACGAGCGGTAAGGTCTCCATTGTATCCTTCTTTCAAGTTTACGCCAACTTCATTGGCTGCTTCCATCTTAAATTTATCAAGAGCTTCACGTGCTTCAGGTACTACTACTGAATTTTTAGACATTTTCCTACACTCCTTTTAATAAATTTTTTGCGTTTGTGATAGTAGTTTATGACTAAAAGCAAATTTTATTATTGCCAAATTATTGTTGAGTTTATTACAATTATTATTAAAATTCGAATCCGCTTTTTGTATTAAATTCAGATAGTATAAGGACGGCACATGTAACAAGTAGTGAATAGGGTTGAGTTTCTTTACTAAGTTTTACTGTGAAATCGTGAGGTTCAATTATTTTAGAATTAAATGCTTTAACATAACGTTGAAGACTTATAACAGCAGTATTATCATCTAAGCTAGCGATACTTAATGTATCTTTTGAGGATGTTCCACACGTTATAGCAAGTTTATCGGTTCCTTTTAAAATGTGAGCAGCATTTAAATTATGAGAATCTAAAATAGGAATAAAATTATTAGGGATAAGCTTTTTATCAAATGGCAAAAATGATTTTTTAAAGATCAAAAATCCACTACATTTGTTTATGTTTGGAAACTTATTTAAATTGTATAATAGAAATTTTTGCTTTTCTGATTCAGGGTGAGATGATATACTATTTCCTATATGGCTATGGACCCCTCCATACTTTGACAAAGCTCTTATTAACGTTTCATTGATGCTATTGCTATTTCCATTTCCATAAATGATAACATTGTACATAATTCACCGCTTTTCAAGAGATTTAATTCTTACTATTATTGCCGTATTATATATTTTTATACTAATTTGTATTTACAATATAAACTTTATAATATAGAATGGATTTAAAGATTGTAACAAGGAGGAGATACTCATAGAAGAAAAACTTGAAGATAATACTAAAAATGAAGAGTTAGAGGACTATAGTATTAGAAATAGACTTAATAATGAAAAATTGCTTATAATTATTGCACTAATTCTTTGTGCAGGTGTTATTTTCTATAATGCATTTTTCATACCAAAAATTTCGATTCCATCCGTTGTTTATGTAGATTCAGATGAGCAGAGTCAAGAAAGTGAACAAGAAGAAAGGTCTGACGTAATTTCAAGTGGGTCAGAAAAAATAAATATTAATACTGCGACGAAGGAAGAGCTTTCTTCAAATTTGACAGGTATAGGAGATAAAATAGCTCAAAGAATTATAGACTATAGAGAAGAAAATGGAGGTTTTTCTTCGATAGAAGATATTAAAAATGTTAGTGGGATAGGAGAAAAAATTTTTGAAAATATAAGAAATGATATTACTACATGAAAAAAGAGTGCTTTTATAGCACTCTTCTTTCTTTTTTACTTAACTTCTACTTCAGCACCAGCTTCTGTTAATTTAGCTTTTATTGCTTCTGCGTCTTCCTTAGAAGCTTTTTCTTTGATAGCTTTTGGTGCACTGTCTACTAATTCTTTAGCTTCTTTTAATCCAACACCAGTGATTTCTTTAACTGCCTTTATGACAGCTACCTTATTGCCACCAGCTGCTTTAAGAATTACGTCAAACTCTGTTTTTTCCTCAGCTTCCTCAGCACTATTAGCAGAAGGAGCAGCTGCAACTGCAACAGGAGCTGCTGCTGATACACCAAACTCTTCCTCAAGAGCTTTTACAAGCTCGCTTAACTCTAAAACTGTTAATGACTTTACATCCTCAATTAATTTTAATACTTTATCTGACATAATTAATAACCTCCAAAAATTTATGTTTTCAAGTTAATTCTCTTTTTCAGTAATTTATGCACTCTGTTTTTCTGCAATAGCGTTAAGCACAATCGCAAGGCTTCTGATTGTTCCATTGAGAACAGAAACAAATCCAGAAATTGGTGCATTGAATCCACCCAATGCTTTTGCAATAAGAACCTCTTTAGTTGGCAACTTAGCAAGCTCGTTAACTTCGCCTTCTGTGAGCACTTTGCCCTCAACGAAACCCGCTTTTGCCTTGAAGTATTTATTCTTATTAGCAAACTCACAGAGTATTCTAGCTGCTGCTACATGGTCGTCTTTGCTTATAGCAATAGCTGTTGTTCCTTCAAGGATCTCATCTGGTAAACTAAGACCAGCTTCATCTACAGCTCTTCTTAAAAGAGTATTTTTAACTACAGTGTACTCAACACCTGACTCTCTTAAGTCTTTTCTAAGCTTTGTGTCATCAGCTACGTTAATACCCTTATAACTTACAATTACACCGGCGCAAGAACCTTTAAGTTTTTCAGCAAGCTCAGTTACCATAGCCTTTTTTTGCTCTAAAATCTTTTCACTTGGCAAATTAATTCACCTCCAAAAGGTAAAATTTATGGCACATAAAATATAAAAGCCCTTTCCACGTTACCGCAGAAAAGGCGAAATACACCAAATAAAAGTGCAAAACCGCTCTTAACCTCGGTAGGCGTGAAAGACACATTATGCATAATATGCACCTACTGTCTTTGGAAAAACAGCTTTAATTATATTATCATAATAATACTACACTTGTCAACACTTATTAGAAATAATTTTATACATATTAATTATATTTGAATATTGTGCTTAATTATGTTATAATAATTTAGTAATTAAGATTAATATAAGTTATTTTATTTAGTGAAGGGAAGTTATACATTATGAGAATAGCTTTGTTTTCAGATACCTATTCTCCTGAGATAAATGGTGTCGCAATTCATGTTTCAGCTTTAAAAGAAGGGCTTGAGAGTTTGGGACATGAAGTTTTAGTAGTAACGACTAACCCTGAAAAAAATTCTGAAAATTTGGTGGATGGAGTGCTACGCTGCCCGAGCATTAAGCTAAAAAGAATTTATGGTTACGGGTTATCTATGCCGATTAATATGAAACAATATTATTATATAAAAAACTTTAACCCTGATGTAATTCATATACATACAGAGTTTGGAATAGGATTATTTGGTCTCTTTGTGGCCAAAAAGCTTAAATTGCCTGTAATTTATACTTTACATACTATATATGATGATTATGTTTATTATGTTGTACCTAAACCACTTGTTAAAACCGGACAGAACGTTTTTTATAAATATATAAAATTGCTTTCTAAAAAAGCGACTATAATAACTGGTCCTTCGCCAAAAAGTTATGAATATCTTAAAAGTGCTGGGCTTAATAGGAATGTTGAAGTAATTCCAAATCCTGTTGATGTTAATAAATTTAATAGAGAAAATGTAAAAGACGGGGAAATTGAAGGTATAAGAAAAAAATATAACATAGATGAAGATACATTTTTGGGATGTATAGTTACTAGAATAGGAAGAGAAAAAAGTATAGATGTAATTTTAAAGAATATTAAAGCATATAAAGACATAAATAAAAAGTTTAAGTTTTTAATTGTTGGAGATGGTCCAAGTAAGCAAGAACTTGAATCTCTAGCAAGGAGATTATCGATACAAGACATAATAATTTTTACAGGTAAGATCCCAAATGACAAACTTTTACCTTACTATGCAGTTTCAGATGTTTTTATTACAGCGTCTCTTTCTGATACTAATTCTATATCAATGTTGGAAGCAATGTCTATGGGTTTACCTATAATCCAAAGGGATGACCCTATAAATAAAGGACAGGTGGTAGAAGGGGTTAATGGATTTATTTTTAAGGACAAAGAAAGTTTTATTAATAAGCTTAATTACATTTATAATTTAAGTGAAAAGGATAGAATAGAACTAAGTAAGAATGTTAGAAATAGTGTTATAAGAAGTAATACTAAAGGAAATATGGCTAAGAAAGTATTGGAAGTATATCAAAAGGCCATAAAGATATATGGTTAAGGTTGGGTAAAAAGAAGTATAGTAAGAAAGGCGGTGGCTAGAAATGGAATACTCCTATATATGGCTTACTGCTATAATAGTTTTATGTATAGCAGAAGCAGCAACGGCGCAGCTAGTATCTATTTGGTTTGTATTAGGAGCTGTAGTTTCATTAATTTTAAGCTTTTTTGTTGATTCACTGGCAATTCAAATAGGTGTATTTATAATTATTTCTCTTATCCTTTTGTTGATTACAAGGCCACTTTTAAAAGGAGTACTTCACTTTAAAAAGGAGGAAACAAATGCTGGAAGGTATATAGGCAAAAAAGCTTTTGTTTTATCAGACATAAATAACGACCTTGGAGTTGGACAAATTAACGTTAATGGAGTTGTGTGGGGAGCAAAGTCAT
Source organism: uncultured Clostridia bacterium (assembly GCA_944385105.1). Taxonomy (GTDB): domain Bacteria; phylum Bacillota; class Clostridia; order Oscillospirales; family Acutalibacteraceae; genus CAG-557. The sequence goes on from CALWVR010000027.1 coordinate 226,394, forward strand.
CTGATGGAAAAGTAATAAAGGCTGGAGAAAGTGTTGTTGTTAATTCTATAGAAGGTGTAAAATGTGTAGTAAGCCTGGTATAATTTTATTTTAAAGAAGAATGGAGATGTGATTTATGACTACTCTTATAATTCTAGCGATTTTAATATTTTTATTTATTTTAATTCTTATCACAAATATAAAAATTGTGCCACAAGCTCATGCATATGTAATTGAGAGGCTAGGCGCTTATTATTCTACTTGGGCAACAGGATTACATGTAAAGATTCCTTTTATTGATAAAATTTCTAAGAAAGTTTCGTTGAAGGAACAGGTTGTAGATTTTCCTCCGCAACCTGTAATAACAAAAGATAACGTAACAATGCAGATAGATACTGTTGTGTACTTTCAAATAACAGATCCTAAGCTATATGCTTATGGTGTTGAAAGGCCGTTATCTGCTATAGAAAATTTAACAGCTACAACTCTTAGAAACATAATTGGAGATTTAGAGCTTGATCATACTTTAACTTCACGCGATGTTATTAATACAAAAATACGTGTAATTTTAGACGAAGCTACTGATGCTTGGGGTATAAAAGTAAATAGGGTTGAACTTAAGAATATATTACCACCTCGTGAGATACAGGATGCAATGGAGAAGCAAATGAAAGCAGAACGCGAGAGAAGGGCTAAGATATTAGATGCAGAAGGTGAAAAACGCAGCGAAATATTGGTAGCTGAAGGTCATAAGGAGTCAGCTATTTTAAAGGCAGATGCTATAAAAGAAACCAAAATACGTGAGGCGCAGGGTGAAGCTGAGGCTATTTTATCAGTGCAGAAAGCTGTTGCAGATAGCTTGAAGATGTTAAATGAGGCAAATCCTAGTGAGAAGGTAATAGCTCTTAAAAGTTTAGAGGCTTTTGCTAAGGTAGCTGACGGAAAAGCAACAAAAATTATTATTCCATCTGAGATGCAGTCTATGGCCAGTTTGGCTACTTCTTTAAAAGAATTTATAAGTGATTCAAAAGATAATTGAATTTTTATATAAGTGTTTAGGTATACTTGTTTTATGGTATACCTAATTTTTTATGATATATAAATAAAATTCGACAATTTTTAAAATTGTATATTGAAAAAGATATCGATTATGCTATAATTATGATTAAAGATAATTAAGGAGGGAATATATGAAACTGGAAGAGTTTTTGAAAAATAATCCTAAGCTAGTGGAAGACTTGAAAGAATGTAAAGGACCTCGGGAAGTTGACAATTTAGTAAGAACTGCTATTCCTAACGAGACAATAGAAAAAATAGATGCGTTAGAATTAAAAACGCTTTCTATGGATGACTTAGATAGGGTTTCTGGTGGTAATGTAGTAAATATGTTAGGCGACTCTGAAATAGGAGGAATTGCTGGCTGGATTTTATGCCAGTCTTTAGTCAAGTCTATTTATAATGCTAAAATAACTAAATAAGTAATAATAAGTGTAATATAAATGTACAGTTATGAAGCATTATATTAGTGTTTATTTTGAATACAGTACAAAATAATAGACGTACATCAATTAATGTACGTCTATTACTTTATATATTAAGATAATACTTTTGTATAAATGTTGGATAAAGAAGTTAGCTAAATTAAGTCATTTAAATAAAATAAGCATTAAGTATTTATTTAAAAATAATTAATGCTTTATAAAATTTTCGTATTTATAATAAGAAAGGATGTTTGATAAATAAAATTTGGCTGCGAAACTAGGACTTGAACCTAGACAAACAGAGTCAGAGTCTGTTGTGCTACCATTACACAATTTCGCATTGGTAGTATTAATTATTATATAGATATTTTAGACAATTTATTTTTAATTATTCACCTTATAAGAAAATAAAGCTCCCATATAAATTTAGGAGCTTTATTTTTAACCAAAAAATCTTTTAATTTCTATTTTAGCATTCTCTAGTGAATCTGAACCATGAATTATATTCTCAGAAGTTGAAAAAGCATAGTCCCCGCGAATTGTACCAGCCTGAGCATCTTCAAATTTAGTTGCTCCCATAAGTATTCGCATACCTTTTACAGCATTTTCGCCTTCGACAATCATTCCAAGAACTGGACCTGAAGTCATGTATTCTACGATATCTTTGAAAAAGGGACGGTCTTTTAAATGTGCGTAGTGTTCAACTAATATTTGCTCATTAAGATTCATCATTTTAGCATCGACTATTCTATATCCCTTGTTTTCAATTCTAGTTATAACGCTTCCAATTAGACCTCTTTTGATACAGTCTGGTTTTAACATAATGTAAGTTCTTTCCATTGACATTAACATACCTCCTATTTTAACAAAGAGTATTATATCAGATTTTTTATTATATGTACATATAAATTTTTAAAAATAAAAAAAACGTGCAAAGAAAAAATTTAGAGTAAGGTCTAAGAGTGAAGAAAGTACAGCTATAATAATAACACATCCGCTTCTTAGGACATAGAGTCTTATGTTATTTTGGTCTTTATTAAAACTGTTATCATTAAATAATAAGGAGGAAGAAAAGCAGTGAGAAATACGCATAGCTTCTTTAGACATTAAAAGTATGGCTATAGAGGAAACTAAAAAACCCGGTAGAAATATTATAATATTAAAAATAATTCCTTTAAGTCCATATGTTGTGTACATGTAACATTCAGAGAAGCCAATACAAAAACCGCGAAATAAAGGAATTAATGGTGCAAGGATACAACCCCATGCTGAGAGTCCCATAAAAAAGGCTAAGAGTAGGAATATAAAGGTTGAAGATAATGATGAAATGAATATATCAATTAAAGATTTAGAAAGCCCTTCTTTAAAGTTGCTTAAAAATAAAAGATCTATGTACTGTCGAGTCTGAAAGTCTACTTTATTAAGTAAGATTGCTCCCATTAATACCCCTATTAGCAATAACAGCGATAAAACTACAAATATTCTATTATTTGTTACAAACTTTAGTATATCTTCCTTTTTTACCCTTTTAGGTAAACATATAATTTTCATATGTACCACTCCGTATTTTTTATTATAGGACATACTATGATCAGAATAAAAAAAATATGACCAATCAATCTAGGTCATATTTTATTATGATATTTAATTATAAAGTTGCTGCTTTGACCATTATAGCACATTCCAGGCGTTTTTTTTCAAGTTCGCATGCAATACGATGGGGCTTTAGAATATTGCCTTCAAACTGAAAATTATTTGCATTGCATCCACCACTGCAGAAAAATTTAGCCCAACAATTTTTACAACTTTCTTTTGAATAAATATTGGCATTAGAAAACGTTTTCTTTATTTTGTGATCTATATTACTATTGTTAATGTTACCCATTTTAAAATTACTGTTACCAACAAATTGATGACAAGGAAAAATGTCTCCATTTGGAGTAACAGCAACATATTCATTTCCGCAGCTACATCCGCGCAATCTCTTTATAGCGCAAGGCCCTTGGTCAAGGTCAATCATGAAATGAAAGAAATTGAAGCAATCTCCTTTCTTTTTTCTGCTGATTATTTCGTTAGCTAGCGTTTCATACTCTTGAAATACTCTTTCTAGATCTTCTTCTCTTATTGAATACTCTAAGTTTGGATCAGATACAACTGGCTCAATAGAAAGTTGCTTAAACCCAAGTTCATACATGTGTAAAATGTCTTTTGTAAAGTCTAAATTGTGCTTTGTAAATGTTCCTCTTACGTAGTAATCCTTATTTCCTCTTTTTGATATAAGCTTTTTATAATTTTCTACAATCGCATTATAACATCCTTTACCATTTGGTGTGACTCTTAACTTGTCGTTTATTTCTTTCCTACCATCTAGGGAAAGAACAACATTTGACATTTCTTCATTTATAAAGTTTATTTTGTCATCATCTAATAAAAGACCGTTAGTTGTTATTGTAAAACGAAAATTTTTATTATATTGTTTTTCAATACTTCTAGCATATTTTACTATTTCTTTTACAACGTCAAAGTTCATAAGTGGTTCGCCACCAAAAAAATCAAGCTCAAGATTATGTCTAGTTCCAGAATTTTGTATTAGAAAGTCTATTGCATTTTTTCCTGTGTCAAGAGACATTAGTTCCCTTCCTGTTCCAAAATCCCCCTTAGCGGCAAAACAATATTCACAACGTAAATTACAATCATGTGCAACATTTAAACACATAGATTTAATAGGTGCATTAGTCATCATTTTAGCATATTCTTCATAATTATCGCTTGAAAAAAGTTGCTCGTCTTTATAAAGGCTGTATAATTCATTATATGCTGTATTTATATCATCCTCTTCATATTTCTCTTTTAACTTAACTAATTTATTTTGGCTTATAGTTTCCCCTAAGCTTTCATCTACTAAATCTAAAATATCATATGCTACATCATCTATGACATGAACAGCTCCACTGTTTACATCAAGGACAATGTTATATCCGTTTAATTTATACTTATGTATCATAATTATCCTCCAAAGAAAAACGGACGGAAAAGTTCCCGCCCGACTTTAGTTTATTATTAGTATGTAAGTAAGGTTACTTTTCACATTTTTGATTAGCAACAGTACAGGAAGTCTTGCAAGCAGACTGACAAGAAGCTTGACATTCGCCACATCCGCCTTTGATTATACTTTTTTTTAAGTTAACCTTGTTTAAAGTTTTAATATGTTTCATAAAAACACCTCTTTTATTTTAACTCATTTATAACGTCTATTTACTCCAAGAACTCCTCCAATAGCTCCTGAAAGGGCCATAATGGCAAACTTGAGAAGAGTTATGTAACTAAATTTATCCCTTGAGATAATAAAGCCGACAATAGTTATTATAAGGAACAACAAGATGCCAGATGAAGTACCGTAAATAAGACCTTTTGAACGGTATATCCTTATTGTAACATATCCAGAGACAAAAGCACCTATAGCTGCACAAAATAATGCTAAACCCTGTATCATTGATTGCGGGATTGTTTTTACAGTTACAAATATAAAAGCAAATAAACAAAGAAACAACACACAAAATATAGAACCAATAAAGGTACCTAGTACCATCGCTTTGAATGCCTCAATAAATCCATCAGATGGATTTATTGAGGGTTGATTATATCTCAATTTCCATACCTCCTAAATAACTATAAAAGAATACTTATTTATAATTATTCTTGAAGGTGAAAGATTATAACTAATTAGCACTTTCTTCCTTGATATTGTTGCAACAAGCAATGGCCCATTTTTTTATTTTAACTTTGTTTCTATCCATACCGGTCTCAATAATGAAAGAATCGTTATCGTCCTTTATGCTAACAACTCTTCCCACTATACCACCTATTGTTGTTATTTCATCTCCGACTTGAATGTTATTTCTCATCTCTTCTTCTTGCTTCCTTTTTTTACTACTAGGACGTATCATAAAAAAGTACATAGCTATAATAACAACAAACATAAGTATTAGCTGAAATCCGACTTCACCATTCATAGAAGTACACCTCCCCCAAATTAACGAATATAATTATAACAATTATTATTGCTAGTTGCAAGTATTATTTTGCAAAGGCAGACTTTTAAGTGCATCGTTTATAAGTTCAGTATCTTCAGATACAAGTGCCATCATACATTGATATATAAAATTAGGATTTTTTTGAAAATTATTTTTAACTAATTCAGCCTGTCTTTTATCAGCAACAAAGATTTTGAATGATAATAAGTCAAAGTTTTTACCACCACTTATGTGACACTCAACGTAAAAACCCGATTTGTCACTTATAATATCAACAGTATTTTCAGTTTCTCTTTTTACCTTGGCCATAAGTTTCATAGTTGCTACAAGTGCTTTTTCTCTTATTGATATTGGTAAAGATGAACTTAAATTATCGGCTATTTCTCTGCCGGAGTTATTAATGAGATATTTTGTTAGGTCATCTTGTAAATAGGTTATGTTATTATTGTCGAGCAGATCAGATATAGCATCATTTATTTCAAAATAATTTGCCAATTCATTATCTTGCAATATAGTGATTATGTCCTCTTTTGAGAGGGGGACATCTATGCTTGCAAGAAGGTAACATATTAATAGCTTTATATCGTTTTTAGATTTAAGACCAAGAAGATTAACGCCTCCTGTGAAAACGTTAGATTTCATATAAATCCCTCCTCAGATTTTTATATTGTTTTTATCTAATTCTATTTTAACATTTTCCTGGATATATGAATAGACAGAATTATAATTTTCGGTTTTGCACCATACTTTAAGCAAAATATTAATCCGGTCTTCTTTATATTCACCTACAGCTACAACAGGTTTAGGATCTTGAAGGACATTTTCAGTATTATCGATAAGTTTATTTAAAACATTAATTATTTGTTCTATGTTTACGTCATTTTTTACAGGATAAGAAATATCTATCCTGCGAGTTTTCTTGGCACTTGAATTTATTAAAAAATTTGAAGTAAGCTTAGAATTAGGTATTGTAATTTCTTTGTTATCGGGTGTTATCAAAGTAGTAAAAAGCATTTCTATTTTTGAGACAGTACCGGATATTTTATCAACTTCAAGAGAATCACCTACTTTAAAGGGTCTGTTGACAATTATTAGTATGCCACTTGCTACATTTGAAAGACTGTCTTTAATAGCAAGACCGACAGTAACTAAAGTTGCACCTAGTGTTGCTATGATTGATGAAATGTTGACACCAAATTTAGCAATTACAACTAATATAACAATTACTCTAAAAAAAACCTTTAAAATAGAACAAGAAAACCCAATAAGCCCTTCATCCAACTTTGCTTTTTCCATAGCGCGTTTTATAAATATTGTGAGTTTACCAGCTAAAAACCATCCAACTACTAGTATTATAATAGCTGGAATAATATTGCTTATGAGAAAGTCAAAAAATTTCGAGTAGTCAGAAAGAAATTTATTAATGTCCATTCTATTTTACCATCCTTAATGAGTTTTTAAATATTTAGGAATATTATAGCATATTAATTGTAGTTAGTTATGAAAAATCCTTGAAAAAATTTTTTGTTTAATATAATATAAAATATATTAATAGAGAAAAGGCTGGGGGCTTAGTTCAATGAAAAGGATTATTGAAGATACTGTTTATTATTCTGTTTTTTGTCCAAAATATGATAGCGAGCAAGCATGGCTTGACTTATTGTCTGATGTAAGACAAGCTTTTTTTGAAACAGGAAAGAAACAGAAAAATAAAGTAATAAAGAACGTATTTGGTAAAATGTATCGTTATTCTTATATTTTAGAGGATGCTAAGCCAATAAAATGGAAAAAAATGTTTGAAAATAAACTTCTTGAAAAAAGTCAAATAAACTTAGATGGTAGTTATAATGTGTTATTCTTTAATGAAGACAAGACTATATTAAAGTCAATGCTCTTCGGTAAAGACCATACTTTAAAGAAAGTAGAATATTTTAGTAAGCGATATAGGAATAAGCCAGTTATGACTTTTTTTATTAAGAAAGATAAGGTCTTTACAATAGAATATGATATAGAGCTAAATCAATCTAAAACTTATGAGTTATATCCTATACGTATTGACGTTCAAAACTATAAGTTAGAGGCATTTGATAATAGGCTTATGACGTTATTGTGTAGAACAAATTTAGGAGAAATAACTTACTGCACAAAGGAACAAATTAGTGAAATAGAAAAGTTAAAAAAGTCAAAGAACTTAAATGAGCAAACTCAAATAGACAAAAATGTAAATATAGATATTGAGGCGCAAAAAAAGGAAGAGAGAAGTATAGCTATGAAAAAGAGTAAAGAATTTTATGTGGGAGAAAAGAATCAATGTGATGGATATAGCGCTATATGCGGTATAAGAAATAGAGTTTGTCCGTATGATAAGTCTGGATATAGGAAGACAATAGTGGCTGAAAACGGAAAAAAATTTTTTTATTTTGGTGATATGCAGAATGAAAATAGGCATGGATACGGCAGGACTATATCAGAAGAAGGAGCTACTATGTATGTTGGGGAATATGCTAATGACAAAAAAGAGGGATTTGGCATATTCAATGATAAAGATGGAGACCTAGCCTATGCTGGCTAATTTAAAGAAAATAAAAAAGATAGATTGGGAGTTTCGTTTAATAAATGTAAGAGCTTGATTAAAGTTCAGTCTTTTAAAGAGGACTCGCCAGTTGGCCCTTGCGCTGAGTTTAATAGTAACGGAGACTTAATATATTTAGGCAAATTATTAGGCGGACTGAAAAATGGTGCAGGTATTAGTTATAATGTAGCTAAGAATAATTTTTTTATTGGTATTTATAAAGATGGGGAATTTATAAATAAAGGAACATTTATTAATGAATTAGGTTTTGTTGTGTATAGCGGGGAAGTAAAAGATGGAAAGAAAAATGGATTTGGAACGGAGTATAATGACGATGGTACAATAAAGTATAGAGGAACATTTTTAAACGATCATTACCATGGGAAGGGAAAACTATACCTTTTAGATGGAAGAAAAATTGATGGAAACTTTAAAGATGGCTTAATTCATGGACCAGCTTGCGAGTATGATAAGTTTGGTAAAAAAATGTATGAAGGGTATTTTGAGAATAATTATTATAATGGTGAAGGAAGACTTTATCTTGAGAATAATCATAGTATCAAAGGGAACTTTATCAATGGAGTTGCAACTGGAATACTAACTGAGTTTAATTTGTTAGATGATATAGTCTATATTGGAGAATATAAAAATGGTAAGTATAATGGGACTGGATGTACTTATAAAGATGGAAAGAAAGTTTACGAGGGAGAATTTAGAGACAATGAATATAATGGTCAGGGTAGCTTATATGAATTAGATGAATGTGTTTTTAAAGGGACTTTTATTTCATCCGTAAAAAATGGATTTGGAAAGGAATATGTAAATGGTGAAATAAATTATATAGGATACTTTGAAGATGGCTTGTATAATGGTATTGGCATACTTTATGAAGATTCTAATCCTAAATACGTTGGAAACTTTTCTAAGGGAAAGAAAAATGGAAGGATAAATATTATATACGAAGGAAAAGTAGTGAAAGAGTGTGTATATAAAAATGACGAGTTAATTTATGTTAAGGAATATGAATATCCTGAATTAAACCTTAAGTACTATGGGAACATACAAAATGATAAGAAAAATGGAATGGGATGTACATTTAATGAATATGCAGAGAAAGAGTTTGAAGGTATATTTGCAGATGATAGCATAGTAAATAGGATGAGTGTAATACTAAATGAATTAAATGATCTTCCTGAATGCTTAGAATTGAATGACTATGGATATAATAACTTTAGATTTGGACCGGAGTTTGTAATAGAAAAACAACTTGTTGGTGGAATTTATTCCGGTATGATAAGGAATGGAAAACCGCATGGAAAAGGAACTATATTGTATTCAGACCATAGATATACAGGTGAATTTGATAATGGGGTACCTATAGGGAGGGGAACTATATACAAAAATGATGGGGAAAAAATAAGGGGTAACTTTATCCGCAATGTTACAACCAATAGTGTGGTTATATCCTTTTCTAACGAAGTAGAATATATCTTAGTAAATAATGTATGAAGTCCTATATAGAGATTCATGACGTAGGGTTTGGGGAGTGCATTGTTTTAGGTAGTGGATACAATGAAATTTTGATGGTTGACTGTGGTTCAATGAATATAAAGGTCCACGGCTATACGTTTAGTGAGTATGTTAGTAAATATATAGTTCCAAGATACTATGATGTAAAAAAAAGAAGCTTTTTGTTAACACACTTTCATAAAGACCATTTGTGTGGCTTTAAATACATATTAAGGAAACATAGAAAGTATTTCGATAAAATATTTATTCCATTTACTCCTATTGATGCTAATGGAAGAGCATTGTTAATTGAGTTAGCGATATATGCCTTTACATTTTTGAGAAGACAGAAAAATTGTTCTTTGGTGAGTACGAGTGCAATTTTTATATTTGATTTTTTAGTTCATAATTGTGGAGCAGAGTTTATATTTACTATCAAAAAGGGAGACGTTTTAAATATTTTAAATCAAAAATATAGTGTGTTAAACCCAAATTCTTATGATTTTAATTTTTCAACAAACTTTGCAGGTACTGTGGAAAAATTAGATGATTTTATTAGGCTAGAGAACGGTAACAAGGCGGCAGGAGATTTTCTAAGACTGAAGCATGACTTTTGCAAAGAATACATAAGATGCTGTAATCTGTGCCATGTTAATGGCAATAGGAATTGCGCTAAAATCTATGAGTCTTGTAAAATTCAAAAAGAGCTAATTTTAAAGATTAGTAAATTGATTCCTGATTTAAGGAGACTTAAATATTTAGGTGAAATAGAATGTATTTTAAATAGTAAGGAACTTTATTTTGAATATAGTTATATGCAAAACTCTTCAAGTGTAGTATTTCAAAATGCTTTTAAGACGGATAAAGAGAATATATTGATGACAGGTGATATAACAGCAGAATATTTGGGTATGCTTAAGAAAGAGCTTTTTGGTAGCTATAATGTAGTTAAAGCACCACACCATGGAACGAAGTCTTATTATAGTGATGTTTTAAATGTAATTAATGTAAACAATTTTTTAATATCCAATGGAGTATACCATGTAGGAGGCCCAATATCAGAAGAGTATATTTATAATAGGTCAATTAAACATTGTACAGAGAACAAAATTTGTAAATATTTTTTAAGTAATAATTTTTGTTGTAATAGACTTTCTTATTGTAATAACCTGGTATATAATGGGGATATGGCTATTCATTGCAAGAATAGGCTTAATATTATAGGAGCTTCTGGGTGTAATATTTACGTAGTATCAGGTAATTTAGATAAAGGTTGTTTTTGTGATTAAGCAAAAAGAGGTGAAGATTAGGTGATTTCTGAGACAATAAATGCAGTTAAGAATGCAGAAAACATAGCAGATAAAATAATAAATGACGCCAAATCAGAAGCCATAGATATATTGGATAAGGCAAAAAAGAATGCTATTTCTGATTTAGAATTAAAAGTAAAAAATGCTAAGAAGAAGTCTAAAAATAAAATAGAACTAGCTGAAAAACTTGGTAATGAGGAAATTAGACGAGAGCTAGAAGGAATGGAAGAACAAATCAAAAATATAAAGAATATATGTTTAAAAAACAGAAACAAGGCAGTGGCTCTGACGATTGATATAATATCTCAATAAGAGTTTAAGGAGGTAGAGCAAAATTATGGCTAAACTTTCTATGCAAAAGATTTGTATATGTGCCTTAAAAAAAGATAGGAAAAAAATACTTGAGATTTTACAGAGGTTGGGAGTTATTGAAGTATCATATGTTGATGTTAAGACCTATGGATTAGAGCAGGTTGATACAAGTAGTAGAAAATCAATATTTGAGAAGAATAGATTAGTTGCAATGGAGTCTATAGAAATACTGGATAAATATATACCAGCTAAAAGTGGATTGTTAGATTCGATTGCTGGTCCTAAAGATATAACTAAAGGAAACTATTATACCTTTGCTGATGAGACTGATGAAATAATGAGAATAGCCTATAAGATAGTTGAGTTAAATGAGAGAATTAGTGATGTAAATTTAGAAATACAGAGATTAAATACACAGCTTAGTGTTATAAATAAGTTTGAAAACTTAAGTGTTCCTTTAGGATTTAAGGGAACAAAGAAGACTAGAGCATTTATAGGTTCCTTACCTGGAAATCTTGAGAAGTCGAATATAATAAGTAAAATTTTAAATATAGAGCCAAAACTTGAAAGGTTAGAAATTGAGATTATTAGTAGGGAGAAAAATCAGACCAACATTTTTGTGCTTGCACATGCTGATGATGCTAAAAAAGTTGAAAGTATACTAAAATCTATAGGCTTTTCTTTTCCCCCTCTTAAAACTACAATTGTTCCAGAACAAGAAGAAAAAAGGCTTATTGATGAGATATCATTGCTTAGGCAAGAGATAAGTACTAATACGAATGAAATAATTAGTTATAAGGGCATGCGCAATGCTATAAAATTTATAGTGGATTACTATGGAATGAGGATACAAAAGTATGATGTCATTTCAAGACTGGGACAAACTCAAAGTGTGTTTATTTTAACTGGATATATAACTAAAAATGATTCTGAAGTTCTAAAACGAGCATTTAATGAAATTGATAATATTTATATAGGATTGAATAATCCTAACAAAGAAGATGATGTACCGGTTAAACTTATTAATAATTCATTTTCTTCTCCGGTGGAAGGAGTACTGGAGAGCTATAGTTTACCTGGCAAGAAAGAAGTAGACCCAACATCTGTAATGTCTATATTTTACTATGTGTTGTTTGGGTTAATGCTTTCAGATGCTGCATATGGAATCATAATAACGCTAGTATGTGGGATAGTAGGCTTTAAGCTTGATAGGGTGAAGTTAGGTCTAAAGAAAGCTATGAGGATGTTCTTTTATTGTGGTATATCTACAACGTTTTGGGGTATCATGTTCGGCAGTTATTTTGGAGATGCCGTTGATGTTATATCTAGTACATTTTTTAATCATAAGGTTACAATACCTGCGGTTTGGTTTGTTCCTATAGATGAACCAATGAGAATGTTGGCGTTTTCATTTTTGTTAGGAGTAATACACTTATTTGCAGGACTTTTTATGCAACTTTACCAATTATATAAGGCAAAACAATATAAGGATATAATATATGATGTTATATCTTGGTACTTATTGGTGGGTGGTCTTATAATTTATATGCTTTCTATTGAGATGGTTTGTGAAATGTTAGTGTTAAATTTTGTATTGCCAAAATTTATTGGAATAGTGGGAGCAGTGCTTGCATTAATGGGTGCTATTTTAATATTATTTACTGCAGGAAGAGAATCTAGGAGTCCATTTAAACGATTTTTAAAGGGCCTATATGGGCTATATGGTATTACTGGATATTTAAGTGACATACTGTCATATTCAAGGCTATTAGCACTTGGTTTGGCGACAGGAGTAATAGCACAGGTGTTTAATAAAATGGGAGCAATGGGAGGAACAGGAGTATTAGGAGTTATTCTGTTCACATTAGTATTTATAATAGGACATGCAATGAATATAGCTATAAATATTTTAGGCGCTTATGTTCATACTAATAGATTACAGTTTGTTGAATTTTTTGGTAAATTTTATGAAGGTGGAGGAAGAAAGTTCTCGCCATTTTTTATAGATACAAAATATTATAGAGTTGTGGAGGATAAAAATAATGGATAATTTTGGAATAGTATTAGCATTACTTGGAGCAGTGGTTGCAGCTCTTTTCGCAGGGATTGGTTCAGCTATAGGAGTCGGAATGGCAGGAGAGGCTGCTGCTGGAATTGTAACGGAAGACCCAGGTAAATTTGGAAAAGTACTTTTACTTCAGCTTTTACCAGGTACTCAAGGAATTTATGGTCTATTGGTAGCAGTCCTAACTTTGTTACAAATAGGTATATTAGGAGGAAATTCTAATGTTTCCTTTGCTCAAGGGTTAATGTACTTTGTAGCATGTTTACCTATGGGAATAGTTGGGCTTTGGTCTGCAATACGTCAAGCAAGAGCAGCAGTTGCTGGAATAGGAATAATAGCAAAAAAACCAGATCAGTTAGGCAAGGCAATGATATTTCCAGCTATGGTAGAAACTTATGCAATTTTAGCATTGCTTGTATCTGTACTGTCTGTATTAAATATATCAAAAATTAATATATAATTAATTATGTTTCGTTAGGAGAAATAGTCTATGACTGGTCTTGAAAATATTTTGAAAAGTATAGATGAAGAGGCGAAAGAGGAAGCAAATGAAATTATTAAAAAAGCCGAGATAGAGAGGGCTGATTTAATAGAAAAATCTAATTTAGAAATAAAAAAAAGGTTACATGACATTGCTAATGATGAAGAAAGAGTTTTGAAGGCTATTAAGGAAAGAACAAAATCTCAATTAGAGCTTAAAAAGAGAGAAAGACTTCTTAAAACGAAAAGGGAGCAAATAGACATAGTCATAAATGAATCTAAGGAGAAAATTTATAATATGCCTGTGGATGAGTATTTTTCCTTTATTTTAAAACTTTGCAAAAGACATATTAGACCGCAAAAAGGTGAGATTATTTTTTCACGTAGGGATATAAAAAGACTGCCGGAGTATTTTAAGTCAAATGTTGAGGAACTTGCTAAAAATTTGGGGGGAGAGCTTAAGATTTCAAATCAAACTTGTGATATAAATTCAGGTTTTATTATTTCGTATGGAGATATAGAGGAGAATTGCTCCATAGATGCTTTATTTGAAGAAAGGCAGGATAAAATTTTTGATATGGTAAGTGAAGTTTTATTTTCTTAAATCGTGTAGTCGGAAGGAGAATGTTTTATGAATGAGAGCTATGCTTATGCGGTTGCACGTATACGGTCAATAGAGACTTCCTTGCTTGATAAGAGTCATATAGAACAACTTTTGGATTGTAAAAGTTATAGTCAGTGTTTAAGCTTTTTAAAGGATAAAGGATTTTCATGTGATAATATTGAAGACAATTATGATAAAATATTATCAAGAGAAATGGAAAAGGTGAGGAATCTACTTTTTGAACTTGTAGAGGATAGGTCATTACTCAATATAATTTTATATCCTACTGACTATAATAATTTAAAAGCTATTATAAAGTCCTATGTAATGAATGTAAATGTTGAACAGTTTCTTTTAAATGGTGGCACAGCCGATTTAGAACATATTATTGACTGTATAAAAAGACTTAACTTTTCTGAACTTGGTGAAGGTATGTCAAAGGCTAGTAAAGAGGCTTTTGAGACATTGGTGCATACGTCAGATGGCCAATTGTGTGATGTAATAATTGATAAGGCTTTAATAGAAGCTATTAATAATGAAGCGGGAAAGACCAAAAGTAAATTTGTGAAAAAGTATGCCGAATTTGTAGTTGCGTCTTCAGACATAAAAATAGCGTTGCGTGCACAAAAAATGAATAAAGATCTTGATTTTTTGAATATGGCATTGGTTAATTGTAGTAGCTTAGATGCTAGTAGATTAGCAATGGCAGCGACTCAAGGTAAGAAGGATATACTAAAATACTTGGAAACTACTTCTTATTTTAATATTGTCCCCTATGTAGATAACTCAATATATGGTTTTGAGAGATGGTATGAAAGAGAACTATCAGAGCTAATAGAGAATGAGAGGTATAATTCATTTACTATAGGCCCAATTATATCTTATTATTTAAAAAAAGAAAAAGAGATAAAGACTATAAGGATTATACTTGCAGGTAAGTTTCACGGAATTGATAAAGATTTAATGAAAGGAAGACTAAATATTTTATATGGCTAGAATTGCAGTGGTTGGCAAGAATGATAGTATATATGGTTTTACAGCATTGGGTCTTGAGACTTTTCCAGTACCTACAAAGGATGAAGCCTTTAAGTTGGTTAAAAGTCTGCTAAATGATGGCGTGGATATAATTTATTTAACAGAGGATATGATTGATGGCAATGAGGAAGCATTAGGAAAGTTGACTGATGGAACCATGAAAGCAATAATTCCAATACCAGGAGTATCGGGAAATACTGGTGTGGGGATGAAAAACGTTAGAGATAATGTAATAAGAGCTATTGGCTCTGATATATTATTTAGCTGATTTTGTTATTTTGTTGTGAAAAAACTGATGTTAAGTAGGTGAAATAATGGGCTTAGGCATAGTAAGAAAAGTTTCAGGTCCTCTTGTTGTAGCAGAAGGCATGAAACATGCGAATATGTTTGATGTTGTTAGAGTAGGAGAACAAAGGTTAATTGGAGAAATAATAGAAATGCACTCAGACAGAGCTTCAATACAAGTGTATGAGGAAACATCTGGATTAGGGAAGGGATTGCCGGTTGAATCTACAGGTGAACCATTAAGCATGGAATTAGGTCCAGGGCTTATTGGAAGCATATTTGATGGAATTGGGAGACCTCTTGATGACATCATGAATATTTCTGGGAATAATATTAAACGAGGGGTAGAAATACCTACGTTAAAGAGAAATAAGAAATGGTATTTTACTCCATGTATAAATGAAGGAGAAGAAGTTGAGAGTGGAGACGTTATAGGAACTGTAAAGGAAACCGAGCTTGTAACTCATAAGATAATGATACCAAATGGGATTAAGGGTGTAATCAAGACCATAAAAAGCGGTGAATTTGTAGTAGAGGACACAATAGCAATAATTAATACAGGTAAGGAAGAAAAAAAGATTACGCTATTTCAAAAATGGCCTGTACGTGTTGGTAGACCTTATAAAGAAAAATTATCACCCAATAGTCCACTTATAACTGGACAGCGTGTTATAGACACATTGTTTCCTATAGCCAAAGGTGGAGTAGCAGCTGTACCTGGACCGTTTGGCAGTGGGAAAACTGTTGTTCAGCATCAGCTTGCAAAATGGGCGGATGCTGATATAGTAGTATATATAGGCTGTGGAGAACGGGGAAACGAGATGACTGATGTATTAAATGAATTCCCTGAACTAATTGATCCTAAAACGGGAGAATCCTTAATGAAAAGAACAGTTTTAATTGCTAATACGTCAGATATGCCTGTTGCTGCAAGAGAAGCTTCTATTTATACAGGTATTACTATAGCTGAATATTTTAGAGATATGGGTTACTCAGTTGCACTTATGGCAGATTCAACATCACGTTGGGCCGAGGCTTTAAGAGAAATGTCAGGGCGTTTGCAGGAAATGCCGGGTGAAGAGGGATATCCTGCCTACCTTGGGAGTAGACTTGCTCAATTTTATGAAAGAGCAGGAAGAACCATTTCAA
>CALWVR010000028.1 GCA_944385105.1 uncultured Clostridia bacterium
ATGAAGATTCGTTAGAGAGCGTTGATGGAGGATCAGGAAAAAATTGTTAATCATATGCGGGTGGACAAATAGAGGCTACGTCTAGTACAATGATATATGGATGCTCTCCTGATTTTTAGTAAGGTTCATAATATACAAAGATAAAAAGTTTAAATAAGTTCAAAGTTCTGACAATTGTCGTTTAAAACTGGATTAATAAAAAAGAAAAGCGTGTTAGCAATTAGTTGGGTAGATATACAACAAAAAACTACCCAATTAATTATAAATTTTTGTAAAATACGCGCGGGGGGGGGGTATTTGCTAAGCGCTGCAAATAAGGAATTAAATGGGGGAAAGAAAAATGAAAAATTATTGGAAGATATTGGATGAAGCTACGGATGTAGCAATGAAAGACTTGGATTTTAGAAAAAGATTGCTTGAAGATGCAAATAAGGCTATAAAGGAAAGACTGAATGAAGATTTGCCGACTAAGGCTATATTTCATGAAAGTGATCCAAAGCACTTAGTATTTGTATTGCCTTTAAAAGAAAGAATTGTACAAGAAGGAGAAGAATTGGATGAAGATTCGTTAGAGAGCGTTGCTGGAGGAAAGGGTGAGCAATTACCAGGAGGAGGTATACAAACTACTGCAATGGCATATGCATGTTATCCCAATGCTCCTATTCAGGTTAGTCCATACAAATAAAGAATTTGCTTAAGGTTAAAAATCTAGCAATTTTCATTTAAAACTGGACTAATAAAAAATAAAAGCGTATTGGCAATTAGTTGGGTAAATATATAATAAAAAACTGCCCAATTAATTATAAATTTTTGCAAAATACGCGCAGGGAGGGGGGAAAATTGCTAAGCGCAGCAAATAAGGAATTAAATGGAGGAAAGAAAAATGAAAAATTATCAGGAATTATTAGATAAGGTAGTAAAGCTAGCAACAGAAGATTTAGATTTTAGGAAAAGTTTGCTTGAAGATGCAAATAAGGCTATAAAGG
Organism: uncultured Clostridia bacterium; assembly: GCA_944385105.1. Lineage (GTDB taxonomy): Bacteria > Bacillota > Clostridia > Oscillospirales > Acutalibacteraceae > CAG-557. The sequence goes on from CALWVR010000028.1 coordinate 987, forward strand.
AAAGATTTAATGAAGATATACCGACTAAGGTTACATTTTATGAGAGTAAACTGGAACATTTAGTATTTGTATTGCCTGTAGAGACAAATTTGAATGCTAAAGAAAAGTTAGGTGAAGATTCACTATATAGTATTGCTGGAGGCAAAGTTAGACCTGGAGGAAAGCCTAAGCCGGCTACTCCTACAGTTGCACCTACTCCAATGGTACCTAGAGTTCCTACGGTTACTCCTAAACCAGCGGTTGTTGTGCCATCAGTGGCGCCGTCTGCTCCAGCAGTTGTTGTACCATCAGTGGCGCCGTCTGCTCCAGCAGTTGTTGCACCATCAGTAGAACCCTCTGCTCCAGCAGTCGTTGATGAACCAGAGACGTCTACAAGTCAACCTTATAAGGGTTTTTATGTGAAAATTGACGATTGAGCATTAATGTGCAAATTTACTTAAAAAGCTTAAGAAGCAAAATATGCATGTATTATCTTACATAATCTGATATGCAAGTATGAAAATTTAGTTAAGTTGAGAGCTAGCTTTTCTAATGTAATGCTTAATTATTGGAAAAGGAAGGTTTATTAAAAACAAGAAAAGCGTATTGGCAATTAGTTGGGTAGATATATAACAAAAAACTACCCAATTAATTATAAATTTTTGTAAAATACGCGCGGGGGGGGTAATTGCTAAGCGCTGCAAATAAGGAATTAAATGGAGGAAAAAGAGATGAATAATTATTGGAAAGTAATGAATACTGCTATTAAGAGGTCAGTAACTTATTTGGCGTTTAGAAAGCAACTCCTTGAGGATGGAAACAAAGCTATAAAGGAAAATTTCAATGAAGATATACCAGCTAAACTTATATTTCATGAAAGTGATCCAAAACATTTGGTATTTGTATTACCTATAAAGGATCAGGTTCTTGAAGACTTTGGAGATGAAGGAGAATTAGATGAAGACACTTTAGAAAGTGTTGCAGGAGGGAAGTCAGATTATGGGCTTGCGCCTGATGCGAGCATAGCTCAAGCACCCTATCAAGGGGTAGAAATCAAGTTTTAATAATTAAAAACTTTAAATAAAGGAGAAATAATAATATGGATATGAAAGAATTATTTGAGAAGATGCAAGAAAGAGCAGAAAATGATAGTGAGTTTAAAGAGAGACTTTTAAAGAATGCTAAAGAGACTCTTGAAAAAGAGCTAGGAGCTAAGTTTGATGATGATGTAAAAGTTACAGTTGTAGAATCTACACCAGAACATGTACATTTTGTATTACCTAGAGCATAAATAGGTTTATCTTTTTAATTCTATTTTATAGGGGAGATTAAATTGAAGTTATACAATTATCCAAAGAATATGTTGGAGGAATACTACCCCAGACAAGCTGTATGGGAGCTTACCCTTAAATGTAACATGAACTGCTTGCACTGTGGCTCAAAGGCCGGAAAAAGCCGTGAAAGAGAACTTACCCTTGATGAATGTATGGATATATCACAGCAGCTCATAGATATGGGTCTAAAACTTATAACATTAATTGGAGGAGAAATTTTTTATAAGAAGGACTGGGAGAAAATTGCTAGAAAGTTTGTCGATAACGGTGTATATACAAACATAATAACTAATGGATATAATTTAGGTGATGAACAGTATAGACAGATAAAAGAATCAGGAATAAAACAAGTTGGAATATCTTTTGATGGTATGGAAGAAAGCCATAACAAAATACGTAGGAATAATAATTCTTTTGAACATGTGGTTAATGCTTTTAAAAGACTTAAAGAACAGGGATATAGTACAGAAGCAGTAACAACTTTATTAGATTTGAATGTTGGGGACCTCGAGGAAATGTATAATCTCCTTGTTGATAACAAAGTAGATATGTGGCAATTACAACTAGCTTCACCCATGGGCAATGCAGAAGGGAAAATGAATCTACTTATAGATCCTGCAAAAGTTGTTTATATAACGAATTTTATAAAAGAAAAGAATGATAAAGGAAAGATACGTATAGTGGCAGGTGACAACATAGGCTACTTTGACGAAAATGAAGAATACATTAGAGGATATAATAAAAATGGTTTTTTAGGATGTTTAGCAGGAAAATATGTTGTAGGAATAGATAGCGTGGGAAATGTTAAGGGTTGTGAGTCTTTATATTCAGACGATTTTATAGAGGGCAACTTAAGGGAAAATAGTCTGAAAGAAATATGGACAAGACCAGGAGCATTTGCTTATAATAGAAATTTTGATGTTACTATGTTAGATGGAAAATGTAGAACTTGTAATAAAAATTATATATGTGCAGGTGGCTGTAGACAGCTTGCAAACTTTACTACAGGTAATTGTTATAAAAGCATATATTGCTGCTACCCTAACGCAAAGAATTAAAGGTGAGGTATATTCCTCACCTTTAATTCTTTGATAATAAGTTGTAATATATGTTCTTGTAATCTTAAAAAGATATCGTAAATGAACAAAAAAAGTATATAATTCTTATAGAGAAAAAATCATTTTTAATAATATGTTAAAATAACAAATATAATAATACTAAGGAGAATTTGTATGAAAAAAATTATGTCTATTGTATTGTCTTTATCACTTGCTTTTTCGTCATGTAGCTTACCAACTTTTGCTAGGAGTGATAGCTCTACATCTTCAAGTAAACGTAGTAGTACAGAGGTAAAGAGAGTGACTATTAGGGGAAACGCTATGCCAACTATTATAGTGAACAACCAAGCAACTTCACAATCCCGCGCAAGAGCTAATGCAAAGGCTACGGCTGGTGAAAGCAAATTAGTAAAGCTTATTTCTTTGTGTGTTAAGTTAGGTTGTGCTGCACTTTTGATTCGTTATTTAAAGAAAGTTTTATCACAAGGAAAAGATTATTTCTATAACAATAAAGACAAAATTGTAGAAGAGTTAAAGAACATAATCTCAGAATCTAAAGGCAATAATGCTTATGGTCAAACTCAAGCAAGTGACGTAAATGAAAATAAAAAATCAGCTGTTAGTATTTTAAAGGAAAGTTTTAGTTCTCTTGTTAATTATTTAAATGGATTTATGGTTATTTCACAATTTTTGGGAGGACTCAACTATTCACAAAAATCTCTTTAAGATAAAGTATTTAAGCAAACTTAATTTAAAATTAAGTTTGCTTTTTTACTTTTTTAAATTAAAAACAATAGAAACGCACCTACCATTAAGTAAATTATATTTAGCTATGCGAAGTCTTGGAAAGCTTTGTGTTTTATTTCCTTTAAAGTATATTTTTTGTTTTACAAAATAACCATGATTTCTTAAATTACTGTCAGAATACAAAATAAATATGGTGCAATCAATGCAGAATAAAAAGTTGTTTTTATTTATCTTTATTATTTGAGTATTGTTAATGTTGTGATATATATTATTTATAATGTTAATTTCACTTAAACTTTTGGGAATGTATAATTTAATTGTATTAACAATTTCTTCTGTGCTTTTAAGCAAATTAACTTTTATAGAATTAGTCTTTGTTAAGCGTTTACTTTGACTGTATGAATATTCTATTGTAAGAGACCTAAATAAAATTTTGTTCATAGTTTAACCACCTTTATTGTTGGTTTAATAAATTAATAGAGTATATTAATAATATTCTCTTAAGTTTATTAATATAATAGAGTGTATTTATTATAATTAAGTAATTATTGGGAGGAAATTAATGAAACATACGTTAACAAATAATGCTCACATTGATTATCAATATGAAACTTCAGGCAGAATAGTAAATGCTGAGGCTAAAACTAATTATGTAACAACAGGAGTTGTCAATGCTAGTCTTAATATTATGAAAACTTCTTGTAAGAATTACTTTGGACCTAATGACACAATTACATATAATATATTTATTTCTAATAATGCATTATCTACTGCATATAATGTTTCTATTATAGATAAGCTTCACCCTTGCCTTAGCTATTTACCAGGTAGCACAACTATAACATATTCTGATGGAAATAGTTGTAAGGTAGAAGAGTCTAATGATGTTTTAAATAAGACAATACCACTAGTGGGAAATATTCTTTTAGAGGAGGGCTCTAAAAATTCAAGTTTTGGATTTAAAATAGGTGATTTAGCGCCAAATTCTAATGCGATGATATCCTTTTCTGTTAGTTTAAATAATTGCGAAGCGTTGCCAGAAACAATAGTAAACTCAGCCACAGCATATTATTCTTTGACTGAAAGCGCTGGCGCAGAAAGGACCTCTGTAGAATCAAATGAAATATGTATAAATAAAGCTTATGCTTTGATAACGGCAACTAAAAGTGTAGACAAAGAAACTGCACTTTATGGAGACTCATTGTCGTACAAAATTCTGATTAATAATTCTGGAAATTTAGATGCTACGAATTTAAGAATAAGTGATCCTCTTCCAAATGAATTCATTGTGGATGAGGTAAAGTTTAAAATAGCCGATTTACCATATAACATAAGTTATAACATCGATGAAAATAATATACTAACTATACCAGCTACCCCAAATGAGGTGGGCTTATGTATCCCTGCAAATACAGAGGACAATTACATATATATAAATGGTAGAATATGTGAATATTAATTTAACTAAAAATAAAAATTTAAAAAAGTAGTTGACAAAGAAGAGAGGAGGTGATAGAATAGGAAGCACGCTGTTGATGAAAAGAGACAGAGAAGCGTGAGAGAAATCTTTGTTATACATTAAGACTAAGAAAAAGATCGAAATAAAACGA
>CALWVR010000029.1 GCA_944385105.1 uncultured Clostridia bacterium
GAATTAAGAGGAGTAGCTGGTGGTTTAGTATTTGAGACAGAAGTAAACTTTAAGCCAGCATGGGTGGCATGTGATAGACTACCAACAGGTGAAGGAGACAAACCAGGATACTTCAAGGTATTTGATAGCAAAGACGAAGCCGTATTATATGACGTACAAAAAGAATGCGGAAGTATAAGTCGATTAGAAGGTTTATCAGGGTATAAAGAGGACGAAGAAGTAATGGCCTAGCAAAAAGGAAAGAAAACCTAATCAGTATTACCAAAAAAGTTCAATAAGCGTAAACACATAGCACGGACTTAGTAGAGAAAATAAGTGCTAGCATGTGATAGAGTACTAACAGATGAAGATGACAAAAAGTGATGGAAAGATAATGGACAATAAAGAAAATTTGAGCAGCGAAATCAATATGTGATGACTGGTAGAGAGTATTGTAAAGTCTTTGATAACGAAGAGGATGCCAGGCAGTTTGACTTACAAATGGTCGAGCGTAACAGAAAAATTCCTTATCAAAGGTAATACACTTTATCAGTATATAAAAGAGTTTGGCAAATAGTCAAACTCTTTTTTTGTACTATATTTAGAGTTATTCATAAATTTATGTTATTCATCTTTTATAAACATAGCGTCACCAAAACTAAAGAATCGATATTTCTCTTTTACAGCTTCTTTATAAGCATTCATAGTATTATCCTTACCAGCAAAAGCTGACACTAGCATTATTAGAGTGCTTTCAGGAAGGTGAAAGTTGGTTATTAGAGCATCTATAACCTTAAATTTATATCCTGGATAAATAAATATATCTGTAAATCCTGAGCACGATATTATCCTTTTCTCTTTTTGGTACATAGATTCAAGCGTCCGACAGCTTGTTGTACCAACAGCTATAACTCGCCCGTTTTGTTTTTTTGTCTCATTTATAATTTTAGCTGTTTCTTCAGGGACGCTATAATGTTCCACATGCATTTTGTGGTCCTTTATATTTTCTTCCTTTACAGGCCTAAAGGTCCCAAGACCTACGTGCAGAGTAACAAATCCTATTTTTATGTTTTTTTCCCTGAGCCTTTGTAAAAGTTCTTCTGTGAAATGTAACCCAGCAGTCGGCGCTGCTGCTGAACCGACTTCTTTTGAATATACAGTTTGATATCTTTCTTTGTCTCTAAGTTCGTGAGTAATGTAGTGAGGAAGGGGCATTTGCCCGATTTTATCTAAGGTAGAGTAAAAGTCGTTCTCGCATTCAAATTGTACTATTCTATTTCCATCAGGTGTAATATCTAGTACGGTTCCAGACATAAGACCGTTGCCAAATGTAAATTTAGTCCCCTTTTTAGCTCGCTTTCCAGGCCCTGCTAAAGTTTCCCAAATGTTTTCAGACTTTCTATTGAGTAATAAAAATTCAACTTTGGCATTAGTGGTTTGTTTTATACCGTATAACCTTGCAGGGAGTACCCTGGAATCATTTAAAATTAAACAGTCACCCGGAATAAGTTCGTCAATAATATCATAAAAATGTTTATGAAAAATTTTACCATCTTTTTTGTTTAAAATCATAAGCCTTGAGTGATCTCTATTTTTCTGGGGCTCTTGAGCAATTAAATTTTCAGGTAGCTCGTAATAAAAATCTTTTGTTTTCAAAATGTTTTCTCCTAAGAATTTATGTATTTTTAAAATTGACATTTATTTAAGAAAAATGCTATATTTTATACAACATATAATAACAAATATATTTTGTAGTTATATACTGAAATATTTTTTAGAATGATTTACAACTTATATTATATTTTATTATAGAGTACTTTACAACCAGTTTGTAGAATTTATAATCATTTATTTTACTAGTAAGAAGGGTGAATTTATGAAAAAGTATAAAGTTGGAATACTAGGGGCAACAGGAATGGTTGGACAGAGATTTATATCTTTATTGCTAAACCATCCTTGGTTTGAAATAGAAAGGCTTGCAGCAAGTAAGAGGTCGGCAGGAAAAAGGTATCAGGAAGCATTAAACGGAAGATGGGCTGTTGGCCATGAGGTTCCAGATAAGGTTAAGAATATGATGGTATGGGACTTAATTGAAGATGCCCAAGAGATAGCAAAAGATGTTGACTTTGTATTTTGTGCAGTGAATATGAAGAAAGATGAGATAAAGAACTTAGAAGAGGTATATGCAAAACTTGAATGTCCTGTAATTTCTAATAACAGTGCACACAGGACTACACCAGATGTTCCTATGATAATTCCTGAAATCAATCCAGAACATATCGATATTATTAATAGACAAAGGGCAAGGCTGGGTACTAAAAGAGGATTTATTGCTGTTAAGTCAAATTGTTCACTGCAGTGTTATGTTCCGGCGATACACCCATTGATGGATCTAGGTGTTGAAAAAGTTTTAGCATGCACTTATCAGGCAATATCCGGTGCCGGAAAAACTTTTGAACGTTGGCCGGAAATGGTGGATAACATTATTCCATTTATTGATGGAGAGGAGGAAAAGTCTGAAAGAGAACCTATGAAGATTTGGGGACGAATATGCGGTGATGAAATAATAAATGCCTCATTGCCTAAAATAACGTCTCAATGTATAAGGGTTCCCATAACGGATGGGCATATGGCTGCTGTCTTTGTAACTCTTAATAAAAAAGTTTCTCTTGACGAAATAAAATATAGATGGCAAAATTATATTGGGCTGCCGCAAAAACTTTCACTTCCAAGTGCACCTAAGCAATTTTTAAATTACTTTGAAGCTTCTTCTTATCCTCAAATAAAGCTTCAAAGGGATCTTGAAGGTGGAATGGCAATTTCAATTGGTAGGTTAAGGGAGGATACTCAGTATTACTTTAAATTTGTATGTATGTCTCACAATACAATTAGAGGAGCAGCAGGTGGAGCTATTCTCTTAGCTGAACTTTTGTGCAAAAAAGGTTATATTTAACCTTAGTATTGTAATTATAAAATAATTTTAACCTGGAGGATTTTAAATGAAAAAAGTGATATTTCGTGGCTCTGGAGTAGCTATTATTACTCCTATGGATGAATTAGGAAAAGTAAATTATGATGTTTTAGGTGAAATTATTGAGTATCAAATAGAAAAACATACTGATGCAATTATAGTGTGTGGCACAACTGGTGAATCAGCAACGCTTTCTGATGAAGAGAAGAAAGATATAATTAAATATACTGTTGATAAGGTAGAAGGAAGAATTCCAGTAATTGCAGGTACTGGAAGTAATAACACAAAGCATGCAGTTTATATGTCTAAAGTAGCTGAAAAGTTAGGGGTAGATGCATTATTAGTAGTAACACCTTATTATAATAAAACGTCTCAAAGTGGACTAATAGAGCACTATAAGCAGATAGCAAGCAGTGTTAATTTGCCTATTATACTATACAATGTACCATCAAGAACAGGTGTAAACATAAAACCGGAAACTTACCTTGAACTTTCTAAGATAAATAATATAGTAGCCACAAAAGAAGCAAATGGAGATATTTCTTCTATTGCACAAACTATTTCTTTGTGTAAAGATAACCTTGCAATTTATTCTGGAAATGATGATCAAATCGTTCCAATATTGTCTTTAGGTGGACTTGGTGTAATATCTGTTTTTGCAAATGTATGTCCTTATGAGTGCCATGAAATAACAGCAAAGTACTTTTCTGGCGACTTAAATCAGTCAAGAGAATTATTTATAAAATCAATTGACCTTATGAATAAATTATTCTGTGACGTAAATCCAATACCGGTTAAGGAAGCTATGAATATATTGGGCTTTAAATGTGGGGACTGCCGACTACCGCTTATACATATGAATGAGGAAAATGCTGATAAATTAAAGGCCGCTATGCAAGAGTATGGGATTTTAGACAAGTAAATAATGAAAAGAGAAGTACAAAATGATTAAATTAATATTATGTGGTTCAAGTGGAAAAATGGGGAGAGCTGTTACTAAAAGTATAGCTAGTTTTTGTGACGTGAGAATTGCTGCAGGAATAGATAGTAAAACATGTGGAAATGACTGTTTTCCAGTGTTTAACACGCCCGGAAAAGTAAACATTGATGCTGATGCAATAATAGACTTTTCTAATCCTGAGTTAATTGATCCCTTGATAAACTATTCCTTATATAAAAAGCTTCCTATGGTTGTATGTACTACAGGATTTTCAGATTCGCAGATAGCTAAAATAAAAAAGGCTGCAACAAGTATTCCTATATTTTTTTCTGGCAATATGTCTATAGGAATTAATTTACTAATAGAATTATCAAAAAAAGCCGCTGAAGTATTATGCGATAGCTTTGACATTGAAATTGTTGAAAAGCATCATAATCAAAAAATAGATGCACCGAGTGGAACAGCTTTGATGATAGCTAATGCAATAAATTCAGACACGGGGAATAAATATAACTATGTATATGACAGACATAGCTATAGAAAAAAGAGAATGCCTAAAGAACTTGGAATACACTCGGTTCGTGGTGGAACGATAGTTGGAGAGCATGAAGTGATATTTGCAGGAAATAATGAGGTTCTAACTTTGTCTCACTCAGCACAGTCTAAAGAAGTATTTGCAGTAGGAGCAATAAACGCAGCAAGGTTTATTGTAAGACAAAAGCCAGGACTTTATAATATGTCAGACCTGCTTAAATAGAGAGAAACGGATACAATCATTTTGTATCCGTTTCTTTTTTTATAACTTGTTCAGAACGTTGTATTAGGTTATGTAAAGAAGAGGAGAACAAAGGGTACTCCTTAGAAATAATCTCTGAAGACAAAATTGGTGCTGACTTTTTATCAAGCTTTTCAAATTCATTTGTATTTATACCAGAAGTTATACAATCTAAGTTATTGTCTGTTATAAATAAAGAAGCATTTAAAAGACCATCCTTTTTATACTTGGAAATATCAAAGATTCCTTGAGGGTTTTTAGGATTTATGGAATATATATAACGGAATACTTTATATATGGATAGCATTAAATATGAAGATGCTTCTGTAGTAAGGCTCTTATTGTTGACTTTCTGAAGCAGATCAAATATAATGTTTATGGAATTAGATATGAGTTTTTTATTCAATGTGGGCAATATACTCCCTTTAAATACATTGTCTTTACACAAGTTAGGATCAGGAATATCATCAACTGTTAGTCTTGCTCCATTGCGCTCAGGTGTTTTGCCTAAAAGATAATCACATGATACGTTATAATATTCGGAAAGCTTTATTACAAAATCAAGCCCACATTCTCTTACGCCTTTTTCGTAGTGCGATAGAAGGGCTTGAGATATATTTAGATCAGACGATGCTTGTTTTTGGCTAAGTCCGCGTTCTTTTCTAAGCAATGTAATGATTCTGGAGAAATTTTTATTCATCAGTAACCCCCGTAGTTTTAAATGATATTTAGTTAAATTTTAGTGACTGTGGGTAATTATATACCATTATAGTTGCTTTGTAAAGTCTACAAATATCGCTAATATAGTTTTATAAAGGAGAATTTATTATGAAAACATACCAAATTCACTTCATTCGTCATGGATTAACAAAGGAAAATTTTAATGGTCAATATATAGGTGCAACGGATGTACCGCTATCTATAGATGGAATAGATAAACTAAAAAATCTTTCGAATAAATTTACTTACCCTAAGGCAGATAAGATTTATAGTAGTCCTTTAAAGCGTTGTAAGACTACTAGTGAAATTTTGTATCCTGAAAGTAATGTAATTGTATTTAATGGCCTTGCAGAGTGCAATTTTGGAGAATGGGAAGGAAAAACAGCTAATCAGCTTAAAGATAGTGCTAAATTTAAAGAGTGGCTTTCCAATTCGGGCACTGCGGCTCCTGAAGGTGGAGAGACACTTCAAGATTTTAGCACAAGAGTATTAACATCATTTGAAGATCTGGTAGAAAGAATAATAAGAGATGGGTATAAGGATACAGTAGTTGTTACTCACGGCGGAGTAATAATGACTATTATGGCAGCTTTTGGTATACCTAGAGCAAAATTATATGACTGGGTAGTAAATAACGGGTGTGGGTACTCTGTACGAGTTACTCCTAGCCTTTGGTCAAGGCAGAAGGTCTTTGAAGTATATGCCAAAGTACCATATGATATGACAAACGAAGACAATAGAGAAAGTGCATATATACTTGAATTGGTAAGAGAAGCAAGTAACAGAGTATATGGAACTAATGAATAATTAATTTCATTTATATAGGAGATAAGAAAAATAAAAAGAATAACAAAAAATAGAGCACACCCTATTATAAAGGTGTGCATATAAAACTTTTAGTATAATATTTGAAATAAAGAATACTGTAGAAAACGTATGATTGGGATTGCGAGGGAAATGACGATGCGTCACTTTTCAGTCATATGCGGATTGCCATATTTTTGTAAAAAAATAGGCGCTTATGTAGCAGTATATAGGTGCAAAGATAAAAACACAACGCAAGGCAATCTTGCAGAATTGGTAGGTAGTCAAGTCGCACTATTCTAGTGTAAGTAGCCATTCCTACTTATGGTTGTCCATTCTTTGTTTACTACAATTATTTTAAGGAGGAATTGTCATGGACAAAGTATCAGGCAGACTGACGGTGTTTTTTGAGGAACCATTTTAGATAGGCGTTTTTGAACAAATATCAGATGGGAGATTATCTGTATGTAAGGCTACATTTGGTGCAGAACCAAAAGACTATGAAAATATGCGATTTCGTTTTGAAAAACTACTATCAGCTACGACTTAGTCCGTCTGTGCCAACTGATGTAAAAGAAGCTGGTCGCAATCCTAAACGTGTACAACGTGAAGTGTGGAAACAAGTACAGAATGCCGAGATAGGTACAAAATCAAAAAATGTGCGACGGATTTGTTAAGTTATGCTTTAGCCTTTGGAAATGCCTTATTTTACAAGGCATATAGGACATGAACATGGCATATAGGATATTTCATACCTTTATCCTCAAAAATATCTTTTACTGCATAACATTTCAAAAATGGGTTGCCAATTTGCAGGGATTTATTATAATGAATGCGTAGCAACATTTTGACAACAAAAAATCAGCAAGCCATAATAAATGATGTGATTGAAGTAAAAATGGGTGTGTATTTGCATAAAATTTAAACAAATATAGTTAAAGACAACAAATAACACGTCGATGTATAATTATGCCCCTGGAACGTATTTTTGTTAGTCAATTAGTTAAATGAGTTATGTATCAACATAGAAACATATAAACAAAAAAAGAAAAGACTTCCAATCTAATGAAGTCTTTTTTTGGTGACCCGGACGGGATTTGAACCCGTGTTACCGCCGTGAAAGGGCGGTGTCTTAACCGCTTGACCACCGGGCCATTTTTGTTATGGTAGCGGTAATTGGATTTGAACCAACGACACTCCGGGTATGAACCGAATGCTCTAGCCAACTGAGCTATACCGCCACATGTATCTCTTCAAGTTGTTAACTCAACGAACAAATACTATTATATTATATAAAAAACACTTTGTCAACATAAATTTTAAAATTTTTAGAATAATTTTTTCCATCCACTTATATCAGAACGTTGTATGGCGCCGATTATTTTTTTCTTAAAATCTTTATAGTCCCTTTCAAGATAACTTACAAGTTCCTTAGTTTTTTGTCTTTGAGTTTTTCCGTTAGCAGGACAAGTGCTTTTAATGATAGGAAATGAATGATTTACAATGAAAGATTTAATTTTTGATTCTTCACAAAAGATTAGAGGACGAATCATAAAAATATCCTTTCTAGATAGATATGAAATGGGTGAAAAGCAAGATATATTACCACAATTTAAAATGTTCATAAGAAACGTTTCTATGGCATCATCCATGTTATGACCAAGAGCAATCTTATTACATCCATAAGCTTTTGCTGTATTGTTTATCATTCCTTTTCTAATGCGAGAGCAAAGGCTGCATGGATTACTTTCCTTACGAATATTAAATATTAATTCCCCTAAGTTACTTCTTTTTATAATATACTCTACTTTTAACTTATTACATAAATTATCTATTGATGAAAAATCAGTTTCCACTTGGTTGAAGCAAGGATCTATTGTTAAAGCAATGAGTTCAAAATGTTTAGGATAATAAGCTCTTAGTTGGGCAAGAGCGTAAAGAAGAAAAACAGAATCTTTGCCGCCGGATACACAGACTGCAATTTTATCGTTTTTATCTATCATATTATATGAATCTATAGCGGCGCGAACAGAACCTACTAAATTATACATTTATACACCTCCAATAGTATTAGATATAATTATAACATATGTATAGTTTTATATCATTACAAATTTTTTCTTTTTATGTAAATTTTGAAAAAGAGCGATGATTTGGATTTGTAAGTTTAAAACAAAATATTGACCCTTGATTTTAATAATTGTTAAATTTTTGATATAAACATAATGAACAATATTATAAAAGACTTGTATTAAAAAAATAAGTATATTATAATATATTTAAATAAGTGGTGAAAGGTGGGGCATAGTAGAGTAAAGTGGTTTTCATACTCTAAAAATCCCTAATCGGTGACCATTATGCTTATAGGTGAGTACCAACACAATATAGACTCTAAAAACAGAGTTGCAGTTCCATCAAAATTTCGAGCTGATTTAGGTTCCCGATTTTACATAACGAAAGGACTTGATGGCTGCTTATTCGTTTTAGCAGCTGCTGAATGGGAACGGTTGGAGGAAAAAGTGAGCTCTTTACCTATTTCAAAAGCAAGAGGGTTACAACGGTTTTTCTTTTCCGGTGCCGCTGAGGTTCAACCGGACAAGCAGGGAAGAATATTGGTCCCTCAGCAGCTAAAGGAATATGCTAGTCTTGACAAAGATGTTACCTTTATTGGAGCTTCAAGCAGGGTAGAAATATGGAATACGGATAAATGGAGAGCTATTAATTCTGAACTTACTCAGGATAGCATAGAAGAAGCAATGGACATGCTTGATTTATAAGAGAGGATATAGTAATGTTTTTTTCACATGTACCAGTTTTATTAAATGAAACTATTGAGTCACTTAGTATAAAAGAAGATGGTGTTTATATTGATGGAACGGCAGGTGGGGGTGGGCACTCTGAAGCTATTTTAAAGAAATTGACAACTGGCAAATTAATTTCTATAGATCAAGACCCTGATGCGATAAGCGCGCTTAAAGAAAGACTTTCTAAGTATAATTCATCAATAATAGTACAGTCTAATTTTTCTAATATGGATAAGGTGATATCCAAGCTTTCTATAGATAGTGTTGATGGAGTACTATTAGACATAGGCGTTTCTTCACATCAGCTTGATACAGAAAAAAGAGGATTTTCATATCATTATGATGCTGTTCTTGATATGAGAATGAGTCAAAGCGGTCCTTCGGCTAAGGATTTAGTTAATGAACTTTCCTTAAGTGAATTAACTAAGATTATAAAAATGTATGGCGAAGAGAAATTTGCAAGAAATATTGCTAAAGCTATAGTGAGGCAAAGGGAAATATCTCCTATAAACACAACAGGAGAATTAGCTGATATAATAAAATCTTCAGTTCCGGCTAGAGTTAGAAGGGATGGGGGGCACCCTGCAAGAAAAACCTTTCAAGCTTTGAGGATTGCAGTGAATTCAGAGCTTGAAATGTTAGAACAGGGCCTTGATGCGGCATTTTCTATATTGAAGCCTGAAGGAAGGATATCTGTAATTACTTTTCACTCACTAGAGGATAAGATAGTAAAAAACAAAATGAATGAATGGTGTAGAGGGTGTATATGCCCGAAAGATTTTCCAATTTGTGTTTGTGGAAACAAGCAAAAGGCAAAGCTCTTAAACAAAAAGGCAATAGAACCGTCAGATGAAGAGATTATATTTAACAAAAGAAGTAGGAGTGCTAGATTAAGAACTTGTATAAAATTATAAAGGAGCTGATACTATGACTTTTAGAGAAAAGAATTTAGCTTATGATTTATCTCTTTTTGAAGAAAATAATCAAGAAAAGAATAAAAAAGACAATATTTTAGAGATACCACATAATAAAGTTGTTAAAAGCAAAAAGGTAAGTAGGTTAGCTCTTTTATTAATAACTACTGTTTTTTCTCTAAGCACGATTATAGTAGGGCTTATAGTTTATAATCAGGTGCTATTAACTGAATATACAGACAAAATACATAAAGCAAATATGCAATTAAATGAGAGTAGGAGTCTTAATACACAGTTGAAAATGAAGGTGGAAGCTAAGCTTTCTCCTAGTATTGTTGAGAGATATGCAGTCGAAAAACTCTCTATGGAGAAGACTAACTGTTGCCAAGTTAATTATATAAGTTTATCTACGGAGGACAAAGCAGAAGAGGTTAATGTTAAAAATAATGGAATATTATCCAGAATTTTTAGTTTATGGGAATAACATATGATTTAATTAAATAATAATAAAAGGATAGAGAGTTAAGATACGTATCTTGACTCTCATGATATTTATGGAGGAACTAAAGTATGGCAAAAGGAACCACAATTAGAATGTGGCGAAGGGCATTATTAGTGCTTACTGCACTGATTGTTGTAGGGTTTGGTGTCATAGTATTTAGACTAATACAATTGCAGCTAGTGCAAGGAGAAACACTACAGCAGATGGCTGTCGACCAACAACTAAAAGATACAAAGATAAGTGCTCAGAGGGGGACTATATATGATTGTAATATGAAACCACTGGCACAAAGTGCTACAGTATGGAAAGTGGTTTTAGAACCTTCATATTTTTCGAAAGACGAGAGATTAAAGGAAAAAATTGTTTCTGGCCTTTCAGAAATATTAGAGATTGACAAAAAGGAGCTTATGGATAAGGCGAGCAAAAGGTCTTTCTATATTGTAATAAAAAGAAAAGTTGAGAGCGACATAAAAGATAAGATTATCGCATTTCAAAAAGAAAATAATATAAAGGCTGGCATAAGATTAATAGAAGACTATAAAAGATATTATCCTTATGGAGACTTTGCCTCAGCGGTTATAGGATTTACAGGAACAGATAGTCAGGGATTGTCTGGAATAGAAAACTATTATAATGATGATCTGACAGGTCAGGCAGGAAGAATAGTAACAGCGAGGAATGCTGTTGGGACGGATATGCCTTTTGAATATGAAAAAATGATATCAGCTAAAAATGGAAACAATTTAGTCTTATATATGAACGAGGTAATACAACACTTTTTAGAAAAAGGTCTTGAAGAAGGAATAGCAAACCATAAGGTTATGAATAGAGCAGTTGCTATTATGATGGACGTAAATACAGGAGGTATTCTTGGAATGGCTGTAAAAGGAGGCTATGATCTTAATAAGCCATTTGAAATAGTAGATGAACAAATTAGGCAACAGATAGAAAGTCTTCCTGATGAGGAGCGTTCAAAAGCAAGAGCAGAGGCATGTGAAATGCAGTGGAGAAATAAAGCTGTAAGTGATACATATATGCCAGGCTCTGTTTGGAAAATGATAACAACCTCTATGGCATTTGAAGAGAATCTAATTGATGAGAATACCAATTTTAATTGCAGTGGGAGTTTTGTTCCATTTAATGGTGCAAGGCCTATAAGATGCCATAAACATGGTGGACATGGCAGCCAAACTTTTGAAAGAGCGTTTTGCAATTCTTGTAATCCTGCATTTATACAAATAGGGCAGCTTATAGGTCCGGAGAGATTTTATAAGTATTATAGTTCCTTTGGATTTACGGAGAAAACAGGAATAGACTTACCAGGGGAAGCCAATGGTATATTCTTTAGCAAAGACGGGAGTATGGGTCCTATGGACTTAGCTGTAGCTTCATTTGGACAAAATTTTAGTATTACTCCAATACAAATGATTACTGCGGCAGCGGCAGTAGTTAAT
>CALWVR010000030.1 GCA_944385105.1 uncultured Clostridia bacterium
ATCGGCATGTTGTGGGAGTTTTATGAGTTACCCAGTTTTTCCAGTGTATGCTCTCTACCGTTGGTGGATCGTATGTATCAAGTAAACCCTTATAAACTAAATCTAGCTGTTCATCTATTGATACATACACGTACAATTTTTTGATGTTCATTTACTTTTCTCCCTCCATTATTGTGATTAACAAAAATTTATATCTCACACATATGGAGAAAAAGTTGTTTTTTTGCCCTCTATAAAGCAAGTCTAGCAAAAATAAATAAACTAGTCAAATTATTAGGCAATAATCGACTGACCTGTTGACTGGTGTGAAGTATTATAAGGAGTATTGAGAAAACCAGTAATAATGCTAACTGTGACTAATAACAATGTCTACATTAATATCAAATTTGACACATATATAAAAATTATTATATTATAAATAAAAAACAGTATTTAAGTATATTTAATATATTTTTTATTTACTTAAAAATGAACTATGAAAACTCGAAAATTGTAATAAATATTTATGATAATTTTATATGAATTGATTTTAACTGTATATTGTGTTATTCTATATAAGTGATCACTAATTGGGTTTGATTTACGGCAAAAAAATTATTAGAATGATTTAATAGTCTAAGTCAGTTTGGAGAAAAATAAATAAAGATAAAAATATTAATTGTCAAATAAATCATAGCTATATGAGGGATAATATGAATTTAAAATACGTAAATTTTCTTTCAAGCACAAGTAAAAATAAAATAAAGTCTTTATATATTGAATCTTTTCCAAAAGAGGAACGGTTCCCGTTTTGGGTTTTAAACTTGTGCGCCAGGGGTAAAAATACTGAATTTTATGCTATATATGAGAATAAAGAATTAATTGGGATGGAGTATATACTTAAACATGAGAGTACTGTTTATTTATTCTATTTAGCAATAAACAAACGGTATCGCGGCAGAGGATATGGTTCCAAGATTTTAAAAGATTTAATAAAAAGATATAAAGGTAAAATAGTTATTTTATGCATTGAGAGGCCTGATAAAGATTGTGAAAATATTAAGTCAAAAAGAAAAGAATTTTATATAAAAAATGATTTTTATTCAACAAACAAGATCATAGAATATAATGGAGTAGAATTTGAAGTTTTATGCACAAATAACGATTTTATTGTAAAAGAAGAACATTTAGAGAATTTATACAAACAAATGACAACATATATATTAGGTGGTTCCTTGATAGACAAAATATTTAATATACATAAATTACGTTTTATAGAATGATAAATTAAAATTAGAGCAAAAACTTTAATAGTTTTGCTCTTTTTATATAAAAGTAAAATTAAGTGTTTTTAATTATCTACCTAAAATTAACTTGGACTTATAAGGATATAATAAAAATCTTGAACGTGATTTACACCCAGAGGTCTTTGGCTGGTCTTAGTAGTTATAAAAGCTTAATCGCTTAAATAAAAGAAAATCATTTACTTTTAGCTTCGTACGCAAATTACCTCCCGGTGCAATCTGCTTCAAGGTACCATTAGGTGTATAAAAATTGAAGTTACAAGTATATAAGCTGCAAAATTACACAAAACTAAGTGCACAACTTGGCAGTTATTTTTCACGCTTTTTTCATAAATAAAGTATACTGTTTAGGCATTTATAAGGAACCCAAAAGTTTAAAATCCGAAAAATTAAACTTTCAGTAAAACCAAAAGCTTTGAATAAAAATCATGATTAGAAGCTAACTGATAAAAAGTGTCACAATAATTATATAAAACGTCAGTATTATTGCAGCCTTAAGCCAGTTAATAAGTTGCATCTTAGAATTAAACCGAAAAGCTTTGCTAAACAGGTTATTGCCCATATAATTAAATAACTTATTTTATTAATTCCGATATTACAAGACAAACAAACCTTCTGAATAAGAATCATTTTTATATCAACAAATTCTTTTAAAATTTCAATACCTACATCTGGTTTAATTAAAACTAACTTTGCCTTATCAGATTTTATGTTTCCAAAAAACAGATCTATGCATTGCAATCATTTTGTATATCAGCTGTGTCTAACTCAAAAAGTTCACCTAAAAATACTATTTAAAAAAAAGACTCTTTTCATTATCACTAAGATTAATATTATAGCTTTTAGTTGAAAAGTTGTTATTATCTATACTACAATCGTTTATGTAAGTGCCGTCTTTATAAGAATATCCAACTAATGTAAATGGCATAATAATGCATAATCAGCCAATAAATTTTTAATCATTTTATCTTTCTCCAAGTAAACACTTACATAAAATCTCTGTTTTCTAAAATTGGTGCGGATAACAGGATTTGAACCTGCATGAAATTTCTTTCATATGGACCTGAACCATACGCGTCTGCCAATTCCGCCATATCCGCATAAATCATTTTAATTATAAAATTTTTAACTAAAGTTGTCAAGATACAAATCATTTGACTTAGTATAGATACGTAAAGATATAACTTGTAAGTTATTAAGAAGTAATATATAATTTTAACATAAATATAAAATTGGAGGATAAATATGAATATACTTGTTATTAATTCAGGAAGTTCTTCCCTTAAATATCAGCTCGTTGATATGTCCGACGAAAGTGTCATCTCTAAAGGTACCTGCGAAAGAATTGGATTTGAAGATAGCTTTATTTCTTATAAAACTTTCAAAGGAATAAAAAAGACAATAAAAATTAGCATGGAAAATCATATAGAAGCATTTAAAGCTGTAAAAGACATATTACTTAATCGTGAATGTGGTGTAATCAGTTCTGTAGAAGATGTCACAGCTATCGGTCATAGAGTCGTTCTTGGAGGACCCAAATTTAATAAATCTGTGCTTATAAATGAGGATGTAATAAAAAGTATAGAAGAATTTATTCCCCTTGCTCCACTACACAACACAGCAAATATTCAAGGTATTCTTGCTTGCAAAGACATATTCGGTAAGAGTAAGCCACAAGTTGCTGTATTTGATACCGCATTTCATTCAACTATGTTACCAAAGGCTTATATTTTTCCAATACCATATGAATACTATGAAAAATATAACATTAGGAAATATGGTTTTCATGGAACTTCACATAGATATGTAAGTTCCAGATGCGCTGAATTAATGAACAAAGATATCTCTAAAATAAAAATGATTACTTGCCATTTGGGAAATGGCTCTTCTATTGCTGCTATAGATGGAGGAAAAGTAATAGATACAAGTATGGGGCTAACTCCTTTAGATGGATTGATTATGGGTACAAGATCAGGCTCCATAGATCCATCTGTTGTGACATTTATTATGGATAAAGAAAATTTGTCACCACGCGAAATGGATAAAATACTGAATAAAAAATCAGGATTCCTTGGTGTTTCAAAAATATCAAGTGATGATCGCGATATTTCAAATGCTGCTGCTCATGGCAATGTTCAGGCTATGTTAGCACACGATATATTAAGGTATCAAATGACAAAGCTTATCGGGGGATATATTGCTGCTCTTAATGGATGTGATTCAATTGTTTTCACTGCTGGAATAGGTGCTAATGAGCCAAGTCATAGATATAAGGTATGTAAGTCATTATCTTATCTTGGCTTAAAAATCGATGAAGAACTCAATAATCAAATGATTAGAGGAAAGGAAGGTAAAATTTCTACTAAAGATTCCAAAATTGACGTATTCGTTATTCCCACTAATGAAGAACTTTTAATAGCACGTGATACAAAAAATTTAATAGAACAAAAAAAATGCTCCTCTTAGTTGGGGAACATTTTTTGTTTAGCATATAAATAAAGCTTAGGGAATGATAAACTTATGAATATATCTGTAATAGTAAGTGAATATAATCCTTTTCATAACGGTCATAAATATCATATAGAAAAGACACGAGAAAAAGGTTCTACCCACATAATATCAATAATGACCGGGAACTTTACCCAAAGGGGGACTCCATCAATAATATCAAAAAATGCTAAAGCTAAAGCTGCTCTCTTGAATGGATGTGATCTTATAATCGAACTTCCATTAAACTATGCTATATCAAGTGCCGAAAAATTTGCACTGGGCGCTATATATATTGCTAACTCAATCCGCTGCGTTAATACATTAAGTTTTGGCTGTGAATGTAATAACATAGATCTATTAAAATATGCCGCTGACATTTCAACTAATGGCGATACTATACAATCATTAAAAGATAGCCTTAAAACTGGTCAATCATATGCTAAGTCTTATTACAACAGCATAAACAAGCACAATAAAAAAATTGCCAATCTTTTTTCCTCACCTAATAATATACTAGCAATAGAATACCTAAAAGCTTTAAAAGTAACAAAGTCAAACATAACACCCATGGCTATTAAAAGAGTCGGTAGTGTTCATGATAGTCTTGAGTGCATTGGCTCTTTTCCTTCATCCTCAATGATAAGAAACCTTATTTATAAAAATGAATATAAATTTTCAGAGTTAATGCCAGAATCATCTTATAAAATACTAATGGACGAAATAAAACAACTCTATGCCCCCGCAAATATTAATTTAGCGCAAAGGGCTATTTTAGCAAGACTTAGAATGATGAATCAATCTGATCTTGCGTCTATATCAAATATAAGTGAAGGCCTTGAAAATAGAATATTAAAGTCCATCAAAACGTCTACCTCTTTAAATGAATTATACTTTAATATAAAAACCAAGCGGTATCCATTATCAAGGATAAGAAGGTGTGTTTTAGCTGCATTTTTGGGAATAGATAAGTCAATCGATAGTTTAAGTCCTCAATATATTAAAGTAATCGGTTTTAACAAAAAAGGATTGGATATATTAAAGTTGATCAAAGAAAGATCACTATTACCAATAGTCACTAAATACAGTGATATTTTAAAACTGAACAAACAGGCAAAGTCAATTTGGGAACTTGAAAGTAGGGCTTTTGATCTATATAACCTAATGCTTCCCGAAATATTAGAATGTAACTTTGAATACCATTCAAAAATCATAAAAGTTTAGGTAATTATGATATTAACTATTGCATTTCAAGAATTTCTTTCATATCATTATAAATATCATCTGCTATTTTTTTAAATGCAGGTCCGCAACTCTCTCCCCCACCTTTTGCATCCTCAGCAAAAACTATAATTGAATATTTGGGATTATCTGCAGGATAAAATCCAGCATACCATCCTTGTATAACATATCTTCCATCTATCTTTATACCTGTCTGGGCTGTACCTGTTTTTACCGCAGCTGTGCCATTATTTGGTTTACCTTTAATTCCTGTCCCATATTCTGCAGAAGCTTTCATATATTCCTTTAAAAGATTAGTACAGTTTTGAGACATAACACGTTTTGATGTAACTTTATCAAACTTTTTAACATAATTTAAATTTTCGTCAACTAATCCTTCAACTAACTTTGGTTCTGTATAAATCCCCTTTGAAGCTACCGTATTTATAAGGCCTGCCACTTGTATAGGAGTAGTCATAAGACGTCCCTGCCCAAAAGAAAAATTTGCTAATACTCTTTCGCTTTTTAAACTTTCTTTGCTAGGCAATTCACCTTTTTTAGCAATCATCTCAGGTGCCAGCTCAATCGGTTTAGAAAATCCAACATTATATGATAAATTATAGATTTTTTCTGCACCAACTTTTTTTGCTAGTTCTATAAAATAAGTATTACAAGAATATGCTATAGCCTTTTCCATATTTATGTTTCCATGTGCCTTTCCCTCAAAACAATGAAATATATTTTTATCTACTTCTAATTTTCCTGAGCAGCTGAATATCTCTTCCGGGTTTATACCTGAATCTATTGCAGCTGCAGCTGTAATTAGTTTAAATACCGAACCCAGATTATATGGCAAAAACGCCCTGTTTAGTAAAGGAGAATCACTGTCGTTAAGGACCTTTGAAACATTATTAGAAGAAAAAGAAGGCATGCTAAGGCAAGCTCTTATCTCACAGTTAGGAACTTGTGTTACAACTATAGCTCCCTTCTTAATATATTTCTGAGCAGCATTTTGTGCTATCTGTTGTATTCTTTCATCAATTGTCAATACAACCCCTGCCGTACTTTTATACATTGAATCCTCTACAATAACATTTTCTCCTGGTATAAGTCGATTAAGCGCATCAACTTTATACTTTACACAAATGCTTCCTTTACTTTTATTTAAATAGTCATTAAAACTCTTTTCTATGCCATAGACACCATCAAGTTGTTTATCGAGATATCCAATTATATGCGGGGCTATTTGATTATCTGTATATCTTTTACTAACCTTAAAACAGTTGATCCCATCTGCGGCTATTTCTGTATTACTATTTATAATTAATTTAAATGGTTTACCACACCGCAATAATTCCATGCTTTCTTGCATTTCGTCTTCACATAATATCTTAGATAACAAGCTTGGTATATTTATATTTGGTGCCACTGCTAAAACTGTATCTTTATTTAAGCATGTCAAAGGTCTTTTTCTGAAATCATATATATTTCCTCTCATTGAGTCTATATTCAAATTGTATACCCCATGTTTCGTGGAGGCAGTGGCTAAAAATTCTCCATTTGATACTTTATAAATTCTAAATATTGCTACGCCAAAGCACAACATAGTAAATGTAAAAAATATTGTTATTCTCTTATACATAAAAATCACCCATAAATATTATGGGTATAATATTTATATATAATACAAGTTATAAAAATCCCTAATATTAGTTTTTTATAAGCATTTAAGAATAAGGCACATTCAAAATAATATAAAAGTTTAGGTGAATAATATGAAGAAGATTGAACTAAAGCACTTCAAAAGTTTAATAGCTCAAACAAGGAAAAATAAAATTAAATTCGCTGTTTATATGGTTTTAAGATTAATTATACTCTTAGTCATGATTAATTCTATTATCAAGGGAGCTTATGAAAATGTCTTTGTCTGTATACTAGCATTAGTACTATTTATGATACCAGCCTTTATTGAAACAAACTTTGGCATTTCTCTGCCGACTCTATTAGAAATAATTATTTTTCTTTTTATTTTTGCAGCTGAAATACTAGGTGAAATAGACTGTTATTATGTAAAATTTGCACATTTTGATACTATTTTACATACCATTAATGGGTTCATCTGTGCAGCTGTTGGATTTTCTCTAGTCGATATATTCAATCGTAATCCAAGAATAAAATTTAAATTATCACCCATATTTCTAGCTATTGTAGCCTTCTGTTTTTCCATGACAATTGGAGTTATGTGGGAGTTTTTCGAATTTGGCTGCGATATGTTTTTTCATACAGATATGCAAAAAGATTATATTATAAACTCTATATCAAGCGTCACTTTGGATGAAACTCATAGCAATACACCTGTAATCATAGACAACATAAATGAGGTCATTGTAAACGGAGAAAAACTTAAATTAGGTGGCTACCTTGATATTGGTTTAATAGATACTATGAAAGATTTGTTTGTAAACCTCATAGGAGCATTGGTTTTTAGTATAATTGGTTATTTTTATATAAGCTCTAGAGGAAAAAATAAACTTGCTAAAAGCCTAATTCCTACTATTGAGGAGGAAGATAAAATTAATACTCTATAAGTTTCCATAAATACACTATTCTAAATTTCCTTCAATAAACCTATGTATTTATTTGTTAATATGTAGCAAAATAAACTTGTATACTAATTGAAAGAGGTAAAATATATGAATAGTGTTTGGACTAGTGAAACACAGATTCCTAAATTTCCTAAGCTAAATCATGATATAAATGCACAAGTAGCAGTAATTGGTGGGGGCATTGCTGGGATTCTAATTGCCTACATGCTAAAAGAAAAAGGGTTAAATTGTGTATTGATTGAAGCTAATAGAATAGGCATGGGAATAACTAAAAATACAACAGCAAAAATAACATCACAACATGGTCTAATATATAATAATCTTATAAACAGGATTGGCTTTGAAAATTCAAAAAAATATTTAATGGCTAACGAATTAGCAATCAAAAAATATAAAAGTATTTGTAAAAATATAGAATGTGAATTTTGTGAACTTGATTCATATGTATACTCATTAAACAATAGGAAAGACATTGAAAATGAAGTAGAGTCAGTGAATTCTTTAGGGGTTGAAGCTAAATTCGTAAATGAAACTGAACTTCCCATTAAAATGGCTGGAGCTATTAAATTTAAAGCTCAAGCACAGTTTAACCCTATTTTATTCTTAAAGGAAATTTCTAAAGGACTTGAAATATATGAACAAACTAAAGTACAAAACATAAATGGTAATACAATAGAAACTGAAAATGGAAATATTTATGCTGAAAATATAGTCGTAGCAACACATTATCCATTCATGAATAAAAAAGGGTTATATTTTGTTAAAATGTATCAGGAAAGGTCATATGTATTAGGGCTTGAACATGCCCAAAAGCTAAACGGCATATATATTGGAGGAACTGAAAATAATAGTCTTTCTTTCAGAAATTATAAAAATCTATTACTGTTAGGAGGAGCTAGTAATAGGACAGGAAAATCATCAAACAACTTTGACAGACTTCGCTCTATAGCCAGGAAACTCTACCCGAACTCAAATGAAAAATACTTATGGGCAACACAGGATTGCATGACACCAGATAATATTCCATACATCGGCAAATACTCACCTAATACAAAAAATTTATTTGTTGCCACAGGTTTTAATAAATGGGGTATGACGTCATCTATGGTAAGCGCTATGATACTTTCTGACTTAATTACAAATAAAGATAATGAATTTAAAGATGTATTTTCCCCTCAAAGATCATTTTTAAATAAGAAGCAAACTTATATAAACATAGGCGAAAGTTTTAAAAATCTGCTTACTCCTTCTCTAAAAAGATGCTCACACATGGGTTGTGCTCTTAAATATAATCCTCAAGAAGATTCTTGGGACTGTCCATGCCACGGGTCAAGGTTTACAAAAGAAGGAAATCTTATAGATAATCCTGCAAAAAGAGACCTTTAAAACCTGTTTAAATAAAAACACCTAGTCTATTAAAATATAAGGCTAGGTATTTTTATTGAATTTTTAACTGTATGTATATCTATAAGTTGTATCTTCAACATTTTTGAGTATTATTAGTTACTAAATATAAATTTTCAAATAAAAGGATATCGTTTCTCATCACACCTTTACTACATATAATTAAACATTTCATCTTTATAAATTTATTAGAATCCAGAATCTAATTCTAATGTTTTAATATATTATACTAATTGCCCCCTTAAATCACCTATTTTAGTAGTAACAAATAGTCTTTTATAATTTGTTCAATAAAGGTAAAAATTTTAATCTTTTTTAACTATTGCATATTATAATATTTGAAACCACAATATTATATATGCTATACTGAATTATATGCTTTATAGTTTAAATTACTTGAAAACAGTAGAACTTTAGTATATAATGTTTTTGATTCTTTAGTTAAAATCTTTAGCAGGTGATGAAATGCCAAACAATAATTTGTATCTTTATCCAATGAAAATGATTCCTGTATTTAAAGACTATATTTGGGGTGGAACGAACCTAAAAAATTTTAATAAGTCTAGTAAACTTACTAAAATTGCTGAAAGCTGGGAAGTCTCATGCAATGAGGACGGTTTATCAAAAATAGAAAATGGTCCTTATGCAGGAAAATATTTAAAGGATGTTATTAATTTAAATTTTAATAAATTCATCGGAAACAATATAAAAAAAGGTTCCAAATTTCCGCTAATAATAAAGCTTATTGATGCTAATCAAGATCTTTCTATACAAGTGCATCCTTCGTTTAAAACAGTTGATAAAGAATTAGGTGAATCTGAAAAATCCGAAATGTGGTATATCTTGGATTGTGAAGAAAACTCCTATATATTCTATGGCTTTAATAAAGATCTAAAAAAAGAAGAATTTTCTAAATATTTACTAGATGGCAATATATGCTCTGTTCTTAATAAGGTTTATGTAAAAAAGGGAGATATATTTTTTATTCCAGCAGGGACAATTCACGCTTTAGGTAAAGGGATTGTTGCAGCTGAAATTCAGCAAAATTCAAATACAACATTTCGTATATTTGATTATAATAGAAAAGACGCCAACGGTAACTATCGTACTTTACACATAGAAGAGGCTAAAAGGGCCTTATCTTTTAAGAAAACGTATATTAATAGATTCAAGGAATGCAGCAATGATATCTTTCAGTGCAGATACTTTAAGGTAAAAAAAGAAAAAATACTTGATCACATAGAATTTTCTTCTAAAGAAGATTCATTCTGCGTAATACAATTTATTAGAGGAAACGGAAACATAGAATATAGAAACTTAGTTCATAATGCAAACAAAGGAGATACATTTTTCATTCCTGCTAACATGGGAAATTATATTATAAATGGTAATTGCGAAATATTGACAACCAGGATATAACCTAATAAATTATTTTAAAGGATGGTTTTTATGAAAATAACAGCATTAATTATGGCTGGAGGAAGAGGTGAAAGGTTTTGGCCAAAAAGTAGAAAGAGTTTGCCAAAACAATTTTTATCTCTTACTAATAATGGAATAACTATGATACAGCACACTGTAAATAGAATTCTTCCCATTATCGACCCAAATGATATTTATATATCCACAAATCAAGAGTATATCGATATAGTTTTAGAACAGCTTCCTAATATTCCTCGGGAAAACATTTTGCTTGAACCTATAGCAAAAAACACCGCGCCATGTATTGCAATGGCTGCAATGTATATAAATAATAAATATCAGGACGCTATAATGGCGGTTTTGCCTTCTGATCACCTTATTAAAAACAAAGAAATGTTTATTTATACATTAAAAGATGCTTGTAGAGTTTCTGAATCTAACAGTAATTTAGTCACAATTGGAATAACACCTACACAACCTGAGACTGGATATGGGTATATTAAGTTTGATAATAAGAGAGAATCATTTGGAAATAGCAATGCGTTTAAAGTGGAATGTTTTGTTGAAAAACCAAGTATAGCAAAGGCAAAAGAATACTTAACTTCGGGTAATTATTTGTGGAATAGTGGAATATTTGTTTGGAAAATTTCTTCTATATTAAAAAGATTTGAACAATTATTACCAAATATATATAACCCTGTTAAAGAAATAATTGCATCAATTAATACTGAGTCTTATAATCAGATATTGTCAGAAAAGTTTCAAAATTTTGATCCTATATCAATAGATTACGGAATAATGGAAAAGGCAAAAGATATATTTGTTATACCAGGCGCATTCGACTGGGATGATGTTGGTTCATGGCTTGCATTAGAAAGAATAAATAATACTGATGATTTTAATAACGTTGTAAGTGGAAACGTAATAACCATTGACAGTAAAAACAGTATTATACAGGGAAATGATAAGCTAATAGCTACAGTTGGAATAAATGGTTTAATAATAGTTGATACTAATGATGCATTATTAATTTGCAATAAGAATGAAGTAGGAAGTATAAAGAAGGTTCTCGAAAATTTAAAAATCTGTAATAGGAAAGAATATATATAAAAATATTTTAATATAGAAGATAGGTACCTAACTTTATTATAGGTACCTATCTTCTATTATATAATAAGAAATTAAATACATCAAAAACTAATTAAGACATACAAATTCACAGCTTGTCTGATCACTATGAAAATCAAAAATCAAATTAGAATTATGAAAAAATTTAAATTTTGCTCTACATGAAATACTTTCCTTTATTTTTCTAGACATCAAACCATTAATAGGAGCATACAAACTATAGCCATTATTTTTAGAAAGAAAAATTTCTAGCCTATAGGAGTTATCTTCAATAACTATCTTATTTTCTGTCATTAAAGACACCCTCGCAAAAGTATAGGTAGCCATTCTGTATTCTTTATTATTATATAAAATAGCACATATAATTCCCCTAAAATGAAAGCCTGCAAACGGAACATCCGCTATTGAAGCCATTATAGAGCACTTTTCTTTAGAAATGTTGCTTTGAACCCAGACATAATATTTAGGAAATGACCGTCCACTATCTTTTTCAATATATCCAATTCCATTCAAAAAATCAAACGTTTTTCCATTTATACTAATATATCCATCTAAGTCATGTCTCATACTTATCACACCATGCCTACATTGCATTGGAAAATATTTAAAAATTCCCATGATATCACTTCTTAGCGGAGATAAATTATAGTAACTCACTTTACCTGATATGTCAAGTGAAGGCTGATGAATATTTAAAATTATTCCTTGAGGTGAAAATTTATTCTCTCCTATTACTACATTATCAGATTTACAAAACTCTTTCTTATTAAAGTCTATATTATAAGAGTCCTCATTAGTAATAACTTGAATAAACGCTTTTTCATTTGATACTCCAGGTATAACAGCTAATGTTTCTTCATTGTTTTGATGTTTAAAATACCAGCCTTCAAAAAAGCTACCCATTTCCTATTCTCCTTTACACATTCATTATCAATAACATTCCCAGATCGGCTAGATTTTAAACTATTTTAATATTAATTAAAATTAAAGGTCAACTTCTTAATTGGCCCCATAAATACGTTTAGATATAGACTTATCTACATAATCCATCATTACTATCCCCAAACGCTTTTTCTTATCTATATACATTGAAACATTACTAAGTGGCGATAGAATATATTTGTTTAAACTACGTGCTGCATTTAGTGGAGTATTTATTGCAAATTGCTGACAGCTTGTATAATTAAAAATAAATGAATATTTAGATGGCTTTTTACCATTTTCTCCATTTAAATTTCGTAGTGTTTCATAAAAGTACTTTTTTTTGTCCTTGTTGCTCGATTCATAATAGTCCTGAATGTAAACCTTAGGTAATACTTTACATTCTGTAATTCTTTGAGCTATTTTAACACTTCTATTATAACGCTTATCCCACTTCGATAAATCAGGACCGTAAAATTCTCCATTAATACCCTTTATCCTAGAAAATGATACTATCTTTCCTCTAACCTGATTTAACGTAGGACTTGTAGAACTCCAATTATAAAAATGTTCTTTAAAACCTTCTAAGATATACTTAAACTCTCTAGATATTTTGTCCTTATCTCCATACTCAATTTTAAATAGCGTTATGACTGTCTCAGAATTGTGTTTGCGCAAATAATCTATTAATTCTTCTATTACCTTACTAAGCATCATTTTAGACCTTTTTAATTTTCCATATGCCTTATTACGACAAATAAGCGGCCCATGTGATAAAACTATAGTATCTAAATCATTATCCCAAGCCAATCGAATATCAAATGCACGTATCCCAGCAATAAGTTGTTCATCTATGAAATATTTTTGACAGGCTGCTATGTTATATCCCTCACAGCTGCTTCCATCCACGTTAGCAGTTCCTGCATCATGGCTTCCAGGAATATTGAGCTCGGATAGGTAGGTATTATCAGGAATATTCTTCATCCAATCACTTGCCACACCTGGTACTTCACGATCTATTACACTAACACGCCATTTATATGGCCTCGAACTTAAAACCGTATTTTTACCCTTCTCCATACACGTTTTGTCTTTTCTATCAAAGTAGTCCCTAGGGGCCAGATATTTGCCTGAAAAATAGTTAACTATATAAAATATCTCTGGATCTTTATCACAACTATTTTCCAGATAAAAAAATTTATGTTCATTTCCACATTTATTCCAAACATGTATATTTGTTCCCTCTTCATTACTTTGCCACTCTACGTCTACATACCTTGGACTTTCAGAACTTTCACTAAAGTTTGTTGGACGCAAACAAAAAGTCCCTTCTCCCATATGTCCATACTTAGTAACTTCAAATTTATCAGATATACCAAATTGCCACATTTGAATATCATTACCATTAGCAGTATTATTATTTTGGACAGTAAGTCTCCACCCATTATCGTTTATAATAGTCTTTCTTTTACCTTTTTCCCAATCCTCAGCTGGAGAAATAACAATATGATCCCCTTCAGAAAGGTAATTTGTAACTCTTATGCTAGCTTGAACTGGCAAAAGGGGAATCAAATATAAAAAAATAAATATAGTTAATAAAAATTTTCTCATAACATTTATTTCCTTTCAATTTAAAGTAAGTCCTTGTTAGTCTCATATCAAAACATCACATCTTATATGATTAAAGTAGAAACATATAAATTGCTCTCACCTCTATTCTAAAACTATAAATTATAAAAGTAATAAATTATTTGAGCTTAAAGTTTTATTATATCATACAATATTTTTTTATTCTATTTAAATATTCTATCTAAATAATCTTCTATCAAATAAAATTACATAAAGATTTATACACCTTAAAAACAATTTGTATATAGATTCAAAAAACGTTTTATTAATCCTCTAAAAATAAAAATATATTTTACAGTACAATGCGTTATATTATTTCAATTTTATAAGGATAATATTTATGAAAAATTATTTATAAATGTAATACGTTTAATAACTGTAGAAACCTTCCACAATGCATTGTGTTTTTCAGAAGATACTGAAACTCAACCTATCAAACAGTCAATAAGTTCGGTCTTAACTAAATCTCTTGCCAATTCAATAAATTCAGCTCCTAAACCAAATAGTATAATCAATTCTAATAAAAATTTAAAGTCAATACAAAAAGATAAGACTATTCATTCATTGAATATCAGCAAATTAAAAACAGGACCATTTAAAGACTATTACATAATTAATATAGATACCATTGGTCACAAGTATTCAGAGAAGGTATTTACTGAATGGTTAAAAGAAGTAAAAGAAAAGGGTATCCTTCGCGAGCCTAGGCTTTCAATCGAAATAGATAGGATCAGGGGACGTGTAACTAGAGATAAATACTACTGTAAAAATCGTAAAAGACTTACTATTGAATCAATTAATTATCAAAAAAATCAAACGAGTTTTAGAAAAATCAACTGCATAGATGCTTTTCATCAAATTAAAGGTGTAGAATAAATAGAGTCCTTTTTAATTAATAAAATATTATTACCATTTAAAGGTTAATATTAACATAACTATTTTTTGGTTATTCAAGTACATTAAAATTTTTTCACACTTGACAAAACGCCTTATTTTAATATAACATTAAAGTAAGTGAAAATTAGGAGGAGTAAAATTGAAAAGAACCTACATTTCAAATATCTGTGATGGAGATAATTGCAAAGTACAAGGTTTCGTTGAAAATATAAGAAACAAACATACCATGGCCTTTATTGTTGTGCGTGACATTACTGGAAAAATTCAAATAACCGTTAATAAAACTGAGTCCCCCGAACTCGTAGAAACCATCAATAAAATAACTCTAGAATCATTTATTACTGTAGAAGGAAAAGCTGTGAAAAATGATTATGTAAAATTAAATAAAATTGAGATATTACCTGTATCTATTTCCATTGATTCTATTGCTGAACCACTTCCAATTCAGCCAGATGCTTCTATAGATTTAAAGATGGATTATCGCTGGTTAGAACTCCGAAATAGAAAAAATCAGCTCATATTTCAAGTCCAGACATACATAACAAAGGTTATGCGTGATTTTTTCCTAGAACGCAATTTTTTGGAAATTCATTCTCCCAAATTAATAGGAGCAGCTAGCGAATCAGGTTCTGATGTTTTCGAATTAAAATATTTTGATAGAAAAGCATTTTTGTCTCAAAGTCCACAATTTTACAAGCAGATGGCTATGGCCAGTGGCTTTGAAAGAATATTTGAAATAGGACCTGTATTTAGAGCTGAAAAGTCATATACAAATAAACATACTACTGAATTTACAGGTTTTGATGTTGAAATGAGTTGTATTGAATCATTTAACGATATTATGGATATTGAGCAAGAATTAATAGTCGAAGTAATAAAGAAAGTAAAAGAGAAATTTGGGGATGAGATTCAAGAGTTATTTAATCAAGAAGTTATAGTGCCTACTGTTCCATTTCCAACAATAAGTCTTAAAGACCTCTACAAAGAACTCGAGGAAAAGTATAATTACGTTTTGCCAGATAGTGAAAAAGGAGATCTTACAACCGAAGCTGAAAAGTTGTCTTATAAGTACGTTAAAGAAACATATAACCATGAATTTTTATTCGTCACGAATTTTTCCAAGGACAAACGTCCATTTTACCATATGAGAAAAGACGATATTCCACAGGGATATGACTTAATTTGGAAAGGTGTAGAAATTACTACAGGTTCACAAAGAGAACATCGCTATGATATTCTAAAACAGCAGGCAGAAGAAAAAGGACTTGGGGAAGATGTAAAATTCTATACAGAGTTTTTTAGATATGGATGTCCACCTCATGGTGGCTTTGGTATCGGAATTGATAGGTTAACTATGTTATTTTTAGGTATAGGGATCAAAGACGTAATGTTTATCTTTAGAGGACCGAATAGATTAAATCCTTAAATAAAAACT
This sequence comes from uncultured Clostridia bacterium, assembly GCA_944385105.1. Taxonomy (GTDB): domain Bacteria; phylum Bacillota; class Clostridia; order Oscillospirales; family Acutalibacteraceae; genus CAG-557. The sequence goes on from CALWVR010000030.1 coordinate 16,431, forward strand.
GCAATAAAAGCGACACTATTAATAATAGCGTCGCTTTTTATTATTGTACTGTAAATGATACTATCTTTTTTTCCTAAGAAATGCTCCTTTTTTTACCTTTTGGTCCGTTTTTATAAAAAGCCTTTGCATAGGATGTGGTGCAGACTCAACACTGTTTCCCCACTCATCAAATAGACTATCTACAGTCATAATAAACGGCTTTTCTCCAGGTTCTAAAATGTCAATCACATCACCCAAGTAAAACTTATTCCTCTGAGATACCTCTAACACCCCGTCCTTCCATCCATTACAAATGGCTACAACATCATAGTTTCTTATATAGCCCCCATTTGAATACGTTTGACCTGGCTCATCACCAAAGAAAAATCCCGTACTATATTCTCTATGACTAATTTTATCAAGTTCTGCCTTTATAAAATCAGGTAAAACATACTCAGACTTATCTTTTAAGTACTGGCTAACTGCCAATTTATATGCATTAGTAGTAACAGCAACATAATATTCTGATTTAGCTCTTCCTTCTATTTTTAAACTATTTATACCTGAATCCACTAATTCAGGTATATGTTCTATCATACATAAATCTTTCGAATTAAGAATATATGTTCCCTCATTTTCTTCAATTACCGGGAAAAACTGCCCATTACGGTTTTCTTCTACTAAATTATATTTCCACCTGCAAGGTTGAGCACAGTCGCCTCTATTGGAATCTCTACCTGTTAAATAACTCGAAAGTAAGCATCTTCCTGAAAATGATACACACATAGATCCATGCACGAATACTTCCAGTTCTAACTTTTTGTTAACCTTTGCCCTTATAGTAGATATCTCCTCCAAAGTAAGTTCTCTTGCAAGAACTACTCTGGAAGCACCCATATTGTAAAATTCTTGAGCCGTCACATAATTTACTACACCAGCTTGAGTAGACACGTGTAGATCAATTTCAGGAGCATACTTCTTTATAAGACTTATAACTCCAATGTCAGCAGCAATAAAAGCATCTACACCAAGGTCCTTTACAACTTTTATAAAGTTAGGCAACCTTTCAATCTCATCATTTCTAGGAAGCGTATTGCAAGTAACATATACTTTTACTCCATTCGCATGTGCATATTTCACTGCTTCTGACAAATCTTGTTCATCAAAATTTGACGGAGCTGTCCTCATACCAAATTCCTTACCTGCTAGGTATACAGCATCTGCTCCAAAATTCACCGCAACCTTAAGCCTTTCTACATCACCTGCTGGTGACAACACTTCTATCTTGTTCATATTTTCTCTATTCAATTCTTCAAATAAGTCCTGCCTTTCTTAAATTTGCATTGTGTTCATTAAAGGTCTTTGCACAATAAAGCTTTCCAGCATCACTATAGCAGAAGAAATAATAGTCCGTTTTCTTACAATTAAGAGTAGCCTTAATAGCTTCCAGACCTGGGTTACAAATTGGCCCAGGAGGCAAACCTTTAAACTTATATGTGTCGTAAAAACTCTCATAATTATTAACTATCTCTTCAGGTACCTTGTCCCTATTCCTATATGGATACCAAACAGATGAATCAACACATAAGCACCCATTTATACTATCTCCAAACGGGGATACTCCTCCGTTTTTTATTGTGTTTAACCTATTAATTAAAATAGAGGCAACTGTATACATATCTTCTTCATCTGCAGCTTCAGCTTGTACTAAAGAAGCCAAAGTTATAACATTCGACATAGACAATCCTTTTTGTTCTGCCTGTTCATTAATACTTATTTCTTTTTTCTCTTGCCCCATATCTTCTTTTTTATTAATCTTATTTTTATAGTTAGATAAAAACTTTTTAATAGCTACCTTAGCCTCTATATTTTTATAAAACTTATATGTGTCTGGGAAAAGATAGCCCTCAAGTTTATATACAACATTGTCCCCTTTATTCTCTGTTAAAAATGGATACTCTTTGTCAAAAGCAGTTGAATTACATTCATTTAAAAAATCTTTTGCAGAACATATTTCCATCTTTTCAAGTAGTTCTGCTATCTCTCTAGCATTCTTTCCCTCTGAAACCATAACATCAACTACGTCAGTGTCAACCCTATTAGCGTTAGACTGCAAATAACTATATATAGCTTCATAATCCATATTAGTTTTGATCTCAAATACCCCTGGTATGACATTTTTGGAACCCTTAAATACAACCTCATAAAAATAAAAAGCTCCCTTTTGGTTTATTACTCCACTGTTATATAGGATATCTGCTATTTCTTTTTTGCTTGCTCCTTTAGGAATTTTTACTATAGCAGTGTCTTCTTTCCGAGCAATAGCTAACATATCAACTGAACCAAATATTACACTTTGGCCTAATATTGCACAAATAGAAACAATCATAAAGATATATATAATTTTAAAAAATCTAGTATTTAGCTCAGATATCGGTTCTTGTTCTTTTCGAGTTCTATTAAACTTCTTGTGCTTTAAAGCTCTTTTATCTTTTTTGCCATGTTTACCACTTGTTATGTTCTCAATTTCTCTTGATTCTTCAATTAGATCAAAGCTATAATCACTATTAATATTTACCTCAAAATTATCAATTTTGTCTTTTCTATTTTTATAAAACTCTTCCGTTAAGTTATCATTATTGAAATTATCATCCATTATATAAATCACCAACTTTCAGCTCTACCACTCCACATTAACGATCTTTTTCTCTGTTATTACCATATTAACTCTAACGTCAAATCCTCCAATAGGTAATCTTTCAACAAAACATGCATCATAACAAAGACCTACCGTTATGCCTTCAAATGAATTGAGATAACGATCGTAATAACCTGCTCCATATCCTATTCTATGTCCCCTACCATCAAATCCTAAACCAGGTACTATACACAATGAATATTTACTTTTAATAAACGTTTCTTTATTATCGCTCTTAGGTTCAAGAATACCAAAGTGACCTTTCTCTAAGTCTTCAAAGGCATTTATTAAAAAGAATTCCATTCCTACGTCTGCATTATTACAACGTGGTACAGCTATTTTCTTTCCATCCAAAAAAGCTCTCTTTATAAAACCCTTTGTATCTGGTTCATTTTCTCTAGAAACATATGATAATATGTAATCAGCATCCCTATATTCCTTTAGAGAATATAGGGACTCTTGTATATATAAATCTTTTTTAGTCTTCTCATCTACCGTTAAGTTAGCCCTTATATATTTGAATTTATTTCTAAAATCCTGTTTTTTCAATATTTTCTCTTGAAAATTCATTTCATCATGCCCTTAACAAAATTCACTTTTTCTACTCCACAAATACATTCAACTATTGTAAAGGCAAAGTCTAATGCAACTAATGGCCCATTTGCTGTAATAATATTTCCATCAATACAAACGTCATTACTTGAAATAGAAGCACCTTCAAGGCTTCCCTCAAATCCTCTAAAACATGTTGCTTTTTTCCCTTGCAAAATTCCTAATCTTCCTAAAACAATAGGCGCAGCACAAATAGCAGCTATAATCTTTTTTTCTTTATTACATGATAATATAGCGCTGGTTAAAAAACTTGAGTTTTGTAAGTTTACGGCACCTGGCATTCCCCCTGGCAGAATTATAGCATCAATATCAGAAATATTTATATCTTTATCTTCTAGTTCAGCTAAAATTTTAATACCATTGGCACTTTCTATTTCTTTTTTTCCTATCCCAATTGTTTTTACATCACATTCAGCTCTTCTAAGTATGTCAACAGCAACTACTGCTTCCATTGGCTCAAATCCATCGGCCAAAAATACACAAATCATAATTATCAGCTCCTTAAAAATGTTAATCCAAAACTATCCCAATAAAATATGCATTATTAAATTTAGGTAATTTCACAAGTCTATCCAATGATTTTAGCATACCAAAAGGTACTATCTTAAAGTTGCCACCTAAATGCTCTTGTGTATCCATCATCCTGAATGTATAAACAGCAGCATCATATTTTTTATATATCAAGCTAAGCATATTACATAAATCTTCTGATTTAAAAACTGACTCTATAACCTGAACCTCATCGTTAACCTGACGGCAAATAGCATAACTTTCTCCATAACTCAACGTTTTTCCATTATATATATTATTTGTTTCATATGCATATTTAAAAACTTTTTTATCCCAATATACGTTTCCATCTCTATTAAAAGCCTTACATCTGATGTCAAATATACTGTCAACACTTAAATTATCCGAAGTTACATGACAACCATGCGAAAACTTGCACATCTCTTGTTTACTTAAACTAACAATTTTAGTCTTAAAAAAGTCTTTATATCCCAACTTTTCATAAAAACTACATAAGCTTCTCTCTGCTGGAAACAAAGTAACGTACTTTTTCTTATTCTTTATAGCTACCTTCTCAGCATAAGCTATTAACTTCTTCATATAGCCTCTTTTTTGAAATTTAGGTAATGTTCCTACCGCGTATAGATAGCAAGATGGTATTTTATTACCTGATTCTATAATAAAATTATCAAGCATATAAACCATAGCTATCGGGTCATTGTTAAGAGTGCAAACCACAGTAGATTTTGGTTCAAACATTGTATCAAAAAAATAATCAATAAGTTTCATGGAATCATGAAAACATTCTTTCCAAATATTCTTTAGTGAGTTAATCATATAAGATTCTGCCAATTTAAACTCTACCATAACCTGATCTCCTAATTAAAAGTGACATTATACTTCTCTAAAAATATAGACGGATAGTAAGACTTTTTAGCTTTTCTAAGTCCTTGTATTCCTAAATCTTCCTCTCTATTTATATATTTATATGTTGAGAGTTTTCTCTTCGCAAATTCATTATTTATTAATGTATAAGACCCATCATAGCTTTTTAAGGCTTTTTCAAAATGAACTACAAAAATATTACTATTTATTTCTTCACCCATTGTCATAGCTATAATACTTCCATCAACTCTTATTAATCCGCCTATAAAACCCAATGCAAAATAATTCGCCAGTGAAATTTGCAAAGCTTTAAACTCGTTACATAAGCCCTTATCTCCCTTACAATTGTTTTCTTCGCAGTACCTATTTAAAAAATCTAAAACCTCATTAATATTTTTTTCAGATATGTCTTCATACTCGTATTCATACTTTCTCTTAAACTTAGAAATATGATTTCTCTTACTATGATACTTTTTCCCATTAAGTTCGATTAAATCACGAGAATCATATATATATTCAGAAATGTCTAAGTCCTTTTTATAAGTAAACTTATCATTTAGTCCCATATCTTCCAACTTATTAATCATGCTCTTATCAAGACCCAATAATGATAGTTTTTCCCCTAACTCAGCTGCATTATCAATTAAAGCCTCAACAGCATCTATCAAATTCCCTTCCCCAATAGGAAATCCATAAAACGCTTTATTAGTTTCATATTTACGTAATAAAAAGTTTTTATAAAAGCAAATCTTTGCTCCGCTACTATACTGCCAAACATAAAGAGAGCCAAATGTATTATCAGCACCAAAATATCCAGATTTTTTAAATAAATCTTCTATATAAGACTTGTCCTTTAAATCAGGGGATCTAAAATTTAACATACTATAATATCCTTTCAATTACAGTTTTTAATATTTGATTTTGTATCTCTGAAATAGATTTAGGTTTATCCTTACAGCAGCACTCTACTCTCTGCCAATTTAATTTTTCAGTAGCATAAATAGCAGAGTCTCTACAAGCTTCCAAGAATTTTACATCTCTTTCATATATATCCTTTAAGTTTTCATCGCCATCATAACGTTTTTCTATAAATCGCTGAGATACCTCTACAGGCATATCAAGGTATAGCACAAGGTCCGGCCTTGGAAGACCCAATTTATCATACTCATAATCATAAAGCCAGTTTATATAAGAGTCCCAATGTTCCTTCTTAAGTCTTCCAAGCTGATATATTATATTTGACGTTGTATATCTATCTGCTACTATTATGCCTCCATTATCATACATATCCTTCCAAAACCTTATATAACTTGCATACCTATCAACAGCAAAAAACGATGATACAGCATAAATATTAACACTTTCATGCGATGGACCAAATTCTGAATTAAGAAACATCTTAACTAAAGCTGATGAAGGCTCATCATAATTAGGAAAACTAATTCTACAAACATCTTTCTCCATCTTTTTCAATGTTTCATACAAAAGTTCTGTTTGAGTCGCTTTACCACTACCATCAAGCCCCTCAATGACCAAAAGTTTTCCCTTTTTCATCATTGTTCTCCTTTAATCTTTTTAAATCTTTCTCTAACACCGTAAGGGTCTCCACAGGACATCTTACCCTCTGGACAAGTGCCAAACAAGCAGGGCGGCCCAGCCTTTTTAAATAAATTAGGTGCAGCTTTAGAGACTAGCCTTAGCATTTCTATTGCTACCTCACGTATTTCCCATTGTGCCCTATTACAACATCTATGTAAAAATAAATTCATTAAACTTCTTGCATTAAATGTACAAATAATCTTTGTCTCGCAGGCGTTTGGAAGCACAAATCTTGCATCCTCAATAGCTTTTTTTTCTGAAATTTTATTGGCTATCTTCTCATCTATACCTTCTTCTATCATGCACTTTTTATATTTGTTTTTAAGTATTCCAGAAATTCTTTCATAATGAAGCATATCTTCATTCATTGCTTTAATAAATTCTTCTTTAGCCTCAGCAACTGATTCTATTTCCGGAGGAATAATAAAATTAAACTGCCCTTCATTTACATAACGCTGGCTTTTTACACTATATGAAGCTATTCGATGTCGCGTAAGCTGAGCTAAAAGGGCACGAGATACATTCTCTATTGAAAATGTAAAACTTACATGCTCAATAGGACTTTCATGGCCAATCTCTGTCAACATACTGATAAAATTAGCCACATTATCCTCATTAAGTCCTTCCTCTATCTTTTCTATTCCTTCTGCCGAATAGCAAAGTTTTGCGGCAGTCGCTATGATTCTTTCTGGATTAGGAGTATACGATATCAACTTCACTTTAAACAAATTAATCAACTCTCTTTATAACTTTATCCTTTATTAAATCTCCTTCTAAGCATAAGAAGTGATTTTTTTTCTATTCTTGAAACATATGATCGTGATATATTAAGCCTACTTGCCACCTCTCTTTGTGTAAGGGGTAGGTTGCCATCAAGACCATATCTTAAAAGTATTATCTTTTTTTCCCTCGGCGATAAAATCTCACTTATATATTTATGTAGCTGTTCCGACTTTATTTTTGTGTCAAGCTCATCTATTATTAAGTCCTCAGTTGCCATAACATCCATTAAAACAAGTGCATTTCCATCTTTATCTGTGTCAATAGGTTCATTCATCGATATATCTTGTGCTGACTTTTTACAATTCCTAAAGTACATCAAAACCTCATTCTCTATACATCTAGCAGCATAACTAGAAAGCCTTATGCCCTTAGAGGTATCAAACGTGTCAACAGCCTTTATTAGACCTATAGTTCCAATAGAAACTAAATCATCCTGATCATTCATACTAGTATAATATTTCTTTACTATATGTGCTACTAATCTAAGGTTGTGTTCTATTAATGTATTTCTTGCATTTTCATCCCCTGACTTCATTAGCTCAAAGTATTTCTTTTCTTCTTTCGAAGATAATGGTTGAGGAAAAGATCCTGCCCCTGTTACATGTAAAATTATTGCAAACATGTTTTGGACTAGACCCAAAAATAAATTATACATAATTATCACCGGCCTTTACATAGTATAAGTATTCTATGTAGAAGGCCGGTATTTTGTGCAAGTCCAAGTGAAATTAATAGACCTTCAAGTAATGACTTTAGGCAATTGTATTAAAAAAAGTGTTGTGTATATTCCTTACTGCCTCATCTGAATCCTTTTGGTCTATTAAAACTGAAACTTTTATCTCACTCGTAGCAACCATTTGTACATCTATTCTAGCTGTATAAAGACACTCAAACATTTTCGCAGCTATTCCTGCATGAGTCTGCATTCCTGCTCCAACTATTGAAACTTTAGAAACATTTTCATCAAAACTTAACTCAGCACCTTCTATAGACTTACAGTACTTACTTAATGCATCTATTGCCTCATGAACCCTATCCTGGGATACAGTAAAGAAAACATCTCTTTTCCCATCCCTTATAATCGATTGCAATATAGTATCTACATTTACATCTCGTGCAGACAGCTTTGAAAATATTCTAAATGCCCATCCATGAACATCAGGAATACCTGTAATCGATATTTTTGCTATGTTATCATCCTTAGCTACTCCACTTATTAATAAATTCTCCACGTTAGCAACCTCCTTAACTATCGTCCCCGGCACGTCAACAAAACTTGATAGAACTTCCAATTCTATATTATGTTTTTTTGCAATCTCAACCGCTCTATTATTTAATACTTGCGCACCTAAAGTAGCTAATTCCAACATTTCATCGTATGAAATTGCATCAAGTTTAATTGCTGTATCTACCTTTCTTGGATCAGCTGTATATATACCTTCAACATCCGTATATATCTGGCAAAGATCTGCATTCAATGCTACTGCTATCGCAACAGCACTAGTATCCGATCCACCTCTTCCTAGGGTAGTCACATCGTAATACTGATTAAGTCCTTGAAACCCTGCTACAATCACTATATTCTTTTTATCTAATTCTTTCTTTATTCGACCGGGATCTATCCTTGATATTCTAGCACTTCCGTAGGTAGAACTAGTCATTACTCCGCCTTGCCATCCAAGCAAGGAAACTACAGGGTATCCTAACTTCTCTATAGCAATCGCAAGAAGAGCTATAGATATCTGTTCCCCCGACGATAGAAGAACGTCCATTTCTCGCTTAGAAGCTTCTAAATTAATTTCACTAGCTTTCTCTATCAATTGATCCGTCATATCCCCTTGAGCTGAAACAACAACTACAACATCATTTCCCTCTTGGTAAGATCTTGTTATAATATTTGCAACATTAAATATTTTTTCAGCGTTAGCTACAGATGTTCCTCCAAACTTCTGAACTATTAAGCTCATAATACTTGCATCTCCATTTTTCTAATAGTCTTTATAAAATCTCTTTATTCTATTATATAAATCTGCTCTTAAATTGTTTATTATAATAGTTAATCATTAAAAATTTCGTCTTCCAGAATATGTTGATTTAAAACTTTATTATCATTATATTCACGATTACTACTAATACCACTTATACCAGTATGCTTCGTACATAAAGGTGGCATATTATCTTTAGAATAATATCCAATGCAAGTATCCGGACATATCCCCGCTACAGCTATTTGCCCTGTTTCTCTGCAATAAGCATATTCCTTTACTGATTCGTCAAAAACATACGTCTTTTCTTTTTTACCATCTATATACTTTTTCATTATTTCTCTCCATATGTATTTTGAGCACGCAGTTTCACTTATTTTTTTTGGTGAATCAAAACCTGTCCATATTCCAGCAGCAGCATGCGGCGTTGCACCTATAAACCAGCTATCTTTGTTATTATTAGTTGTACCCGTTTTTCCATATACGTCTACACCTTCTATTTTAGCTGCCTTACCAGTTCCCTCATCTACAACTGTTTTTAGTAGACGATTCATAATAGTAGCTGTCTTTGCGCTAATCGCTCTTGAGCCGATTTTATTTCTATTATCCAACAGAATTTTTCCATTTCTATCAGCAACATAAAAATACATATAAGGTTTATTATAAATACCTCCATTACCAAATATTTGAAATGCCGCAGTCATCTCTCTTACAGTAACGCCAGTATGTAGACCACCTAAAGAAAGTCCTGATTTTGATGATTTATCAGCAATGTCAAGATTAGTAAATCCTAGTTTTTGAGTTAAAAAGTCAAAACTTTTTTGGTATGTAAGCTTTTCAAGAACTTGCGCTACTGGCGCATTAGCTGACTGTTGTATTGCCCATTGTAATGTTACATCACCCTTATATCCTGGGTACCAGTTATTTGGGCCGGGGTTTCCGGTTCCATAAAAGTTAGGTAATGGTTCATCCTTTATTATAGATGAATAATTATATAGTCCCAAATCTATCGCTGGAGCATAGGCAGCAATAGGTTTTATGCATGACCCTGGCTGCCTCTTGGCTGCATTTGCCCTATCAAACCATAAATTTCCCGTCTTTTTAGCTCTTGATCCTATACTTGCTAAAACTCGTCCATCAAAGTCCATCATCATATATCCCAATTCCAATTTCTTATCTTTTGGCATAATTGACGAATCACTAATGACCTCCTCTGCTATCCTTTGGGCTTTTGGATCAACAGCACTATATATACTTAGTCCTTGAGTAAACAATATTTCTTGTGCTGAAGCTTTGCTTATTTTATATTTTTCCATTAAGTCTCTTATAATGTCATTAATCATAGCTTCAGTATACCAGTCTCTTACAGGTACATTATAATTTTCCTGATTACTATTTTTACTCTTTACAAATTCCATATGCTTTGATTCTTCCATAGCCTCATTATACTGGTCTTTCGTTATTCTACCTTGATTATACATCTCTGATATAACTGTTTCTCTTCTTTTTTGATTATTTTCAGGATGTAAATAGGGATTATAGGCAGTAGGATTTTGAGTTATGCCTGCAATAGCTGCACACTGAGCTATAGAGCAGTCTTTTATAGGCTTATTAAAGTATAGCATAGAGGCAGCTTGCACTCCTCTACATCCACATCCAAAATTCACTACATTAAGGTAAGCTTCAATAATCTCATCCTTTGAATTTTCTTTTTCAAAATTCAAAGCCCTAAATATTTCTTTCACTTTTCTAACAATGCTAACTTCACTTTCTCCTGTTAAGTTTTTAACCAATTGCTGCGTTAACGTAGATCCTCCATAGCTCTTTCCTCCTATTAACAAATTACCTGTTGCTTTAAAAGTTCTAAAGAAGTCTACACCTTTGTGGTCAAAAAAGTGTTTATCTTCTATTGAAATAATAGCGTCCTTCATATAAGGTGAAATATCTTGATAAGCTACCCATATTCTATTTTCGGTATTATAAACTTTGCTGTACTCTTTAAAATTGCCATTATCATCTTTTGAATATATTACACTTGTTAAATTTAACTTACCAGCTTTAACATCATACTCTACCCTATCACTGGCTATACTTAATATGTAAGCTCCAAAGATAAAGATAAAAATAATTAAATTAAAAAATGCTATCAATGCTATAGATTTAAAAATCTTAATCCCTATACCTAGCCCTACATTACTATTTCTTTTATGTATATACCTATTTATATTAGTCTTTTTCATTAAACCTTAATCTCCAATAAAATTTCTTCAACAATGTATAAAAGTAAGTATAATCACAAAATTTTTTCAAATAATACCAATTAACATAATTAATTCTATGTTCGGAGTGATATTATGAAAAAGTTCGTGACTGGATCTTACTGTTTCGTCGTCCTATGTTTATTAATAACCCTAGTAGTAGTGCCAATTTTAAATAAATCATCGACTGTTTTAAGTAGTCAATCCAAAGTGCCAGATAATAGTTTATCATATATTGTCAAAGAGTTCAATGGTAACATAGCTGTATTTGAAAAAGGTAATGAAAATCCTTTTAAGGTAACTGAGGTTTCTATATATAATTTACCTAAAAGAGATCAAGAATTGCTCAAAGAAGGCATAGAAGTTCCAAATCAAGATGAGCTTAACACACTACTTGAAGACCTATGTAGTTAACTTTAGTATTGCAAAATTCTAATTTAATGATAATATTATATTGTAAATTAGAATTTTATTTAGGGGTGCAATACTATGCAAAAATTAAAAATGATCATAAAAATACTAAAGATAACAGGCGTATATAAAGTAGCAACTGGTTTCATTTTCTTTTTTTTCTTATCTGCCCTCATATTTAGATTCATAGAACCAGATGTAAAGACATATCAAGACGGTATATGGTATTGTTTTTCTGTTTTCTCATCAGCAGGATTTGGAGACATATGTGCTAAAACACTAGTCGGCAGACTTTTATCAATTGCTTTAGGTTTATATTCTATTCTCATAATTGGGTTAATACCAGGTATTGTAACGAGTTTATACTTTGAAGTATTAAAAATTAAACTAAACCAAAGCCTTCTATTAATAATAAATAAACTTGAAGATCTACCAAATTTAAATAAAGATGAATTAAAAGAAATTTCTGAAAAAATAAAGAATATAAAACTATAGAAAAGAGAATCCACAAACAAACGTGGACTCTCTTAATAATATTTTAAATCACTTTCTTTCCAATCCTTTAATATCTCTTTCATGTCACTAGCATATTCCCTTGCCTTACTCAAATCATGTTCAAGATAGTTTCCACATTCTGACTTTTTGCTTCCTGGAATCTCTCCCTCAAAATTCGATATATAGTCCATAGCTTTATTGGTTAGATTTATAACCTTATTGTTCGAAAGGCCCCTTGTTAACAAGTAAAACCCTGTGCGACATCCCATAGGTCCTACATATACAATATTTTTACCATACTCTGTATTTCTCATAAATGTCGCAAATATATGCTCAAAAGAATGTAAACCTGCATTTTCAAGGTAAGGTGGAGTATTTGGTTTCACCATCCTTATATCATAAGTAACAATATCATCATCAATTCTCGATATATACATGCCCTTTTCTATCTTGTTATGGTCTACACTAAATGCATCTATTGTCTTCATTTATATCCTCCTTACACAAACTTATTTTAATATATTTTACATTTTTATATAAAATATATCAATACTTTAAAAGAAATATAAAAAAATAAAATAATACACTTTATGTAATATAACGAATAAATCAATATAAAAAAGCAAAAATATATCTGTAAGGCTAATCCAGATGGTCTTACTTAAATAAATAAAACGAGGTGATATTATAATGAATGGAAAAGCTAATCCAAGCATAAGATGTAGCGTATTTCAATGTCAAAATCACTGTCAGGATCAAGAATATTGTGCACTAAACTCTATAAAAGTTGGAACACACGAAAGTAATCCAACTGTAGTACAGTGTACAGACTGTGAATCTTTCGTTGCTAAAAATAATAGCTAACCCTCACCTATAAAACTTTAAATTATTAATTATCTAAACTATTTTCAGTTCATTTTAACAGCGCATCGGTTTATTAGTATAGCAATTTTGTAAAAGAAATAAATATGCAAAAATTTTTGTATATTTATTTCTTTTTTTACATTATTATGCTATAATTTAATTGTTAACTAATTATTAATGCAAATTTTATTCTTTAACAAATAGCTCTAAGTTAACACTAATTTACAATACTTCATCCGAGGAGGAAAAAATATGGAAAAAGAAAACTCTCTCTTAAGTAAAGGTTTAAAGGACGGCTTACCTATTGGACTTGGGTATTTGCCTTTGGCTTTTACTCTTGGAGTAGCTGCATCTACAGGAGGTTTTCCACTATTCACTTCAATAGTCATGGCTATGTTAAGTTTTACAGGAGTAGGACAAATGAATGGAATGGCTTTAATGGCGGCTCAAGAAACTTATTGGGCATTCTTTATTGCTTTACTAGTAATTAATTTGCGTAATATAGTCCTATCTCTCTCTCTTTCTCAAAGGTTGGAACAAGATATTCCTCTTTGGAAGAAACTCATAATATCAATGGGTAATACTGATGAAATCTTTGCTCTATCAATAAAATACAAAGGTCAAATACCTGCTAATTATTTTCTTGGAGTAATGACTATTCCTTATGCTGCTTGGTTTTTAGGCACACTTGTCGGTGGAATTGCAACAAACCTTGTCCCACAAGATATATGTATTGCACTTAAAATGGCCCTTTATGCAATGCTTATTGCTTCTGTTGTTCCAGCTATGAAAAAGACAAAGCCAGTTTTGTTTGTCGCCTTAATATCAGCAGCACTAAGTTGGTTAATGCAAATCAACTCATCGATTGAGAATATGTTTGGTGGAAAATCTGGTGTACTTGTTATCGGGTCTATCTTTAGTGCTCTTATAATGGCTCTTATTGCTCCAGTCAAAGACAAAAAGGAGGAAGAATAATTATGACAATGAACACACCTTATGTTTGGATTTGTATTCTTATTATGTTTGTTACAACATATTTTACAAGAATGCTTCCTTTAGTATTTTGCAAAGGACAAATAAAAAACACATTTATCAAGTCTATACTCGCATACTTGCCTTATGCCATTTTAACCTCTATGATATTCCCTGAAATATTCATGGATAAGTTTGGGCTTATACCCGGCATTCTAGGCTTTATAATAGCAGTAATTTTATCTTACTTTGATTTAAGTTTAATTATTGTTTTAATATTTTCAACTTTAGCAACGTATATATCAATGTTATATAATACTCAGTTAATGTCAATATTTGGGTTAAGTTAACATTTAAAATCAAATGCCTTAGTACTAGGTTATTTATTATTTTAGTTTTATTAAAAAGTCAAGCTAATTGCATAAAAGAAATGAGCCCGTATTTTATACGGACTCATTTTTTATCTAGATCATGAGAGCTCTTCTAAAGCGCAAGCCAACTGGTCTGGACAAGATGTACCCTTATTTCCACAATCTATATTTTTACACTTTTTAATAACATCTTCTATTTTCATGCCTCTTACAAGATTAGCTATTCCTTGAGTATTTCCACTGCATCCACCTACAAATTCTACGTTTTTTACTATTCCATTCTCTACTTCTACTTTTATTTGCTTTGCACAAATACCTTTTGTATTGTATGTATATACCATATCAACACCTCAAAAAAAAATTAATAAAACACCGCAATATACGGTGTTCTATTTGGAGCGGATAACGAGACTCGAACTCGCTACTTCCACCTTGGGAAGGTGGCGCTCTACCAGGTGAGCTACATCCGCAATTACATTTTTATTATACATTATAATAATGTTCGAGTCAATAAAAATTAAAAAATTATTTCAGTTAAGAGCTTTAAAAAATTTATAATAGATTTTAGTCAAAGCAAACGTCTATATTCGCCTTTTGCGCTTGAGATTCTTGAGACTTTCTCAAAATTCTATATATAGTATTACCTTTTTTAAAATTATATCCTGTCTGCTTAAATCTAAAATTAACATTATACTCAATACATTGATCTCTTATATTAAGCACCCAACTGTAATCACATATTCTAGCCTTCTCTCCTGATTCCCCTCCAACTACAACCTCATATATACTACCAGCTGATAGATATGGAATTAAATTTATTTGTTCTAATATCGGTTCACAAATAATAATTTTTCTTTTAATAGGCAAATTTAAATAAATTGGTAGCCTAAGATCAGCCGCCTTTTGATTTTCTACTGTACAAGCGATACAAACATTATCATATCCATCTTTCCAGTCTTCTGGTAAGCTAATGTAAAAACGTTCTATTCTTTTTGTAATTATAAAAAATTTTAAGTCTTGCCTTTTCCTTATAATTTCCCAAGCCTCTTCTCTCCAGGCATCTGCTTCTTCTATAAAAAAATCAGATGTAAAACATGTATACAGTGTTTCACCTGATGGTATTTTATATTCTCCATTTCTTCTTTTCTTTATTGGTGCATCAAAACTTAATGTCTTTTTTATTTCAGTACTATCCCTCTCAAATACTGAATCTTGTCTATACATATAGCAGTTCTTGCATCCATCACTTATTTTTCTGCATCCATGCCATAAATTCCACCTCACCATGTCTCACCTTTCCAATTCTTATAAATAATTTTCATTAATCTTTTTAACTTTATCAATTATAACATCCTTTAGAGCAATTGGCTCTTTTACAAATATAAGATCACTATATTTAATTAGCCACCTTACATTGGTTTCATCCATAACTATATCAAGTTCTGACTCAAATTTACTTACACCTATCTTCTTTACAACCACATCATGCCCAAACTGCTCAACAAATTGCTCTAGAACACTAATATCACAAATCAGCTTAGATCTTACCTTCTTTTGGTTCATAAACTTAATTGCAGCTTGTGTAGAAATTTCTTTACCAAAATCATCTCTGTTCTCATTAAGAATAGATACTTTCTTTATCTTCTCAATTTTATATTTAACAAAAGTTCCAACTATATTAAATCCACAAACATAATACCTATCTTCTGCCCATATTAAATTACAAGGACTAATAGTGCACATGTTTCCATTATCAAATATCAGTCTATTATCACTAATAATTTCCTTATAGTGCATAAATTTAACCTTTTTATCTTTGCATATGGCCCTATTTATAGCATCTATATTATAATATATTTCTTCATTATTAGCTTTTGACTTTACTGTATATCTTAAGTTATCAAATTCCTTAATTTGATAAAAGCTTAATATTTTTTTTAACTTTCTAATAAGTTCATTCGTTTTTTTATCCGTAATAAAAGAAGCAGAAGATACAGCGTCTATCAGTAATTTTAATTCTGGAATTTCAAAATACCTACTTGCCAAGTAATATCCTCGTTTAGGAAAAATAGTTTTGTTAATATCAAAGCCATAGTTGCTAAGCAAGTCTATGTATCTATATATAGCTTTTCTTTCAGACTTAATATCTTTCTTTCTAAGTTCTTTACATATTTCTTCTGCACTTAAGGGATGGTCATCATCCGTAAATTTAATTAATATTTCTATTATATTTAAAATCTTAATTTTTTGATTCAAAGTATTTTGCATAAATGATTTTCTCCTGTTAAAGTCTTTAATTGTTATTATATTGGTTTATTAATTAAGTCTACTTTACAATTTTATATAATTTACAACGTGTAGACAAGAGATTTTGTTGTATCAATTTGTAAAAATTTTGAATATTATGTAAAAAGACGTAAAGAAGTGATTTGAATGTTAAAAAATATAGAATATAATAGAAAAGCCGTTTTGGAGTATGCAAAAAAATGGGCATTTAAAAGAAACCCCTTATATTACGATTTTGAAAATATAGGCGGAGACTGTACAAATTTTGCCTCTCAGTGCATTTTTGCAGGATGTCATATAATGAATTTCACACCTATATATGGGTGGTACTATTGCAATAGCTATGAAAGATCAGCATCATGGACAGGCGTAGATTTCCTATATAATTTTCTCATAGACAACAATGGAATTGGACCATACGCTATAGAAGTTTTTCCTGAAAATATAAAAGTAGGAGATATAATACAATTAGGTAAAAACGAAGAAGACTATTATCACAGTCTCATTGTTACAAAAGCAAATTTTCCTGAAATATTAGTAGCATCTCACAGTGACGACTCTTATATGAGGCCTATCAGCACATACAAGTTTAAAACCATTAGATTCCTTCACATAGTAGCTGCCAGAATAAAGAGTGAATAAGTTTACTATTAATCGCAAATGCTACCTTTGGAGGTGATATTTACGATTAATAAAAATAATTTAACACCTAATATTCCAACTGGCATATCAATAGCGTCTTCACAAAATGTTGATGCAGTAAATTACTTTAGTGCCCTGTCTCAGGATGAGCAACAAGAAATAATCGATCATACTCATACAATTCAGTCAAAACAAGATGCAGATTCGTATGTAAATAGCTTTAATAACTTTTTATAAAAATATAGTCCTTGATTTAAAATCAAGGACTATATTTTTCATTATTACAATATAATTAGATGAATAAATGTATTTACAAAATCATTTGCTATCTGCAAACTGACTATTATATAACTTAGCATAATAGCCGTTCTTTTTTATTAGTTCATCATGCGTTCCAATTTCTAAAATATCACCATCTTGCATATACATTATATTTTTTGCATCCACTATAGTTGATAGCCGATGGGCAATAATAAAACTCGTTTTTCCCTTGGTCATCTCGTCCATAGCCTCTTGTATTAAGACTTCTGTTCTAGTATCTACCGATGAAGTTGCTTCATCAAGAATCATAATTGGTGGATTATTCAGCATTGCTCTTGCTATAGTTATTAGCTGCCTTTGTCCCTGAGCTATGTTTTCAGCACCTTCATGCAAAATAAAGTCATATCCTCCAGGTAAAGTTTTAATAAACTCATCTGCTCTTGCTGCCTTAGCTGCTGCTTTGACCTCTTGATCAGTTGCATCAAATTTACCATATCTAATATTGTCCTTTATAGTTCCGGAATATAACCAGGTGTCCTGTAAAACCATTCCAAAAATTTCCCTTAATCGTCCACGCTTCATATCCCTAATATCTATTCCATCAATCTTTATTGCTCCAGATGTCACATCATAAAATCTCATAATTAAATTCACAAGAGTTGTCTTGCCTGCGCCTGTAGGGCCAACTATCGCTGTTTTGCTCCCTGCTTCAATATCAAGATTTAGGTCATGAATTAATTTTTGGTGAGGTAAATATCCAAAAGACACATGTTCAAATTTAACATTTCCTTTAAGTTCTTTAGGAAATTCAGGTCTATTTATATCCTTAACTTCCTCTTCTTCATCTAAAAATTTAAATATTCTAGAACTAGCTGAAGCTGTAAGCTGTATAATATTAGTTATTTGAAGCACTTGAGTTATCGGCATAGAAAACTGTCTTAAATATTGTATAAAAGACTGTATCATACCAATTGATATACCTCCCATTGAGCACATTATTCCTCCAATGGTAGCTACAAGTGCATACCCAAAATTACTCATACTTTGAGTTATTGGTAATAAGGTACCGGAATAAAATTGACCATATCTTGAATTCTCATAAAGATTATCATTATTAATTTCAAAATTATCTATTACATCTTTTTCTTTTCCAAATGCCGTAACAACTTTATGCCCGCTATAATATTCCTCTACATAACCATTAAGGGTTCCTACATTATCTTGCTGCTTATCAAAATATTTTTTTGATCTTTTGGCCATATCCGAAGCAATCCTTAATCCAAATGGAACTATTGAGAGTCCAATTAGAGTAAGTATAGGGCTTATTGATAGCATCAATATAAAAATTAAGACCACATTAAACAAAGCATTCAAAATCTGATATATGCTCTGTTGTAAGGAACTTGATATAGTATCAACGTCATTTGTAATTATACTTAATATGTCTCCATACGAGTTACTATCATAATAATTAAGTGGCAATTTACTTAATTTTATATCTATTCTCTTTCTTAAATCAAAAATTGTATTTTCTGAGGCTGAAACAATAAGCCACATTCCTATATAAGTTAAAAGTGCTGAAAAAGAATATAGCAACAACATTATTATAACTAAACTTAAAAAACTTGATGTTGAAGAATCAGTATTATTACCCATAAATATTGATGCAAGTTCATTAATAGCCAGCCCTGAGAATAGGGGTGCTAATGTATTTAATATAGCAGCTATTAATATTATAAAGACAGAAAGAAACAATTTCATTCTATACGGTTTCATAAAAGAAAAAAGTCTTTTATATGAACTTAGTAAACTATTGTACGGTTTCTTTTTTCTTTTATCATCATTTTTCCTCATACTAAACTTCCTCCTGACGTATTTGTGAATTTACAATTTCTTTATAAACATCACAATTCTTAAGAAGTTCATTGTGTGTACCTATCCCAACTACTTCATTGTTATCAATTACTATTATTCTATCCGCGTCCATTATAGTAGAAACTCTCTGGGCAACTATAATGGTAGTAGCATTTTTTATTTCCTTAGAAAGTGCCATTCTTAGAGATTTATCCGTCTTAAAATCAAGTGCTGAAAAGCTATCATCAAAAATATATATCTCCGGTTTTCTAACAATTGCTCTAGCTATGGCTAGTCGTTGCCTCTGTCCACCTGAAACATTAGTCCCACCCTGAGATATTTTTGAATTAAATCCATCATCTTTTTTAATTATAAAGTCATAAGCCTGTGCTATTTTAGCAGCTTCTTCAATCTCATCTTCCGTAATATTTTTATCTCCAAATCTTATATTGCTATCAATAGTACCTGTAAATAGAACCGCTTTTTGTGGGACAAATCCTATCTTTGCCCGCAGTGATTCTAAACTGTAGTCTCTAATATCCACATCATCTATTAATATTTCTCCTTCTGTTACGTCATAAAGTCTAGGTATCAAATTGACTATAGTAGATTTTCCGGTTCCAGTCCCACCTATAATCGCCGTAGTCTCTCCAGGCTTTGATTTAAAACTTAAATTCTTAATAATTGGTTCATTAGCATCCTTATACATAAATGATACATTTTTAAATTCCAAATATCCCTTTTTATCAGTACTGTCTTTCGTATTCTCTTTATCTATTATTGAAGGTACAGTCCTTAAAACTTCATCTGCACGATTTGCAGCAGTTACAACTCTCGGTAACAAAACAAAGATAACTGTAAGCATACTTACAGAATACATAATTTGAAGCACATATTGTAATACCGAAACGACTTCTCCTATTGTAAAGCTTTCGCCCTGGTAATGCTTAATATAAGAAAGAATAAGAAGTGAAGATGAAGTTGCAGGTATTATTAACGACAAAGTGGGAACTATTGCATTAGTAATCCTCTGCATTTTTTTGTTGTCCCTTTTATACTCAAGATTAATATTATTAAATTTATCACTTTCAAACTCAGTCGCACCAAAAGCCCTTATAACCCTAACCCCTGTTAACTTTTCTCTCATTACAAGATTTATTTTATCTATTTTCTTTTGTATTTTAGCCGAAAGAGGCATTGCCAAATTCCCCAATAGTAGAATTGCTATAATCATAGCTGGTACAGACACAGTAACTACAAGTGCTAAGCTTGTGCTAACGCTAAAAGCTAATATTATACTACATATGCATATAATTGGAGCTTGTATTGCAATTCTCAAAAATTGATTTAAAAAAGTCTGTACTTGATTTACATCATTATTAGTTCTAGTAATCAGTGATGAAGATGAAAATCTATCTATCTCGCTCTCAGAAAAATATTGAACTTTCTCAAAAATTTGACTTCTTAAGCTCCTTCCTACTCCCATAGAAACAGACGCTGCTGAATAGCTTGTAACTATCCCACAAGCTACACCTATAACTACAAGTACAAGCATTATCCCACCTATGCTAAGTGTTCCTACATAATCACTATTTGGAATCGTATTATCAATCATGTTAGAAAGAAGTGCAGGTAGGCCTAATATACTCATTACCGTACCAAAGACAGATAATAAAATGAATAATAGTTCTTTTTTAAAATAAAAAACTTCCTTAAAAACTCTTCTCAAGCAAAAGGCCCCTCTCTAATAAATTATTTTTAACTTGTCAATAATTTTTCAATTGTAGCAAGCTTCACACATATGCAGAATAATTGCATTGCTAAACTAAGTTCATCTTTCTCTGGATAAGATGGAGCAATTCTTATATTATTATTATATTTATCTTTTCCTTTAGGAAATGTCGCTCCTGCATTAGTTAATATTAGCCCGGCATTTTTGCAAAGCTCAACTACTCTAGATGCACACCCATTCATTACGTTAACACTAACAAAATATCCTCCTTTTGGCTCTGTAAAAGAAGCTATTTTATTTTCATTAAAGTTCTCTTTTAAGTATTTTAATACTATATCAAACTTAGGCTTTAAAATTTCTCTATGTTTTTTCATGTGTTTTAATATATTCTTGTAATCTTTTAAAAAGTATGCATGTCTAAGCTGATTTACCTTATCGTATCCTATAGTCTGAACTGCGTACCGCTTCTTTAATAAATTAATATTATTATTTGAAGCACCAAGAGCTGCTACTCCTGCTCCAGGAAAAGTTATTTTTGACGTAGAACAAAACACTATAGGTAAATCTTCATTACCTTGTTTTATGCACTCATCCATTATATTCAATAAATTAGTGGGAGTCTCACTTAAGTCATGAACAGCATATGCATTGTCCCAAAATATTCTAAAGTCACTGGCCTTAGGATGTAACTTAGCAAATCTCCTAACAACTTCATCACTATAAGTATACCCCTGAGGATTAGAGTACTTCGGCACACACCATATGCCTTTAATACTTCCATCCTCATGAACAAGTCTTTCAACCGAGTCCATATCTGGTCCATCTTCATTCATGTTTATTATTATAGGTTCTATATTAAAGTATTCAAGAATAGAAAAATGTCTGTCATAACCTGGACAAGGGCACAAAAATTTTATATCCTTCTGCTCTATCCAAGGTTTCTCAGTGGAGTTACCGCTAGTCATAAAACAAGAAATAGTATCAAACATCATATTAAGACTTGAATTACCCCCAACAATTATATTTTCTTGTTTTATTCCTAAAATCTCAGAGAATATTTTTTTCATCTCTAAAATACCATCAATTCCTCCATAGTTTAAGCAATCTAATCCATTTTCACTTACACAAGATGATTCTGAATCAATTATATCCAACATTTCCCTTGATAAATTTATTTGCTCTATGCTAGGTTTTCCCCTAGCTATATTTAGGTTTAAATCTTTTTCTTTAAAATTAATATACTGATTTTCCAAGTCTAACTTCAAACTTAAAAGTTCTGACTTACTCATCTCTGGATAATACAACATAAAACCCCCTTTATAAATTGAACAACATTACCACTAATTAAGCTACATATCTATCGGTCTTCTTAAAATAAGCATCGTAATATCGTCTGCTTGATCCACACCTAATGAAAACTGGTCCACTCTTTCTTTTACTTCTTTTATTATATTCTCTATTTTCATATTCTGAGTGTCAAAACTGTTTAATGTTTTTATTAAACGCTCTTCTGAAAATAACTCTTCTGCTGCATTGACAGCTTCAGTTACTCCATCCGTATAAAAATAAATGATATCTCCCTTTTTGATAGTTAAAGTATTTGTTTTATATTTAAAATCTTTAATTCCAGCTAAAACAAATCCAGGATCCACTTTTATAAAGTTAAATCTTCCATTTTGTTTAATAAGAGGTAGATTGTGTCCTGCATTACTATATTTAAAAATCCCAGTATTTACTTCCAATATGCCAATAAATGCCGTTACAAACATTCCTGCATTATTATCCTCACAAAGCTGATTATTTACTATTGAAAGAACTTCTCCTGGCTCTTGACCACTTTTAAGTTGAGTCTTTATAAGCAATTTGGCCATCACCATAAATAAAGAAGCCGGTACTCCCTTGCCCGAAACATCAGCAATTACAATAGCAAGACGATTTGCATCTATAAAGAAAAAATCATAAAAGTCTCCGCCAACTAATCGTGCCGGCTCCATGATAGCATATATTTCAATATCATTTCTTTGAGGAAACGGAGGAAATTTATTAGGTAGCATACTTGTCTGTATTGTCTTTGCAACCCTTAGTTCACTTTTTGCTCTTTCTTGTGTAGCAGTTGTCTCCTTCAATTTTTCTATATACATAGCCATATCATCAGTCATCTTATTAAAGTCTTTTGCAAGAGCCCCTATCTCATCTTTAGAATCAACATTTATCTTGTATGATATATCACCTTTGCCGATTCTTTCAGCCCCGTTAGACAAAACTGCTAAAGGTTTAGTTATTGCTTTAGAAACCTTAATAGATATAATAATAACAAAAATAACTATAAGTATAAAAGCAGCAACTTCAAGCCAAGCAACTCTATTAAAGATACGGTCTATAAAACTTCGGCTATCCTTAACTTCATTTTCTACTTGAGTCTTTGCATTTGATATAGGGGATAAAATCTCGTTTTCTCCTATTAGAGTACATAAACTCCAATTCAAAGAACTTATTGGTGCATAAGATGCATAATAAATTATACCATTATTCTCTACCCTTTTTATTCCCTGTGAAAGAGTTTCCATATCGTGAATAAGTTCTTTACAACTATCCGATAAACCCTCCCCTTCAATGTTAAAACTATCTAAGCTACCATCTGAAAACACTATGTTACCTTTTTTATCTAGCATAAAAGTATATTTAACTTTATCAAAATTACTCCCTATAATATTATTTCTAATTGTATCTAGTAATATATCACAGCCTATCACTCCTGACATATTGCTTACACTAGACCTATACGGTAGTGAACATGTAATGCACTGCCTATTATTAACATCTACATAAACATCCTGCCATACAGCAGTATTTTCCTTATTCTTCTTAGCATCTATATACCAGTTCCTCTGCGACGGTATATACTTTGTCTTGTCATTATACACAGAATATTCATAACAAACATTATTATCACTACCCAGGTATATGCTGTCAATAAATTTACTGTTCTCATAAATAGGTTTAATTATATAATCTAAATTACTAATAATCCTCATTTCATTTCTTAAATCTTCCGGTACCCTATTATTACTTACAATAATATTTTTTTCTTCCAATCTATTTCTTTCTTCGTTTGAAAAATTATCATACGAATTTACATCTGTTCTATAAAAATTACTATAATAATTTTTAGCCAGATACCAACTTGGGTCATACGGTAAAATCAAATTTTTTTCTAAAGATATATTGTTCATATCTACAGCATATATCTTTCCTTCTGCCAACGCTCTATTGTCAAGACTCCCCTTAGTAGTCATCTCAGGTAAAGGCAAGTCTTTTCCAACAAACCGTTCCCTATCATTAATTATCTCTTTTAAGGATTCTGATACTTCTTTTAAGTCAACACTTACTTCATCAAATATTTCATTAGCTTTTGATGCCTGTAGTTGTGCTATCTTAAGCATATATTGTGTACTTTGATCTACAATAGCAGCTTCGCTATCTTTATAAATATTGATACCAAAATTATTTATAATATTTTCTGAATAGTTTGATAAACTATCTATTCCATTATAAGATATATAAATTCCTATAGCTTGTACAAAGATTGCAACTAATAACATTAATATTAGTATCTTAGTCCTCATTTTTAACTTCTTAATTTTCTTTCACCTCTTTTTTCTACATAAATATTTCTTATTATGTTAATTTTTAAATTAATTAAAATTATAAAACAATATTTATAAAAACTCAATATTTTTTCCAATTAATTTATATTTTATGTTAATTATTTATTAATTATTTGTTAAAAGCAAATTATCTGTTATAATTGTCTTAAAGACATTCAAGGAAGTAGGGAAATAATGTACTTAGTTGGAATAGATATGATTGAAATAAGTAGAATAAAAAATTCTATAAAAAATTTAAACTTTTTAAAAAGAATATTAAGTGAACAAGAATACAAACAGCTAAATGAAAAAAACTTTATAGCCCAAAGCGTAGCAATAAATTTTTGCGCAAAAGAAGCATTCTTAAAATTAATGGGGCTAGGTTTAGGAAACCTTGACTTAAGAGAAATAGAATTACTAAGAGAAAAAAATGGAAAGCCCTACTTAAATTTAAAAGGCAAAGCCTTAAATCTTGCAAGAGAAAAGGAGCTTAATTTTTCGGTTAGTGCAACACACACTAGAGAGTATGCAAGCGTTGTAATTATAGCTTACAGCAAAAACAATTGTCAGTAGCGGAGGAAAATATGCAAGAAATAAATATGGACTTAGTAAAAAACATACTTCCTATTAGGAAAAAAGATTCTAACAAAGGAACATACGGTACTCTTCTATGTATATGTGGAAGCTACGGCATGGCTGGTGCTTCTATTTTATGTGCCAAAGCTGCACAGAAGTGTGGAGTCGGAATGGTAAATATAGCTATACCTAAATCCATATATAATATAGTGGGTTCCAATATAGTTGAATCTATTTTTACTTTGTTAAGTGAAAACTCTAATGGAACAATAAGTTATAGCTGTAGACAAGACCTATTTTCAAGCTTAAAAAAGTCCACAGCTTGCGTTGTAGGGTGTGGGCTTGGAAATAATCAAGACACAAAAATGATTGTCTATGACCTTATAAAGAAATATAAAAATAAATTAATTATTGATGCTGACGGAATAAATGCAATAAATGAGAATATAGATATACTAAAGACGGTCAAGTCTAATATAATACTTACACCTCATATGGGCGAAATGGCAAGACTTCTAAAATTAAGTATACCAGAACTAAAAAATAATAAATTGACAATAGCTAAAAAATTCGCTCAGAACTACAAAATTGTACTTGTATTAAAAGACTTTGAAACTTTAATAGCAACTCCCCACGGCAGTATTTTTATAAATAAAAAAGGAAACCCAGGTATGGCTACAGCTGGCAGTGGAGACGTTTTAGCTGGAATGATAGCATCATTTGCAGCTCAAGGTATATCCACCATTGATAGTGCTTTGGCTGGAGTCTATCTTCATTCTTTAGCCGGAGACATCTGTGCAGAAAAGTATTCAGAAATTTCCATGACTTCAGGAAATATAATAGAAGAATTGCCGTCTTTATTTTTAAAACTTCAATAAAAGGGGAATTCCAATGCGACGGCTCTTATCTATTGCTTTTATTACTTTAGCGTTAATAACTCTCTTAACCTCATGTAGCAACTCTAAGCCTGAAAATATTCAGCCTATTCTCTCTTTCAAAGGAGACATAATCTCAACTTCAATCTCCACTAAACAAAAGTTACTCGCCACCCTTACAGTAAACCCTTCCGGAACTATAGAGATAGAACCTACAACTACAAAAGGGCTAAAATTTATATATCAAAACTCTCAGTATTTAGTATCATATAATGATCTTACATACCAAGCAGACTCCCCCTTTCTGCCTGATCAATCATTTGCTCTAGCTATTATACAAGTTATTAATAAAATTTCACAAGATACCGAAGTAGAAGCCATCAATTCTGATCCAGAAACTGTATCATTTTCCGGTTCAATTGACTTGGGAAACTTTGAATTACAAGTGGACAGAAAAACCCGATTTATAAAAAGAATATTAGTACTTAACAAGATGGAAATCGACTTTAATAACTTGGTGAAAATATAATAAATTTACTTTTTCCACGTTCATGCATAAAATAACTATACGGAGGTGTTTTATGGATAAATGTTGTGGAGAAAAACTGATAACATTAGCTTCAGCTATATCCTTTCAAATATCACAAAATTCTAGCCCTGAACAAATAAGTCTACTTGCCTCATTATTTACTATCATAGGGGATCAGCTAGCCTTACTTTCAATTACAAAGTCCGAGAGTGATGCAACATGCCAGTAAAATATAATCTTAGTGAACTTGTAGGAAATACTCCTATAAAACTTCTAAGTAGATATATACAAAAGGAAAATTTAAGCGCTAATATTTTAGCCAAGTTAGAATATTTTAATCCTATAGGAAGTATTAAGGATAGAGTTGCTATTGCAATGATAGAAAATGCTCAAAAAATGGAGCTTATAAACGAAAATTCTTCGATTATAGAGCCCACCAGTGGAAACACTGGAATTGCTCTTGCTGCTTTTGGTGCCGCATATGGCTATAAGGTTATTATAGCAATGCCTGAAAGTATGAGCGTACAAAGGCGAAAATTATTGAAATCCTTTGGTGCTGAAATAATATTAACCCCTGCTGCTGAGGGCATGCGTGGTGCTACTAAAAAAGCTAAAGAGATATCATTAAATATTCCTAATTCATATATACCAAACCAATTTGATAATCCCATAAACCCATATATTCACGAAACGACTACCGCAATTGAGATTTTAAAAGACACTGAAAAAAAAGTTGATATACTAGTAGCTGGTGTAGGTATCGGTGGGAGTCGTATTGTTATAAGAAGATGCTTTAAGAATTTAAACAAGGATATACAAATAATTGCTGTTGAACCAACCGAATCACCATTTTTGTCAAAAGGTATATCTGGCTCTCATAACATACAGGGAATTGGTGCAGGTTTTGCTCCTAAAAACCTTGATAAAGGTATAATAGATCGAATATTTACTGTTGATTTTTCTCAAGCTAGTAATACTGTAAAAGAACTAGCTATAACAGAAGGAATACTAGTAGGAATATCATCAGGCGCAAGTCTTTTTGCAGCCAAAGAAATTGCAAAAGAACACCACAATAAGCACAAAAATATTGTTGTTATTTTTCCTGATGGCGGCGATAGATATTTATAAAAAAAGCTGTCTACACACTAGTAGGTAGACAGTTTTTTTCATTAATTTTATATTGTACTACATTTTTAATTTATTTATATCATGCTTCAAAATTAATGTACACAAATATCAAACATACGAGTAAGTTCATTTTATCATTTTGACAATATATAATAATCTAATATTTTATAAAGTCTAGATTTGGCTTTTTTAATGTGTCTAGAGACAGTAGACTTTCCTATTCCAAGCTGATGTCCTATTTCTGTAACAGTCAAATTTTTATAATATCTCATTACTATGCATTGCCTTTGACGCTCTGTTAATTCACCAGCTACAACTTTAGATAAGATTCTTAATAATCTCTTGTATTCAGACTCGTTCGTATACTGGTATTCTTTATTATATGCCATCATTCCTGCAATAGATTCAGTAAACTCTGTAAGCGATAACTTTTTATTCATTTTTAGCTTCTCTTCTTTCACATTTTTTTAAATATTCACTGGTATGTTTCAAATCAAGGCATATAGCATAAAGGATATTTATTCTTCTCTTGAGCTCTCTTTCAGCAGAAGGGTCTAAGCACTTGACTTGATGTTTTAAATCTTTTAAGTATATTGATATTAGTTTATATTGTATGAAATATTGAAAAGATAGTTGTTTATAGTTCATAGCTGCTCCCTCTTCTACACATAACGTGTATAAAAATATATGATTAATATCTACAGCCCTAGGATTATATTGTTTTAAAAATGTGTTTTTGAACATAAACATATTGTACTTGAACCAATATTAGCCGTTATTGCCTAAAAAGTCAATATATTTAAACAAAAAAAATATATAAAAAACTTTAACTGTACTGTTTTTGTCACACTTATTTTTAAATAAATAATTAATATTGTATACACAGTTTGTGTATGTTATAATTTTAATTAAGTCAAATATTTCCTAAAGGAGATTTAAATATGTTCTATAAAAATTTTAAAGAATTGAGATTATCTCATGGTCTTACACAAGCTCAAGCCGCAAAAATGCTAGGTGTTGCCCCATCTACTATAGGAATGTATGAACAAGGTAGAAGAAAACCTGATAGTGATATGCTAAAAAAGATATGTACTGTATTTAACACAAGCATGGATTACCTCTTTGCAGTAAACACACCTCTCCAAAATTCTGAACGCACCGTAGATGACTTTATAGATGAAGTAACAAGTACATTAAAAGCTCAGAAAGGATTAATGTTCAATGGGAGTCCTATAAGCAGAAAAGATAAAGAAAAAATAGCAGAAGCTATCAAAATTGCTACAGCAGTAATTGTATCTGGGAAAAAAAACTAAAAGTTCTATCTAATTTCTTAAATAACAAAAAGGGGTGAAAATACTATAAATGCCTTCGTTCATCAATTAATAAAAAAGTATAACACTTGCTCCCCTTTTGAGATATGTAGTAAAATTGGTATAGATATTTTCTATACAAATCTTCCTGGTCATATTAATGGATTTTTTTTTAATTCTGAAAAAGATAAGCATATTATTTTAATAAATAAGTCCTTAAATGCAGAGCAGCGTGAAAAAATCTGTGCACATGAACTAGCTCATGCTTTATTGCACAGTAATGTCAACTCTCTAACGCTAAGTAGCTCTAATTCAAAGTTAATAGAAAAATGTGAACAAGAAGCCGAATGTTTTACTAAATGTCTTCTAAAATTAAAAAAGAGTTAGATAATATTGAACTTTAAAATTAAACTGTTATAATAAATTCATAATCTATATATTTGGGAGTTGTTATTATGGATATAATTTATTGTACTTTTATTATTAATATCTTAATTATTTCATCTGTCTTATTATTTTTATATAATAAAAAAAGTAAGAAAAATCAGACTAAATTATTTAAAGACTTACAAATAAAAGATAATTATACAAATCCAGAATCAATTGATGAAAACACTATTGCTGTTATTTCTGCAGCTGTAGCATATTACTACATTGGGACGACTAAAAGTGTTAAAATTTGTTCAATAAAAAAACACTTTTATGCCGACAATAGAATATAGAAGCTAAACCATCTATATAAAATTACTATAGGTGGTTTAATTTTTGTTATTAAAGGTCAGTAAATAAAACAAAAAAAACAATCATTGATTCTGAATCAATGATTGTTTTCATATAAGGACCTATTTAAGCAAGCTCTTCTTCATGTTGCTCTGCAACAGCTTTCTCATATTTGCCGCTAAGCTTAAATACAGAGAATATCCATGCAACAACTGTTGCAATAAATAAAACTACAACTGTTATTAAGTGATTCATTATACCCCTTTGGAAGGCAAACATAACCTGTTGTATAGCTGATGCGCCAGCTTTTCCTGCACGTCCTCCAATAACTTCAACTGCAGCTTGGCCTTTAGTTTTTGTATCTTCATCAAGAGGAATATAAGCCATACTCTTAGTTGTATCAAATAGCGAGTACTTAACACTCTTCGTTAAAGCATCTTGGATAACACCAAACCAAACTGCAAGTGTTAATGAAGATATACCTATTATCTCTGGTGAAACATATTTCTTATACATAACTAACATAAAGAATGCTCCGCCCAATATTAGGAATATTAAAGGAGTTATTACAGCAGTTGTTCTCCATTTACACTTTCTTAAAATAATTGCCCCAAATAATGTTACAAATATTGTAAATATACCTGTAAATTTAGATACATTTCCCTGCATATGTGCATATCCTGCTGCATCAAATGCCTCTTTCATCTGATCCTTTAGAACTATCTCAGCAAAATTAATAGCAACACCATATCCTAATACTAAAACGGCAATTAATAGAAGATATGTATTTGAAAATAGAAGTTTTATTCCCTCTGTAACACTTACTTTTTCTTTCTTTTTCTTCTTTTTAATTTGCGTTGGATCAAAGAATCTTGGATCAGTTAAAATCTTAGCATTAATGTAGTAATATATTCCCATTGTTGTAAGACCACAGATAATAACACCAACCATAAATCCTGTAATAACCGGAACTGGCAAAGACTTATCTTTTATAAAACGTTGTACAAGTTCTCCTGCAATAACCACACCGATATTGCCAATTAAAGAAAAAAGTCCAAAAAATCTTTTAACTTCTGTCTTCATCGTAGTTGCATTAGCAAATTGCCAGAAAAGAGAAGCTATAGCCATTGTCCCCCATATTTCAGAAAATATATAAAACAATGCAACAGGCCAATTTGCAAAGCAAGCTATAAATCCACTTAATGCGGGAACAGCATCTACCATACTTGTAATTGCCTCTGATGACATTTCTAAGACTTCAAGATTTGGATAAAGTATAAAGCCAAATATAGCATAAAAGATCATAAAAAACGAAATAATTATATAAAATGTTTTTTTAGATCCAAATTTGTTCATAAGAAATGTAAATGCCATAACAGCTAGGAAGGCACATGGCAATACATACCATAATTTTAATGCTGGAATAAGCTGTGATGTTTCTGTACTTGGTAATCCTGTGTCATGGTCAATCCACATATGTGTACGATAATTTACAAAAATATCCTTTAAGTCACGAACCAATGTATAAACTAAAAGTATAAAGAACATCAAAAAGCTCATTGGTAAAAACTTTTTTAGTTCATAGTTATGAATCGGCCAAAGAAACGCTTGAAATTTGTTAAACTCTTTAGGTTGAGTTTTAGCTTCGGTTGTCATCTTATTACATTCTCCTCATTATAAAAACTATAAAATATAAATAAAGCTCAATAATATGTGGTAGGCTAAATTAAATAAAAAGCTAAAGAAACTTAACTTCACTTTTCCCCCCTTTTTTAAGTTATTAATTAAAGCCTTCCAACAAACATTAAAATTATAGCAAAAAAATTTTTTTTGTTCAAGTGTTTTTCATAACTAGTTAATACTTTGTTCAAAAACAACGATATACTTAAAAATTCTACAAATTATTTGTAATTTATTTTTGACCTTTGCTCTAGATTTCCTCATATACCCTTCAAGATCTTGACTTACTACCCTCTAAAATGATATTATTTATTATATTTCTATAAGAACCTAAGGTTCTATTTTATTTAAATTCAAAAGGAGATAGGGATTTGAGTAAAGATTCAATAATATCATTAAAAAATATAACAGTGTCATTTCATGGACAAACTATTTTAAAAGATTTTAACCTTGATATAAAAGATGGCGAGTTTGTAACACTTCTTGGCTCATCTGGTTGTGGTAAAACCACAACTCTTAGAATAATTGGAGGTTTCGTTAAACCTGATTCCGGAGAAATCTTATTTGCTGGAAAAAATGTTAACAACTTACCTGCACATAAAAGAGAAGTAAATACTATTTTTCAAAATTATGCACTTTTTCCTCATTTAAATGTATATGAAAATATTGCTTTTGGTATGAGACTACATAAAAAAAGTGAAGATGATATAAAAGAACAAGTAACTAAAATGCTTAAAGTGGTAAGTTTACCCGGCTTTGAAAATAGGAATGTTTCCTCTCTATCCGGTGGACAACAACAAAGGGTCGCTATTGCAAGAGCTCTTGTTAATCATCCTAAAGTTTTATTATTAGATGAGCCTCTTGGCGCTCTTGATCTAAAGTTAAGAAAAGACATGCAAACTGAACTTAAAAATATTCAGAAGCAGATGGGAATAACGTTTATATTTGTAACCCATGATCAAGAGGAAGCATTATCTATGTCTGATACTGTCGTTGTCATGGATAAAGGGTCCATTCAGCAAATAGGTTCTCCGCAAAGTATTTATAATGAACCAGAAAACGCCTTTGTTGCAGACTTCATTGGAGAAAGTAATATTATTGATGGAATTATGCGCAAAGATTACCTTGTTGAATTTGCTGGAAAAGAGTTTGACTGTCTAGATTCTGGATTTGATAAGGACGAAAAAGTCGATGTAGTAATTCGTCCAGAAGATATTGAGGTTTCTCCCCCCACAAGCGGGCATATATCAGGTGTAGTTACTTCCGTAACCTTTAAAGGGGTTCATTATGAAATAATAGTTGATATTGATGGATTCAAGTGGATGATACAGTCTACTGAGTCTCAGAACCCTGGAGATACTATAGGGCTAATATTACAACCTGATGACATACATATAATGAAGAAGTCTAAATACTCTGGTGAATTTGGTGATTACAGTGCCTTCAGCGATGAAATGTATGAAGTATATAAAGAAAAAAAGAAAAAAAACAAAAAAAGAGTAGGTGGTAAAAAATGAAATTAAAGCCATCTGCTATATATATTATTTGGATGACCTTGTTCACACTAATCCCTATGGCTTTAGTATTATATTTTGCTTTTACAAACCCTATGGGAAAATTCACACTAGATAATATAATTAATGTCGGTAGGTATTCATCTATATTTTTAAAATCAATTTGGCTTGGCGCATTATCTACTATTATCTGTCTATTAATTGGTTATCCACTTGCCTATATGATTTCTAAAGTAAATACAAAATATCAAAATATTATGGTAATGTTAATTATGTTACCAATGTGGATGAACTTTTTATTAAGGACATATGCTTGGATGACTATTCTTGAAAATAATGGAATAATCAATAATATTCTTTCTTCTATCGGGATTGCACCGCTTTCATTAATAAATACATCCGGTGCCGTTGTACTCGGTATGGTATACAACTTTTTACCGTATATGATTTTGCCAATATATTCAATAATAGTAAAAATAGATAAAAAGATAATTGAGGCTGCTCAAGATTTGGGAGCTGGAAAGCGCAAAGTATTTTCTAAGATACTTCTTCCTTTAAGTATTCCAGGGATAATTTCTGGTATTACTATGGTATTTGTGCCTGCTGTAAGCACATTCATAATTTCCAAAATGCTTGGTGGAGGGTCCAATATATTAATAGGAGATTTAATTGAAATGCAATTTTTAGGTAACTCTTATAACCCACATCTAGGTTCTGCCATTTCATTGGTTTTAATGATACTGATATTAATATCTATAGGAATAATGAATAGGTTCGATAGATCTAGTATAAATGAGGATTATATGTCTCACCATTAAAAATGGAGGTGATGAATTGAAAATTTTATCAAAAATATATGTAGGTGTTATATTTCTATTTTTGTATGCGCCACTTGTAGTTCTTGTTGTATTTTCCTTTAATGAGTCTAAAAGTCGTAATACTTGGACCGGTTTTTCTTTAAAATGGTATGAAAAGCTTCTCTCAGATACAGAAATCTTACATGCACTTGTTAATACACTAATAATAGCAGCAGTTTCAGCTATTATAGCTACAATAATAGGGACCATGGCTGCTATAGGAATAACTAAAATGAAGAAATGGCCAAAAAAGGTTGTAATGAACGTCAACAAGCTCCCAATGGTAAATCCAGAGATTGTAACAGGAGTTTCATTAATGCTTTTATTTGTATTTGCTTACAACAGCATTGGTATTTTAAGACCAGGATTAGTCACATTAATACTTTCACACACAACATTTTGTCTCCCATACGTAGTTTTATCTGTTTTACCTAAGCTTCGTCAAATGAATCCCCATTTATATGAGGCTGCTCAGGACTTAGGATGTCATCCATTTAAGGCATTTGTCAAAGTAGTTTTGCCTGATATAATGCCTGGTATAATTACAGGTATGACTATGGCTTTTACTTTATCACTTGATGACTTCGTCATAAGTTATTTTACAAGTGGTACAACTCAAACACTTCCTATAGCAATTTATTCCATGACCAGAAGAATTGTAAGTCCTGAGATAAATGCATTATCGACAATTTTATTTGTTGTTGTTTTACTTCTTTTATTAGTTATAAATTTTAGGCAAATAAATGAATTAAAAGATAAAAAATCATGAAGAAATTGGGTGAAAAGTTATTGAAAAAAAAGTTTATAATGTCGTTTATATCCATTTTTTTTGTAATACTGTTGATTTTACTAGGAATATCATTAGCTTTTAAAAATAGCTCTTCCAATAACATTACTTTAAACGTTTATAATTGGGGAGAATATATCGCTGATGGAACTGACGGAACATTAAATGTAAATGAAGAATTTACAAAGCAAACTGGTATTCGTATAAATTACAGTACATTTCAAAGTAATGAAGCTTTATATGCTAAAATGCAAAGTGGAGGAACTAAATATGATGTTATTATTCCATCAGATTATATGATTTCAAAGATGATAAATCAAGGCATGCTTCGCGAATTAAATTACAACAATATACCCAATTTTTCTTTCATAGATGATACTTTTAAGAATTCCAATTATGATCCTGAAAATAAGTATTCTGTTCCTTACACTTTCGGTACTGTAGGAATATTTTATAACAAAAAAATGGTGCAAGAAAATGAAGATTCCATATCTTTTAATATACTTTGGGATAAAAAATACACGGGTAAAATACTTATGTTTGATAATCCAAGAGATGCATTTGCTATAGCTCAAATAAGATTAGGATTATCTGTAAACTCTGACAACGTAAATGATTGGTATCGTTCAGCTGAAGAACTAAAAAAACAAAAACCATTGGTTCAGTCTTATGTTATGGATCAAATTTTTGATAAAATGGGAAATAACGAGGCTGCAATTGCTCCTTATTACTCAGGCGATGCACCATTACTAATGAAACGTAATCCTGATATTGGATTTGTTATTCCAAAAGATGGAACAACAAAGTTCGTTGATGCTATGTGTATTCCTAAAGACTCTGAGCATCCTGAAGCTGCTGAAGCATATATTAATTTTATGTGTAGGCCCGACATTGCAATAGAAAATATCAAGTATATAGGATATTCTTCACCTGAGTCTATAGTAAAAGAGAATTTAGATCCAGAAGTAAAAAACAGTAAAATTTGTTATCCTGATGAAGAAACATTAAATAACGCACAAACATTTACTTCTCTAACAAATGAAATAAACTCTCTAATAGATGACTTATGGGTATCTGTAAAAACTGATGGTGATAATAATAACCCCTTTGCTTTAGTTTTAGTTATACTTATGTTTGTTTTATTATACTTATTAGCTGTTATATATCAAAAGAAAAAGAGCTGATAGCTTTTATCAACTCTTTGAAAAAAGGAGACACTTTAAAGATGTCTCCTTTTTTATAATTGTTCATTTTAAATTTTCACAATTGTCCTATTTTTACTTATTCATTATCAATATTAGATGTATTAGTTTTTACATCATTGTCTACTTGCTTCTTATCATTAGTAAATGCACTGGATTTCACGTCATTATTAGATTCATTATTCTTTAGATCATCCCTTCCAGAAGTAATTTTTACATTAACCTTGCAGTCTTCTCTTATATTTATCTCCTTTAATCCTTTAGGTTCATCTTTCTTTTTAGAATCTTTTTGTTTCTTATTTCCAGTAACTTTATCTTTTACAGATCTTACGGCATTTACCATTTTAGTAGCGTCATTTTTTACTACTGCAACAGGTTTACAAATAAGTTCTTCATTAGCCTTATTAATACCCTTAACTAATAATGACATAGCTCTAACTGCCTGTCTACCTATAACATAAGCGCCAACTGATGTCGTTCCTAAAGTTGCGATTTTCCCTGGGACAGTTAAATTTTTATTAGCAAAATTGGCAAGCTTAACAACATCACCCGATAAGCTCTTTACACCCTTAATTACATGACCTATCTGTTTTTCTCTACCAGAAAAAATTACACAATATGTTATACCTACTCCTGCAGCAACTTTTGCCACCTGGCCAGCTTTCTTGATAAAACTTTTTCTTGTAGGACTCTTATCTTTTGATTGACTATTTGTACAAGAATAATTTTTTCCTGTTGCTCCTGCTGCTAAACAACCTTGGCTCACTGATACCGTCAGCGATGTCATTAAAAGCAACGAAGCTACTACCTTTTTAAAATTCAACAGAATTCCTCCTAATTATAAAATAACTTATAAAACACAACTTTACTATTAATACATTAGTACATTTATAAAATATTAATAATAAAAGTTACCTTATAAGCCTGTATAATTATAGCACATATAACACACATTTAAATTCCTATTTAGAAATTAAATATTATTTTTACTTTTTTACTAATTTAAAAAATGTAATAAATAAATTATAGATATTATTGCAAAAATACCTTTAGTCATTATAAGTTGATAAATAAAATATGATGTCTCAAAATAATAATTAGGTTCTTCAATAATTTTACTTTTAAATTTATTAACACAAATTTACAATATTTAAGTTTTTTCTTAATGGATCACACTTTAAAGTTTATAAATAAAAAAAGCCTAGTTTTTAACTAGACCTTTTTGCCTATGAATAAATACATAAATTGATATCTTTTATAATCAAGTATACTAATATTAAGTAAAATATTAGCGTCCTGTAATTATATAAAATATACTCAAAGTATAAAGTCTATTGTTAGGTATATCTATTATAAAGATTAACTATTGCATTCCAAGTAAGTGGGCCAACCACTCCATTAGGAGTAATATTATATCTTGATTGAATTTCCTTTACGGCTAACTCAGTTGCATTATCAAAACTTCCTGTTACATACACAGGGGTAATAGAGGGATCATTTTGAGATATAACATTTAAAAACTTTTGTAGTGTTATAATATCATCACCACTCATGTCTCTACCTAAAAATCTTCCCGGGAATATCTCTTCACTGTTTGATATATATCGTCCCGCTAAATTCCTACGTATATTAGAATATACCTCAGTCATTTTTATAAAGGTATCTCTCCCTACTTGACCATCTTGAGTTAACCCATATTTCTTTTGAAAAGCTAATACAGCATTTCTTGTATTTGGCCCAAAGACGCGATCTATAGTTATTTGAGGAATATCTCCATCAAAGTATCCAATAACAGCGAGATAATACTGTATTACTCCTACTTGCTCTCCTGTGTCTCCTTCTTTCAAAACTCTAGAATATATTCTACTAGCTTCATCAAAGCTTATGCCTTCAGAATACAAATCACTTAGTCCCTTAACAGCATTATATAAATACTTAATTTTGTACCAAGTAGATTTTCCAACAATACCATCTACCTGTAAATTAAATATTTCTTGGAATTTTTCAACTGCTGTTTCAGTCTGTAAGTTAAAAAATCCATTTGTCGGAAAAATTTTAGGAATTGAAGGGTAATTATCAGAAATTCTATTTAATTGTCTTTGTATTATTCGTACGTCTTCGCTAAAGCTACCAAGTTGTAACGGCACTCCAGGATATGAAGGTATATTGGCTCTAACTGGTGCATCATATACAATATTTATGTCATTTCCATAATAGGTTTTTAAAATTTCATAAGGAGTAAGTCCTTGATTTGCTAGATCAACCGTTCCCCATTGAGACAAACCATTACATGTTACACGTATACCATCGCAATATTGTGTAAAATAAGGCGATATAGTCCCCTGCTTCACCACATAATTATTAAAAATATCATCTACTATTCTACTTATTGTATCAAAAATATCTCTGCCTTCTACAAATGATTGATCATATTTAGTAGAATTAGTTATATCAAAATCGTATCCTTGACTCCTATACCATTCAGTATATATACGATTTAAAGCAAACGTTATTTGAGCCAAAATATTAGCTCGCAAAGCACTTTCTGGCCATGTAGGATATATCTCACTAGATGCAACATTCTTAATATAATCTCTAAATGAAATTGTTACATTACGTGCAGGTTGATCAGGTTCTCCTAAATGTACTGTAATAAATTCTGGAATCGCTGGCTGTGGAATAAAAATCATCCTCTCTTTTTATAAAGGTAATAAATTAATAGGTTGAATAGATTTTATACCGTCAAATATAGGAATACTTGTAAACATTGCTTGTTGATAATTTGGATGAGAAGCAACAATATCATATGTCGCAAACGGCAAAGCTTGAGAAGGTTTCATTGATAAATCTCTAGATGGCGCAGGAAGCAATAAATTATCAACAATCCCATTTTGGTCTGTTTTAACATTATAGAATATTTTTCTACCATCTTTGAAGTCTTTGCTTATTACAATTGCTACGTTCTCAACAGGCATTGTCTGCCTCGCAACAGATGCTTGTATTTTTAGGATACCACTATTAGTGTTCTTACCTAAGAAATCTATATAAGATTCATTAGACGTTGATGTATTCCCTGTAAACAAGGTTTGATCTGATAAGGTATTTTTATTATTTAAACTTTCTGGTTCATTTAAGCTTTTAGTTCTTGGATTTAAAATGTTTAAGTCTGTATTATTAGCCACTTCCAAGTTTTCATTTGATCTTGAAGAAGATAAATTATTTAAATTGTCTTGTTGTCTTGTATTAACTACATTTAAATTACTATTTGTAATGTTTTGATCGGACTTGCTTGGCTGAATATTTTCAACTTCGTTTGTAGTTGAATTGAAAGGAGTATTATCAGATTTACTATTTAAGTCATAGTTCAACATTTGTTGTGGTTCAACACTTTGTTTTATTTTATTAATATCATTAGATGGAACATTAGAATTATCTACATTATATGTGTTTATCATTTTTTGTTTATACCTTTCTACTAAATCTTTAAATTCGTTATTCTCCAAAACAGTTACCTCCAATTCAAATTTGCCCAGATCTAATTACATAATATTTAATTTTTATATTTATGTGATCTTTCTATACCTATTTTAAAAGTAGTATAAACAAATTTTATATTTCTATCGTAGTGCTCAAGGTAGCGCATAATTTAAAAAGACTGAAAAATAAACACTAAAAATTTATTCTTTTATACAATAATAAGATAAAAACTGTCAAAATATTATTAGCCTTTATTGTATTTGATTTATGCATCTAAAATTTTTCATTATGTTGCCCTACAGGTCGGTCATATTCAAATATTACTTTTTAATAAAGCACAAAACAATATACTAAAATATAAACGTTAAAGTATTTCACTGCTTAGCATACGAGTAGCACAAAAACTTTTAATGAATACTATAGTTTTGAACATATCACCATAAGAGGGAGTGAATTATATTGATCAATATAGAAAACATTACACCAAAGCAATTTGAAATTATAAAGGAGTTAAACATAATGTGCAGTGAAAATGCATTTTGGTTATTTATGGCAATTCAAAGTGTAATTTTCAAGGCACAAAATGCATTTGTAATAAGAAATCAAATTAGCCTCTTTTCTCAAAAATGGGGTAAATTATTCAGTAGGTTCTATAAAGAAAATGAAGCTAAGCTCTTAACGGCAAATGTTAATAATTTTTTTGAAACATATATATCATATTTAGACAATATATCTGAGAGAAGATACCAAGTTTGTCAGGATTTATTAGATAAGTGGAGGTATTTAGCTAATATAATTGCAGAAAACTTTGCTAATGTGAATCCTCATTGGCGCGTTATGGAGTGGAGAGCAATAATTACTAATCAAATACAAATACTGGATGCAGAGATAAGAAATAATATACAAGGTAACTACTCAACATTGCAACTATCTTATAATATTTACAATCGAGTAGCAAGTGATATAGCTGATTACGTTGCAGTAGGGTTAATAAAGCAATTTTCTATATAGTTATAAATATTTATATAAAGTTAGAGATATTTTTTATTTTATAAATAAAAGAAAAAAGTCCATTTTTAATTATGGACTTTAACTGATTATGAATATTTAAAATTTTAACAGTTACATAAAAATTACGTCAGTCTAAATTGGAGTCTAAGTAAAAATAAAACAAAAATCGATTCCACAATTCAACATAATTTTATTCTGAATTTACTTAGCAGGTTTGCACGAGGCTTTATTTATGCCATCTAAAATTATATTGACAAACATGTCTATAGCTGTAGTATTTCCACCTATGTGGGTTTTATCTGCTCCCAATAACTGTGGTTGTTTAGAAATCTCAGCAGCCCAATCTGCAATAGTAACATATGGATAATTATTTCCTATATCTCTTAGATATTGCATAGTTTTATATGACTTCCAAGATTCGTTCCAGTGCCCATCGAAAGGTGTAACAAATATCAGTCGATGGCCTGGATTTATTTCATTAATTATCTTATCAATATACGAATTTGCATCATTGCAACCATTAGTCCCTAATGCAATTACAACATACTCGCCTAAATTATCCGAGTTCTGTAAATCCATTAATAAACTATAGCCCACCGAAAGGGATCTGCTTCCTTTTGTATCTATGGATGAGTTTGGGATACATTCCATCAGTTTTTTTCTTGCCCCTAGGGCTACAGAATCTCCAATTATAGTAACCTTTGCATTTATCCTATTTTTAGAAATTGATTCATTATTTGTAACCTGTTCTGCTCGTGTTTCTTGTTTTTCTTTATCTGAAACTTTATTGGTATTTTTTAATGAGTCTGAGCTTTTGTCTTCATCAGTATCATTACTATCTATTGAAGAATTTGAGCTCTCATTTGGGTTCGATTTTATACTAACAGATTGTTTTTTTGGGGAATCAATCTTTAGCTTTTCAAAGCCATAAATTCCGTCTTTTTCGAGAAAAGGTTCTTCATTTATATTATCTATACCTATTTTAACCCCTTCTATTTTATCTATGTCTTGAACTATATTTCCAACCATCTGTTCTGATTCCAGTGCTGAAATTTCTTTTTTGTTATAAAAAACATTAAAACTTGCAAATACACTAAATACAGATACAAAAATTACGGTGGTAGCTGTCATTTTTTTTCTTATTCCATTAACATTCTTTTCTCTTTTATAAGATGACTTATAAAAAAGAGGCTCAATATTATAAAATACTAAGTTAGACAAAATATATGAAACTAGGAAAGTAATTAATACTGCACTTGTTTTAGATGCAAAAATATTTGAGAAGATAACAAAAAACGGCCAATGAAAAAGATACATAGGATAAGATATATCTGCTAAATGCCTAATCAATATAGGTTCTTTATATTTTTTAGGTAAAATTTCGTGTAACATTCTAGTCAATAAAATTAAAATAGCAGTTAAAATTGAAGCAATAAAAAAGCCATATTTATAAGTAAAATTACTTTCAAAGTCTACACGTAAGCATAAAATTACTAAAAATACTAGTGAAATCACAAATAAAGGCAACACATAATTTTTTATATTATACATTTTCAGTTTTTCAGATAACCTATCTGGAAGCTTTAGCCCAAATAAAACTCCAAGAATTGAACCAACAAAAAATGGATAAATGTGTGATGTTGTTGCAAAATAGGCAACAGACTTTTCTGAAAAAGTTGATACTAATGACTGCATATGTATATAAGAAATAACTGTAAACAAAGTCGAACTAGCTAACAGTGCAATTTTAAAAGCTTTTAGGTTATTTGCAAATTTTGAAATAATAAACAATAAAAAGGCACAAAATATTCCCCAAAGTAAATAATATTGAAATTCTAATGATAATGACCATGTATGAATATATAAATGTGGTAAGAGTTGAGACTCATAGGTGCCTCCTTTTATTATTTCAAAATAGTTTGTAACAAAGCCTAATGCTGCTGCTACTTGTTTATTTATATTTACTGTAAAATCAGGAGATATTAATTTAATAAAGGGTAATGTGAAAAATATAGAGAAAAAAAGTGACGGAAAAATTCGACTAAACCTTCTTTTTATATAAGGGAAAAATTTAAAGTCACCTTTATTTTCAATTTCTAAGATTATCAAAGACGTAATCAAATATCCTGAGAATGTAAAAAATACATCTACTCCAAAAAAACCACCTGGCAATTTTTCTTTAAAAAAATGATAAGTAAGAACTAAAAAAAGGCCTATAACTCGTACAACATTAATAAATCTTATTCTTTCCAATTAAAGAACTCTCCTTCCATCCTTCCAAATCCCTGTAGTTTTATTACCGTAGGCATCTATAATAGTACCCGTACCGTTAAATACACCCTCTTTAAATGCACCGTCATAAGTCCAACCATCACTCGCTGTGTATACACCCATCCCTTCTGGTAATCCATTTATAAATTCCCCCTCATAACGTGCAGAATTGAATGTATATATTGCCGTATCTGTAAATAATCCATTATTTAAATAGCCTTTATAAATTACTGTTCCATCCTTGCTACAATAAGTCCCATACTTATTTGCAAGTCCATGTAAGAACATACCTACATACTTACTACCATCCGAATAAATGAAAGTACCTTTTCCACACTGACCAGTTTTATCAAATGTACCATTATAACTCCACCCTTTAATATTCTTATAATCTATTTCATTATTTTCCATAAGTAAAGCCTTACCATTATCCGCTATTAACTCACCATTAATTATGTCACCTTTTTCAAAAATCCCTTTTAAAGACCAATTATCTACACTTTTATAAGTAAAGTTTCCATTAAACACCCCATCTTTAAATAATCCATCATAAAATGACCCGTCTTTTAAAATAATCTTACCTTCACCTTCAAATTTTCCATCTAGAATTTTTCCAGTATAAGAGAAGTCACCCAAATCATAATTTTTATCTGCCACACTTTTTACAAAGCATTTATCAAACAGACCAAGAGAATAGCTTGCACATAAAAAAATAAAAATCATAAAAATGTAATATAAATATTGTTTTTTTTTTAATAAATTGAAAAGCATGAAGATATCTCCTTAAAAATAAAATTATTGTTATAATGTAAGTTACTTTTAAGCAATAGTCTACCACAACCAAATTCATCTGTCAAACTTATATAATTTTTTTATCAATAACGTTAAAATTAAATTGTATATATACTGGCTATGCATTAAAATAAATTTAAATATGCATAGATATACCTCAAATACTTTTGTCATAACACCTTTTATATAATAAAACATCTTATATAAGCCATTACGGGCAAGTAGATACCCGTTTTACAGGAAAGCTTGTTAAGCAAAGGAATTGTTGAACTAACACACAAAATATTTAATATGAGATATTGTAAAGACAGTAAAAGAATGGTCATGCCCAACAGAAATATTAATAAATGTAAAAAGCACATTAGGATATTTGGCAAAGCCACTTGTGATATATAAGGGAACTTTGTATACCAACGTATTTATCTACAAAACCGTTTCAAGAACCATAACCTACAATACAGAAAGAGAAATTGCAAAGCATACAATAAGCGCACTTAAAGTTAAATGTAATACCTGGAATATAGACACTTCTCAATATAAAAAGGTTGACACTATCACTCTTACTAACGAACAAATGAAAACACTTGATATGGTATTTAAAAATAGTATCTCCATATTAAACGGCAGTGCAGGGACAGGTAAATCGTCTTCTATTCTAGGACTTATAAATCTTTTAAAAGACAATAAGAAAAGTTTTTTTGTATCTGCTCCAACAGGAAGAGCCGCACCACAATGCAATCCATGCACATTACAACAAAAAAACGCTCGGTAATACCGAACGTTTACTATGGTGAGCCATCGGGGATTCGAACCCCGGACACCTTGATTAAAAGTCAAGTGCTCTGCCAACTGAGCTAATGGCTCATATGAATAATTAATGGCTGGGATGGCTGGATTCGAACCAGCGAGTGACGGAGTCAAAGTCCGTTGCCTTACCGCTTGGCTACACCCCAATATAATTATTTAGTGGGGTGGATAATCGGATTCGAACCGACGATCTCCAGTGCCACAAACTGGCGCTTTAACCAACTAAGCTATACCCACCATATGGCGCGCCAAAAGGGATTCGAACCCCTGACCTACTGCTTAGAAGGCAGTTGCTCTATCCAACTGAGCTATTGGCGCATAGAAAATAAGTGGAGCGGGTGATGGGAATCGAACCCACGCGACCAGCTTGGAAGGCTGGAGTTCTACCATTGAACTACACCCGCATCTCATCGACGAGTTATATTCTACCACATATCCCGTCGAAAAGTCAATACTATTTTAAAAATTTTTTTATTTTTATTTTTTGCATACTAAAATTATTTATTCAA
This sequence comes from uncultured Clostridia bacterium, assembly GCA_944385105.1. GTDB lineage: Bacteria > Bacillota > Clostridia > Oscillospirales > Acutalibacteraceae > CAG-557. The sequence continues at coordinate 61,320 of CALWVR010000030.1, forward strand.
CAGCATAATTAATTAATTTCTACCAAAATATCATCATTGCATACCTTTAATATAATAAACTTAGCTTCTATATTTTCTTTACTTATCAATTGATGTGCTATCTTATCTTCAACCTTTCTTCTAATAGTATTTCTCAAATCTCTTGCTGAATTCTTGCCCCCTACAGAATTTTTGGCAAGCCATTTAATTACCTCATCATCATAACTTAAAATCATGTCCTTTTCCTTCAAAGAGTCTATATACTCTTGAAGCATTAGCTTTGCAATACTTTCAAAATCTTCAACACTTAAATTCTTAAATACTATTATTTCATCAACTCTGCTTAAAAATTCTGGCCTTAAAAACTCTGATAAAGCTTTATGCGCTTTCTCCTGTGTTAAATCATATTGACTTTTAGCAAATCCCATTGTTCCGTCTTTTTTATCACTGCCTGCATTTGAGGTCATTACTATTATAGTGTTTTCAAAATTTACTGTCCTTCCATGAGCATCAGTTATTCTCCCTTCATCAAGTATTTGAAGTAGAATGTTCATTACGTCAGGATGCGCCTTCTCTATCTCATCAAGAAGAAGTACAGAATAGGGTCTCCTCCTTATCTTCTCTGTAATTTGACCAGACTCATCATAGCCAACATATCCTGGAGGTGCTCCTATGATTCTTGAGACTGAGTGTTTCTCCATAAATTCAGACATGTCAAGCCTAATTAAAGCATCCTTACTATCAAAAAGCTCTTCAGATAGAACTTTTACAAGTTCCGTTTTCCCCACTCCAGTTGCCCCTACAAATATAAACGAAGCTGGCCTTCTTCTTGGACTTATTTGTACTCTATTGCGCTTTATTGCAGCAGCTACTAAGTCAACCGCTTCATCTTGACCTATAATTTTCTTCTTCAATTTATCCTCTATTTTATATAGCTTTTCCAACTCATTCTCTTTTACTTTCGAAGAGGGAATCCCTGTCCAAAGCTCTATAACATGTGCTACGTCATCTTCTGTTACCTGTACCTTTAAAGCCTTATACGACAGCTTTTTCATCTTTTCATTTATCTTAGCCATTTGTGAACGCACTTGTGCCAACTTTTCATAGTCGACACTCTGAGTCTCAGGCGGCATAAGTTCTGTTTCTTGAGACTTAAGTTCAAACATTTGTTGAGATAAATTATCATACTCTTCCCTAGAAGTATCTCTAAGTGAGGCATAAGCACTCGCTTCATCTAATAAGTCTATAGCTTTATCCGGCAAAAAACGATCTGTTATATATCTCTCCGCCAAAATAGCTATTTTTTTTACTAATTCATCCCTTATTTCCACTCTATGATAATCTTCATAGTACTTTTTTATCCCTAGCAACACTTCTTGTGTATCATTTATTGTAGGTTCATTAATAGTGATAGGTTGAAACCTTCTTTCAAGGGCAGAATCCTTTTCTATATATTTTCTATATTCTGCAAAAGTAGTCGCACCTATCACTTGTATTTCTCCCCTTGATAATGCTGGCTTCAATATATTTGCAGCATTCATAGAGCTACTTTCTGTATCTCCCGTGCCCACTAAATTATGAACTTCATCTATAAATAAAATTATATTTCCTACTGCTTTTATTTCATCTATTAGACCCTTAATTCTACTTTCAAACTGACCCCTAAATTGTGTTCCTGCAATTAAAGCTGTCAAGTCTAAAAGGTATAACTCCTTTCCCCTTAACCTAAATGGTACCTTTTCTTCAACTATTCTTATAGCAAGAGCCTCAGCTATTGCCGTCTTTCCTACTCCTGGTTCACCTATTAAACAAGGATTGTTTTTAGTCCTTCTACTTAAAACTTGAATTGTTCTATTTATCTCTTTATCCCTTCCTATAACAGCATCTAATTCACCATCTCTAGCCTTTTGCGTAAGGTTATAGCAATAATGTCCTAAATATTTTCTTTTTGATTGCTTTCCTTGATTTTCTCCTGTTTCCGTTTCTTCGTCGAAGTCTTGCCCTCCTAATGCTGTAGAAAATATGTTATTGAGAAATGGAAAAGTTGCTGCTCCTCCAGATGAAAAATCATACTGATCATCAGGATCTATATCCATACCATCCGCATTCATAAGAGACTTAAATTGTTCCGTCATATTATTAATTACTTCGGGAGTTATTCCCATTTGTTCAACTATGTCATTCACAGGTTTTAACCCTAATTCTTGAGCACAAACTAAACATAGTCCTTCCGGTTTTGTTCCTCCTTTATCTGTAGTAATAAACACTGTTGCTGGTCTTTTCTTGCATCGTGAACATAACATATCTTTTTCTCCTTAAAATTATTACTTCATTTCAGTTGTCCTTCTTTTTAACTCTCTACTACTCTTTACTACTACGAGTTATATCCAAGCATAATATGAAATATTTTATTAAAGCAAATATCATCAAAAATGCTGTTATTGATAATAAAATTATTGATAAAAGCGAATTGCTAATCCCAAAAATCGCTTTTAATCCTACTATAATTATAACCGATATATAAAAGAAAATCGTAGCTGTTTTTCCATACCACTTTGATGCCGGCAACTCTATTCCCCTTTTTAGTAGCAGAATTCCTGCCACTAGCATAATTATATCTTTTGTAAGCAAAATTATAACAAGAGGTATAATTTCAGGAAACTTTATTCCCATGCAAACTACAACTGCCAATAATGTAAGTTTATCTGCCACTGGGTCAAGAATCTTTCCAAGTTTAGTAATTTGATTGAACTTTCTTGCTATTGCTCCATCAATCATGTCACTTAATCCTGATATTATCAAAAAAAATGCAGCTATAAAATAATTATCATTTAAAAAATACATTATAAATGGAAATATTATACATATTCTTAATACAGACAACATGTTTGGGATGTTTAAATTTTTCCTAATTATTTCGTTCAAACTAATCCCCCTTTATATAATTTATTTTACATAAGATTAAAAAAATTTATGCTATATAATTGCTTTAATAAATATGTGTTATCTATCGCACTCAATATATAGTCTTTACTTTCTTCCGAAATTACAAGCATCAAAGATTTTACAAATAAAAAAGATATAAATAAAATTAATATGAACTTCAACGCCCCTATAAATGCTCCCATTAGCCTATTTATAATCGATAGTCCTGAAGGCAAAGATCTCGTTACTTTTTTCATAAGAATTGTCATTAAAATCATAAAAATAAAAATGAAAACTATAGAGATTAGCACTGATAATACATTAATAAAAACTGGTCTCATATTTTCAGCTAGCAGTTTCCCTGGCTCTGTTTGATTATTCATAATATAAATAAGATTGTCTTTAGACAAATTAGAAATATGACAAATATTTAAAATGTAATCTGGTATTTCTTCAATAAATACTTTAACCTTGTCGACTAAATTCATTGACTCTGTGCTCACAAGTAAATCATTTATTTTATTTTGTATTTCTTTACTTATAAAATTATCGTATAAAATTGTCGCAAAGAACTTAGATAATACAATAGATATAAAAGCTGATACTATCCATATTAGTAATTCTGATAAAGTTATTAAAAAACCTTTTTTTATTCCCTTATATATAAAGATAGATGCTAATAAAACTAATATTAAGTCTAAAACCACTTACACACCGCCCCTAAAACATGTTACTCTACATATAATATCATATACATACAAAAATTTCAATATCACTCTAATATTTTATTTCAATTTCACCATTAATTTCTTTAATTAAATTCTATATTTTCTTACTTCATTAAGTCCTAATATGTAAATACTTTTTCCATAATCCAAGATTATCTTTCTTGCATCCATCCCTACATTAAACTGACCCAGAAGATCTAAAGAAAAATTATACATGTAAACTTCTCCATAAGATAAACAAGCTATTTTCCCACATTTAATAGAAATTGACTTTATATTGTTTCTCGTCTTTATATTTTTCTCTAGCTTACCTTTTTTATTTATAAAATAAAGTTCACTATCACTTCCATCCTCCGATATAGAAAGAGAAAAGACTATTCCATCACTCTCATTTATGTCAAATGCTGTTAACGACTTTCCTTCATAATTATAATCACTTTTTGTTCCCTTATATACATTAATCACACTTACAAGTTTATTTCCTACCGCTATAATATTTCCATTTGATAAATACGATACACTTATAAACATATTATCATCATAGTCAAATTTTAGCTTTGGTTTACTTTCTTTATAGTTAAAAACATACAATGAAGATGATAAAGTTCCTTCATTCGATGTTGCCCCTACTGCGGCAACAAGCTTTCCGTTTTTGCTAAATGCTATATCTGTTATATAGTGATTCGCAAAATCATATTTAAAAATTTCTCTATTATTTTTAGCATAAATATTCATTTGGCTTAAAAATCCCTTATATTCTGTGACAATCCCATATGTGCCATTGTCACATACGTTAGCAGTAATTATACTATTATCAGCTACTCCTTTATAGATATTTGATGACCTACTATTTATTTCAAAATTCTTCCCGCCTAAATCATAAACTAATGCTCTGCTCTGTGACGATTTTAATATTGGTAATTGAAAACCATGCTGCACCCTGTTCAAACGTCTCCCTTTAGAGTTGAAGCATTCAAAACAAGTATCACTGACTAAAGCAACTCCTTTATCTAAATCCTTAAAATTTTCACAGTACAAATTTCTACCCACTATCTTATACGGAAAATTAAACGAATTTAAATTTTTTGATGTTACTTCCTTGATGCAAGACTCTATGTTCATTGGAGAAAAGCTTTCCATATTTACAAGCAAAAATACACAAGCAGAACTTAAAAAAATAATTAGAAATATTCTTTTAAGTTTTTTTTGCTTTATACCATTTCTTTTCATCAATACAAAAAATAAACTTTTTGTATGCCTAAAGAATGATTTTATCATAAATCATCTTCCCTTCAACTCTAAACATCATTCTTTTTTAAGTCCATTTCACTATAAAATACCTTATTTAAATAAAGTCCATATGGTACAGCAGTTGGTCCTGCATATTTTCTATTCTTGCACAAAATTATTTCAGCAATATCTTGCGGATTTATTTTTCCCATTGCAACATGTATAAGCGTTCCTACCATAATTCTTACCATATTGTATAAAAAACCATTAGCTCGGACTCTCATTATTACAAGATTGCCTTCCCTTTCTACCTTAAAATCCGTTACTGTTCTAGTCATATCTTTTACTTCGCGCTTGTCCAACGTGCTAAATGATGTAAAATCATGCGTTCCTACATAATTAAGACCTGCTTCATTTAAGCTATTTATATCCATAGGGTACCAATAGTGTAAGGCCCTTCCTTCCATAAACGGATTTCTAATCCTTGCATTCCATATCTTATATATGTATTCTTTTCCTAGACAAGAATATCTTGCATGAAAATCTATGGGAACTTCTTGCGCTGATAGCACTGATACGTCTTTTGGTAAAAATCTATTCAGTGCCATTACAAGATTATTGCAGGGTATTCTTGACTCTATCTTCATACTTATGCAGTACATATATGCATGTACTCCCGCATCCGTTCTACTACATCCCTTTATGTCCACATGCTCTTTGACTATTTTCCCCAAAGCATCTTGAAAAACCTCTTGCACCGTTAATGCATTATCCTGTATTTGAAAACCATGATAGTTACTTCCATCATAGCAAATTGTTAATAATATATTCCTCATCTCATTGTCACCGGTAGCTTAATATTGAGTAACAAAACAAGTATTAAAATAATGAGAACAAAAATTATTGCAAAATAATCGATAGTTCCTACTTTTAAAATCTTCATTCGACTTCTTCCGTCACCACCATTATAGCATCTACATTCCATTGCTATTGCCAGGTCATATGCTCTTTTAAATGCAGAAACAAATAGGGGAATAAGTATAGGAACAAGTGCCCTTATTCGTTGAATAAGATTACCTGACTCTATATCTGCACCCCTCGCTTTTTGTGCATTCATAATTTTATCCGTCTCTTCAATCAAAGTAGGAATAAACCTTAATGCTATTGTCATCATCATAGATATCTCGTGAGTCTTTACTTTAAATAGTTTAAGTGGACTTATAATTCTTTCAATAGCATCTGTTAGATCTGTTGGTAAAGTCGTAAGAGTAAGCAAGGAACTTACTATAACAAGCATTATTAATCTAGCAGCAACAAAAATACTATTATTTATTCCTTCTTTTGTAATTGTTATAAATCCAATATTAAATAAAGGAGTCCCTTCACCATAAAAAATGTTTAATAGGGAAGTAGCAAGCACTAATATCGTAATCATTTTAATGCTTTTTAAATAGGTCTTTATTGGTATTTTAGATAAAATCATAGCAAAAAATATCGAAAAAAGAGTAATAGCAAGAGAAATATAATTTGACGCAATAAAAATAATCACAATAAATGTCGCTACTAATAAAATTTTGACTCTTGCATCTAATTTATGTAATAAAGATTTCCCGGGAAAAAACTGCCCAAATGTAACATCTCTTATCAATCAATTTCTCTCCTTTTTAAATATCTCAAAATTTCATTCACAGCTTGATCAACTGTTAATATTCCACTATCTATATCAAACCCATTATCTTTTAATCTTGACATTATTCTAGTTATTTGAGGAATTCTAAGCCCCATCTTTTCTAATTCCTTATCTCTAAAAAAGACATTTTTCGTGCTATCAAACATTACCACCTTTCCCTTATTCATAACAATAACCCGATCTGATATCATAGCTATATCTTCCATACTATGAGAAACCCATATAATCGTATTTTTTCTTTCCTTATGGTATCTTTTTATATGATTTAAAAATTCGTCTTTTCCTCTAGGATCAAGACCTGCTGTTGGCTCATCTAAAATCAATATATCCGGGTCCATAGATATTACTCCTGCTATCGCAGCTTTTCTCTTCTCGCCCCCAGAGAGTTCAAATGGTGATTTTTCTAAAAGGCCATATTCCAAACCAACAAAATCGGCCGCCATCTTAACTCTCTTTTTTCTATCATTCTCACTCAGTCCCATATTAATTGGTCCAAACTCTATATCTTTATAAACTGTATCTTCAAAAAGCTGATATTCGGGATATTGGAATACAAGTCCAACTTTAAACCGTAAATTTCTTATCTTACTAGAATTGTCCCATATATTTTCTCCATCAATATATACATTTCCTTTACTCGGTTTAAGTAAACCATTTAAATGCTTTATAAAGGTAGACTTTCCTGAACCTGTATGCCCAATAAGCCCAATAAATTCTCCTTTTTTCACTTCTAAATTTATCTTGTCTATAGCAACCTTTTCAGAAGGAGTTCCCTTCCCATAAACATAAGATAAATCCTCAACCTTTATTACTGACATAAAATCCACCTCTAAAAATATTTACAAAAGCAACAAAGGCGTTACTCCCTTAATATCTTTGTTATTTCATTTATACATTCGTCTTCATCTATTATTCCTAATGGAAGACTCAATCCCCTCATTCTTAGCTTATACATAAACTCTGTTGACTGAGGAACTGATAATCCATATTTATGTAATATATTAACTTTTGAAAAAACATCCTTAGGTGTTCCATCTATTAAAATATGCCCATCATTCATTACTATCACCCTACTTGCTAAAGCTGCTTCTTCCATATAGTGAGTAATTAAAATTATGGTTATATTATCATTCTCATTCAATTTTTTTAATGTTGAAATTACCTCTTCCCTTCCACAAGGATCTAGCATAGCAGTCGGTTCATCAAGGACTATGCAATCAGGATGCATAGCTATTATTCCAGCTATAGCTAGCCTTTGCTTTTGTCCGCCTGAGAGTTTATATGTAGCATTACTTTTAAACTCATACATGTCAACTGCTTTTAAAGCATTATCTACCCTTTCCCTTATTTCATCAGATTGTATTCCTAAATTCTCAGGACCAAATGCTACATCTTCTTCAACAATACTTGCCACTATCTGATTGTCTGGATTTTGCAGAACTAAACCTACTCTACGTCTTATCTCATATAATTGACTTTCTTCTAAAGTATCAATTCCACCTACATAGACTTTTCCCCCACTTGGCAATAGTATTGCATTAAGGTGCTTTGCCAATGTAGATTTTCCACAACCATTATGCCCTACAATAGCTAAAAATTCACCCTTCTTAACTTCTAAGGAAATATCCTTTAATACATTAGACGAATTTTCTTCATTATATTTAAATAATAAATTTTGAACTTCTAAAAATTTATTCATTATAAAAACACAAACCCTTATTAATCTAAACTTTGCCAAATTGCAGTCGAACCACAAGGCAACACCCTATTATGTTCCTTAACTAAAAGACCTATCTCTTCCGATTTCACTTTTCCAGATAAGTTCTTCTGTATAGTCTCACCCAGTAAGTATTCCATAACCGCTGGTGACAAACCCGTAGTATATGAATTCAAAATAAAAAACTTCGCTTCATCTGACAATAAATTTAAACATAAATTTACAAGAGAAAACAGCTGCTCTTCTAATCTCCAAACTTCTCCACTAGGACCACGCCCATAAGAAGGAGGATCCATAATTATTCCGTCATATTTCTTTCCCCTTCTAATCTCTCTTTGGACAAATTTAATACAGTCATCAACAATCCATCTAATAGGCCTTTCATGAAGACCCGATGCTATTGCGTTTTCCTTTGCCCAAGATACCATCCCTTTAGAAGCATCAACATGGCAAACCTTAGCACCAGCTTTTGCTGCTACTAAGGTTGCAGCTCCTGTATAAGCAAATAAATTAAGAATATTTAATTTTCTATCCGTCTTTCTTATCTTATTATAAATAAATTCCCAGTTTGCAGCCTGCTCTGGAAAAATTCCAGTATGTTTAAAATTCATAAGTTTTAGTCTAAATATTAATCCATCATATTGTATCTTCCATACGTCAGGCATTTTTTTTAACTTTTTCCAATAACCGCCCCCTGTATTGGACCTATGATATATTGCATGAGCCTGGTTCCAAAGAACATTTCTCTTTGGGGTATTCCATATAACCTGTGGGTCCGGCCTTATTAAAATAATATTTCCCCAACGTTCTAATCTTTCTCCACATGAAGCATCTATTAATTCATAATCCTCAAAGCTTGAAAATCTCAAATTTAGTCTCCTATCTTAAACTAATCTGTTTCTTATTACTTGGGCAACACTATCTGCCATTGTCATTATTTCATTTTCATCCTCACCCTCTAGCATTACTCTAACTAAAGGTTCTGTCCCTGAAGCTCTAACTAATATTCTTCCTGTTGCTCCGGCTGTAACATCATCAATTAATTCCCTACTTATACTATTTTTATCATTTTTTGTAAACCTTCTTTTTACATCTTCTATCGCGTCTGTTACAACCTTATCATATGGGAATTTTTCCTTACCGTCCTTACTAACTTCAACATTTAACATAACCTGCGGATACTTTTTCATTATATTTGATATTTCTGAAAACTTTTTATTCTTTTCTTTTACAATTTTTAAAAGCTGTACAGCTGTAAGTTGACCATCACCTGTCGTAGCAAAGTCGAGAAATATAATATGCCCTGACTGTTCACCACCAAAATTATAACCATTCTTAAGCATGGCTTCTAAAACATATCTGTCCCCAACCTTAGTACTTATAAAGTTTAATTTGTTTTCACTACAAAACTTATTAAACCCCATATTAGTCATTACCGTTCCTACAACTGTATCCTTTGCAAGTCTACCATTTGATTTTAAATATTGGGCGCAAATAGCCATTATAAAATCTCCATCAATGACCCTACCATTTTCATCTATTGCCAAACATCTATCTGCATCTCCGTCAAAGGCAATCCCTAAGTCAAAATTGTTATCTTTAACAAACCTTGAAAGCGCACCTATATGGACAGAACCGCAGTCTTTATTAATGTTAATTCCATTAGGATTATTATTAATCATGTGGCATTGAACCCCAAGCGATTTAAATAATTTTTCAGCCGTTCTTGAGGCCGAACCATTTGAACAGTCAAAAGCAACCTTTAAACCTTTTAAGTCTCCTTCTATAGTGCTTTTTATATGTTCAATATAATCGTCAGTAGCAGTATCTTTCTTAATAACTTTTCCAACCTTATAATTTTCAGGATAATTTATAGTCTTGCTATCCCTTGATAGAATATTTTCTATTTCATCTTCCATACAATCGGGAAGTTTATATCCATCCTTGCAGAATACCTTTATCCCATTAAATTCATACGGATTATGAGATGCAGAAATCATTATACCAGCGTCAGCTTGATATTCCTTTACTAAATAGGCAACTGCAGGAGTAGGTACCACTCCTAATATAACAACATCAGCGCCTACAGAACAAAGCCCTGCCGTCAGCGCTCCCTCCAACATATCTGAGGAAAGCCTTGTATCCTTTCCTATAAGGACTTTAGCTTTATCCTTATTTTGTTTCTTGAGAACTAAAGAAACTGCTCTACCTATGTTCATAGCAAGTTCACAAGTAATTTCAATATTAGCTATTCCTCTTATGCCATCAGTACCAAAAAGTCTTCCCATAAAATAAAAACCACCATTTCAATAAAATATACGCTATAAATTCTTATATTCAATTCCCAGATGAAGATATGCTGATTGATTTACAATCCTTCCTCTCGGAGTTCTACTTATAAATCCTATTTGCATTAAATAAGGTTCATATACATCTTCTATAGTTACTGCTTCTTCTCCTATTGCCGCCGCTAAAGTTTCAATTCCTACCGGGCCTCCTTTATAGAACTTGATCATAGCTTCAAGCATTCTTCTGTCATTTGAGTCAAGACCCAATTCATCTATCTCAAGTTTATCAAGAGCTTTCTTTGCTATATTAAATGTAACTATTCCACCAGTTTCAACCTGCGCAAAATCTCTTACCCTCTTTAAAAGCCTATTTGCAATCCTCGGTGTTCCTCTAGATCTAGATGCTATTTCTAATGCTCCATCTAAATCAATTTTTATTCCCAAAATGTTAGAACTCCTTAGCACTATCTTAGAAAGTTCCTCAGGACTATAAAGACTTAAACGCAAAACAACTCCAAATCTATCTCTAAGCGGTGCTGACAGCTGCCCTGCTCTAGTAGTTGCACCTATCAAAGTAAACTTAGGTAAAGGCAAATGGTACGAGGCTGCCATTTGCCCCTTTCCTGTAATAATATCTATAGAAAAGTCCTCCATTGCTGGATAAAGGATTTCTTCCACCGTCCTTGGAAGCCTATGTATTTCATCAATAAAAAGAACATCTCCATCGTTCAGGTTTGTTAATATTGCCGCTAAGTCTCCCGGCTTCTCTATTGCAGGACCTGAAGTTATTCTTATATTAAAACCCATCTCATTAGCTATAATAACTGACAGCGTGGTTTTTCCAAGTCCTGGAGGGCCATATAAAAGTACATGGTCAAGAGATTCTCCTCTTATTTTAGCCGCTTCTATAAAAACAGCCAAATTTTCTTTTACTTTATCTTGGCCTATATATTCAGATAAGGTTTTAGGTCTTAACGGATTGTCTACATCTATATCCTCCGGAATTTCCTCCGGATCTAAAATTCTATTTTCAAAGTCAAATTCCAAAAATTACTTCCTCCTAGCCATTGATCTTAGTGCATTACGTATTAACTCTTCTGTCGGCATATTCCGGTCAAACTTTGCCACCGCCGCTTCTGCCTCAGTCTGAGAATAGCCAAGCACAGATAAAGCATTTACAGCAGCTTCTGCATTGCTACTAGATTCCTCTTTAAAATCGCTCCTATTGTTTATTTGAGTATTTGATATTCCTTCTATTTTATCTTTTAACTCTAAAATAATCCTTTGAGCTAATTTATTTCCGACTCCAGGTGCCATAGTCAAAGTTCTACTGTCTTTAGCAGCTATAGCAAGAGCAACTTGTTCAGCAGATAAGGTAGATAAAATTGCAATGCCAACCCTTGCACCTACACCCGAAACACATAAAAGCATTTTAAAACAGTTTAGTTCAGTAATAGTTGTAAATGCGAAAAGCTCCATTGAGTCTTCCCTAACACTAAAATATGTATAAACAAAAACTTCGTTACCCACTTCTTTAAGTTCCCTAATGGAATTCTTCGTTGCATAACACCTATAACCAACTCCGTTACATTCAATAGCAATTTCCGACTCCCCTATGTACATAAGTTTTCCTCTAAGACTATAAAACATTTATATCTTTTCTCCTCTTTATCATGTCATACGTAAAATTTGAACCTGCAGCTTGTGCATGACAAATAGCTATTGCTAAAGCATCAGCTGTATCATCAAGTCTTGGCATTTTTTTTAAACACAGTAACCTCTTAGTCATTTCCATAACTTGCTGTTTCTTCGCTTTTCCGTAACCTGTTACTGCTGTCTTTACTTGTAACGGAGTATACTCATATATTGGTACGGACGATAGTCGGGCCGATAAAAGTATGACTCCCCTTGCCTGTGCTACATTAATAGCTGTTTTTTGATTATTTTGAAAATATAACTTTTCGATAGACAGAACATCAGGCTTTAACTTATTAATTATATAAATCATATCATTATATATTTTTTCTATACGCTTTTCAAATAAGTCTGTAGCTTCTGTCTCAATAGCTCCATAGGCTAAAGTCTTATATTTATTTAAGCTAAAACATATTGCTCCATACCCAACAATAGCATAACCTGGATCTATACCTAATATAACCACAAATATATCTCCTTTAATCCCGTTAATTAACTTATATAACAATAAAGGCATTAACTAAAAAAGCTGATAAAACTCCAAGAGCTGCACCTGCGATAACGTCTGATGGATAATGTACCCTTAAATATAATCTTGAAAAAGCTATTAATATTGCTAATATAAAAGCTGGTATTGCAAAATAAATATTATAAGAGGATATTATACTTGCTGCCGCAAAAGACGAAGATGTGTGCCCTGATGGAAAAGAATATGTTCGAGGTTTCTTTATCAGCATATCTTCAGGCAAAATAAACTTAGATGGTCTCATTCTTCCAACCAAATGTTTTATAATGATTTCCCCTAAGAAACCACTTAAAAGTAACGCAAATATTATCTTCATTCCTACGTATCTATATTCTCGGTTAAGTATTAATGGTAAAGAAATTGCAAACCATATAATACCATTGTTTCCAAGCTTTGTTATAACAACCATAAATTTATTTAAAAATCTTGTATGTATTTTACCTATATCACAAAGCACTTTATCATCAATCTTTTGAATACTTTCTATCATTTTAAAAACCCTTTTTTCACTATTTTTTAAACTACATATTTATTAATTATATTATTATACTTAAAGAAAATCAATATTTTTAGTTGAAATTCCTCTTACAATCATATACAATCTAAAAGTAGAATCTTTATTTAATAGGAGAAAAATGATGAATCATATAAAAGAATGCCCTGTTTGCAAAAAAATAATTTCTACAGATGAAGATATGGTAGTATGTCCAAAATGTGGCGCCCCTTATCATAGAGAATGTTATAAAAGGATAGGCCACTGTATGTTTGAAGATCTACATGAGACAGGAAAACCATACAACTATAACGATAAGTCCTATGACGAACCTGATAATAGCATAAATGAAAAACAGTGCCCGAGATGCCTTAGTAAAAATACTGAAAGCTCTTTATTTTGTAGTCATTGTGGATATCCTCTTGTACAAGATAAAAACAATGATTATCCATTTCAAGGCTCAATAAATGGAATTCCCTTTATATTTAATCCTTTAGAATCAATAAACTTAAATGAAAAAATAAATGACATTAGCGTTAAAGATATATCTAACTTTGTTGGATTAAATTCATTTTATTATATTACTGAATTTAAAAGAATCCACAATAGAAAAAAAAGAAGATTTAATTTTTGCGCATTTTTGTTTTCAGGTGCATGGTTTGTGTATCGTAAAATGTATAAAATAGGTACCATCTTGACTATATTATTGCTTTCTCTCATAATCGCTTCTACCTTCATTAAATTTAACTATACTAAAAATATTGTATCTGATTTGTTGTATGCTTCTGGTATAAATTCCTCGTCTAACATATCACCCGATAATATTAATGTATTCATGGAACATTTCAATAATCTTGAAATAAACAAAAAAATCTTACTATTCGCTCCTACTGCTATTAGTATAATAAATTTTATAATTATGATTATATCAGGAATTATAGCAAATAAAGTATACTTTAAAGACTGTATAACTAAAATTAAGAAGCTAAAGTATATGTGCGAAAATAATAAAGAAGAATATAACAACAAGCTAAAAGAAATTGGAGGTATTAACTCTCAAGCCACTTTATTTATTGCAATATGCTATATAATAGTAGAATACTTACCTCGATTTTTAATTCAATAAAGGAGGCAAAATCCCATGTCTAATATTTTAGTTACTGGTGGCGCCGGCTTTATAGGCAGTCATACATGTGTAGAGCTTTTAAACGCTGGTTACGAAGTTATTATAGTAGATAACTTCTCAAATAGTAATCCTATGATCCTTGATAGGATAGAAAAAATAACTAATAGGAAAGTTAAATCTTTTAATTGTGATATAAGAGATGAAAATACACTTGAAAAGATATTTAAAGAAAATAAAATTGATGCTGTCATTCATTTCGCTGGACTTAAGTCTGTAAGCGAATCCTGTCAAAATCCACTTTTATACTTTGATAATAATATTGTGGGTACAATTAATCTTTGCAAGATTATGCAAAAGTTTTCCGTTAAAAAGCTAGTCTTTAGTTCATCTGCAACAGTTTACGGAGATACTTCACTTCCACCATACAATGAAAACATGCCCACAGGATCTGTAAGTAATCCCTATGGAAGGACTAAATATTTCATAGAAAAGATATTAGAGGACTTATATAAGTCTGATAATAAATTTAGTATAATAATTCTTAGATATTTTAATCCTATAGGTGCACACGAAAGCGGATTAATAGGAGAAAGTCCATCCGGAATTCCTAATAATTTAATGCCTTATATAACTCAAGTTGCAATTGGAAAGCTCGATCATCTTACTGTCTTTGGCAATGACTATGATACTAAGGACGGTAGTTGTATAAGAGATTATATTCATGTCGTTGACCTTGCAAAAGGCCATTTAAAGGCCTTATCTAAAATAATGTCATCTCAAGGACTTGATGTTTATAATTTGGGGACCGGTAAAGGATATTCTGTGTTTGAGCTTATAAAGGAATTTGAGATTGCCTCTGGAAAAAAGATCAACTATATCGTTGGAGAAAGAAGAAGCGGAGATCTGCCATGCGTATATGCAGATACCACAAAGGCTGAAGAGGACTTAGGATTTAAAGCTAAGTTCGATCTAAGGAAGATGTGTGAAGACTCCTTTAGGTGGCAAACTAAAAATATTAATGGTTTTGAGGATAATATTACTCTTTAAGTTTTACGAATATTTTAATTAAAGTAATATAAGTAATATAAATTACATAATAATTAATATGAATATAAAAGGAGTATATGTATATGTCAAAATTTGAGGAAATTAATGTGAATTTAATTCAGGAAAATCCATTTAAATTAATAGGGAAAGATTTCATGTTAGTTACTGCTGGTACTAAAGAAAAATTAAACACCATGACAGCCAGTTGGGGTGGGCTTGGTGTTCTTTGGAATAAAAACGTTTCGTTTACCTTCATAAGGCCTCAGCGCTACACCTTTGAATTTTTAGAGAATAATGAATATTACACCTTATCGTTTTACGACAAAAAGTTTAAGGATATGCTAATGTTCTGTGGTACCAAGTCAGGTAGAGATATTGATAAAGTTAAAGAAACATCTCTTACACCTGTTTTTGATGAAGAGGCGCCATATTTTGAACAGGCTAAGTTAGTCTTAATTTGCAAAAAGCTTTATGGGCAATTTATAACCCCTGATTGTTTTATAAGTAAAGAAATTGAAAAAAATTATCCTTTAAAAGATTATCATAAAATATTTATTGGAGAAATTGTAAAGGCGATTGTAAAAATATGAAAAAAACTGTATTGATCACTGGAGCATCACATGGAATTGGAAAGAGTTGTGCGATACTTTTTGCTCAGCATAACTATAACGTAATAATAAATTATAATCGTTCTGAACTTGAAGCTAAATTACTCGCTTCTGAGTTGGTCGACTCTGGATTCAATGCTATAGCTATACGTGCTAATGTAGCCAATAGGTTTGAAGTTGATGAAATGATTCAAATATCAAATAAAGTCTTTGGCTCTATTCATGTTTTAGTTAACAATGCAGGAATTGCACATCAAAAATTATTTACAGATATTTCAGAGTACGAGTGGGACGAGGTGTTTAACACAAACGTCAAAGGTACTTTTAATTGTTCTCAAGCTGTACTTAAAGATATGATTAAAAATCACCACGGAAAAATTATAAATGTCGCATCTATCTTTGGAATGGTAGGAGCTTCTTGTGAAGTTGCTTATTCAGCTTCAAAGGCTGCAATTATTGGGTTTAGTAAAGCTCTTGCTAAGGAAGTAGGACCATCTAACATAACTGTAAACGTTGTTGCGCCCGGAATTATAGATACAAGGATGAATTCTAATATTTCTCCCGATGTTATGGAACAATTAAAATATCAAACTCCTCTTTGCAGAATAGGCAACCCTGACGAAGTTGCTAATGCCATCCTTTTTCTCGCATCTCAAAAAGCTAATTTTATAACAGGGCAAGTAATAAGTCCTAACGGTGGACTTGTTGTCTAAAGTCAATATAAAAAGTAGACAGTAAATATTAAAAATTTACTGTCTATTTTTTTAATATAATAATAAGTTCGGTAAACAATAAGTTTAACCGTAAAGGAGGGTTATAAATATGAATGCTAACATAGAACTTTTAAATTATATTTACCAAAATGCAGAAATGGGAAAAGACACCATAAAAAAGTTGATTGAAGTAGTAAAGGACTCTAACAATGAGGAGTTCAATAACTTTCTTAAAAGTCAATTCAATGAATACAAAGAAATATTCATTGAGGCAGAAAATCTTCTCAATAGTCTTGAAAAGGAAGGTAAAAGCATAAATAAATTGCAAAAAATAGAAGCTAATATGATGATAAACATGAAAACAATAAATGGCAAAAGTCCTGATCATATATCTGAAATGCTAATGCAAGGTAGCATTATGGGAGTAATACAAATAATAAGGAGAATGAAGCAATATAAAAATCAAGTATCAAAAAATATCTATTCACTAGCTCAAAAATTATTAGACACTGAACAAAGAAATTTAGAAGATTGTAAAAAATTCTTAGGTGAACAGAATGATAAAGTTCTCCCCTAAAGAAATCTTTTACGAAGATGCTTCTCTCTCATATCCACTGGGAAAATTTTTGCAGAATAAATACAACAATGTTCCCTGGACAAAAATCGATAACCATAATAATATTCCATTTTTTAGAGAAAAGTCAAATAGCGAGTTCCCTAAAATGAAGCAGAATCTGATAGTAGGAGTACGAAAAACTCATAAATATATGCCAAACAACAAAATATCTGACTATTTAGTTCCTTATACATCCTCTGGTTGTACGGCATCGTGCTTATATTGTTACCTTGTTTGTAATTACAACAAATGTTCTTATTTAAGGCTTTTTGTAAATAGAGAAGATATGTTAGATAGGCTTATAAAAACGTCTCAAAAATCTACTAAAGAATTAATATTTGAAATTGGTAGCAATAGTGACCTCATACTAGAAAATACAATTACAAAAAATCTTGAATGGACAATCGAAAACTTTGCTAAATATGGTCGAGGACAACTTACACTGCCAACTAAATTTGATATGGTAGACCCACTCATAAATCTAAACCATAAAGGGAAAACAATAATACGTATGAGTTTAAATCCCGAAGAAATTATAAAAAAAGTCGAATTAGGTACATCTTCTCTTTACAAGAGAATTGAAGCTATAAATAAATTGAGTGATGCTGATTATCCTATAGGAATCCTGCTTGCTCCTATTATACTAGTAGATAATTTTGAAAGTATTTACTCTGAATTTATAACTAAACTAAAAAACAGTTTATCTAAAAAGGTTATAGATACAATGTCCATTGAAATTATATTCATGACATATAGTTACATCCATCGTAAAATTAACGAAGAAGCCTTTAAAAATGTACCTGATTTATATAATAAAAATATTATGACTAGTAGAGGATTGGGTAAATACCGTTACAAATCAGACATACGAAACTATGCAACAAAATTTATAAAAGAAGAAATACTAAAAAACTTTAAAAACGCAAATATTATTTATATTTCATAATAGCTATGATTATATATCATAGCTATTTAAAATTAGACACTTAAAAAATAAATATTTATTATACGAATACACATAAACCTAATGTTAATAGTTCTATTCTTTACTATCATGTATATAATCAATATTTTCTAAATATAATAAGCGTTGTTTTTGAAGTTATTGACAATCTAGATGCTAAATGATATAATAATTAATAATTTTATTTTTGAAGGAGTGCAAATTTATGAAAAATAAAAAGCTACTAGCAATTGCAATGCTATCTGTCTTATCTATCTCTCCTCTAGTTGGTTGTTCCCAAAATTCAAATGAAAGTACAGAAAGTTCTCAAGCTGAATCCTCTGCTCAAGAAAATATTTCAGAGCCACAATCGAGCCAAAGTACTGAAGAAATTAGTTCCAAAAGAATACACGGCGTGTATAATGCAACCATAGAAAACACTAAATTTATTTATACGTTTAAAAATGATGGATCCGGAAACATTTTAGATACATCTGATAATTCTGAGATCTCTATAAGCTATGCACTTAATGATAACCATTTATTTATGTCCTCTGGTTCACTAGAAGATATAGCAGTATTTAATTATTCTTTTGAAGGCTCTAACCTAGTTTTATCACCTATTGGTGAAGATAATACAAAGCAGGTTTTAGAACCTGATGCAGGTGGAAACTTTACAGATTCAACATCAGCTAATTATACTAAAGTATTAGGAACATTTGAAACAACTATTAGTAATAATAAATTAAAAATGACATTTAATGAAGATGGTAGTGGTTCTACGACCTTAAATGATCGAGACTCTATTCAAATTAGTTTTGCACAAAATAATAATGTGTTCTTCATTGTATCCCCACAATCAGGCGAAATAGAACAAGAGACTGGTGGAGCAATGGCTGCTACCTACACCTTCGACGGTAAAACATTAGTTCTAAAAGAAACTGATGGGTCATCAACAACGTATACTAAAGTTAACTCTTAAATAAAAAGACTCCTTAAAATATTTTAAGGAGTCTTTTTATTTACATACATCGTTTTAAAGCATATTTTTCTTTTTTAATAAAATTGCGGCTATTAACATAAGTCCAACAGTAAAAGCAATTATAATCCATCCATCCGCTGGATTTGTTGCAAACGGCAATAAATAGGAAAAGTTCATTCCATATATTCCTGAAATAATAGTTGGTATAGACAAAAGTAGCGTAATTGATGCTAAAACTTTCATAACTATATTCAAGTTATTTGAGATAATGGAGGCAAAAACATCCATCGTACCAGCCAAAATATTCATATGTATATTTGACATCTCTATTGCCTGTTTTATTTCTATCAATACATCATCAAGTAGCTCTTGATCTTCTTCATACAGCTTTATTCTCCGTCCTCTCATTATTTTTTCTAGCGTCGATTCATTAGCTTTAAGAGAAGAAGAAAAGTAAACTAGAGATTTCTCAATTTCAAGAAGCTGAATAAGCTCTTTATTCTTCATAGATTTTCTAAGCTCTTTTTCAACATGATCACTAATCTTATCTATTTGCTTTAAATACTGCAAATACTTCATAGCAACCCTTAATATTATATGAAGAACAAATTGCGTCCTTAAATTAGGAAATACATTCCTTACGGCACCTTCTGAGAATTCTCCTATTATTGTATTATCTCGAAGACATAAAGTTATAACATTTGTCTTAGTAATAATTATCCCAAGTGGCATTGTATGGTAGGTAATACTTTTTTCATTTTTTGTCACAACCGGTATATCTATTATTATTAGAGTATTCCCATTCTCATAATCAATGTGTGAAGATTCCTCTTCATCAAGTGCTGCCCTTAAAAAGTCTGGATCAACATCAAAATCCATTATAAGCTTTTCTATCTCTTCATCGTCAGGAGCAATACAATTAATCCAGCACCCTACTTCATAATTTTCCACTCCTGTTATTTTATTGTTTATATTTTTATAATAAGTTACCACAGCTTGACCTCCAATTATAAAAGCGTAAGAAGCGCAGGCCGCAAATAGCATGGAATTGCGCTCCTTTAATGATATTTTTTACTAATTTACTCGAGGGACCAGGTTTCACAACTCCACCTCCTTATTTTAAAACATATAACATGACAACATTTTTATTATACCATAAAAGTATTCAATTTCAATACAATAAAATGATTTATTCTGATTCTACATACTTTACTTATCTGTAGAAATATTATATAATATTACAAGTTGTAACTGCTTTTAAGGAGGGGTTAAATGCTACAACTAGAAGAAATAAAATTAGCTTTAGAAGCCCTCGAAACTCCCATAAAGGATCTAGCTGAGGCTATTGGTCTTTCCAATATAACTGATGAAATAAGTAAACTTGAATCACAAACTTCTAAGCCTAACTTTTGGGAAAATGCTAATTCTTCTCAAAATATACTACAACGCTTAAGCTTCTTAAAGTCTAAACTACAACGCTATAAAATGCTAGAAGAGACTTATGAAGATACCTTAATTCTAGTCCAAATTGCAAAAGAAGAAAACGACACTGAAACTTTAGAAGAAGCTTATAACAATTTAAAGAAAATAAACTCTGAGCTTGAGTCTCAGAAACTTGAAACATTATTATTAGGTGAATATGATTCAAAAAATGCTATATTAACCTTCCATGCAGGTGCTGGAGGAACTGAAGCTCAAGATTGGGTAGAAATGCTTTATAGAATGTATTGCATGTGGGCAGAAAAACACAACTATAAAATACATATACTTGACTGTCTAGATGGAGAAGAAGCTGGACTAAAAAGTATTTCTTTTTCAGTTGATGGTCCAAATGCTTATGGCTATTTAAAAAGTGAAGCTGGAGTTCATAGGCTTGTTAGGGTATCTCCATTTGATTCATCAGGACGAAGACATACATCATTTGCATCTCTTGAAGTCATGCCAGAAATCGATGATGATATAAAAATAGAAGTCTCTCAAGACGATATTAAAATGGATGTTTTTAGATCTAGTGGCGCTGGTGGACAACATATTAATAAAACATCATCTGCAGTGCGACTTACCCATATTCCAACTGGTATTGTTGTAAGTTGTCAAAACGAAAGAAGCCAGCATCAAAATCGTGATATGGCTATGAAGATGTTAAAATCTAAGTTACTTGAAATAAAGGAAAGAGAACATCTTGAAAAGATTGAAGATATTAAGGGCATTCAAAAAGACATTGCTTGGGGCTCCCAAATTAGATCTTATATTTTTATGCCATACACCTTAGTTAAAGACCATAGGACTGGGTTCGAATCTGGTAATATAAATGCTGTAATGAACGGAGACATTGATGGATTTATAAATGCTTATTTAAAGAAAGAAAGTCTTAATATTTTTAATAAAAGTTAAATTATTTTCGTATAATAAATCCGAACATAAATTTTATGTCGGAGGTATATTGTGAACATAGAAAATATTTTTTACTTACTAGGCGGAATTGGGCTTTTTATCCTTGGAATAAACTTATTGACTAAATCACTTGAAAATTTTTCCGGATCTAAACTTACACAATTAATAGAAAAATATACTAAAAATAAATATAATTGCGTGCTTATAGGTGCTGCAATTACCGCTATTGTTCAAAGCTCATCAGCTATTACTGTTATCATCATTGGTCTTGTTGAATCAGGAATTATGACTTTAACACAAGCTGTTGGAATAATTATGGGCGCAAATATTGGAACAACTATAACTGGTATCATCATCTCTATAAGGTTAGAAATATTTGCACCTCTTATAGTATTCATAGGCATTATAATTCCCTATTTTATTCGCAACATATTAGTCAATAGAATATGTAAAATTATTAGTGGATTTGGCATATTATTTTGGGGAATGGGTATAATGGGCTCGGCTGTTAAACCTCTGTCTAGCTCACCTATATTTATTACTACAATTTCATCATTGAAAAGTCCTATGTTTGGATTACTAATTGGTATTATATTTACAGCCATAGTACAAAGTTCCTCTGTTTCTACGGGTATTATTGAGGCCCTAGCTATGGCTGGTTTAGTTACTCTTGATGAAGCGATTTTCTTTATATATGGACAGAATATCGGCACATGTGTTACTGCCCTACTTGCTTCATTTGGAACTAAAAAAATTATTTCCAAGCAAGTTGCAGCAGTACATTTCCTTTTCAACATTATTGGAACATTAATTTTTGTTCCAATAACTATTATGTTCCCATTTACTACACTAATAAAAAATATAATGGTAGAAAATGCTATGACTCAAATAGCTTTAGTACACGTTATTTTTAATATTATTACAACTATAATATTATTGCCCTTTAGTGAATATTTAATCAAACTTTCTTATAGGTTAGTTCCTAAGCACAAAAAAAATATAAATAGAGGTGTTAATCATGAAATTATATATTAAAAGTTCAGTAGATAATGGTAATTATGGCAAAATATGTATATATGATAACCTCTTAAAACAAAAATACTGTGTTGACATTAGTCATAGTGTTCTAGGTATGAAGTTAGATCTTTACAATGAAAACAATAAAAAGGTAGCTAAAATAAGACAAAGAGATATTGTATTTAATAAAACTTATAGAATAAGCAGCAGTAATCGTATCATAAAGGTAGTAGCAAAGTTTTTAGAAACCGGTCCTAAGTTTTGCATAAAAGGTATTAATTGGGAATTTAATGGAAATTTATTAAAAAAAGATTTCCGAGTTATAGAAAATTCAAGTAAAACTGAGATAATGCGTCAACGTATAGCATCATCCAATATCCATGGGTTTGAGCTTGATATTGAAAACATAGAAAATGAAATTATATGTATATGTATTGCATTATGTATAGACACACTTTTAATAAACGACTTAAAGGAAAGTAATCCTATGCAATATGTAAAAGACTTTTTCAAAGAAAATAATAGATTAGAAGATCTACAAGGCTCATTTTCTATAAAAAGCTTAGCATATAAAAAAAATATAAAATATAAAAAAGATTAAAAATCAGAAGGTAGTTATTTATTATGAACTTAAGAAATATAGCAATAATTGCACATGTCGATCATGGTAAAACAACTCTGGTCGATAAAATGTTAAAACAAAGCGGTATATTTAGAAAAAATGAATCCGTAGCTGAAAGGGTAATGGATTCAAATGATCTTGAAAGAGAGCGTGGAATAACAATTCTATCAAAAAATACTGCTGTCATGTACAAAGATACTAAAATAAATATTGTCGATACTCCTGGTCATGCTGATTTTGGAGGAGAAGTCGAACGGATTCTTACAATGGTTGATGGAGTACTTTTGTTAGTAGATGCAAATGAAGGGTGCATGCCACAAACTAGGTTCGTGTTAAAGAAAGCTTTAGGGCTCTCAAAAAAGCCAATAGTAGTAGTAAATAAAATTGATAGACCTGGTGCACGTCCTTTTGAAGTTGTTGATGAGGTTCTTGATTTATTTATTGAACTTGGAGCTGACGAAGAACAACTTAACTTTCCTGTAATTTACACTTCTGCTAAGCAGGGTTATGCTACCCTTAATCCTGATGAGGTAGGGACCAATATGGACCCATTGTTTGAAAAAATAATAGATGAAATTCCAGCACCTAAAGGAGATAAAGATGGACCATTACAAATACTTTTTTCTAATATAGACTATGATGAGTATATTGGAAGAATAGGAATAGGAAGAGTTGAGCGAGGCTGTGTTAAAGTTGGACAAACACTAGTTTTATGTAGACTTGATGGAAGTACTAAAAATGTAAAGATAAGTAAACTTTATCAATTCGAAGGGTTAAAACGTGTAGAGACAGATAGTGCTTCATTAGGTGATATAATTTGTGTATCTGGTATTGATGATTTAAATATAGGAGAAACGTTATGTTCACCAGAGAGGATAGAACCCATTCCATTTATAAAAATAGACGAGCCTACTGTTTCAATGCTGTTTATGGTAAATAATAGCCCATTTGCTGGAAAAGAAGGTAAATTTGTAACATCAAGAAATATAAGAGATAGGTTATTTAAGGAAGTAGAAACTAATCTTGCTATGAAAGTAGAAGAAACTGATTCTGCTGACACCTTTAAAGTCTCCGGACGTGGAGAACTTCACCTTTCTATACTAATAGAAACAATGAGACGTCAAAACTTTGAATTTCAAGTATCAAGACCTGAAGTAATAATGAAACAAATTGACGGTATATTAAGTGAGCCTATCGAACTATTGATGATAGAAGTCCCTGATAACTATGTAGGAGTAGTCATAGAAAAAATTGGGGCCAGAAAAGCCGAATTATTGAATATGTCAACTAAAGGAGACGGGACCACTCATCTTGAATTTAAAATTCCATCTCGTTGTCTGATGGGATACCGCTCGGAATTTTTAACTGACACAAATGGTAACGGTATCATGAACCACGTATTTAATGGATACGAACCTTACAAGGGAGATATTCCTCAAAGGAATCAAGGTTCATTAATTTCATTTGAATCTGGTGAAACTACTACATATGGATTATTTGCTGCTCAGGAACGTGGTAGATTATTTATAGGAGCAGGCGTTCCTGTATACGAAGGCATGATAGTCGGCGTAAATTCAAAAGCGGAAGATTTAGTGATAAATGTATGTAAAAAGAAACACATTACTAATACTAGAGCTGCAGGTTCAGATGATGCCTTAAAATTAACCCCACACATTGTTCTAAGCCTTGAGCAGTCATTAGAATTCATTACCGATGATGAATTAGTTGAAGTTACTCCTAAAAATATAAGACTAAGAAAAAGGATATTGAACAAAGAGCAGAGAATGAAAAAAGCTAATAAAAAATAATAAAAAGGATATGGTTAATTCATATCCTTTTCTTCTTTTACTATATATAGAGGTCTATTTTTTGATTCAAGATAAGTTTTAGCTAAGTATTGTCCTAAAACTCCAATACAAAAAAGTTGTATTCCACCAATAAATATTATTGCACATATTAAAGATGGATAGCCTGCCACAGGGTCTTTAAAAATAAGTGTTTTTAAAACTATAACACAAATCAATATAAACGCAACAAAGCAAAGTATGATTCCTAATACAGAAGCAATAGCCAATGGTAAAGTTGAAAACGCTATTATAGAATTAAAAGAATATAAAAATAATTTCCATATGGACCATTTTGTCTCTCCAGCTATTCTTTCAACGTTCTCATATTCAATATACTTACTTTTAAATCCTACCCAATTAAATATACCTTTAGAAAATCTATTAACTTCTTTTAAGCTTAGCACTGCATTCACTACTTGACGCGTCGCAAGCCTATAATCTCTAGTTCCATCCATTATTTCAGTTTTTGAAACTATGTTCATAAGATAATAAAATTTTCTTGCAAAAAAGGAACGAATAACTGGCTCTCCACATCTTGAAACTCTTCTGGCGACTATACAGTCGTATCCATAGTTCACTATTTCATTATACATTTCAGCAAGTAGTTCAGGGGGATCTTGTAAGTCTGCATCCATAATAGCAACAAAATCTCCAGTTGATCTTTCTAAACCTGCATATATTGCCGCTTCTTTTCCAAAATTCTTTGAAAAGGAAATATATTTAGTATTGTCATCATCAATGCTCAAGCTTTTTATAACTGTTAATGTAGTATCTGTAGATCCATCATCTACAAATATAACCTCAAATTTTATTTTTTCTTTCATGGTATTTAATGTAGATTTCAGTTTTTCATAAAAAATAGGTATAGTGTCTTGCTCATTGTAGCACGGTACAATTATAGATATCAAATGCATAAAATTCACCTAGTTTAATCAATATTACATTATTTATAATAACACAATTGGATCTCCTTTTCAAAGGATAATATAAAAAAACCACTAGTCAATTAATACACTAGTGGTCAATTCATTAAAATTTCAGACTTATTTAATTTTTCTCTTCACTCTAAGGTTCTTGGCTTACCTCTTCCTTAAATTCTACTTCATCTAAAATAAATTCATCTAAGTCTTCATCATAACTAACATTGTACATTTTATTTTCGCAATCTTTCTTATTTAAGGAGTTTAATACTATATTATTAAGTATTGTTTGTTTAAGATTATCTACAAAGTTAAAAATAGGTCTAGCACCTTTATTTTGAATTGAAACTTTTCTAGCTATAGTCTTAAGCGTATCTCCCAAATTTATTTTTACACCATATTCTTCATTATAACGTTTTAATACAGCCTCAAATATTGGAGCAGCAATTTCCTCATAGTCTTTTACAGTTAAAGGTTCAAATTCTATAACTTTTAAACGTCCTGTAAATGCTTTATCGTGTTTTACAGAAGTTCTCGACCCTGTACCATCATCTGAACTACATGAATTATTGTTCCCACTGTTTACTGACAAACTGCTCTCATTTGAAGTAATAATAATAGTTGCTTTAGAGCAATCAATCTTTTCACCATCAACATTAATATACCCTTGATCTGCCATTGTTCTAAGCTTCTCGTCAAAATCTGGTGTATGCATTTTATCATATTCATTTATAATAATAACTAATTCTGGGGTTGAGGATAGCTGTTTAACAAGAGGAGATTGTTTATAAATCTCTCGCCCGTCTTCTCTCTGTAGGCGCATACCAAATAGTTGGTCAACTGGACTTGTCTTTTTAGATTGCTTGTCTATATCTGAAGCTTCTATGATAAATGGCTTAGACTTTGATCCTGTTAAAATTTTAGTAAGTATTTCAGCGGAGTAAGATTTTCCTGACCCTGTAGGTCCAATCATGTATATTATAGTTGCTCCTTTATTGCCTTTCTCTAAATCATCACAATGGTTACGCTGATCAACTATTCCAAGGACTACACTCCTCATTTGTTTTTTTGCATTTTCCTGCCCCTTAATTAATGATAGCCCTTCATCTAATTCTTTTATAGCTTCAAGCGGGTCGGTCGATGCTTCTATTTTTCCTACTTGTTTCCTAACTAATAATTGGCTAACTTTTTGGGCAATCCTTCCTATACTGTAATATACTATCCAACTAAACGGTTGCATTAAACTCTTTACAAGAGCAATTTTTGCTTCATAAAATACGCTATCTTTTGGGTCAATACTTTTTGCATCTTTATCAACATTAGAAATGCCTTCAAGACATTTTTTATAACACTCTAAGTCTAAAGAATTTCCATTTAAGCACTCATTACAATAAGTTGAATCCAGTACAATCGGACTCCCTTTTTCTGAAGCAAATACTGACTGCGGTAGTGATGAGATTGATATTGCCATTGCTAAAATTAATGATATTCCCTTTTTCACAAAATACTCCCCTTTTATTCATATAGTGTAAATTAATAGAAAAATACACTACATAAATAATATCAAAATTATATACACTATGTCAATTAGCTTTTTATACAAATGATATAATAAATTAAATCACTACTTAGCATAAAATTAAAAATTAATTTATATTCGTTAATTTTAACAACCTTGCAATACTAAAAAATACAACATAATTACATTAAACTTAAAACTATTTTTTACCTTTAAGCAGCTACAAGTTCTTCTAAATCTAATACATTAGACACTTCTTTTACCTGTTCTTCTATAACGAAATTATTAGTAACTTCATCATAGTCTATATTTAGTTCTATTCCCCTATAACTATTATCCTCTAGCCTTTTCAAAACCACATTATTCAATATGTCCGCATTTAACTTATCTATAAAGTTAAAAATAGGACGTGCACCTTGATTAATTTCCTCAACCTTCTTCGATATCTTCTTTACTGTATCTCCTAAATTAACATTTATATCATATTCCTCTTTAAGATCTTTCACAAGAGTATCGAATTTAGGCAATGCTATCTCCTCATATGCTTCTTTAGTCAAATTGTCAAATACAACTAAATTAACTCTATTACGAAAAGCTTTATCATGTTGCACATGAGTCCTTGAGCCTGTACCATCATCAACTATTACTTCTTCTAAATTACCAGATTCCATGGACTCTCGGCTCTCATTCGACGTTATAATTACGTCAAGTCCTGAACCGTCTATCTTCTTTCCATTGACACATATATATCCCTGATCTTTAAGTGTTCTGATTTTTTCATCCAATTCAGGTGTACAAAGTTTATCATACTCATTTATAACTAAAGTCATTTGCGGGGTAGCCTCTAGCCTAGAAATGATGGGTGATTGCTCATAATACTCTTTATCCGCTAAACGCTTCACACTCATTCCGAATAACTGTTCTGTTGCACTTGCCTTAGATTGTTTGTCAACGTCTGAAGCTTCTACTACATAAGGATTAGATAAGGTTCCACTTAACAATACTCTTAATTTATCTGCTGCAAAGGATTTTCCTACTCCCGAAGGCCCTATAAGATAAATTATATTTGCGCCAGGACCAGCTTTTTTCCTATCCCCATGCTTAATATGCTTTGCATTCTTATCTACTATTCCAAGAATTATACTTTTTAGTTGCTTTTTCGCTGCTTCTTGCCCTTTTAAATCTTTCATTATAAAGTCAAAATCTTGTAAAACTTTTACTGGGTTGGAGGCCACTTCAATTATGCCCGCAGCTTTTTTAGCCTTCATTAAATTATGATGTGTAGAAACTACTTGAACTACCTTAGATAAAATAACAGCAGCCCCAAAAGTTATAATCATTGGTCCTACCGATGCAAGTGTGGTTTCAGCTATAGTTCGCAAAAATCCCTTATCTTCATAAGTAGCTGTGTTAACTATCACATTTTTGTTACTACTTTCATCTTTCTTCGCAAACGCGCATAAATTACCTCCAGAAATAAATACTGAAATTGCTAAAATAAGCGACATTACTTTCTTCATAAAATACACCTCAAATTATAAATCTTATAAATTAAATGTTACCATTATTATCAAATAAGATCAATACAAATTTAATTAGAAAAAGTGTATCCTTAGCAGTAATTAATATATATATATTAGCCATCAAATTATGTAAATTACAAATAGCAAGGAGTGTAGTATACACATACATCTACACTCCTTATCATATACTTTTATCAAATGAGTCCTTTTGTTTAAAAACAACAGCCAGCGACTTAAAAATTATCTTAATATCCATAGATAGCGATAATGAATGCAAATACTGCGTGTCAAACCGAACCTTAGACTCCGCATCCAAATAGTCTCTACCGTTTACTTGCGCCAATCCAGTTATTCCTGGCCTTATAAGATAAACATCATTTTCCTTTCTTAATTTATGCACTTCATATTCTTCGGGAATTAATGGCCTTGGGCCAATTATACTCATGTCCCCTTTTATAACATTAAAAAGTTGAAGAATCTCATCCAAACTAGTTGCCCTCAAAAATTTTCCTACTTTAGTGACATATTCGCCTGAATTAGCAAGCTCTAAAGTAGATTTGCTCTTAGGCGCTTGCATCATCATAGTTCGAAATTTGTAAACCTTGATTATTTTCCCATATCGCCCAATTCTATCTTGAGAAAAAACTATACTTCCCCTCGAAGTCATTTTAATCATAATTGCCAAAATTAACAAAATTGGAGATAACAATAAAAGCATAAAAAAAGAAATAACGATATCAAGAATTCTTTTACACAAAACATATATTCTTTGCTTCATAGATAAATTATACACTCTTTTTTCGAAGGTAAAAAATGAATCATCTTTATTAACATTATTTTCATTCTTTTTTTTCATTTTATACCTCCCAAATAACAATATTCTACATAAAAGCGTAGTTAATTATACCTTAAAATCCCCTTATTGTCAACGTATTTTTAAGAGATTAAACAAGCAAATTTATATTGTTATAAAATTAAATACTTATACTTTGTTTTTTATTAGTTAAATATACTTTTTAATTTATAGATATCAAAGACATTCTTTTTAAATCAGCTATAGCTATTAATAAAATATAATTACCTACAAATCAACTAAAACCTTATTCTAGTAAATACAAAATATACTCTAATAACTTTATATTTCTTAAACTCTCCCACCTTATCCTTTAAACAAGTAAATAATATTTAAATTTAACCAAATAAGCTTTACCCCCTTAAACAATCTATATATAAACAACACTATATTCAATTTCTTACATAAACATTTATGATCAATAATCTGCAAATTATGAAAATTTTCACATACTATTTAAAATCTATGATTGCCCAAATATTCTTCTAAACACACTCCTAAAGTTTGCATTTGTTTTGCATGTTTTTGTCCAACATACCTATAAGCTAATTTATTAAACTCTTTACCCGTTTTATCCTCCTTTCCTTTAGGAAACCTTTGTATAAAACCATATTTTGCACAATGTGAATCCATCCATTTACTACCTCTTAAACAGTCTTTTTCAGTTCCTTGAGGAACAATCTCCACAATTAGTCCAGTTGTGTACTCACAACTATCTGCTGGTGAAACCTTCTTCTTTGCAATAGCTTCCGCCCTTATTAAAGTACATCCACTGTTTACTATTTTATTGACTTCTTCTTCATAAGCTAAGTCTTGAGTTTTTTGGTCTACAAATCCTTTAACTACTTTTAGTTCATATCCTTCTTTCTTTGCATCACTAAGCATCTGGTCCAAATAAGGTATAATCATTTTTTCACACTTTATTCCATTGTAACTTACAATATTAAAGTTATACTCTTTATTTAATTTATTCTTTTCATTAATTAAAATCAATTCCTTATCTAACTCATCAGCATCCTTTTTATAAAAAGCTAACACTTCACTGCTTTCTATATTTCCTAAACTCAACGGTTTTTTTTCATTCAAAGAAATGCATGTTCCAGTAACTAAAATGGTAAATATAAATGCAGGTAATAATGCACATAAATATTTTATAATTCTCTTTTTATCCCATTTTCTCATAACATAAGTCTTTTTTTCCTTAAACATTTTAAATATTCCATATTTACGTTTTTCACAAGTCAACAAAGGCTCTGCTGATAAATCACAAAATCTATTAACCTTTAAAACTTTCCGTCCATTAAATACAAAATTATTCATACTATTCTCATATCTCCTTTAATCATTTGAACTATTACAGTTTACAACTCATAAATACTATTTTCAACACATATAATAATTTTTAAATTAGAAATTTTAGCTTTATCTTTTACAAAATTCGTATATTATGCTATTATATAAAAATGTGGGTAAATTATAATTAAGTTTTACGATAGGAGTTGTAAGTTTTGAGAAAAACAAAAATTATTTGTACTTTAGGGCCCTCAACCGACAACGAAAACGTACTAAGAGAATTAATGAAAAATGGTATGGACGTTGCAAGAATCAATATGTCTCATCAGGATCTAACTATGCATAAAATTCGGGCTGATAAGGTAAAAAAAATACGTAAGGAGCTTTCCTTACCTATTGCTCTTTTACTTGATACAAAAGGACCTGAAATAAGAATTGGGAAATTTAAAGATGGTAAAGTCTCTTTAAAAAAGGGCCAAACTTTTACTTTTTACACTGATGAAATTTTAGGTGATGAAACCAAAGTAAGTATCAGTTTTAAGGATTTAGTAAATGACATTAGAGAAGGGAATATAATATTGATTGATGACGGACTTATTTCCTTACGTGTAAAGGAATGTAATAAAAACTCAATAACTTGTTGTGTATTAAATAATGGCACATTATCAGATAATAAAGGCATAAACGTTCCCAATATAAAACTTTCTCTTCCATTTATAAGCCCTAAAGATTCAGTTGATATAAAATTTGCTGTTGAACAAGATTTTGATTTTATTGCCGCTTCATTTACTAGAACAGCAGACGATATAAAATCGCTGCGCAAAGAACTTAATAAGTTAAATGCAAATAAAATAAAAGTCATAGCAAAGATAGAAAACTATGACGGAGTAAATAATATAGACGAGATTCTAAGAATATCAGATGGAATAATGGTGGCACGAGGAGATTTAGGGGTAGAAATTCCTTTAGAGGACATTCCTATAATTCAAAAAAAGTTGATAAGGAAAGCTTGTGCTGCAGGAAAACATGTAATAACAGCAACACAAATGTTAGAATCCATGATGATAAATCCAAGACCTACCAGAGCAGAATCGACTGATGTAGCAAATGCTATATATGATGGCACTAGTGCTATTATGCTTTCTGGTGAAACTGCTGCTGGTAAATATCCAATAGAGGCTACTAAAACAATGGCAGCTATTGCCGAACGTACTGAAAGAGATATTGATTATAGAAAAAGATTTTTAAAAAGAGATCCTGAAGAACGTCAAAATATAACTTCAGCTATATCTCATGCAACTTGCACCACATCTCTTGATCTTAATGCTAGTGCAATATTAACCATATCTAAGTCCGGAAGAACAGCTAGAATGATATCAAAGTACAGACCTAGCTGTCCTATAATTGGTGGAACTGTAGATGAAACTGTGATGAGACAAATGAACTTATTCTGGGGAGTTATTCCTCTA
This sequence comes from uncultured Clostridia bacterium, assembly GCA_944385105.1. Lineage (GTDB taxonomy): Bacteria > Bacillota > Clostridia > Oscillospirales > Acutalibacteraceae > CAG-557. Next base: position 94,083 of record CALWVR010000030.1, read on the forward strand.
CTTATACAACAAGAACGAAAAAACACTGATGAATTATTTTATCACATTGTTCAGGCTGCATATGATAAAAATTTAGTAACTGATGGAGATCTTGTCGTTATTACCGCTGGAATTCCTCTTGGTGTGTCTGGTACTACTAACCTTGTTAAAGCTCACTTTGTTGGCAATGTCCTAACTTCCGGATTTGGAATAACTAATAAAAAATTATCTGGTAAAGCTTGCGTATGCTTAAGTGAAGAAGATGTATTAAAGAAATTCCAGCCTGGAGACATTTTGGTAATTCACGAAACTACAAATAATATCCTTGATGCAATTAAAAGTGCCTCTGCCATAGTAGCTGAAATAGATAGCGAAATTTCTCATGCAGCTATTGCAGGATTTGCGCTTAATAAACCTACCATTATTGGTGCAAAAGATGCAACAAAAAAAATAAAGCATGGTATAAACATCTTTCTCGATTGCAGGCGTGGTATTGTCTTAAAAAAAGACTAATTCTTAATTGTAGTAAAAAGCCGACTGAAAAATGCTTTTCAGTCGGCTTCTATTATTGCTTTGTATATTCTATTCCAGATATTATAAGCTTATTTCCTTCCTTAATTGTATAATTGACTTCTGTTTTTCTTACTGTATCCTCCGATTGACCATTGTTCACTATAACAGTAAGCTTTGTGTCATCCGCATTATATATAAATGCAATCCTTACTTTTCCTTTAATTAAGAAGGCTGTTCCATCCTTTTTAAAGTCATAACAAATATTAAACTCTTCGTTTTTCCATGTTCCCACTAATGATTCAACTAAATTAAAATCAGTCGGCGGATCAATTTTAAAAGGTTCACATTGATCATATTCCTCTACCTTACCATCGGAATCTGTAAGAAATAATCTTTTATTAATAAATCCAGATATATCATACGTATATTCTACTATATTCTCACCATTATCGTCTTGCGATAAGTCAAACTTAACTTTATTTCCATCTAAAGTGTAATTTGTTTCTAAAATAAGGCTTCCCTGTGAACAAGTTAAACTATTATTATCTTTAAATGTTAAAATTTGCCTTACATTTTGACTATTTACCATACCCCAGCTTCCCTTTATATTCTTATTAAAAAATATAAAATATACCGCTACGCAGGCCACTATTAATAAAACAATACCTATAGTCCATATTAGTATCTTACTTTTGCTCTTTTTCTTATTTGATTTAGTTAGTTCGTTATTATTCATTTCTTTGTTTGCATCCATTAAAATCACGTCTTTCTATAATCTATTTTTAACCTACAACTATCCTGCTCGACGGCAAAATCTTATCATTACATCCTCTTCCCCTCTTTAAAGTAGCCGCTATAACAAAAGAAATAGGACCTACTCTACCTATAAACATCAAGATTATAATAAGCAATTTTGAGACATCAACTAGTTTTCCAGTTATACCCGACGTAATACCAACCGTTCCAAAGGCAGATACCGTCTCAAATACAATATCAATAATAGGAATATTGTCTTGCATTTGAATAACTGAAATAGCAGTTGTAAATATAGATACTAATAAAAACGCCATGAGTGTAAGCGTAAAAGCCTTATACACCGTAGCTTTCTCTACTTTATGCCTTGCTATTATAGTGTCATCATATCCCTTTATTACACTATACACTGTAGCTAAAATAACTACAAAAGTCGTAGTCTTTATTCCCCCTCCCGTTGATGACGGTGAGGCGCCTATAAACATCAATATTATAGTTAGAATCTTTGTAACCTTTCTTTCCATAGAAATCGGAACTGTAAAGAAGCCCGCTGTTCTTGCTACTGCAGATTGAAAAAATGAAACATTTAGCTTTTTAAAAAAATTCATTCCTCTAAGAGTATTATCATATTCAAATACCATAAACAGTATCGTTCCTACAATCAGCAGTGCTAAAGACGTATATATAACTATAGTTGAATGTAAATTAAGCTTTGGACGTAACTTTCTATCCTCTTTTTTCTTCATAATGCAAGAATATATATCTCCTACAACAATAAATCCTAGACCACCAATTATAACTAAAAATGCTATGGTTAAAGAAACCAGTGGATCACCAGCATAGTCTATGAAGTTTCCTCCTGGATTTTCAAACCCCATTATGTCAAACCCTGCATTACAATATGCCGAGATTGCCGTAAATACTGAAATCCATATACCTCGTATACCATATTTAGGAACAAATCTTATTGCAAAAATGAGTGTTCCCAAAGCCTCACAAGCTGTTGTCCAAATTAATATAGTTTTAATCAATTTCGGAGTGTCTATCACACTCCCATTCGTATGCTCCTTAGCTATTTGCATATCTCTAAGGCCTAGCTTCTTTCTAAAAATCATTGTAAAACCAGTTGTAAAAGATATTATTCCAAGTCCCCCAAGCTGTATTAAAAGTATTATTACAAGCTGACCAAATCCTGACCATTTTGTGTATGTATCAAATACAGTCAACCCTGTAACACAAGTTGCAGATGTCGCAGTAAACATTGCATCTATAACGCTAACTTGCTCCATATCCCTTAAAGAGATTGGCATACATAAAAGGCATGTTCCTAAAATTATTATTATTAAAAAACTTGAAACTATTAATCTTACAGGAGATATATCTTTTAAACTTTTTAATCTTGCAGCAAGCCTAAATTTCATAAGCATCCCAGTTTTCCTCCCTATATTATCGCATCCTTTTTATGTATTTATTATCTTTTAGGACAAAAAACATAAGCATTCCAAGACCATAGCAAGAAATAAACTGACCTATCGCAATACTCAAAGCAGTAGTTAAAAAAGCCATAATTGTAAAACCTTCCGGCATAAAAAATGATATAATAGCTCCAACAAAAACTGCACTTACTACAACCGGGGGAAGTGGAGCTAAAATAGGGACCCCCTTAACTCTTATATTTGACAAACTTCTTGTAAGTACTGCAGAAATAAAAGTAGCAAGAGTCCCAAACACTATATCTGCTATTCCAAATGGACTTCCTAAATTTGAAATAAAACATCCTATAGTAAGCCCCGTAATTGCATACGGTGTAAAAACAGGTAAAATAGTTAAAGCTTCAGATATTCTTATTTGTATTCCTGAATATGATAAGCCAAATGATGCTGAAACAAGAGTCAAGACAGCGTACAACGATGCTATTAAAGCAGTAAAAACTATTTTTCTCACTCGTTGATCCCTTATATACTCTTTCTCCCTATAAAAACTCACAAATTTACCTCCAAAAACAAATAATAGCATAATTATTCCTGACTATTATATCATTTGGTTATCATTTGTCAATATAAAAATTAATTATCTAAACATATAAACTCTCTTAGCAAAGACTCTTCAGGTACTAAGTTTTTATCTATATGCTCAAACTTAGATAGCCCTAAACTTAATTCCTTTAAGAAATTACTTAACTTTATACTTTCTGGAATAGATCCCATAAGCTCTAACATCTTTTTTGCCATTATTCCCTCTTCATATCCATGAAAAGTATTTACAAAAACATCACTTTCTTTCCTAAGAGGCTTAATATATAAGTCTTCTCCTCTGCATACATTCTTCCACATTAATATGGTACGTATAGGCAAAGTATCTCTATAATTATAGTCTCTTAAAACTCTCCTGACTAATCTTATACCCTTTGGAGAAATCACTTTTCTCTTATTATCATAAATCTTACTTTTTACACCTACATATACCTTAAAGACACTTTTCTCAGGTAAATTTTCACTAATAATAGGATTTATGGCATGCAACCCTTCAACTATAATTACATCATTATCTTTAACTTTTAATTGCTTCCTTTTATCAGAGCGTGACATAATAGAAAAGTCATAAATTGGCATGTCGCAGTATCCCTTTTTTAACAAATTATTTAAGCATGTTTTTATTTCAATAATGTCTAACCCTTCTATAGATTCAAAGTCCCTTGAACCATCGCTTAGCACAGGAAGATTTGAAAGACCAACATAAAAATCATCTAAAGATATAGATTCACTACCTATTTTTCTTATAAGAAGTTCTTTTCTAATCATATTTGCTACAGTTGTCTTTCCACTTGATGAAGGACCTGATATCATCATAAATCTATGCTCTTTATTCTTTAAAAAACAATCAACCACATATTTTATTTGTTCATAAAATTCACTTTCAACTTCCCTTATAAATTTCACACAATCCTCTTTAACATACTGATTTATTTCATCAATTTCCCAATTTTCTTTAATAAAGTTATCGTAAAAATTTGTCATAAAATATCAACACCTTATCCTTTTTTCTAATAATTTCAGGAAAACGTCCCATATACTCATAAGGAAATTTAAAATTAAAAATTCTCTCTATAGTATCACCATATGGATCTTTCAATTTAGTAACACCACTAGCCCCGCATGACAATATGGTATGTATTTCCTCCATCATATAAATGTTATATAAATTTTCATAACCACTTTTTGTAAAGCCTATATTTTCTAAGTTTGAAATCATTTTACTCTGTCTATATAAATAATATGGTTTATAACCTTCCTTTCTTAATTTATCTGCCGCATAATATACCATTTTTTGTATGGCTTCAGGTCTACTTACACATTCTCCATTGCCTTCTTGATTAAGCCTTGATGATCTTTTTAACGAAAGTGTATGAACTGTTATGTTTTCAGGCGATAAATCACAAATTTCATCTATAGTGTTTATAAAACTAGTATATTCCTCTGTTGGAAGACCTGCTATTAAATCCATATTTATATTATCAAAGCCACATTTTCTTGCCATATTAAAAGCTTCTATAGTCTGATTAGATGTATGCTCCCTTCCTATAATTTTTAAAACGTTATCATTTAAAGTTTGTGGGTTTATGCTAATTCTATTTACTCCAAGTTGCTTTAACGTCCTTAATTTTTCTTCCGTTATTGTGTCTGGTCTTCCTGCTTCAACTGTAAACTCTCTACATCTTTTCATATCAAATCTTAAATTTATTCTTTCTATCACACTCCTAAGTTGTCCCTCAGTAAGGCTCGTCGGAGTTCCTCCTCCTATATAAACCGTCTCTAAATTTAAATTAAGTTTATTTACAATTGTAGATGTATAGTCTATTTCTTCCAGCAAAAGTTCAATATACCCAGGTATAAGACTTAATGCCTTCTCAATTGACTGAGAAACAAACGAACAATATGAGCATCTTGTAGGGCAAAAAGGTATAGATATATAAAGACTAAATGACCGAGGATTAGAAAACTTTATTATCTTATCTTGCCTTGCCGCAATGTCACAACAAAGTTCTATTTTCTCGTCTGATACCAAAAACTTTTCTTTAAAATATAACTTTGCATCATTTACTGAAGTTTCATATATAAGTTTTCTCATCAGCTTGACAGGCCTAATCCCGGTTAATATCCCCCAGTCAGGCTTCTGCTTAGTTATACTACAAAGAATATTAAAAACTATGATACATATTTGCCTTTCCTGTTCCTTTTCATCTTCATCAATAGTTGCTTCTTTTACAATAAAATCGCCATTTATATCCGCTTCAATAATAGAAACCATATTTGTATCGTCATTCTTAACTTCTACGTAAATATAAGGAGATTTTTTTATACCTTCATCATATTCAGTCACTTCTATCTTCTCATTTTTAAAGAATATTCTGCATAAGTTTTCAAGTTCATAATAAAACTTATTATTTTTAACGTACAATGTCATTTACTAGCCTTCCTAAAATATAAATTATTCTGTTTCTCATAGTTAAGATTTGATACATCGCCATGCCCAGGATAAATAATATAATCACCTTTTAAACTATACAGTTTCCTTAATGACAAGAGCATCTCAGCCATATTTCCAGTCTTAAATCCTACATTTCCAATAGTACCTCTCATTAGCGTATCTCCTGTAAAGACCATATCGTCCACCAAAAAGACAACTCCTCCAATTGTATGGCCTGGCGTATGCATTACCTTTACTTCTATTTCACCTAATTTTATTGTCGACCCATCCTCTAGAAGTACATCAGGTTCAAACTCCTTAAAAAATTTAGGGGACGATCTTTCAGCTAAATTTAAGCTTCTATCCTTCGTAAATTCTTTTTCCTTAGAACCAATAGCTATACGAGCACCTGTACGCTTTCCATAGTGTTCTGCCTTTCTTATATGATCAAAATGTCCATGGGTAATTAAAATATACTCAAAATTTTCTTTGCCTATTTGATCAATCCTCTTATCAAGTTTAGATGAAATTCCACCGGGGTCGACAATAGCACATTTATTGGTCTTCATATCTTGCAGAAGATAACAATTCGTTTCTAACGGACCTACTTTATATACTTCTACATTTAGCATAAACAACTCTCCCTTAAAATTTATTTTCTTTCCACATCTATTACTCCATTAATCTTTCTTAGTCTTGACATAATAGACTTCAAGTTTTCCATATTTTTTACTGTAATTTTCAGGTATATTACAACATTGCCATTTTTCAGTTTTCCAGCGTTTAATGCATGAATTGGTATGTGGATTGATGAAAGGGAAATTGTAATATCAGCTAAAAGGCCCGTTCTGTCTGTGCTAAGGACTCTAACATTTGACTCAAAATCATTCTTCTCATTCTGTGCCCAATGTGCTTTAACCCATCTTTCCTTTTGCTCTGACTTATCTATATCCATCGGTACATTAACACAATTTCTTTTATGAAGAGAAACACCGTATCCCCTAGTAATAAAGCCAATAATCTCATCTCCAGGTATAGGATTACAGCATTTAGAAAATTTAATAAGGCAATTATCTATCCCATCTATTATTACACCTTTTGCACTCTCATTTTTCTTTTCTGATATAATTTCATTTATTTTAATGGGTTCTTTAGTTCTTTTTAATTTATTATATTCCTCTTTTATTATAGGAATAAGGCGAACCAGCTGTATTCCTCCATATCCTATTGCCTCATATAAATGATTAATATCCCTACAATGTTGTCTCTCTGCTATAGATGATAAAAATTCTTGCATTTCATCTGAAGTTAAGTTTATTCCAATCCTCTTAAATTCCCTCTCGACTTCAGTCTTTCCTTCTGCTATATTTTCCTCTCGTCTCTCTCTTTTAAACCATTGTCTAATTTTGCTCCTAGCTTCGCTAGTCTTTACTATCTTAAGCCAATCTCTACTTGGCCCATGAGACGCCTCTTTAGTTGTAAGTATTTCTATTATCTGACCTGTTTGGACTTTATAGTCAAATGGGACTATTCTCTTATCAACCTTTGCACCTATCATACGATTTCCAACTTCACTGTGTATAGCATATGCAAAATCTATAACTGTGGCTCCTGTGGGAAGATTTATAACTTCCCCTTTCGGAGTTAAAACAAACACTTCTTCCGGAACTAGATCCGATTTAATAGTTCTAACTAAATCTATAGCGTCTACTTCTTCTTTCTGATTTTCAATGATATTTTTAATCCACATGAGGCGTTTTTCAAGTGAATCATTTCCTTTATTTATACCCAGTTTATATTTCCAATGTGCAGCAATCCCGTATTCTGCAGTATGATGCATCTCCCACGTACGTATCTGTACTTCAAATGGTATCTCTTCTTTTCCTATCACGGTTGTATGAAGCGACTGATACATATTGGGCTTAGGAGTTGATATATAGTCTTTAAATCTATTAGGTATGGGTCTGAAAGCCTCATGAATAATACCTAAAACATTATAGCAGTCATTTACAGTATCTACTATCACTCTTACAGCATAAATATCATAAATCTCCTCCATCATATATCCTTTAACAAACATTTTTCTATATATTCCATTAATACTTTTTACCCTTCCCTCAAGGTAATTATCTTTTATAAAAGGAGATACCTTTTCTTTTATTCTTTTCTTTATTATGCTTAAAAATTTCTCTCTATCTTCACGCCTAAGCTCCAAAGCATCCTCTATTTCTTTATAAGCCACAGGATCTAAATATTTTAGCGATAAGTCCTCTAGCTCTTCCTTTATTGTGCGTATTCCAAGCCTATGCGCTATAGGCGCATAAACCTCCATATTTTCAAGAGCTTTATCTCTTCTTTTTTGAGGTTCCATACACTCTATAGTTCTCATATTATGAAGCCTATCTGCTAATTTAATTATAATTACCCTGATATCCTTGGACATTGCAAGCAGCATTTTTCTTATATTTTCAGCTTGCTGCTCTTCTCTTGATGAATACGGTATTTTCCCAAGTTTTGTTACTCCATCAACTAATACTGATATATCCTTACTAAATATTTTTTCTATGTCTTGTAACGTATAATTTGTGTCTTCGACAACATCATGTAAAAGAGCTGCAACAATAGATTCTGTATCCATGCCAAGCTCTGCTAATATGCATGCAACTGATGTAGGATGTAAAATGTATGGAATGCCTGATATTCTTCTTTGGTCCTTATGAGCTTCTAAAGCTAAATTATAGGCTTTGTCTATCATGTCATTGTCAAAACTATGTGAAGACTGACTAAGCAACTCTTTTAGTTGCTCGTAATCACTATAATAGGCCTTGCGTAATTCACTCAATCTCACCACTTCTTCCATTTAAACTCTTCATTATCTCTGAAGCTTGTAAATCTACCTTTTTATTTACTTTATTTAAAGTAAATTTATAGAAATCAAGATCTGTATATATTAAAATAAGTCCACAATCCTCCATAGCATCAAGTATTATAAGAAGTTTGCATGGTGTAATGTTATAGCCTTTTAAACTATGGTATAAGATAGCAAAGTTAAGTCTCTTGTTTTCATTTCCCTTTAAAAATCTATATACAGCTGAAAAGTCATTCCTAGTAGGTATTATATCCTTTAAAATATTCGTATCTAAGTCTTCATTCCTCTTTATTCTCTCATAAATACATCTACCTTCTATTAGTTCCTTATTCTCTATTTCAGATAACTTTAAGTCATTTAAAATCACACTCAAACTTTCTTTATTATTGTAGAAGGATATTCCAATTGTAACAGCTAGGTCTAATTTATCTCCTATTACATAGGGAAATTCTTCAGTAGTTGTATAAAATCTCATTACATCTATCTTTTGACCATTTTTTTCAAAAGTCAATTTTAAATGCTTTTTTCCTCCAACTGCATTAATATTACTAAGTCTCATAGAATAAAGGCCAAAAAGTATAGAAGGATTATCCTTTCCAAATGGTTCAAGGGGTTCTAATTGTCTTATAATGTCAGTAGAAAGCGCTGCAGGGTTTAGCTTACAATCTATCTTCAGCTTTGGCATAGGCATATCTAAAAATTTCTCACAGAATTTATACATGTCGTTCCTTAATCTATATATATTTTCATTCAAGATCTCAAATCCTGCTGCAAGTTGATGCCCGCCAAACCTTATAAGATATTCTTTTGAATTTTCAACCAAATCATAAAGTGAAAAACCTTCAATACTCCTACCAGACGCCTTAGATGTTTTTTCCCCTATAGAAATTACAATAACAGGCTTTCCATATTTCTTCAGCAATTTAGATGCCACTATTCCTATGACTCCTTCATTCCATCCCCTTCCTTCAACTATTATTACCTTCTGAAATATTCTATCCGGCTCTTCTGCTAATATCTCCTCTGCCTGAGAAAACATGTCAAACTCAATCTTTTTCCTTTCCTCATTCTCATCATATATATCACGTGCTATTAGTTCAGATTCTCTTTCATCATCAGATATTAGTAATTTTACAATTTTATTAGCATTGCTTAAGCGTCCCGGAGCATTAACCCGAGGAACTATATTAAAAGCAATGTCTGTTGAACTTATTTTATGATTATAGAGATTTAAAGCTAAAAGTAGCGACTTAATACCTATATTTTCTGTTTGTGATATATATTTTAAACCCTGCTTTACAAAATACCTATTTTCACCCTTTAAAGGCACTATATCTCCAATTGTTCCTATTAATAAAAGCTCTGAATAGTTTTCAAGTAAAAAATTAATATCTAAATTGTCTTCTAATGCACATACTAGTTTAAATGCTACGCCTACTCCTGCAAGTTCTTTAAATTTACTTCCACAGTCTCGTCTATGTGGGTCTACTACGGCTACGGCTTCTGGTAAAATCTCCGGAGGCTGATGATGGTCTGTAACAACTGTATCTATGCCCAAGGATTTAGCATATTTTATTTCATCTTTAGCAGAAATCCCATTGTCTACAGTAATAATAAGTGATACTCCTTCTTCCAATAGTTTATCTATAGCATTGATATTAAGCCCATATCCTTCATTTACACGATCAGGTATATAATACATTACATTTGCGCAGCAATTTTCTAAATACAAATATAGTAATGCTGTAGATGTTACTCCATCTGCGTCATAGTCGCCATAAATGCAAATTTTCTCAAAATTATCAATAGCTTCTCTTATCCTACTCACAGCACTATGCATATCTACAAACTCAAATGGATCTGAAATTTCATATTCTTCTGACAAAAATGATTCTATTTCTGATGACTCAGTGATCCCTCTTATATCAAATAGCATTGCCAATAAAGCCGGTAAATTATATTTACATGCTATTTTTTTTGCTCTATCTTTATCAAGCTCTAAAACTTCCCAATTATTTATTCCCAATTCATACACCTGCTTTTAATTGTAAATATAATTTATTTTATCATTTTGTATAAATTTTTTCAAGTATTATAACATTATTATAATATATTAGTTAACAAAAAAATTCCTCGGCTAAGCCGGGGAAATTTACTTACGATTAAATATAGACATTATATCATAGAATGTATCTTCCTCTTCTACTTCATCAAAGGTTGTAGCTTGTCCTGGCCTTGCTGCAAAATTACCAGTAGTCTTTGTTTTTCTACTTTCTATCTCTTCTTTATTTTCTACATTCGTTTTAGAAGTTATCGGATGCTTGTCTGACTTATCATTTGTAAATTTGCCTGAGAAAGCAAACTTTGCATTAGGAGTAAGCTCTGATATGGCTTTGTTAGAAAAACCTGTAGCAATAACTGTTACACTCATTTCATCCTCCATATTTTCGTCAAACGCGGCTCCCCAAATTATATTTGCTTCCTCGTCTGCCTGCTCTGCTATCATAGTAGAGGCAACCTCTATTTCATCAAGTCCTATATCTGGAGAAGAAGTAATGTTTATAATAACACCTTTTGCACCATTAATAGCTGTTTCTAATAATGGGCTTGATATTGCCATATTAGCAGCTACTTCTGCCTTGTCTTTTCCTGAAGCTCGTCCTACACCCATATGTGCATAGCCGGCATCTTTCATTACAGAAGTTACATCAGCAAAGTCCAAGTTTACAAGTCCTGGCAATAAAATTAAGTCTGATATACTTTGTACACCCTGACGTAGAACATCATCTGCAACAGAAAAAGCATTAATCAACGTTATCCTTTGTTCACTCGCAAACTTTAATCTCTCATTTGGTATTATTACAAGAGAGTCAACATGTTCTCTTAAATTTGAGATACCTGTTTCTGCCTGTTCCATTCTTCTTTTGCCTTCAAACGCAAAAGGCTTTGTAACTATTCCAATAGTTAGTATACCAAGTTCCCTTGCTATTTCTGCTACTATAGGAGCTGCTCCTGTTCCTGTTCCTCCTCCCATACCAGCTGTAATAAATACCATATCTGTCCCCTTCAAAGCTTGAGCTATTTCTTCCCTATTTTCCTCAGCAGCCTTTTGTCCTATTTCAGGCTTAGAGCCAGCTCCTTTTCCATGAGTTATCTTGTCTCCTATTTGTAACTTCTGAGTTGCCTTAGATCTTTGTAAAGCCTGCTTATCAGTATTAATCGATATAAATTCAACGCACTTAACACCGGCTACTACCATTCGGTCAAGGGCATTCCCTCCACCTCCACCAACACCTATAACTTTTATTTGCACTATATTATCAAAATCATTTTCAAGCTCAAATGGCATATATCTTCCCCCCAAATGTTTTGGCTGTTCTTATTCTATTTAAAAACATAACTCCATGTTTAATTTAACATATTATTATAAAAAGTTCAATATATTTAATAAAATTTATTTCTTTTTTTGCAATATTAAAAATATGATATAAATTACAATATTTTTTTCTATAATGGAGTAAAATAAGATTTCCCGTCTTTAACTAATAAAGATAAATCCAACTCACCTTTTTCATTTTCTCCTATATTATTTAATATTATCTCTGATGCTGTTCGTATTTTATAATCTACATGGTCATAAAGGCCTAGTTTCATCTTAATTCTATTATCATACTTAACTAAAATATTAGCTAAATTTTTAAAATTTATATATGTAATTTTTGATAATCCATTATTCTCCATAATCTCTATTATATTTTCAACTTGCCTCTTAGAGTTTTCATTTGAAAAGCCTAACTGCGAACCCACTTCTAAATTATTGCATTCTAGACCCTCTATAAGTAGTAAATTCCCATCATATTTATCTGATATCTCTAAAACTTTTCCATATGAATTAACTATAACATATTTTAAGTCACTTTTAAATACTCTAAATTCTCTAGAATCCCTCATATTTATTACTATTTTATTGGGAAATCTTTTAACTACTTTTACCCCTTCAATATATGGGAATGTTCTTTCTAATTCATTCTGAATTTTAGAACTATCAAGAAAAAAAATATTATCTCCCACTTTAAGCCCACTTTGTGTAATTACATCCTCATTATTATATCTTGTTTCTCCACATATTTCTATTGCCTCTACCTTAAAAAAAAATGAAATTGATGTAATCACACCTATTAAGCTTATCAGTAAAACAAGAAAAGAGCAACTAAAAATCAATTTCAACCTATAAATTAACAATGTATTTTTTCTTTTCTTTTTTATTCTACTCTTTCTTATAGTCCTTTTTTCTCTTCTTTTCATAAAAATTACATCCTTTTAATATTTGCACCTAGTCCATTAAGCTCTTCGACTATATTTTCATATCCTCTGTCTAAATGCTTAAGACCATCCAAAACAGTTTCACCTTTTGCAATAAGTGAAAGTACCAGCAACGCTGCAGCACCTCTTAGATCCCTTGCCATAACATCAGTACCAATAATCTCCTTTACTCCTTTTACTACGGCTATCTTCCCATTGACCTTTATATTTGCACCCATTTTCAAAAATTCGTCTACATGCTTATATCTATCCTTAAAAATACTCTCACAAAAAACTGTCGTTCCTTGTGAAATTGCAAAAGGAGCCATCAAAATTGGCTGTGCGTCGGTAGGAAAGCCTGGATATGGAACAGTTTTTATAAAATCTACTGAAGATAGATGCTTTTTAGATATAATTCTAATTTCGTTCTTACTAGTTAAAACTTTACAGCCCATTCTCTCAAACACTTCAATTACAGCCTTTAAATGCCTATCATTAACCTTCTTTATAACAACATTTCCTCCTGTAATAGCTGTTGCTGACATAAATGTAGCTGCAACTATCCTATCCGGCATAACTGAATATTCTATCCCATGTAGTTTATCTACTCCCACTATCCTTATATTCCCTACATTATCAGAATAAATTTTTGCCCCACATAAATTTAAAAAATTACAAAGATCATAAATTTCAGGTTCACGCGCAGCATTTTCAATTATTGTTTCTCCTTTAGCTAAAACTGCTGATAATATTATGTTTTCTGTCGCTCCTACACTTGGTACCCTCAACGCTATAGTTGAACCTTTAAATATATGATTCAGACTACAATATAATAGTTCATCACTCTTTTCAAATTTGGCTCCCAATTTACTAAGGGCACTTAAATGAAGGTCTATAGGTCTTGGACCTAAGTCACAACCACCAGGTAAAAAAATATTAGCACGCCCCATTAGCGAAAGCATCGGGCCTAAAAAGACAATTGAAGATCTCATTCTACTCATAAGGTCCCGCGGTACACTACACTCATATACTTTTGTAGCATCTATAAAAACATCACTGCCTTCTCTTGTAACTTTGGCTCCAAGATGCTTTAATATTTCAAGCGTAACATCTACATCTGAAAGTTTTGGACAATTGTGTAATATACATGGGCTTGAACAAAGTATGGTAGCAGCAAATATTGGTAATACACTATTTTTTGAACCTTGTACAAAAACTTCTCCATTTAATTTTTTAGTTTCCTTTATAAACAGCTTCTGCATACCGCTACCACTCCTCCATAGTATAAAAGTAAATACATACCTATTGCTTTATATACTATGCTGAAGAGTTTGGATTGGTACAAAATAGTTAAGCTTTTAGCACTTCATTTATAATTGAATAAATTCTTTCATTAGCGTCACATATAGACATTTTTTGGGCATTATACTGATATTCCCTTATTACCGACGGTGAACTTAACATATTATTAACCTTATTTATTAATGTATCTCCTGTTAAATCTTTCTCCTCAATTATCTGCGCTGCTTTATTATTAACTAAAGCCATAGCATTATAATACTGATGGTTTTCTGCAACATTCGGAGACGGTATCAGTATTGATGCCTTGCCTTGCGCCTGTATCTCACTTAGTGTTATCGCTCCGGCCCTTGATATAACAATATCTGCCGCCGCAAGGCAAGTTGGCATATCCTTTATGTACTCTCTTATATCTAAATTTTTGTGCTCTGATAGTTTAACCCCTTTTTCTTCTAGTGATGGGATAAACCAACTTCCATATTGACCATACGCATGGATATGTTGAAACCTATCATCTCTAGAAGTATCTACAATTAAATCAATAATAGCTTCATTAATTTTTCTTGCACCAAGGCTTCCTCCAAATGAAAGTATTACTGGTCTATTATCAAGTCCCAACTTTCTTCTTGAGTCTTCCTTAGATTCTGTAAGTATCTCCTTTCTAATTGGATTTCCTGTAATTATTATATTATCTTTAGCCTTAAAGTATTTATTGGCATCTTTATTTGCAAGCATTATCTTCTTTGCTTTTTTCGCAAGCATTTTTGTCGTAACTCCTGGATAAGCATTTTGTTCATGAATGATTATTGGAACACCCATATTAGCAGCCTTTCTCAATATTGGACCACTAACATATCCACCTGTCCCCACACAAATATCTGGCTTAAATTCATTAATAATTTTTTTGGATTCATTACTAGAAGTAACAATTCTCCTTAAAGTCAATATATTCTTCTTTATTCCATCAAGGCTTAAACTTCGGCTAAATCCTGATATAGTAATTCCTTTAAAGTTAAAACCCGATTCTTTAACAAGCCTTTCCTCCATCCCTCCTTTTGCTCCAACATAAAGTATATCAGCATCTTTGCAGTGTTCCTTAACATACCCGGCAATTGCCAGTGCAGGATTTATATGTCCTGCCGTACCTCCACCTGCAAAAATAATCTTCATTTATTTTACCTCCATTCTATGTTTTTTCAACTTTTGATGATCTTGATATAGATAAAACTACACCCATTTGAGTAAGTAGCATAACAAGTGAAGTTCCACCATAGCTAAAAAATGGCAAGCTTATTCCTGTATTTGGTATAGTGTTAGTTACAACAAAGATATTAAGAATAACCTGCAGCCCAACCTGCGCTGTAAGGCCTATACCAAGCAAGGCACCAAATTTATCTTTTGCTCTAATCGATATAATAATTCCTCTCCATATAAGCATAGCAAATAACGCTAAAATTATGAGAGCTCCTATAAAGCCTAGTTCCTCGCACACTACAGAAAATATAAAATCATTTTGTGGTTCTGGAATATAAAGATATTTTTGTCTTGATTGCCCCAGTCCTAACCCTAAAAGTCCACCTGAACCTATTGCATAAAGTCCTTGCTTAGTCTGCCATGTATCAACATTTGACCCACTAGCAAATGGGTCCAGCCAGCCCTGCACACGCCCATTTGCATAACTAAGTTTATCCGTAAATAATACTATATATCCAACAGCCAATAATGCTACAGCTAAAACTAGTCCAAACCACCTAAGTCGTACTCCTCCAATATAAAGCATTCCGCCTGCTAATAAAACTATTATTATCAAACAGGAAATGTGAGGCTCTAAATAAAGCAAAAAAGCTGTTACTCCAAGTATACATGCATAAGGTAAAATACCATAACGGAAAGTCGTCATCTTATCAAAATTCTTAGAAATAAAATGTGAAAATAATAAAACAATAGCAAATTTGGTAACTTCAGATGGCTGAAAGCCTATAGGGCCTAATTGTATCCATCTATGAACACCATTTCTAATGGGCATAAAAAGAACTAATACTAAAAGTAAGACAGATATTGCAAAAATTGGTACAGCAAGTTTGTGAAAATGGTGATAGTCAAAATATGAAATTGCAATCATAGCAGCTACACCTAATAATGCCCAAATTAATTGACTTCTTATAAAATAGTAGCTATCACCATGTTTATAATGATAAGCATTTGGATACGACGCTGAAAACAGCATTACTAGTCCTATAACCAGTATAATCATATTAATAAAGAAAAATGGCATGTCTATTCCAGAACGCATAGAGAAAACTTTGAGTTTCTTCTTTACAGTTTTGTTTATAGACCTTCTATTTCTTTTATTTTTTTCACTCTTTCGTCGAGGTCTACTCCTCCCTACAGGAGCTGCTACTCCCGTAGACATTCCTGAATATCCTCCAGATACACGTCTATTATACCTTTTGTACAAGTTAGCACACTCCCTTTATAGCTCTTATAGCCACGTTTCTATACTCCAAACACAACAATTAGAATTGATATAGCACCAAAAATAGCAGTTATAAAACTAAATACCACACAAATTTTTACTTCACTCCATCCACACATTTCACAGTGATGATGAAGTGGACTCATTTTAAACAGTCGTTTGCCATTAGTTATTTTAAAATAAACCACTTGAAGTATAACCGAAAACATCTCTGCAATATATATTATGCCTATTATAGGTAATAAAATAGGTAAATCCATCGAAAAAGCTATTGCACAAATTATTCCACCTAAAAATAGAGAACCTGTATCCCCCATAAATACTTTAGCCGGATGAATATTAAAAATTAAAAATCCTAAACATCCTCCCATTAATGCTCCTATCACTATACTAAGACCCATCATACTTAAAAATCCAGCTATTATTAAGAAGAATGTTCCTACAAAGAATGTTACCGAACTGCTAAGACCATCTATTCCATCCGTTAAATTTACCGAGTTCACCATACCTACTATTAGCACTGCAGCTAATGGCCAATAAAATATTCCTAAATCAATTCTTCCCACAAATGGTATTATAGTAGTAGTGGCACTTATTCCTCCATATGCACACTTAATAAAATATAATGAAAATAAATATGCTGCAACTATTAAAAATTGTAAAACTAACTTTTGAACTGCTGTTAATCCCAAGTTTCTCTTTTTTACCACCTTTATATAGTCATCCCAAAAACCTATTAACCCATAAGCTAAAGACATGAACAATCCTGAACATATTTTAAGTACCATCGCGGGAGTTTCCTGCAATCTTATATTACTTGGAGCAACCATTAAGTAATATATCATTAAAGTTATAAATGAGGATACTGTTATCCCTATAATAAACATTATCCCACCCATTGTAGGGGTACCTTGTTTCTTATTATGCCAAGAGGGGCCAATTTCCAATATAGTTTGACCATACTTAAGCTTATGAAGATAGGGAATTAGCTTTTTCCCAAGTGCCCATGTAACAACAAAAGACATAATAGATGATAACGAAACTAAAATACTTGTCATTATATTTTCCACCTCTCTTATACCCATTAAGAGTATAACCTTGATAAACTTTTAAAATTATATCACGTGAATTAACATTTTTATATAGAGAAACTACTATAAATTTATTTAATCTCTATTTTCCTTAGATACTTGATTAAATTCTACTGTAACAACAGTCCCTTGGCTAACTGCCTTGCCTTCTGGTTCACTCTGGCTTATAGATATAACATTGCTTCCACTTAAAGCAGTCCCTTTTATACTGATATTAATACCTGCATTAGTAGCAGCTTTATTTGCTGCAGACAGGCTAAGTCCAGTAAGCTTTGGCACTATTGCTTTTTTATCTATAAAATTACTATCCGTATAAAGTACAATAGTTCCACCTTTTTGCATGCTTGTCGACACCTCTGGTATCTGCGATATAACTCTTTCTCCATCACCATAAATAACTGGGTTTAATTGTAAATTATTAAGCTGATTTTTAGCTTGAGCTACAGACGATCCCACCAAAAACGGGACTGTAACGTCCAAATTCTTTAGTTCTTCTTCATTATAAATCTTTTCTACTCCTAAATAAGGCAATGCATCCTGCATTATCTTTGCAAACGTCGGTGCTGCAACCATGGCACCATAATAGGAATCTCCTTTTGGAGTATCATAGTAAATAAGAAGTACAAATTGTGGATTGTCAGCCGGCGCTCCACCACAGAAGGATGATATATAATCCATTCCATCTCCACTACACATACCTATCTTCTGCGTTGTTCCTGTTTTCCCAAAAACTCTAAACCCTGCTACATCTCCATTTTTTGCTCCTCCATCTATAGCATTTTGTCTAAGTAGAGCACAAACTCTCCTTGAAGTTTCCTCAGAAATAACCTGTCTTCTTTTTTCTACGTCAAATGATTTAATAATATTTCCATCATTATCTACTATTTGTTTTACTATCCTTGGGCGTACTAAATAACCTCCATTAACTACTGCCGCTGCCGCA
>CALWVR010000031.1 GCA_944385105.1 uncultured Clostridia bacterium
CTGATGTATTTACACTCAGAGGTCTCGGCCAGATCCCCAAGCTACCCATGTGCCTCCCAGATAGTTTGACGGATTCGTACTTTTTGTTGACATAAGAATTGAACCGACCGGATAAATCAGATTCACAATTGCTGTTTTAAAAATTGAAACTACGTCACTTGCTGTTATTGCTCCTGTATCTCCGTCTGCAACAGGCATTGTGTTGCCTTGTGTATAAAATTTTTTCCAGCTACTCCACGTTGACCCGCTTAAATAATGTACGTACATTTCTGTTGTACTTTCTTTGATTGCTAACTGCTGAACGTAGTTCCCTGAGTCAGATTTATTAACTATCAAGCTATGATAAGATCCTGATGTTGGAGCATTCGTTGTGCCCCCTCGCATTGTATATAGTCCCGGCGTGGTTATTGAATTAAAGTCTCCATTGCTTTCTGACTTATAAGTGGCTGATCCAACATCTGACGCTGTAAGCGTAATATTACTTGATAATGCTTTGGAATTTATTGTTCGTGTCGTCGGTACAGCATTTGCAATTCCATATCCGGCGAGTGTGCTCGGCTTTTCCGTAATAGACTCAAAAGTGTGTGTATGGTCATTCTTAAAATGTCCGTAATTCCATAGCCTGCTACAGTCGCTGGTGTACCTTTGAGCTCACTAAACAAATTTACATGGTTCTCCTCAGATGCCCAGCATCTTAATGCGTTGGCATCTGCTCAAGTTTTCCTAATGAGTCAAGCGTTGCGATGCCTTTAGTCATATTTATAAATACTGGTGGTGACGTGTAGATAAATAGCCCACCTTTGTATCTATCGCCGGATGTGTAGTCTTTAAAATCCCCACCGTCAGCGGTATCACCAGAATTATAATCTAAAAAGTTACCACCATCGAGATAATCGTTAAAGTCGAAACTTGAATAGTCGTACCAGTTTAAAGTTAATTTCCCATTGTAATTGATCTTTGTAAAACTTCCCGCAAGTTGCGCCACCCAAGATACGACTTCTCTAAATGTAATTTTCTTGTCCTCGGGACTTGATGCAACACAACAATCAGAATTTAAAAATGTCTGTGTCGATAAATTTACACCTCAGCAAAAGCACGCATTCCTCAGGATTTCTGCAAGTGTTGCTAGAGGCCTAAGATTGCTTTTTGAGTACGGTTTATCGAATTTGCTCATGTTATCAAGTGCCGTTAAAGTGATGGTTGCGCTCTCAAAAATGGCTTCATCCACTATAAAATAGCCCTTCGGAATCTATTCAGTCGTGCAGTCTAATAGAGCTAAGCCAATTTTAATGTAAATTTCTGCACCGTAAAAATCATATGTACTGAATTTATCTCCAAGATTATTGAGAACAAGCATAAGTTGACCAATCACAGCACCACCGATTTCAAACGAATTAGGCGAGGATACTCCGCCTTGCATTATATCTTAATCTGTTACTTCTAATATATAATTATCTGCTAAGGTTATTTTTGCCCGAACTCTAAACTTTCTGTCGGATTTATATATCGCCTTATTGTATTCTTCTGATGTGTTTATCACAGTTTCCTCATCTCTAGCTATACGGTAAGTTGCAAAAGTTTATACTTCTATGAAGTCGCACGAGGCGCTCCCTACAAGCTCTATTGACCAATCGAAATACGGAACTGTCATATCGCCCGTATAAAACGTTTTTGTTGTGTATGTGCCTGCCATGATATCCGGATAAGTTAGACTCCCCTGCACGCCTCGATTCTTCATAAAATCGGCTATAACACTGCACTCCTGCCAGCTCATAGCGCCCCACTTGCAAACAAGTTTTCGCTTTTGCGACACAATATCCTTATGCATAACACCGTCAAGAGTTAGACCGCTGTCGTCACTTGATAAATCCTGCAATCTCCATGTACAGCTCATTGATGTTTTTACTGTTGTCCCGTTTATCTTAAAAAATGGCATCTTAACTTCCATATATGTAAAAAAGAACCGAACTTCCATTATCGGAAATTCGGCTTTCTTTAAGTCTATGTTTACATTTTACCATTTATTTTCGGTTTTTTCAATGACTTTCTATAACTAAGTTCTATTGGCTTTTTTATATTTTGCAACTAGATAACCGCGGTCATTGAAGTCACCACAGCCTGATTGCTTGACATCCAGTTGCCGACAACTTCCAGTGCAATTGTAATCCCATTTAAAACATCACAAATCACACCGCCTGTAAAACTTACTATAGGCCATAAAAATGAATTCCAAAGCCAGTTTACAAGCGGAATTGAGGCACTTATTATTGGATTTAGAAAATTAATTGTGCCTGCTAGCAAATTTAAAAACGTTGACACTGCGTTGTTCAGCGTCCAGGCGCCTATGCTCACAAGGACGTTCTCCCAGAACCACAAAAGCCCCTCACTGACAGTCACCGCAAACGACGCTAATGCTATCCATAAGCCGTGCAGAGATACATTAATTTTGCCCCAATCAACTTGTGAAAGGCCCACAGTTAAAATGTCTATAAACCGCGGTAATCCTTCGTTTAAGGTCCAACTTCCGACCGGCACTAAAAATGAATAGTAGAAATTCTTAAGAGCTTCCCAGGCAAAGCCCTCAAGATGATCAAGTTCGGCTCCAAGCCTTGATAGCGCTTGCCTGATGGGTTAAAGGGCATTTCAAATTGCCTCAAATCCAGCCATAACTTTTTGTACAATTCGTCAGTTTTAGAATTTACGCTGTCCATTAGATCGTCATATCCTGTTAAATCTGGGACTGCAAAAGCTCCATCATTCCCGCCAGAGCCGCCTTAACCTTTGATGTATCAATAGTTGGCGAAATAGTGCTGCTAATTGCATTCATCTCAGCCGATATATTGCGTCCTGAGAAATAATTGATTCTTTGCACCTTTTGAGGTGTTAAATTTCTAGTTTTGGGAACCTGCGCTTGTAGCTGCATTTTCTGGATAGAACAATTTACCGCATCTTCAATGTTCCGTGCGGCTTCTGCTTCCCATTTTGTGTTCGCCGCCACCTTTTGCTCCGCTTCGGCGAGCTCTTCTTTTGCTTTTGCAAGCTTTTCTGATTTAAATGAATAATTTTCACTATCAAAAGCGGCTTTAGGTATTGCTGACTGAGCTTTTGCACTGGCTATCGCTCTTTAATCCCCCATTTTCTGCATTTCTAATGATGCTTTTATTGGGTCGTTTATGATGTTTTTAAAGCTAAAATTGCTCGATATTGACTTTAAGGAATTATTAAACTTCGCAATAACAGGAATCGCAGAAACAAATTTGTTTTGCAGTTCAGATATTTTACCTATCACTTTATCAAGCGCTGCCACTGCTTTACTTGAGCTTCCAATAACTTCAATCATTAGATTTTCACTTGACATTTTTTCACCCGCCTTCTTTTCTTTCAGTAAGAAAGGAAGGCAAAATAACCTTCATTTCGCGTTTGTTGCATTAACGTAACCCAAAATTCCATGCCCTCGCGCCAAAGCCTCGTACACAACTTGTCTCATGCGAAAACACGGTATCTAACCGTAAACGTTGCATATAATAAAGAAAAGAGCCAAAATCTCTTGGATATGGCTCTTTTAAAACTCTAATTTTTTATCTTATTGTCATTGACAAATAATTGATTTTCGGGTAAAATATAAATTAGCAGGAGCAAACCGTTTGAAAAACGGCTTAGCCCCAAAGGTTTTTTATTAATAGTTAATACAAATAGTCGTTACCTTTGGTCGGGAGGCGACTATTTGTTGTTTTTATGGTAAAGCATTTTATCTAACACAAGTAAAATCAGTAGTAGATATAGTAGTTCCACTCACATGCCCCCTCTCTATTAGGGAGTGGGCATTAGCCGTCCTCCGCAGGCTTACTCCTGCTGGATTTAATTATACTTTAAAATTTAATTAAAAACAATCGCTACAGCGCCTATTCTATGTTTTCACTGAAAACTTTAATAGGTGTTTTTTGTTTTTTATTGATCGCCTCAGCTTTCGTTGCGTGCAAATAAGTTTAAAATAGAATGTATTCTAACCTCGCAACTTGGCAGCGGTCCCTATCCGCAGCATCTCATTAATTTGTTTTGAGCAATTTTTGATTGCTTCTTTGCCATCAATTAACTTATGTTTGTCTGATAGCTCTGCTGAAAACAGTTCAAATAGTTTCGCTGGATACCGCACATTCCTGCTAAGTGCCGATGCTACCGCATATTGTATGTATGATCCTTGCAGCCAAGCTGTGAAATTGACTTTCATTTTCCATTCGTTGGTAATTTCTTTGAGTTTTAGCTCGTACGCCTTTGCATATGCTGTCAAAATAGCTGGGTTCTCGTACAAAAACTCATGGATACTGCATCCTGCCGCTATCGCTTTAGGAAGAAGTTCATCTCCAAAAAATTCAATTATTTTTCTGAATTCGAAGTTTTCTTTTGGGAGTTTATCTCCGAAATAAGAAAACTTTTCTTTTTGCCAGAAGCTCCCTCCTTCATAAAAACCTCTGTGAATTTCTCGGCTAAAATTGGATAAATCTCGCTTGCACCGTATTCTTCGATTGCTGCATCTGAAATTTTCTTTGCAAGATTATAATTAATGCCAAGATGATGTTTTAATAGGCCCACGTAGGTTAGATCATTAATTGAGGTAAATATTTTATCCTGCATCCCAGAAATACTCCCGCCGATGGCTTCAAATTGGAGTACACTATCCCTTGTGTACTCCATCACATACTCTTTATTATCAACTAATATTCTAAATTCTTCCACTTTTTTTGTTTCTTTCCAAGTGTTTGATTTAATTGACAATTTACAATTTTGGTATAACGCCTTCGGCGTTTCATTTAAATAAGGCTGCCTGCCGCCAAACCTTCATTGTCAATTGTTCATTATCAATTTTAAATTATTTCATCACTTTTCCAAGCGGAACTATACAATCCAGCATACTGTCGGGAATATGAGCGTTTTCATAAGTGCGATTAACTCTATTTTCATTGTGCACAGTTTCACCCTCAGCGCCAATTTTGTTGTACAAAAATTTTGCTATTTCAAGCTGCAACGTTTCATATTGTTTTTCCATAGGAGAATCAACGGGGGTTCGGCGTTTTTGTTTTATCGAATCTTCAGCGCAAAGTAAAAGTTCTGATAGCAAATCGTCATTTTGTTCATCCGGAATCCAAACTTTTGCCTTTCTAGCTGTGTCACTTTTTCTCCCTCGCTTTGTTTTTGTTGTGCTTTTCGGCGGTGGTGTAGTTGGCTTTTCAACCACTTTTCCGCCAAGCACAACTAATTCTTCTGCATCTTTTTCTTTGACTTCTATAATTTCATTTGGAGAATAATACTACCCCAAATATTTTATCTCAAACGGAAAAATCATCTTAGCCATTTTAATTCACTTTTAGAATATAGCATTCATCCATGCGTTCAAAAGACGGCAACACTATATCTGATGCGGTTGTCTGAGTGTTCAACGATGCCGTGGTCGTTCTTGAAACGGCTACGGCAATCCCTGTATTTACAATCGCCACCTTGATTTCAGATGCAGCGCCACTTCTTTCCTCCGGCGTGGCGCTAAACCACGTTGAACCTAAGGTCGCATCGGGCACGAGCGCACACATGTCATCGGGGTAAAAGTTCTTAGTCGTACCGGATTCATCCTTATATTTTTTCGTATAAATAATTATCGAAACGTCCAAAATTCCCTTGATAAACGCCTTTAAAAGCGCGTCTGTCATGAAAATATTTGCCGTCATATTCTGGGCTAAAATTGCTGATTTTATGTTCGAATTGGAAAGCAAATAATTAAACGTTTTCCTTGACATAATCGTAATGCCCGGGCGTGTCCCGGTCTTTTCCTCAACCTTATCCCGAGCTGATTTGATGTCCGATAACGGGTCAGAATTGGCTGTATCACTCCATTTTGAAGTTCCCGTCAACGCGGTATAATTGTTTGCTTAAAACTCACCTTTAGGGTCATAATTGTACGAATATGTAACGTTGTTTGCAGTTATCGTGATTGACGGCGACCCTTGCGAAGATAAAGTTGCATACGCATACGCTCTGGAACCACTAAAGCTCATTGGATTAATGTGTTGGTGTCATCAAAGATATTCGATAAAACCGCAGCAGCATAAGGATCATCGGTATCCTGGATACGCATAATTTCCTGTTTATATTTCTTTTTTATAAATATAGCTTCACAGAAAAATGTCATTTCCGTATCAATTTTTGTGACGCCAATTCTATCTCTAAACGTTGGTTTTGCATCAAAATTTGACGGCATTAAAGATACTAGCAAACCCTTGTAACCCTTGATCCAACTAAGGTAGATATTCGATGTGTTCAAGCCCCTCGATTATTACACCTGTTTTCACACAGCATGTTCACCCATCTGTAAAATAAATGCAGCTGTTTTCAGTCTCGTATACTTTGTAATTTGCCTCTAGGTACAGCTTCTTAACTTCGCCCCATGCATAACGGCCATGACAAATATGAAAGGCCGTTTTTCTTTTCTACATGGTCGTTTACGCTGATCGCAAACAGCGTTTTAAATACTGATTTATTTTCGTTCATAAGATACACTCCTTAACTCTCCATATCGGCTTTTTCGGCTTCCAGATCCGGCAATTCGGCCGTGAATTTTAAAATGCATATCTAGACATTCCTCACAGCAATTAAAGCCATTGAGGACGTAATATTCGTCTCCTGCATATATATATTCTTCACAGAAAAAACATTTTAAAACGGGGATTGACCCATTATCTATCGGTGTTAAATATGACTTATTATCTATGACCTATTATCTATGACCTATTATCTATGTACAATTATTCTTCCTCCTTGAACCTGCGACAAATAATTCTAACGCTTCTATCGTTCTTTCTTCTAAATCTTTTACCTTCTGTGCTTGCCTTAAATCTATCTCTGCTAAAATTAATACTAGTACTGATAAAATTATTTGCATTTTCTATTACTCCTTCATTTTTGAAATAAAAAAAGGACACTAATAAGGTGTCCTTTTTATTTTATAGGTGGCAAAGCATAAATGCTATATTTGCATTTTTTTGTCTAAAAATTATTTCTTGGATATTTCTCGTATATCCTTTTAAATTTACTTACAAAGAAAACTCGCTATGGCGCCATAAAGCCTAGCGCCACGCGAGTTCTGGATTGGTGGAGATAAGCGGGATCGAACCGCTGACCTCTTGAATGCCATTCAAGCGCTCTCCCATCTGAGCTATACCCCCAAATGTATAATCTAACAAATTTTTTATTATTATATCACATACAAAAACAATATTCAAGCACTTTTATTAATTAATTTGAATTGACATATTATAATACATTTGATATTATTGACTTTGAGATTCATTTTCATTAACCAATAAAAGGAAGTGGGTTCAAATGACAAGTCAAAGGAAAACTCGTCAAAGGCAAAATATATTAGACTGTTTAAAAGAGAACTATGGAAAAAACTTGACTCCTGATGAGATATTATTTATCTTAAAAAAACAATCAAAGCCGATTGGATTATCGACTATATACCGGCAGTTAAATAATTTAGTTGAAGAAGGACTTGTTCGTAGATGTAGTCTTGAAGGTCAGAACTGTTCGTACTATCAGTATGTTGATGAAGAGTGCTTAGATAATGAACATTATCACATGATTTGTTCGTCTTGCTCAGCGTTGCTTCACTTTCAGGACGAAAATCTAAAAAAAGCATTATTTAAAGCTGAAAACAAAAACCATTTTATTTTGAACTCTCAAAAAATAGTCTTTTATGGTAAGTGCAGTAAGTGTCTAAAAAAAGAAAATCCTTAAGAAAGGTGGAAACAAATTGTTAAAAATAAAAGGCAACCGAATATTTTTTTTACTAAGTGCTACATTTGTTATATTATTTATTATTTCAGGATGCAGTCTATCAGTGAACGTTAAAAGCCAGGAGGTCGGAAAAATAAAAATAACAGCATCATTATTTCCTCAGTATGACTTTGCAAAACAAATTGCCAGAGATAAAGCTGACGTCACTTTACTTTTGCCCCCCGGTACAGAAAGTCATACATTTGATCCAACTCCAACTGATATTATGAAAATATCAAACTCTGACATTTTCTTATACACAGGGGAAAACATGGAACCATGGGCAGGTAGAATTATATCCGGTGCCAAATCAGCAAAACTTAATATAGTAGATGTATCAAACGGAATAGAGCTTCTAAAAAATAAGAGCGGACATTCATGTAGTCATCATGAATGCAGCGGAAAGCATGAACATAATTACGATCCTCATATATGGCTTGATCCTACAATAGCTTTAAAAATGGTCGATAATATAAAAGACGCTCTATGTGATAAAGACCCTAAAAATAAAGAATTTTATATAAATAATGCAAATGAATACAAAGAAAAGCTTAAAAAACTTGATTCAGATATTATGAATTATATTAATAATGCATCTTGTAAGTCCATAGTATTTGCAGGAAGATTTGCTCACTTATACTTTATAAATAGATATGGACTTAATTATAAGTCAGCATTTAAAGGTTGTTCATCAGAGGCAGAGCCTAGCGTTAAAAGCATTTCAAAAATAATATCGTTTATAAAGGATAACGGAATAAAAGCTATTTATTATGAAGAGTTTACAGAACCCAAAATCGCTAAATCAATAGCTGAACAAACAGGAGTTAAAACTTTAAAATTTAGTACTCTTCACAATGTTTCCAAGGAGCAATTAGAAAATGAAGTTACTTACATTGATATAATGTATGAAAATCTCAAAAATTTAAAGCAAGGATTAAATTAAATATGGATTTAATTGAAATAAAAGATCTAAGTGTTTCATATAAAATTGGCTATAAAAATATAAAAATATTAGATAATCTAAAACTTAATATAAAAAAAGGTGAATACGTATGTATAGTTGGAAGTAATGGTTCAGGAAAAAGTACGCTATTAAAGGCTATATTAGGGCTAGTTCCATATTCTTCAGGATTAATAAGCATCAATTGTAAGAAGAGTAAAATTTCATACCTGCCACAAAATAGCGATATATTAATAGATTTTCCCGCAACAGTTTCTGAAATTATTTTATCAGGAACGCAAAATACAGAATCTATATTTCCTTTTTATAAAAAAAGAGATAAGTTACTTGCAGACGATGCAATAAAAAGAGCTGGCGTAGATTCATTAGTAAAGCGTCGCTTTGGTGAACTATCAGGAGGGCAACAACAAAGGGTACTGTTTGCGCGAGCAATTTGTAAAAAGCCAGAAATTTTAATATTAGATGAGCCTTGTACGGGTCTTGATCCAGAAATATCTAACTCATTTTATGCTCTACTTAATAAACTGAATAAAGAAACTCACACTACAATATTAATGGTTTCACATGATATTGATAGTGTAAAAAAATACGCAACTAAAGTTATAGAAATTAATAAAAAAATAATGTTTTATGGAACTACTAGAGAGTGGTTAAAAATGAAAACGGATGGTTAAGTTATATGAGTATTAATGAAATTATTGAAATTCTCTCATACCCTTTTATGGCAAGGGCAATAATAGTTGGTATATTAATATCATTATGTGCGTCTTTGTTAGGCGTAATATTAGTTCTTAAAAATTATTCTTTAATAGGACACGGTCTATCAGATGTAGGCTTTGCTTCTATATCTATTGCAGTTGCTTGTGGATTTTCACCTATATACCTTTCTACTCCAATAGTAATATTAGCATCCTTTGTAATAATGTACATAAGTCAAAGCAAGAAAATCAATGGAGATATAGCGATAGGAATATTTTCAACAGGTTCCCTAGCTCTTGGAGTAATAGTTACTGCAATTTCAAACGGGCTTAACATGGATGTATATGCTTATATGTTTGGAAGTATTCTATCAATGAATAACACAGATGTATTTATGAGTATAATACTTTCAGCGGTGGTACTAACTCTGTTTATATTATTTTATAATAGACTTTTTATCGTAACTATAGATGAAAGCTTTGCAAAATCAATAGGTATCAACATACAATTCTATCAATTTTTGATATCTCTCCTAACTGCACTTACTGTAGTAATAGGAATAAGAATGATGGGAACATTATTGATATCAAGTTTAATAATATTTTCAGCTTTTATAGCTAAAAAATTTGTTAGAAGCTTTAAAAGTCTTATGTTTTTATCGGCTACAATATCTATACTTTGTTTTTTAATAGGAGTATTGGTTTCTTTGTTATTAAACATTCCTACAGGTGCAAGTATAGTTATAGTCAACATAATTGTATTAATTATAAGCTTTATTATAAGTAAGATTTCAGATAGCATAAGCTTATGTAAAAATTAA
This sequence comes from uncultured Clostridia bacterium, assembly GCA_944385105.1. Classification (GTDB taxonomy): domain Bacteria; phylum Bacillota; class Clostridia; order Oscillospirales; family Acutalibacteraceae; genus CAG-557. The sequence goes on from CALWVR010000031.1 coordinate 10,305, forward strand.
CGTTTTTTTTAGTTGAAACTACCTATACATTGTGTTATAATAAGTCTGTGTTAATAAAATATGAATCTTTGCATGTATATAAAGGAGTGCATTATTTTGATTAATGGAAATTGCCTTTTAAATGCTATAATATCAGGAAATAATAATATAGCTAACAATAAAAATATGGTTGACAAATTAAATATTTTTCCAGTTCCCGATGGCGACACAGGAACTAATATGTCCATGACTATGTTAGCAGCAGTTGAAAAACTTAAATGTGTGGATACAAACCTTCCAATAAGTGAAATTGCTAATATAACAGCCTCTGCTCTCTTAAGAGGAGCTAGGGGAAATTCTGGGACTATTTTATCTCTTCTGTTTAGAGGATTTGCAAAGGGACTTGCTGGCATAGAAAACGCAACTGGTCGTGATTTAATTGATGCTTTATCTATAGGCGTAAGTGCTGCCTATAATGCTGTGATGAAGCCAGCTGAGGGAACTATGCTTACAGTCTCCCGCGTTGCTTATGAGAGAGGAAAGCTTGCTGCTAACGTAAGTAATGATCCTGTGTATGTTTGGGAAGAAGTCTGTAAGGGTGCAGAAGATGCCTTAGCAACTACTCCAGAACTTTTGCCAGTACTAAAAAAGGCCGGAGTAGTTGATGCAGGAGGAAAAGGGATTTGTTTAATATTTGAAGGTATGCTTTCTGTGTTCAAAGAAGGTGAGATTATTAAAAGTAATGAAGATAATAAAACTCAAAGTGTACAAATATTTGAAGGTGACTTTAACGATGTAATAAAACAATTTGATGAAGATATTAATTTTACTTACTGCACGGAATTTATAGTTGGAAGGGATAAAAACATTTTAACTAGTCCTATAAATTTAAGATCTTATCTTGAATCAATAGGAGACTGTGTAGTAGTTGTTGATGATGAAGAAATAATTAAGGTTCATGTGCATACTGAAGACCCTGGTCTTGCAATTCAAGAAGCTTTAAGTTTTGGTGAACTGCTTAAAGTTAAAGTTGAAAACAAGAAAGAACAAAATAGAAAAATAAAAAATCAAGTGCAAGAAAATGATAACTGTGAAACTTTAGAATTTGTAGAGCCTAAAGAAGAAATAGGCTTTGTTGCAGTTGCAGCAGGAGATGGCTTAAAAACTTTATTTAAAGATTTAGGCTGTTTAAATGTAGTAAGCGGTGGGCAAACCATGAATCCAAGTGTACAACATATATTAGAGGCTGTACTTGCAACTCCAGCGAAGAATGTATTCGTTCTACCAAACAATAAAAATATAACTTTAGCAGCAGAACAAGCTGTAGCTTTAGCGACAGATAGGCAAATAATAGTTCTACCTACTCGCACAATACCACAAGGATTATCTGCAATGTTAGCATTTAACCCTGAGTTAAGCATATCAGATAACTTATCGTTAATGACTAATGCATTTATGAAAGTTTGTTCTGGTCAAGTAACGTTTGCAGCCAGGAACTCAGAATATGGAGGATTTAAGATAAAGAAAAATGACATTCTTGCTTTTAAAGATGGAAAGCTAATCTTTAAAACAAAAGATCCAGTTAAGGCAGCTATAAGATTGGTCCATTCCATGGTCAACAAAAATACTGAGTTTATTACTATTATGTATGGTCATAACATAACAAATGAACAGGCTGACTTAGCATTAGAAGGTATAAAATCAAGAATTAGTGCTAACATTGATGTAACATTAATAAATGGTCAACAACCTTTAGATTATTTTGTGATATCTGTTGAATAGATTAATTTTTTTGGAGGTGCCGGTATGGCATCATTGTTTGAACAAGACATACAATTTTTAAAAGGTGTCGGTAGTAAACGTAGAGCTTTATTCGAAAAGATTTCTGCGCCAACTATCGGCGCTTTATTGCGTTTGTATCCGAGAGCATATGAAGACTTTAGTAATCCATACCACATTTTAGAAGCGCCAACTGATGTTCCTTGCTGCATTAAAGCAATCGTTTCTTCTAAGATTATAGAAAACAAAATACGTAAGGGTTTGATAATGTATAAAGTGAGAATAAGTGACCAAACAGCTTGTATAAATGTAACATTTTTTAATAATAAGTATACTATACAAAAACTTAAATATGGAGAAGAATTTCTTTTCTTTGGAAAAATAAAAAGGATAAATTCTAAAATAGAAATGAATTCACCTCATTTTATCCCAATAAGTCATAGCAAAACTATAAGGCCTATATATTCTCAAACATATGGTCTCGCTTCACATCAAATCGAAAATGCTGTAAAGCAAGCTATGTTGCTATTACCTAAGGAGGTAAAGGATCCTATTCCTGAGTATATACGTAGAAAGTATTCGCTTTGTGACCTTCGTTTTTCTATAGAAAACATACATTTTCCAATAAATAATTATGCTCTACAAAAGGCAAAGGAAAGACTAACCTTTGAAGAATTATTAAATTTACAGATAGGGCTATCTATATTAAAATCAACTAATTATAAACAAAATAAATTTACTATTAAAGGTGAAGAAATAGATGAATTTGTCTCATTACTTAGCTTTTCCCTGACTAATGCCCAAAGTCGAGTAATCAAAGAATGTATAGATGACATGAAGTCTAATAAAACAATGCATAGACTTATACAAGGAGATGTCGGTTCTGGTAAGACAGTCGTTGCGGCAGCACTCTGCTACAGCATAGTTAAGTCAGGATTCCAAGCAGCTATAATGGTGCCGACTGAAATTTTAGCAGAACAACATTACAATTTTTTCAAAAAGATATTCTCTTCTGTTGATGTAAATATAACACTTCTAACAGGCTCTACCCTAAAGTCAAAAAAACGTTTAATAAAAGACATGTTAGAAACTGGTGTAATAGATATAATAATTGGAACACATTCACTAATAAGCGATGATATATACTTTTCAAAGCTTGGACTAGTAATAACAGATGAACAGCATAGATTCGGAGTATCACAACGTGCTAAACTAGCTTCAAAAGGAGACGAACCACATGTTCTTGTTATGTCAGCTACTCCTATCCCAAGAACACTTGCTATGATTATATATGGAGACGTTGATATATCAATAATTGATGAAATGCCACCAGGACGTCAAAAAATTGATACATATCTAGTAGATAGCAGTAAAAGAGTTCGAATATATAAATTTATAAAGAAATTAATTGATGAAGGAAGACAAGCCTATATAGTTTGCCCATTAATTGAAAAAACTGAGACTTCCAGTAATCTTATTGCTGCAGAAAGTTATGCCCAGGAACTAAAATCAAATTACTTTAAGGAATACAATGTTGGGTTAATGCATGGAAAAATGAATGCCAATGAAAAGAATTATATTATGAGTAAATTTTTATTAAACAATATAAACATTTTAGTTTCAACTACAGTAATTGAGGTAGGTGTAGACGTACCTAACTCAACAGTTATGCTAATTGAAAATGCAGATCAATTTGGTCTTTCTCAATTACACCAACTCAGAGGACGAGTTGGTCGAGGAAAATATAAATCCTATTGTATAATGATATCTGATAGTAAATCGCAAGAAACTGTTACTCGTCTTCGTGCTATTTGCCAAACAAATGATGGACTTAAAATAGCTGATGAGGATTTAAAATTACGTGGTCCAGGTGATTTTTTAGGATCTCGTCAGCATGGTTTACCAGACCTAAAATTAGCAGGACTAATGAAAAATATAAATATCTTAAAAGATGCAAAAAACGCTTCAGATGAAATACTTAGTAATGATCCTGAACTATCTAAAGAAGAAAACAAAACTTTAAAGGCAGAAATAAAAAGGCTCTTCCCTAATATTAATAGAGGGTATATTTGTTAAATAATAATAAAAAGGAGAAAAAAATGAATAATACAATAATTAATAATATAATTGATGGAAAAAAATTTTCACAAATGCTTCGTAAAAATTTAAAAAATGAGGTAGATAATCTAAAAAATAAAGAAAATATAGTGCCAAAACTTGCTGTAATAGTAGTTGGAGACGATCCTGCTTCAAGAACATATGTAAATAATAAAAAGAAAGCATGTACAGAAATTGGTATAATATCTAAAGAATATTCCTTATCTCAGGAAACTAAACAAAATGAACTTATCAAATTGCTTGATGAACTTAATAAGGATAAAGAGATTAACGGAATCCTCGTTCAATTGCCATTACCTCATCATATAAATGAAAAAGAAATTATAGAGCATATAAATCCATTAAAGGACGTAGATGCATTTCACGAATTAAACGTTGGAAAAATTATGACTAATAATTTTAGTTTTTTACCGTGTACTCCCGCTGGAATAATGGAACTTCTAAAACAAAGCGACATAAGTGTTGCAGGAAAACACTGTGTTATAGTAGGAAGAAGCAATATAGTAGGAAAACCTATGGCAATGTTACTCTTGCATAAGGATGCCACAGTAACAATCTGCCATAGTAAGACAATTGACTTAAGTAAATTTACTAAGACAGCTGACATTTTAATTGTAGCTGTGGGAAAAGCCAAGTTTATAAAAAAAGAAATGGTAAAGCCAGGGGCTGTGGTTATAGATGTAGGTATAAACAGAACTGATGCAGGCGGACTGTGTGGAGATGTAGATTTTGAAAACGTAAAAGAAATTGCATCATATATAACACCAGTTCCAGGAGGTGTTGGTCCTATGACTATAGCACTTTTAATGAAAAACACTATAACAGCTACATTAATACAAAATAATATAAAGTAAACAAGGCCACCTTTCAAAAGGTGGCCTTGTTTACTTACTATAAGATTACATCTCCTCTATCTAATAATATTAACCTCTTATAGCTTGATTTCAAATATATTTTTCAAGTATATTCAAACAGCATATTAGTCTTAATTCCCATACATATGGATTTAAAACCTTTCCAGTCTATCATAGTAGGGAAATGTTTTGCCAAAGCTTTTATTTTAATAAGGCCCATATAATTCTTACTTATATTATAAATTAATACAATATTCTTAGAAGGTTATTAGTCTTATATTATAATCTTCCACTTTTTATCTTAAAATTTTAAACTATGTTCTTTGCTTTCTTATTTATGTAATTACCAAAAAGATTATATATAATTACAAATATAGGTACTCCAAGTATCATTCCAGTAATCCCAAAAAGGCCTCCACCAATAATAACACTAAACATTATAAATAGACCCGATATTCCAACAGAACTACCCAATATTTTAGGGCCAATAATATTTCCATCCACTTGCTGTAAAATTAATATAAATACAGCAAACCAAAGTGCCTTAATTGGATCAATTACAAGTAATATAAATATTGATGGTATAGCTCCTAAAAAGGGTCCAAAGAAAGGTATTACGTTAGTAACACCTACTATAACACTTATAAGTAAAGAGTAAGGTATATTTAACACAGTAGTACCAATAAAGCAAAGAATCCCTATAATTAATGAATCTATAATTTTTCCTACTATAAATTTTCCAAACACGTTATGAGAAAAGTCTAAAATGTCAACCATTGTGAAATAATGTTTCTTAGATAAACATATATTTGCTATTCTCTTCAACTTAGATATAAGTTGGTCTTTATTAAACATAAAATAGAAAGATATAATCAATCCAACTACCCAATTATAAGTTGTAAGCGCAAAATTCTTCATAAATCCAAATATAGTAAACATAAAACTTTCTGTTTTTATAAAATCTATTATTTTTTCAGGTATATTATCAATTAAAACATAATTATCTATACCAAGTACCTTAAACATTTCATTCGAATAGTTCTTCATTGAATATATATAAGTATTAGAATTAGAAATAAAATGATTAAAACTTAAAATAATTTGAGGAATAACTATTATTGAAATAAATGCAAAAATCCCAAATACAAATAAATAGGCTAAAACTATAGATATAATATTACACATTTTAATATCATTTATATTTTTATTTAAAAACTTTTTTATGCAAGAGCTCGGCCAATTCACTATATAAGCAATAGCAAATCCATATACAAAAGGCATTAAAAGTTGTATAAACCTAAAAGCTATATTACCAAAAAACGATAAATTTTGAAAAATAAAATATATAGCTATTGCATAAGTAATAAGGAAAATATAGTTCTTAAGCTTATTCTCCATATATAAATCTCCTCACATTTAAGTTAAACAATTATCAATTTTTTTTCCAGGGAGGTAAGATTTTTAAACCCGTTATCAGTGATTAAAACCATATCTTCTATTCTTACACCGAACTTACCTCTAATATAAATGCCAGGTTCTATAGTGACTACCATATATGGCTTAAGTGTAAAGTTTGATTTTGGAGATAAACTAGGTTTTTCATGTATTTCAAGTCCTACCCCATGCCCAACAGCATGACCAAAGCAATCTTTATATCCTGCGCGGTTTATAATCTTTCTAGCAGCATCATCAACTTCTTTTGCCGATATTCCTGAAGCAAGAACATTAAGTGCAGACTCCTGAGCAGCAAGGACTATATTATAAACTTCTCTTTGCTTATCAGAAACCTCTCCAACAGCTATAGTCCTAGTCATATCACTATTATATCCTTCAAATATAGCTCCCATATCTATAGTTAAAAGATCACCTTTTCTTACTGGCTTATTTGTTGGCTCTGCATGTGGCAATGAACTATTTTTTCCACTAGCAACAATTAAATCAAAAGCTGCTGATTCAGCTCCATTCTTCTTCATAAATATTTCTAACTCAAGAGCTATGTCTCTCTCAGTAATACCCTCTTTTATCATAGGTAAAGTCCTTAAAAACGCCTCTTGGGATATTTCCTGAGCAATTTTTATTTTTTCTATTTCTTTTTCGCTTTTAATAGTTCTCATAGATTCCAAAGCATCATCTAGTTGACTTGTTTTTATCAATTTAGCACCACAACAGTCGAATATTGACTCAAAATAATAAGATCTTGTTAAACTGATTCTATTAGATTCCATAATTATATTTGTAGCTTTATGTTTTTTTATCAGTCTAGCAATAGTTTCCTTAAAATCATCAAAGCATAATACTGTTAAGCCATTACTCTTTTTTAAAGTCGATTCATAATACCTAAAGTCAACTAATATATAAAATTCTTCTCTTGTTATAAATATATATCCATTCGAAAATTTTATTTCTGAAAGATAAAAAGTATTTACCTCTGAGCTAATAATTGCTGCATCTATGTTACTAGGCAATTTATCTAATAGCTTACACAATTTATCTATTGGCATTAAGTCACTCTCCTTAAATTAGTTCATATAATGCTGCTAAAGCTAAAAAATAAACATTTTTACCAAAACCTACAATTTGACCGGCACAAACTTCTGCTATTAAAGACTTCTTTCTAAATTCATCTCTCGCATATATATTGGACATATGGACATCTATACAAGGAATTTTAATACATGATATAGCATCCCTTAACGACAGACTATAATGAGCTAAAGCACCAGCATTTATAATTATTCCATTAAAGTTCTTTCTAGACTCATGTATCTTATCTATAAGAGCACCTTCCCAATTGGACTGAAAAATCTCACAATTAAAACCATACTTTTCCCCCTCTAATAAAATTTGCTTACGTATATCCTCAGAAGATTCTTCACCATATATACTTTTTTCTCTAATGCCTATCATATTTAAATTAGGCCCTTGTAAAACGAGAACTTTTTTCATAACCTAACTTCCTTCTAACTCTCATAATTATAATATTTATATTTAAAGATAAAATAAATAGGTTTTTCAAATAATCTTTTTAGCCTTATTAGGTAAGGCTCATTTTTGTCTATAGGCTCAATTAATATAGATTTCATACCAATTAAATTTGCTCCTAAAATATCCGTAAATAACTGATCACCTATTACAGCACAATGATTTTCATCTAAGTTTAGTAGATTACAAGCCTTTCTAAAGCCACTTTTTAAAGGCTTCTTCGCATCTGATACATATAAAACATTCAACTTTTCAGCAAATAGCTTAACCCTTCTATTACTATTATTTGAAACAATAATAGGTTTTATATCAAGAGATTTAATATAATTTATCCACTCAGCTACACCTTCAAACGGTTCATTAGAACCATGCATAGATAATGTGTTATCTACATCAATAAGAATAGCGCGAGCTTCTACTTCTTTTAACATATTATAGCTAACATCAGTTATCTTCTTTGCAAATAAGGTTGGCATAAACAACAATTTATAATCACACCCCTTAATTTAAAAAGGCGGACCTACAGCCCGCCCTTTTACTTAATACTTACGTTTTCTAGCCGCTTCAGACTTTTTCCTACGCCTAACTGAAGGCTTTTCATAAGCCTCTCTCTTACGAACTTCAGCAATAACGCCAGCCCTTGAACATTGCTTTTTAAACCTTCTAAGAGCACTATCCAAAGATTCATTATCCTTAATTCTAATCTCAGCCATTTATTTCCCTCCCATCCGCCCAAAGGCAGAGGTTATTGTTCTTCTTTACAAAAAACATTATACAATATATTCAAGTACCCGTCAAGGTTTATATTTAAAAATTACTTTACAAATATATTGTTTTCTCTTGTTAAACTTCAATAAGTTAATGTAATAAAAACAAAACTAAATAAAATTAGAAGTATATCTATTATAAGCAGATAAAGTATTATGATCAATCAATTTATTCTTTTCCAGTAAATGAACTATAGTTATAGAAGCCCCTTTTGCCACTGCTTTGTCAAGATTATCTTCAGCAATCTCCCGAATAGTTTCTACTCCATTAAATACTCGATCATCAGATATAAAGTCAGCCACAAATATAATCTTTTCAAGTTCAGACATATTTTCTCTTCCTGTAGTATGATATCTAACTGAATTCATAATATCTTCATCATCTATTTTTAATATATTTTTTATATATAAAGCTCCAGAAATTGCATGCCATAATTTTTTATTCTTCAATTCTATATCAGATAATTTTATATTATATTTTTCAAACATAATTAGATGTTCCTTATCAGGCATTTGTTTTGTTATATCATGCAATAAGCCAGCTAACTCTGCTTTTCTTACATCTACTCCATATTTTTTTGCTAAATAAATAGCTTTTTCTGAAACTTTTATTGAATGACTATATCTATTTTTGTCTAAAAGCTTGCTTAGTATACTTTTATATTCTTTTATCAAATACTCACCTCCTAACCCATATAATCTTTTTTCTCTTATATACTGTTCAACATTTCCCGGTAAAAATTTTGATATATCCCTATTGCTTTTAAGCCTTTCTCTTACCTGAGTTGATGAAATTTCAATAGGGGCTATATCTAAAACTACTACACTTGCCCCTATATTCCTCAAAAAACTTGCATATTCTCTTATACAATCAGTCTCTTGCGCTCTTCGAGGTACTACACATAATGTACACATCTTAAATATTTCGCTACTACACTTAAAATCTTTTATTGAAAAGAACATATCAGAACCTAAAATAAGATATATCTCATCATCTTTATAAACAGACCGTATCTCTTTTAAAGTATCAATAGTATAGCTCTTTCCTCCTCTTTTAATTTCCATACATGATACTTCCATACCGTCGTAACAATTAGCTACTATTGAACACATATTAAAACGATCATTCTTACTTGCCAATCCTGAAATTTCTTTATGAGGAGGACTAGAAGCAGGAATAATAATTAACTTATTAAGGGTAAGCATATCAATTACACTCAATGCTAAATTTATATGACCATTGTGAATTGGATCAAAGGATCCCCCAAAAATACCTATTTTCATTTTGTTATTTTACATTACGTGGACATTCTATATGATTATCTTTTTTACTTTTTTTGTATAATACAAACTTCATTCCTATTACTTGCACTATATCCGAGTTTGTTTCGGATGCAATAATTTGTGCAACCTTTTTCACATCATCTTCAGAAGTCTCCAATACCTTACCTTTAATAAGTTCTCTTGCTAAAAGAGCATCATAAGCTTGTTTAATTATCTCTTTACTTACCCCTCCTTTACCAACTATTAAAATTGTGTCTATCGTATTTGCCATAGAGCGTAAAAATGCCCTTTGCTTACTTGTTATCATATACAGTTTCCTCTATTTCATGTTTTTTAATTTGTTAGATAAAATACGAAGAGCATTTCCTCTATGACTTATTTTATCTTTTTCCTCTGAATTCAATTGAGCAAAAGTCTTTCCATATTCCGTTATAAAGATGGGATCATAGCCAAATCCATTACTTCCAACAGGTTCAAATCCTATTTTTCCCCTACATTCTCCATTCGCAGTAATTTTTCTACCGTCTGGAAACAGGCAACATATAGAACAAACAAATTTCGCGTTCCTATCTTCAGATTCCACATTCTCCATATTAAAAAGCAACTTTTTTATTCTGTCGCTATCAGACGCATTAGGACCTGCATATCTTGCGGAATATATACCAGGTTCACCACCTAATGCATCAACCATTAATCCAGAGTCATCACCAATAGATGGCAAATTAGTTAATTTTAAAATAGACTCTGCTTTAATTAAAGCATTTTCAGCAAAAGTTATACCTGTCTCTTTAATATCATGCAAATCAATTCCCATATCCTTCGCAGACATAACATTTACTCCAAGCGGCAACAATATTCTTTTAAGTTCCTCTAACTTTTTTTTATTATTACTTGCAAGAACAAAGTCCATAATTCTAATTCTCCTTATCAAATAAAGCATTAGCAAAGCTTTCAGAATCAAATGGCTGCAAATCATCAATTTGTTCTCCAACACCAATGAATTTCACTGGAACTCCAAGCTCTTCTTTTATAGATATAACAACTCCACCTCTTGCAGTTCCATCTAATTTAGTTAATACAAGACCTGTTATACCTGTAGCATTCTTAAATTCTCTTGCCTGGCTAATAGCATTCTGTCCAGTAGTTGCATCTAAAACAAGTAAAAACTCCACATCAGCATCAGGTAACTCTCTATCTATTACCCTTCTTATCTTAGATAATTCATCCATTAAATGTTTTTTATTGTGTAATCTACCAGCAGTGTCACATATTATGACATCATAATCTCTCGCTTTTGCAGCAGAGATAGTATCAAATACTACTGCTGCTGGATCAGAACCCTCCTGTTGTTTAACAATAGAAACATTTGCTCTTTCTGCCCATATTTCAAGTTGCTCTATAGCAGCTGCTCTAAAAGTATCTGCTGCACCTAAAATTACTTTTTTCCCTTCGTTTCTTAACTTTGCAGAAAGCTTGCCTATAGTTGTCGTCTTCCCAACGCCATTTACTCCTATAACAAGAATAATAGAAGGCTTTGTATTCATCTTTAATTCTTGATCGCCTGAAAGCATATCCTTTATTATTTCTCTAAGCAAATCATATATTTTTTCAGGCTCCGTTATACCCTCAGTTTTAACTCTATTTTTAAGTTCAGAACAGATTTTTTCAGACGTAACTGCACCAACATCTCCCATGACAAGTAGCTCTTCCAGTTCTTCAAAAAGTTCTTCATCTATTTTAGTGAAAGACTTAAGCATAGAGTCTATTTGTGTAATTACATTTTCTTTAGTTTTCCTCAAACCTTCTCTAAACTTTTGAAAAATCCCCATAACAAAATCATTCCTTTATAAAATTCTGTTCTATCTCAGAGACCTTAAGCTCTAAAAGTTTTGATATACCCTCATCTTGCATAGTTACTCCATAAAGCATATCAGCCTCCTCCATAGTCCCTCTTCTATGGCTTATTACTATAAATTGAGTGTTTTTATTCATCTTTCTAAGATACGAAGCAAATCTTGAAACATTTACTTCATCAAGCGCAGCCTCAATTTCATCTAGTACACAAAAAGGCGAGGGACTTACCTTCAATATAGCAAAATAAAGTGCTATAGCAATAAGTGCACACTCTCCACCAGAGAGGGCTTCAAGATGTGTTACTATTTTTCCAGGAGGCTGTACATATATCTCAATCCCAGAATTTAGAACATCATCAGGTTCTGTAAGACTAAGTGAAGCTTTTCCTCCTAAGAATAGTTCCTTAAAAACCTGATTAAAGTTTTCATTTATCTGTTTAAATCTAGATATAAATAGTGACTTCATTTGGCTTGTAAGATCAGATACAAGCTTATATAGCTCTTTTTTAGATTTCTCAACATCTTCAATTTGTGCATTCATAAATTGAAATCTTTCTAAAACTTGCTCATACTCTTCAACTGCACCAACATTGACATTTCCTAAATTCTTTATTCTTAACTTTATTTCATTTAAAGCTCTATTTGAAGACCTTAAGTCAATAGACGGCTTAAATTGTAAAGCAGCTTCTCTTTTAGTAAGCTCATATTCATCCCAAAGTTTAGATATTATTGTGTCGTATTCTTTCTGAATTTCATCCCGCTTATCTTGTAGCCTTGCAATTTCCAAGGCTAATTTTTCTCTTTCACTAATTTTATCCACTTCAGAATTTCTAATCTCAGTAATATTCCTTTCAAATTCCATTTTTTCTGTCATCAAATTTGTTATACTTTTATCTAACTCTACAGATTCAAGTTTTAATGCAGATATTTCTATCTCTAAGCAATTAATATCTTTTTCAAGTTCTAAATTCTTTATTCCGATACTCTCATACTCAGATTTCAAAAGGTTAACTTTATTCTCCTCAGACTCTCTCTGTTCAATAAGTGATTTAATCTCATTACTGCACAAATTAATATCTTTCTCTATTGAAAGAATATCATATTCAGTTTTATGAATTCTATAACTTATATTCTCCTTCTTTTCAGCTAGTCCATCCCTGTCAGTATATATTTCATTAAGTTTACCCTCTAAAAATCTTAGCTTTTCTTCCAACGTAAAAAGTTCATCATTACTCTTTTTTACATCGTTATTCAAACTTTGTATCCTAGATTTTATGACACCTTGTTCCGAATAAAGTCTACCTATCTGTTCCTTCAAAGAAACTTCCTCTAAATTTTGTGACTTTAGTTCATCACGAACCAATTCGTATTCTTCCTTAGATTTTTCTAACTCTAAAGAAGAATATTTCAATTTCTCTTTTATACTCATAGACTTCTTTTCCGATTCGTTAAATAGAAGCCTTGCATTCTTAGCCTTATTACTAATATCATTGAACTTAGCCTTCAAGGTTTCAATTTCATTTGCTCTATTTAAGAGTCTAGCACTCTTCATCAAAGAACCACCAGTTAAAGAGCCCCCTGAATTTATAACTTGTCCATCAAGAGTTACTATTCTAAATCGGTATAAAAAGGCCTTAGCAATATTAATAGCATTATCTAAATTATCAACTATAACTACCCTTCCCAATAAATAATCTAATACATTTCTATATTTATCTTCACAACGACAAATATCACTAGCTATGCCTATAAATCCAGTATATTTTTCAATGCCAGCTTCTTTAAGCCTACTTGGCCTTATAGAAGATATAGGTAAAAAAGTAGCTCTACCCGCATTTTTTGCTTTTAAGAGTTTTATCGCTTGCTTAGCATCCTGGTCTGTTTCAACAATTATGTTCTGCATAGCAGCACCTAATGCTATTTCTATAGCCGTAGAATATAAATCATCTAGCCTAATAATTCTAGAAACTACTCCACATATTCCAATTAAAGAACCTTTTTTCCTCTCCTTCAATATGAATTTAACACTCTGCGTAAATCCATCCATATTGCGCTCAAGTTCCTCAAGAAGACGTACCTTTCGCACAATAGACTCAGAATCCAATGTTAAATTATCCGCTTCAGATTTTAAATACTCATTTTTCTTATTATTTTCATATAGTAGCTTTTCATATTCCTGAACTTTATTGAATTTTTCATCACTAATATTTTTTAAATCATCACACCTATTTTTATTATACAACAGCAGAGACGTCAAATCGTCTAATCTATTATTATAGATTTTTATATTTTCTTCAATACTACCCAATCTACCATTAAGCTCATCAACTGTAGCCTGTGATGAAGCTACCTCTAATCTTTTTATAGAAGTATTTTTGTTAATCTCCGAAATTTCATTAGATATTTTATTAGATTCCTTTGAGTAATTATCAATATTATTAATAAATTCATTAAACTCATTAATAAATCCTTGAAGGCATTTTTGCATATCCTCTTTGTTATTATTCAAAGATTCTAGTCTATCTTCTTTCAGCAAAATATCATTTTGTATATTATTAAAAAATTCTCCTGCTTTAGAAATTTCTGAATTAATGCGTTTTAAATTCTCATTATTATGTAGTATGTCATTTTTTTTAACAGATATTTCTCCACTTTTGACAATTGCATTTTCTTCACAATAAGCAAGTCGTTTTCTACATTCATCAATCTTTACGTTATTCAATAGCATCTTTTCAGAGAATGTTTCCATATTACTATTAAATAATCTTAATGATTCTTCAATTTCTTTATAATGGCCATCTAAAATTTTTAATTTACTATCTTGATTATTTAGACTGTCCATAGAATTGTTTAAAGTTGATAGCCATAAACCTATCTCTATTTCTTTTTTTCTACCTGCCAGTTCAATGTAGTCTTTAGCTTTCCTTGCTTGCTGTTCAAGAGGGCCCAATCGTTCCCTTAACTCACAGATAATATCATTTAATCTTATAAGATTATCCTCAGCAAGTAAAAGTTGTTTTTTTGCCTCCTCTTTTCTATATCTATACCTAGATATACCCGCTGCTTCTTCAAAAATTTCCCTTCTATCTTCATTCTTAGATGAAATTATAGCATCAATTTTCCCTTGACTTATTATCGAATATCCATCTCTTCCAAGACCTGTGTCCATTAAAATTCCATGAATATCCTTAAGCCTTACTTCTTTATTATTTATAATATACTCGCTCTCACCAGACCTATAATACCTTCTTGTAATAGAAACTTCGTCACTTTCGATTGGTAATTTTCTGTCTGTATTTAAAATAGTCAAAGTAGCACTTGCAAATCCCTTAGCATTTCTATTCTGGGTTCCATTAAAGATAACATCCTCCATTTTAACGCACCTAATAGTTTTTATCGACTGTTCCCCTAGCACCCATCGAATAGCATCGCTTATATTACTTTTTCCACTACCATTGGGACCTACAACAGCAGTAATACCAGTATCAAAAGAAAGCAATGTTTTATCAGGAAAAGTTTTAAATCCCTGCAGTTCAAGAGATTTTAATAGCACATTATCACCCACACCCTTTGATCATTATATCATCTTCTAGTAAGGAACTATCCTGATTTAGTATAACATTGTATCCCAGTTCAAGTAGTGTTTTTAAGTTTTTTCTTTTTTGTCCTACTACCTTTGACACTAGCTTTGGATTTACATTTAGCACTATATCACCCTTAGAAAATCTACCTTCTTTTATAATTAACAGAATTTTATTTAAAATCAACCTACTCTGGCAAATTTCATTAAAAGAAGGGTGCCACGTTCCGGCTATCATATTATCTCTTAGACTTTTGCTGTCATGAAGTCCTAATCTTATTATAGGAATATTATTCTCTTTAAATAATAAAATCAGTTTACAACATAAGTCTACAGTTTCATCAAATGACATAGGAATATATTCAAGATTATCATAAAGCTCAGCTAAATAAGTTCCCTTCATAATAACAGTAGGATAAATTCTAACCGTATCAGGATTTAACATCACTATATCTTTACCTGTTTTATAATCCATATCAGAATTGCTACTATATAATCCAGTCATCATTTGAAGGCCTAAGGAAAATCCATATTGTTTAACTAACTTAGATGCTAATATAACATCTTTTCTTGTATGGCCTCGTTTATTATGAAGGAGCACATCGTCATTCATACTCTGTGCTCCCAGTTCAATTGCACTTACTCGGTACTTTTTTAAAATGTCAAGCACCTCTGGTGTTATTTCATCAGGTCTTGTTGAAATTCTTATACCATTAAATGTTCCCTTAGACACATACATCGAAGCTAATTTTAAAAGTTCAACCATATACTCTCTATCAATGGCTGTAAAACTTCCTCCAAAAAAGGCAATTTCAGAGTCATTAAACTTATCTCTATTTATGCTATAAGCAGCATTATCAACTATTTCTTTTACTTCACTGATAGTTGGTTGGCGAAGAATACCTGTTATATTTTTTTGATTACAAAAGCTACATTGATTTTTACAGCCATTATTAGGAATAAAAATCGATATATTTGCATGTCTCAATATCCCATCAGCTCCAAGGCCTTTTTAGCAGCTTGTTGTTCTGCCTCTTTTTTGCTCTTTCCTTTACCCTTGCCTACCATATTATTATTTAAATATACCTCCACTAGGAAACATTTATCATGGTCCGGGCCCACTTCATCTCTTAAAATGTATTTTATAGTCTCCTCTTTATTCTGCTGCACTATTTCTTGAAGCTGTGTCTTATAATCTTTAAAAACTTGAAGTTTAGGATTTTTTATCTCCGGTTCTACAAACCTCAACACAAATCTTTTTGCTTCTTCTATTCCACCATCAATATAAATAGCAGCAATTATTGCCTCAAAGGCATCTGCTAATATTGATGGTCTTTTATCCCCTTCAGTATTCTTCTCACCCTTACTTAAAAGCAAAAAATTTCCTACTTCTAAAGAACGAGAAAATTCACAAAGGCTTTTTTCACATACTAATGACGCTCTAAGTTTAGATAAGTCCCCTTCTGGAAGGTCTGGACAATTTGAAAAAATATAGTCAGATACAACAATACTTAAAACTGCATCCCCTAAAAATTCTAATCTTTCATTACTACATACGTTTCTTCTAAATTCATTAGCATATGAAGAATGAGTAACTGCCGTTTTTAAAAGGTTAATATCTTTAAATTTATATTTCACATTTTTTTCTAGTAAATTAATATTCTTCATATTCATTCCACCCATTTTGTGTTTTCATGTAAAATCATTCTGTAAAATCATTACTATCAACTGAAATTGCATCAGCTATTTCCTGCGTAACCTTCCCATTCACATAGTTCATAGTAAGTCTAATAGCATTTTTAAAGGTTTTAGCATTTGAATTTCCATGTGCTTTAAATACAGGCTTTGATAACCCCATTATAGGAGCTCCACCAAATTCATTGTAATCCATTTGAGTCTTTAATTCATTCATTTCTTTCATCATTAATGCTCCAGCTAATTTAGTTTTAGCATTTGTTGAAAAAACATTTTTTATTTTTTTCATTAGCGTCATAGATACACCTTCATAAAGATTTAAAATTACATTACTCGTAAATCCATCGGTCACAACAACATCAGCAGCATCCTCCGGAATACTCCTGGCTTCAATATTTCCAACAAAATTTAATTTGTCCTCTTCTATCATACTCTGATAAGTAGCCTTCTGAAATTCTCCACCTTTATGTTCCTCTGTTCCTACATTTACAAGCCCTACTCTAGGATTTTTAATTCCCATGACTTTATTCATATATATAGAGCCCATTATTCCAAATTGTTTTAACATTTCAGGGCGACACTCAACATTAGCACCTGCATCTATAAGCATAAATGAACCCTTATCTTTTGGAACGATGGGTGCAAAAGCACAACGTTTTATACCTTTTATGCGCTTTACAATAAATGTAGCACCCATAACCAAAGCTCCACTATTTCCAGCAGAAATAAATGCATCTCCTTCACCCTTGGATAATAACCTAAGCCCTTCGGCCATAGATGACTTATTTTTAGTTTTCATTATCTCTGAAGGATCATCTTCATTGGTAATAGCATCTTGTGCATCAACTACTTCCATATGATAGAGCAGTATTCCGTTATCGTTAGCCACCTGCTCAATTTTTGCTTTAGAACCTACAAGTATAATATTTGCGTCATATTCCGAAACTGCTGCAGCGCACCCCTTTAATATTTCAAGAGGTGCATTGTCTCCACCAAAAGCATCAACTATTATTTTCATAATTATAACAAATCTCCTTTAAAAAGTTAATAGACCGATTAGCAAAAGCTTCATATCGAAGCTTTTTATCTCGTATAGGTGGATATATACTTGGCAAAATTCCAAAGTTTGCTCCCATTGGCTGAAATTTTGAAATACATCCACTACTAATATAATAAGATAAAGCACCAATCATAGTAAAGTTCGGTAACAGAAATGGCTTATTACCTTTCAATCTTAAAACTGCATTTATACCTGCCATTATCCCAGACGCTGCAGACTCCATATACCCTTCTACACCAGTAATTTGCCCAGCAAAAAATATGTCATTGTTTTTTCTTAAACTAAAATCTAGATTTAAAAGATTAGGTGAGTCTATAAATGTATTCCTATGCATCACACCATATCTTATAAAATTTGCATTTTTAAGAGCAGGTATAAAAGAAAATACTCTCCTTTGTTCTCCCCATTTCAAATTTGTTTGAAAACCTACTAAATTATAAAGCGTTCCTTCTTTATTCTCTTGCCTTAGTTGTAAAACAGCAAATGGCCTTTTGCCAGAAATAGGATCATAAAGTCCAACTGGTTTCATAGGACCATATCTCAATGTATCCTTGCCCCTCTTTGCCATTACTTCAATTGGCATACATCCTTCATAAACCTTTGGATTGTCAATATCAAAGTCATTTACTAGCGCTCTTTCAGCAGAAATTAACTCACTATAAAATTCATCATATTCTTCTTCGTTCATAGGGCAATTTATATACGCAAAGTCATTTCCATTATTATACCTAGAAGCTAAAAAAGCCCTACTCATATCAATGCTTTCCCTAGACACTATGGGAGCAGCGGCATCATAGAAACTTAAATAGCCTCCGCATAAAGCCTTTATATGTTTAGATAATGCTTTTGTAGTCAGAGGACCAGTAGCAATTATTGTTATGCCACTTTTAGGTAATGAGGTCACTTCCTTCTCAACTATATTTATTAGTTGGTTCTCTCTTATTTTTTTAGTAACTAATAAAGAGAACTTTTCTCTATCAACAGCCAAAGCTCCACCAGCTGGCACTTGACATTCATTTGCACACGGCACTAAAAGAGACCCCAATAAACGCATTTCTTCCTTTAATAAACCTGAGGCACTATCAACTCTTTTTGCTTTAAATGAGTTTGAACAAACTAACTCGGCAAATCCTTGGTTTTTATGCGCTGGAGTAAATTTCAAAGGCTTCATTTCAAAAAGGTTAACTCTTATTCCTCTCTGAGCTATTTGCCAAGCAGCTTCACAGCCCGCAAGACCAGCTCCTATTACATTTATGCTCATTTTTCCTCTATTCTTTCATAACCGCAATTTTCAGTCATGCAATATATTTTTATTTTTTTACCTTTTTTCTTAAATAATGTCTTTCCACACTTAGGACATTCTTCCTTTAAAGGTTCATCATTAGTTATAAAATCACAGTCTGGATATTTGCTACATCCATAAAAAATCTTTCCCTTTTTAGTCCGTCTCCGTACTATATTTCCATCACATTTAGGACACTGTAAACCTGTATCATCATCTATACCTTTTATATTCTTACATTCAGGATACCCTGGGCATGCCAAGAATTTCCCATATCTTCCGGTTTTTATAACCATATTTCTACCGCATTTTTCACATATTACATCAGATTCCTCCTGATGTGTTTCAGGTTCAGGATTACCATCCTTGTCAACATTTCTAATTATATTTTTACACTCAGGATATCCAGAACAAGCTATAAATTTACCATATCTGCTAAATTTGACAACCATTGGCTTACCACATTTATCACACACTAAGTCTGTCTTGTCTTCTTTTAAAGTAATCTTTACATCTTTCATTGCTTCTTTAGCAGACTTTAATTCTTCTCTAAAATCTTTATAAAAGTCATCCAATATATTAGTCCAGTCTTTTTTACCTTCTTCAACTGTATCAAGATTATTTTCCATTTGGGCTGTAAATTTGACACTAACTATATCAGGAAATCTTTCTTTCATAACATCTGTAACAACTTCTCCAAGTTCAGTAGGTTTTAATTGTTTTTTTTCTCTATTTACATAAGTTCTATTAGTAAGAGTAGATATAATAGAAGCATATGTCGAAGGCCTACCTATACCATATTCTTCAAGGTACTTTATTAAGGTCGCTTCTGTATACCTTGGTGGAGGTTGCGTAAAATGTTGATTTTTCTGTATATCCTTTAAGTCTAAGATTGATCCTTCCAACAATTTTGGAAGCTCTTTTGCCTTCTCCTCAGCCTCATCCTTTCCTTCTTGATAAAGGATTGTAAATCCATCAAAGGCAACTGTAAAACCGGAAGCTTTAAATATATAATCTTTAGCTTCTATCTCTACTCGAGTAGTATTTAGTAAACAATCAGCCATCTGACTTGCCATAAATCTTTCAAATATAAGCTTATACAGTTTATATTGATCATCAGTCAATGACCCTTTAACAGAGCTAGGCAAAAGATCTGGCATAGTAGGTCTAATTGCCTCATGACCATCTTGAGCATTTTCTTTGGACTTAAATATTCTCTTTTTTTTAGGTAAATATTTTTCACCAAAGGTATCTTTTATATATCCTGTGGCTATATCTATGGCATCTTCTGACACTCTCAAAGAGTCTGTTCTCATATAAGTTATCAAACCCATAGCTCCCAAACCAGCAACTTCAACACCTTCATAAAGCTCCTGCGCTATTTTCATAGTCTTTTTAGATTGAAAGTTAAGTTTTCGCGAAGCGTCTTGTTGCAACGTAGATGTGATAAAAGGAGGAGCCGGAGATCGCCGTTTAGTTCCCTTCTTTATACTTCTGACTATATATTCGGCCCCTTCCAAATTGTTAAGTATATTTTGCGCTTGTTCTTCATTTTTTAATTCTATCTTACCAGATTTATCACCATAAAATGAGGCTGCAAATACCCTACGTGATTCTCTTGATAAAAATTTAGCATCTATAGTCCAATATTCTTCCGGCTTAAAATTTCTAATTTCATTTTCTCTATCTACAACTATTCGCAAAGCAACACTTTGGACTCTACCTGCAGAGAGCCCCTTTCTTATCTTGCCAGATAAAAATGGACTAAGTTTATATCCAACTATCCTATCGAGTATCCTCCGTGCTTGCTGTGCATTAACAAGGTTTATGTCTATTGCACGTGGATGTTTCATACCAGTAGTTACACCTGTTTTCGTAATTTCATTAAATGTAACCCTCGCATTATCCTTCGGATCTAGTCCTAAAAGATATGCCAAATGCCAAGAGATAGCTTCACCTTCTCTATCAGGGTCGGTTGCTAAATACACTTTATCACTTTTCTTTGAGAGTGATATTAGCTCCTTAACTAGAGTCTCTTTCCCTTTAATTACTTCATAGTTAGGTTCAAAATTATGTCTTAAATCTACACTGAGTTTCTTTTCAGGCAAATCACGAATATGACCCATGGAGGCTACAACCTCATAATTAGAGCCAAGATACTTTTTTATCGTTTTAGCCTTAGCAGGTGACTCAACTATTAATAAATTTGGCATATTCATATCACCTCTATTATTAATTATAAATTAGCCTTACCGTATCTATTGCCAGCAAAACTCTTAACAAGGTTATCCATTTCAAGTTCCGTTACAGCCTGTAATATAATTGATACAGGCATCAAAGTTAATTCAGATAAGCTATCTATACTCATTGGTTTATCCTCCAATGCATCGAAAAGTTTCCTTGCTTCTGAAGATAGATAAGCAGGTAAAGTAAATTTTGTTATAGTTTCTTCTTTAACATTATGTGTAACCAATCCATCTTCACTTATACTTTTAGTCTCTTGATAATCGTATAAAAGTTCATACTCTTCTAATATATCATCAACGCAAGTCACAAGCTTAGCACAGTCCTTAATTAAATTGTTTGTTCCCATTGATTCCTTAGAATCGACGTTTCCAGGCACTGCAAATACATCTCTATTTTGTTCAAGGGATAAGTTAGCAGTAATTAAAGCTCCACTCTTTTCTCCAGCCTCAACAATAACTGTTCCCTTAGATAAACCAGATATAATTCTATTTCTAATAGGAAAATGCCAAGGTGAACTTTTAGTATCGGGTGGGTATTCAGAAATAAGAGCACCACTTTGAGATATTTTGTTACGCAAATCTTCATTCTTTGATAAATACTTAGTATTTATTCCACAACCCAGTACTCCGATAGTTTCACCTCCAGCATTAAGGCTTGCCCTTTGTGCCATACAATCAATACCAAGTGCACAACCACTCACTGTTATAACTCCAGCTTTTGCAAGTCCACTGCCTAATTTGTAAGCCATTTTTTGCCCATATAAGGTTGCACTCCTAGTTCCTACTATAGATATACAAAGCCTATTACTTAAACATTCAATGTTCCCTTTAATATATAAAACCGCCGGTGGATTATCTATATTTTTTAGCAATTCAGGATACGTTGGATCTTCTATAGTAACTATTTTTTGAGACAGTTCCTTACACCTATCAATTATTTTTTGCGCATTTGTAAGAGGAGTTTTACATAGAAAATTTACTTCTTTAGCACTTAAAAATTCGCATTTCTTCCATCCTGTTTCTCCAACTTTATAAAAATTTTCCGCATTTTCATAATCCATTATAATATCATGAACTCTATAATTCCCATGCCCTAAAGCTTCTGCAAGCCAAATCCAATAGATCACATCATCCATCAAATTTTTATCACTCCGTTCGCATTATCTCCCACATCAAAATGCTTCCTGCAACAGCTGCATTTAGTGATTCTGCTTTGCCACCCATAGGTATCGTTATTACGTCATCACAAGTATTAATAGTATCTGCTTTGATTCCATTTCCTTCATTTCCTATTACTATAGCAACATTAGAGCTAAAATTTATGTCATTAACTGGGCGCGCCATTTTGTCAGGAACAGAAGCATACACTCTTATTCCTTTTTTCTGTAAATACTTTATTTCATTAATTAAATTATCTGAAGTATAAACTGGCAGCCTAAATACTGCGCCCATACTTCCTCTTAGAACTTTCTGATTATATATATTACAGCAATCATTAGATATAATAAGCGCTTTCACTCCTAACGCTTCCGCTGTCCTAAGTAATGCTCCCATGTTAGATGGATCTTGTATGTTTTCTAAAACAATAAGTTTACCTATATTACTTATTTTATCAAGACTAACTTGTTTGTCAAGCTTCAGGCAGACACATAATATTCCCTGAGGAGTTTTAATACTAGAAATTTTTCTAAATACATCTTCTGTTACAGTATAAGCTTCATCTGAAGCCTTTATTATTTTTTCTAGTTTTTCTTTATTTTTATTAAGACTGTCCTCTGTATATAAAGTCATTTTAATTCTTATTCCACTTTCCATGGCATCGAAGCAAAGGCGTAAACCCTCTATGATAAATTTGTCAGATTTATTAGAATGTAAAATTTTCTTTATAGACTTAATTTTAGGATTATCCCTACCTTTAATAATCAAAAGCAAACACACTCTTTCATACATTAAATCAAATATAAAACTTGCGCTTAGGTTACCCTGAGCGCAAGTTTTATATAGCAGCTTTTGCTTTTTCCACAAGCTCTTTAAAAGCTACTTCATCAGCTATAGCTATTTCTGATAACATCTTACGGTTTAGGTGAATGTTTGCTTTCTTTAAACCATTAATAAATGCTGAATAACTAATTCCATTCATACGACAAGCTGCATTTATACGTGTTATCCATAAACGACGAAAATCGCGTTTTTTATGACGTCTTCCAATATAAGCATAATTTCCCGACTTCATAACGGCTTCTTTAGCCATTTTAAAATGTTTACTCTTTGCTCCCCAATATCCCTTAGCTAGCTTTAAGGTCTTTTTTCTTCTTTTACGAGTAGCTAGCGCACCTTTTACACGAGCCATTTTTATTACCTCCGATTAATGGTTGATTTCTAAAAAACTATTTATAAGGAATTAATTTTTTAACTGCAACAACATTTGTTTTATCTGCAACTGTTGACTTTCTTAAACCTCTTTTACGTTTTGTTGTTTTTTTATTAAGTATGTGTGATTTATTAGCGTGTGCCCTTATCACCTTTCCGCCTTTTGAAAGTTTAAAGCGTTTTTTAGCACCACTGTGTGTTTTAATTTTAGGCATTTTTGCTCCTCCTTAATGATAGATGTTACTTGCTTGGTTTCGGTGCAAGGAACATTAACATATTGCGACCATCAAGTTTGGCTGGCTTCTCTATATTTGCAAAATCAGCACATCCATCTGCAAACTTTTGCATTATATCACTTCCAAGTTCTGGATGGCCCATCTCACGTCCTCTAAAACGAATTGAAACTTTTATCTTATTTCCTTCATTTATAAATCGTGCCGCATGTTTTAACTTAGTGTTAAAATCATGAACATCAATATTTAAAGAAAGCCTAATCTCTTTCACATCCATTATACGTTGGTTCTTCTTAGCTTCTTTTTCTCGTTTGGCCTGTTCAAAACGATACTTACCATAATCCATAATTTTACAAACAGCAGGATTAGCTTGTGGCGCAATTTTAACCAAATCAAGATTTCTTTCTGCTGCAAGATTAAGTGCTTGGCTAGATGACACTATACCTAATTGAGAACCATCTGAATCAATCAACCTCAGCTCTTTATCGCGTATCTCTTCGTTAATTTGTAGTTCCTTACTGCTAATACCTAACGCACCTCCATAACAACTTTATAAAATAACAAAGCGCAGACAGACTTTTCTCTCCGCGCATCAATACCCAGCTAAAAACTAAAATATTGACCCATGATGGAATAAAAGCCCATAGGTGAGAACAATCTGTTCTTCTTTGTTTTACATAGTGAATTGTAACAAATTAATTTGTAAATGTCAATATATATTTTTAAAAATTTTTCTCTATTAATAAATTAAATTTAAATTTATATGATATAATGATAATGTGATTGAAAAGGAGGTAACTTTGCTTTGTACAGTAAAATCAAATTAAAGAAAATTAAATCACTTAAATTAAAAATAACATATATTATAGCTTTGGCCGTATTTCTACTTCCCTTATCTGTAACTAATGTTCAAGCTATAAGACTAGATCAAACTAAATGGGGATACTATGAAACCATTAAAAATTCAAATATTCCATATCAAAACCTTACTAACCCTAAATCTCAAATAATAAGCGGTCCTTGCTGGGCCTTTGCTGATATGGCAACTCTTGAAGCATATCTATCTAAGATGGGCATACTTGAAGAAAGCTTGTCTGAAAAACATTTATTAAACTGGGCTAATAAAGGAAAAAACAGCACTGGTTGGAAAATTGATATAACTCGAGGTGCTTCTAATACTATTTCAAATGGATATTTTACATCTTGGACTGGCCCCGTTTTTGAGAAAGAATGCTATTATGACATAATTAATAAAAGTTTTTCTTGCCAAGATGAGTCAATAACTTCCAAGTATCATGTTACTGGAATCAAATACATCGATAATCCTAGCGAAGAAGATATTAAAAAAGCTATTTCAGAATATGGGGCAGTAAGTGTAGGATATTATCCTGGAAATTATGCTCATGCTGTATCTATTGTAGGGTGGGATGATAAAAACTCAAAGTGGCTTGTTAAAGATAGCGCTCGTTATCCCAATTGTTACAGCTGGTTATCTTTTAAAACTAAACTTTTTGATTGTCAATGCATAACATCAGCGCATAAAAACAATGGTAATGAAAAAATATACCAACATGATGAATTCGGGGTAACCCGTATGATAAAAAATGAGTATCAATTAATAGTTGCTAATGTATTTAATTTTAGTGGAAATGAAATTTTAGATTCTGTAATGATAAATGGATATGGAGCTAATTCTAATCTGGAAATTTTTATCTCAGATGTCGACTCAAATGGTCACCCTATATCAGATGAGAACAGTTGGCAAATGCTATATAAAGGAAACATTCCTTATGATGGTTATTTTACAGTATCATTAGATAAAAAAATTAAACTTTTAAACAAAAAGTATGCAATAATTATTAAAATAAGTAAAGGCAGTAATTACGATGAAGGTGGTATAGGATGTCAAGCTTTAAAAAATGATCCTGAACTTAATCTTGGCAATACTATCAATACAAATAAAAGTTTTATTCTACAAGATAACACATTTTACGATATACAATATGATAAAAGCTTTATGGACGCTGATTTAAAAAATGCTACACTGTCTATAAAAGCAATTACAAGAAATGTCTCTATGTAAACATTACATAGAGACATTTTTCTATGAATAAAATTACTCCTCTAAAGATTTATTTTCTTCCGTCAAAGCATCTTTAATAGAAAGGCTTACTTTATGATTTTCAAAATCTATGTCAGTAATTTTAGCATTAACCTTCTGTCCAATAGAAAGTACATCCTCTGGTTTTTCTACCCTAGAGTTAGATATTTGAGATATGTGTATTAGACCATCAATTCCTGGCAAAATCTTAGCAAAAGCACCAAACCGAGTTAACCCAACTATTTCTACTTCTATAATTGACCCTATTGAATAATTATTTTTTAATTTTTCCCAAGGATTATCCTCTTGTAACCTATACCCAAGTGACACCTTTCCCTCTTCTTTATTAAAGTCTTTTATATAAACAGAAATTACTTGACCTATTTTTAGGACGTCAGAAGGATGTTTTATTCTATCCCAAGACAAATCTGAAATATGAATCATTCCATCAATGGCACCAAGATCTACAAAAGCACCATAAGAAGTAAATGATTTTACTTTCCCTTGGCGAGTTTGCCCCACCTCTATATCACTCCAGAACTTATCTAACAGTTCTTTTTTCTTTTCATTCAAAACAGAACGAATAGAACCTACAGCTTTTTTTCTTCCTTTATCCACTTCTATAATTCTAAATTGAACGTCCTTATTTTTTAAGTCATCCAAAGAATCCTTTCTTGACAAAGTAGCTAAAGACGCAGGTATAAAAATTCTCATGCCCAATGAGTTAACTATTATACCACCTTTTACAATTTCAATAACCCTACCTGATAGTACTTCTTTGCTTTCCATAGCCTTAGTAATTTTATTCCATCCATTTTCAGCATCAACTCTTCTCTTAGAGAGCATAATAGTCCCATCCTGGTCATTAGTCTTCATTATTAAAAGCTCTAACTCATCCCCAACCTTAACTATATCCTCAGATTTTGCATTTGGGTCTGAGGAAAGTTCAGAAAGCGGAATAAATCCAGCATGCTTTCTACCAATATCTACATAAACTTCACTAGGCGTAATCCCAACTACCACTCCTTTTACCTTATTATCAGTACTCAAATTCTTTAATGATTCTTCAAGCATCTGCTCAAAATCCATTTGACTTTCCTGACCTTCATTTTTTTTCATTATTTCTTCCATCTTTTGTTTTACCTCCTCTATAATTATAGCTGGTGTAGAAGCTCCAGCTGTAATTCCTATATAAGTCGAACCTCTTAGTTTATTCATTGATATATCATTAGAATTTTCTATAAAATATGTTTTACAATTTTTTTTACATATATTATAAAGCTTCGTTGTATTAGAACTATGTTTCCCTCCAACCACTATCATTAAGTCAACTTTCTTAGATAAATTTTCCGCCTCACTTTGTCTTTTTTCAGTTGTACTACATATAGTGTCAAAAACGAGAACTCTATGGCAAACTTTTCTAATTAAATTTACACAACTATTCCATTCTATTAAATTAAATGTAGTTTGAGCTACAACAATAATTTTAGAGTTAAATAGTTCATTATTACTTATTATATCCAATAATTCATCCAAATAATTAAAAGTATAAACTTTTCCTTTACAATAACTCATTATGCCTTTAACCTCAGGATGTGTCTTATCTCCTGCAATTAAAGTCACAACGTTATCAGCCGAGTTCTTGCTTACTATATCATGGATTCTTTTCACAAACGGACAAGTTGCATCTATATAGTCTAAATTTAATTTATCTAAAGTCTCTATTATACTTCTAGACACACCATGAGATCTTATTACCAATACTCCATCATTATCAACTTCGTCTAATTTATTAATAATTATAACCCCATCATTTTCCATTTTTGCAATCATATCAGAATTATGAATAATAGGACCTAATGTATAAACCTTTTTACCTTTACCAATAAGACTATATACCATCTCAACAGCCCTATTTACACCAAAACAAAAGCCTGCTTGAGACGCTACTTCTATCTTCAAACAACTACCTCCTAAAGTTAAAGCTTTAGAAATTTAAATTCAATAAGATTATTATAAATTATCTAAAAGAAAAAAGCAACTAAATTTTTATTATAGTCATTTTGTATTACATTTTGAAAAGTTAGGATTTAAACTTCTAATATTATCCATTATAACCCGGCTTACTCTTCTAAATTCTTTGGAACTTTCTTCTTTTATACCAAGTTCTTCTATAGTTAAAGGTTTTCCCACCGCAATTACAGTTTTTTGAAAAGGTTTTACTGCACCTTTCCTTTGATTATATATACAAACAGGTATCATAGGTGAGTTTTGTTTAAATGCTATTATAGCACAGCCAGTTTTGGGCCTTAAAAGTTCACCAGTTTTAGAACGAGTACCTTCTATAAATATTCCCAGCAACTCTTGATCCTTTAAAACGTCTTGTGCTTTATCAAGTGCAGTCGTGTCACCTTTTCCTCTATTAACCGGAAAGGCTCCCAATTTAAGAAAAAATTTAGATAATAATTTATTCTTAAAAAGTTCAGCTTTTGCCATAAAAAATATAGGTCTATGTACACTTGTTGCTAGTATTATTGGATCTATATTGGAGGTATGATTTGAACACAAAATATAACCACCAGACTTTGGTATATTTTCAGCACCCTCAACTTCAATTCTATAAATAATTTTAAGAATTGGTTTAAGTATATCTCTTAAAACTATATAAAGTTTACTTGCTTTCATAGAGATCACTCCCTCTATCAAACTTAGATTTTACAACTTTCAATAAAAATTTTATAGATTCTTGCAAAGACATATTACTAGTATCTATAATTATAGCAGATCTAGCTGGCTTAAGTGGAGCTATTTCCCTACTAGAATCATCATTGTCGCGTTTTATAATATCATTTAGTACTTCGTCATAACTACAATAAATATTTTTAGCTCTAAGTTCATTGTATCTTCTCTCAGCTCGTATCGCAGCAGAAGCCGTAAGAAATATTTTAATTTCTGCATCTGGTAATACAACTGTTCCAATATCCCTTCCATCCATTACCACATTATTGTTCTCTGCAAAATCCCTTTGAAGCTTCAATAAAAAGTCTCTTACACACTTAAAGGCTGAAATTCGCGAAGCTATCATAGAAATTTTTGGAGTTCTAATAAGTTTAGAAACGTCTTCTCCACATAAAAGTACATGCTGTCCATCTTTTTTAAAATCTAAGTCTATTTTCACCTTTGAAAGTTCTTTTTTTATTTCCCGATCTTCTATATTATGTCTTTCAATATAAAGACCTATAGCTCTATATAAGGCACCTGTATCTACATATACAAACCCCAATATTTTTGAAATTTCCTTTGCTATTGTACTTTTGCCTGCCCCGGCTGGTCCATCTATTGCAATAGAAATCATAAAGTTACTCATCTCCTAAATTTGAAGCACTATAACCTGCCAATGCTCCCGTTGAAAAAGCTATTTGTAGATTATATCCTCCAGTATAAGCATCAACATCTATTAATTCGCCTGCAAAATATAAGTTTCTTATCAATTTTGATTCCATAGTTTTCGGATCTATCTCTGAAACCCTTATTCCACCAGAAGTTATAATTGCTTCATCTATTGGCCTAAAATATTTTATATTAATTCTTAAGCTTTTTATTATATTTGCAAGCTTTAATCTCATTTCTTTAGTAATATCATGGCACTTTGTATTAGGTAGAATCCCAGATAGCTTTACAATAACAGGTATAATTTTTTTTGGTAGAAGATCATTTAGTGAATTAATATAGTCTTTATTTTTATATTTTTCAAAGTCTTTAATTATTCTTTTATCAAGTTGCTCTAAAGTCAAAGCGGGTTTAAGGTCAATAAGCACATAATATCTTTTAGAATCAAAATCTACCATATGTGCACTTGCACTTAAAACAATAGGACCAGATATTCCAAAGTGAGTAAAAATCATTTCCCCAAAGTCTTTATAAACTAAATTCAATGTTGTATTATCAAAAAGTTTCAAAGAAACATTTTTAAGAGATAATCCTTGAAGCTCCTTGCACCAATGCTCATACGCCACTAAAGGAATAAGCGATGGTCTTAGAGGAACTATAGTATGACCACATTTTCTGGCCATATCATATCCGTCCCCAGTAGAGCCTGTTTTTGGATAAGATTTACCACCCGTAGCTAATATGACAGCATCACAAAAAAGCTCCTTACCTGATACTAATTTTACTCCTTTGCAAATTCCTCTCTCAATTATTAATTCCTTAGCTGTTGCCTTTCTTATTTTGCATCCAACATCTTTTAAAGCTAATTTCATAGTATTAACCACGTCTATTGCCTTATTTGACTTAGGAAAAACTCTATTGCCGCGTTCCACATTAACTTCTAATCCATAGTCTTCAAAAAAACTAATTGTATCACTAGAAGTAAATCTTGTAAACGCACCATACAAGAATCGTCCATTAGTTGGTACATTATTTATAAATTCTTGACAATCACATTTATTAGTGATATTACAGCGCCCTTTACCTGTTATTCTTAATTTTTTACCACAAATATCGTTTTTCTCGATTAACGTTACATCTGCTTTACTTTTAGCACATGCAAAAGCTGCCATCATTCCAGATGCTCCTGCTCCTACAACTATAACCTTCTTGTTACTAATAATAAGATATACCTCCTAACGTTAAAAATCCAAAAACAATGGCGACAAAATGCCGCCAAAATCATTCTGTTATTTATTCTCTACATTCATCGCATTAGGATACATAATCATTAAAAATTCGTCACTATAGTTCTCATCTAAAAAACGTTCTATAGAGTTTGAAGCAGTTACTCCTTGATTTCTTTGCCTTTGTCGTATTAAAGCAGCCTCTGATATTAAAAGATTAAAAATCATATATATAAAAAGTATCCACGTTAATATTTTACCTGTTTTCATAGGTATTTTTTCTATTAACTGAGATAATCGGGGATATATATCTTTTACCCATAAAAGCCCTAACAGTCCCCAAAAGAAAGCAAACAGCAAACTTGTTCGCCCACCGAAACTACCAATCTCGCCACTATAATCCCAAGAAACCGTATTAAGTACAGCTTCTTGAAAAACACTACAAATATACTCGAATGCTCCTCCTATAAACATACAGATTATAAATATCCAAAGATCTCTTAAAAAAGATATTTTATTAAGACATAAAGTCATTATAACCGCACCAAATCCATATACGGCATTAAATGGGCCATATATTACTCCCCATCTAAACTCAAGTTTATGTTGAATAATTAAACACCATAACGTTTCTAATATTACTCCAAGAAAAGAACTAATTAAATAAACCCAAAATAATTTATAAAAATTCATACCATAAGCAAATACACAACGCTTTTTTTCAAAAGTAGTTCTCAAGCCTATAGTTTCCTCCATCATTTACCCTCTTACGTTATTATTTTGTACCAAAAATCCTATCCCCTGCGTCTCCAAGACCAGGAACAATGTACCCATGATCATTTAAACTTTTATCCATAGCAGCACAGTAAATTGGAACATCGGGATGAACCTTTGATAAAGCATTTATTCCCTCAGGTGCTGCAATTATACACATAAACTTAATGCTCTTAGGTTTATTCTTCTTTATCATTTCAACAGCATCTACAGCTGTTCCACCTGTTGCAAGCATTGGATCTAATATTATTACATCTCTTTCTGCAATATCCGTTGGTAACTTGCTAAAATATTCAACTGGTTTTAAAGTATTTGGATCCCTATAAAGACCAATATGACCAACCTTGGCTGCTGGAATCAAAGCTGTAACTCCATCGACCATTCCCATTCCTGCTCTCAAAATAGGAATAAAGGCTAACTTTCTACCGGATAAAACTTTAGTCTTTGCTACTGCTACAGGTGTCTCTACCTCAACTTCTTTCAAAGGTAAATCACGTGTCGCTTCATAGCACATAAGCATAGCTATTTCACTAGTTAATTCACGAAATTCTTTAGATCCTGTTCCCTTATCTCTAAGTAATGATATTTTATGCTGTATAAGTGGATGGTCCATAACAAAAATTTTACTCTTCATATTTTCACAACCTTTTTATTATATAATTCTTTAAATAAATGTTATTTAAAGCAAATAGAGCTTTTTAAGATAGTTAAAGGTCAACTTTAAAAGTTCCATCCTCTATCTTTAATATTTGTTCTACTCTTACTTTGTGTCGTCCTGAGTCAAATGGAGTATTAAGAAATACACTTGCTAATAAAGTAGCTTTTTTCTTATCAAGAGTTCTTCCTCCTAGACATAAAACGTTAGCATCATTGTGCCGTCTTGTCATTTCAGCACTAAATTCATCTGAACAAACTGCAGCTCTTATTCCCTTTATCTTATTTGCTGCTATACTAACACCTATACCAGTCCCGCAACAAAGTATGCCCCTTTCACACTCACCACTAGCAACTGATTTGGCTACCTTGTATGCAAAAACTGGATAGTCCACACAGTCAGTATTATAAGTGCCAAAGTCTCTATACTCTAATCCTTCATTATTAAGATAATCCTTTATAGCCTCCTTAATTTCAAATCCTCCATGGTCACAACCAATAGCTATCATAAAAACCTCCAAAGTACATTATTTATTAGATTTTAATTTTAACTCACGTTCTGCTTGAGACGGCCTTAAATAAAAAGGAATTAAACTATCAGCACCAATAGCACCATTTTTAACCACAACATTATATCCAGCAAAAGCAACACTACTAGCTCTTTGTAATCTTAAACTTTTGGGAGCTATATAAGCATTTAAATTATAGTCATTTTTTTTATTATAGCATAATTCTGCTCCATCTCCAACAAAAATTACTTTTTTTTGAAAAAATTTAAGTTCTTTGTATAAATCTACTATAGAAATAGCTCTATCTTTAGTTAACCTTTGAATTTTTCCATCTTTTATATCAAATATAGCATTATAAACTTGGTTACAACGTGCATCCATTACCGCACAAACTACAGCATTTTCATTAAGTAAATTAAATGCCATAGAATAAAGAGTTGATACTCCAATACATGGCGTATCAAACGGCATAGCCATCCCTTTTACTAATGATACACCTATCCTTATGCCAGTAAAAGACCCTGGTCCAAAAGAAACTGCAAAAAGACCTAAGTCCTTTAAATTTGTATTTGTATTATCAAGAACATTTTTTACCATAGGTGCCAAAGTCTGGCTATGTGTTAGACCAACATTAATAAAAAATTCACTCAATATCTCTCCATCTTCTATTAATGCAATGGATGCAGACTTTGCAGAAGAATCAACTCCTAATATTTTCATATTTCATCTATCCCCTCAAACCTTAATATTCTTTCAGATTCACCTTTACCATATCTTATAAAAATCTTAATAGCATCTTCAGGTAAAATTGCCTCTATGTTTTCGCTCCATTCAATTATAAGTATCCCATTATCAAGATAATCAAAATAACCAGTTGAATAAAGGTCTTCATAAGTATTTATTCTATACATATCAAAATGGTAAATTGGATACTTGCCCATATACTCATTAACTATAGAAAAAGTGGGGCTTGTAACATCATCCTCTGAATTAAGGCCTAACGCAATTCCTCGAACTAGTGAAGTTTTTCCAGCACCAAGGTTTCCAAACAATGCAATTACCTCTGTTCCACTTAAATTACCAGCCAGTTTTTTCCCTATCATTTCTGTCTCTTTACATGATAAGCTTATTATTTCCAACCAATTCACCTACCCTAAAAATTCAAATCTATTTTTCAAAAAAGACCTGATATAACACCATCAAATGCAACATCAATTTTATTTGCTGCAGGTTCCTTTGGTAAACCTGGCATTGTCATTATATCTCCCGTTAAAGCAATTATAAACCCAGCTCCATTTGAAATTTTAACATCTTTTACATTTAGACTAAAGTCTTCTGGAGCACCCAAAAGTGTAGGATTATCAGAAAAAGAATATTGGGTTTTTGCAATGCAAACTGGTAATTTATCTCCGCCTATTTTACCAATTTCTTCTATAGCCTTATTAGCTTTATTTGTATATACTACTCCATTTGCCCCATATATTTCTCTAGCAATTTTTTCTATCTTTTCTTTAATAGATAAATCAATATCATAAAGAAATTTAAAATTAGACTTTTCTTCACAGGCTTTGCAAACAACATGTGCAAGTTCTATGCCACCTTGACCACCTTTAGAAAATACATCAGAAACAGCTGCATAAACGCCCATATTTTCACAATATTTTTTTATAAAACTAATTTCTAAAGATGCATCCCCGTCAAATTTATTTATAGCAACAACAACAGGTATATTATACTTTTTCATATTTAATATATGTCTTTCAAGATTTTTAATTCCCAGCTTTAACGCGTCCATATTCTCATTTTTTAAATTGTTTTTTTCAACTCCACCATTATATTTTAATGCTCTTGTAGTAGCCACAATTACAACTGCCGAAGGACTAAAATTTGCAAAACGACATTTTATATCAAAAAACTTTTCCGCTCCAAGGTCAGAACCAAATCCTGCTTCAGTTATACAATAATCACTAAGTTTTAGGGCAAGTTTAGTCGCTCTTATAGAGTTGCATCCATGTGCAATATTTGCAAATGGGCCACCATGCATTATAGCAGGAGTCCCTTCCAACGTTTGTATTAGGTTTGGCATAAAAGCATCTTTAAGTAAAGCAGCCATTGCCCCATCAGCGTTTATGTCTCTAGCATAAATTGGAGTATTATCAAAAGTATAAGCAATTAAAATGTCTCCAAGTCTTCTTTTTAAATCTTCCATATCAATAGCCAGACACAAAATAGCCATTACTTCACTTGCAACTGTAATTATAAATCCATCCTCACGAGGAACACCATTAATCCTACCACCAAGCCCAACAATTACATTTCTAAGTGCTCTATCATTTATATCTAAACATCTTTTTATTAATACTTTTCTTTGGTCAATATTCAAAAAATTACCTTGTTGAATATGATTATCAAGCAAAGCACAAAGTAGATTATTAGCAGAAGTAATAGCATGCATATCTCCTGTAAAGTGAAGGTTTATGTCTTCCATAGGTACAACTTGAGCATATCCCCCTCCAGCAGCACCCCCCTTTACTCCAAATACAGGACCTAAAGAAGGTTCACGAAGAGCTACTATAGCTTTCTTTCCTATTATCTTCATAGCTTGTCCAAGGCCAATGGTAGTAGTAGTTTTTCCCTCTCCTGCTGGTGTTGGATTTATAGCAGTCACAAGTATTAGCTTTCCGTCATTATTTTCCTTAAGTCTTTTAAAAAGAGAGTCACTAAGCTTAGCTTTATACTTTCCGTAAAACTCCAATTCTTCCTCGTTTATACTTAAATCCTTAGCAACATCTTTTATCAGCCTCATTTTCACGTTTTGTGCTATTTCTATATCAGTTAGCATAACTTTTCACCCTCTTAAAATTTTATAAAGATTATAACATATTTATTTTTTGTATAAAAGTATTTTACTTGAACTTCTCCTTCAATAATAATATAATGTTTTAGACGGAGGTAAATTTATGACAAAATACTTTAGTAAATTAAAAAATGATAAGTCTCAAAAAACTGATATAATTTTTTGGGTAATTTCTCTTTCTATATCCATGTTCTCTCTACTACTTCTTTTGAGTGTATCTAGAACTTCCAATTTTGATTACTTTAGAACACAGCTTATAGCTCAAGTCTTAGGTTATCTTGGAGCACTTTTTATGATAAAGGCAGACTATAGAAATCTAGCTAAAAGGTGGTACCTTGTAGCAGCAATATGTATATTTCTAATACTTTGTACATTAGTATTTGGTAAAGCAGTCGTTGGAAATGCGGGTGTAAACGCGAGGGCATGGTTAAAACTTCCTGGAGGCATTTCATTTCAGCCATCAGAGCTTGCAAAGATAGGATTTATTATAACATTTTCAAAACATCTCTCTTACCTAAAAGAAAATGATAAGCTAAAATCGTTTTTAAACATTGCACTGCTAGGTGTACACGCATTAGTTCCAATGGGGCTTACTCATATACAGGGTGATGATGGAGCTGCAATTATATTTTTTTTCATGTTTTTATCTATGTCTATTGCAGCTGGAATTCAGTTAAGGTACTTTTTAATAATACTTGCCCTTACAATATTATCAATACCAATTTTATGGAATTATGTATTTGAAGAATATCAAAAGCAGCGCATTATAAACCAAATGAACCCAGAAGCCGATCCTCTTGATACAGGATACCAGCAAATACAAGGGAAAATATCAATAGGGTCCGGTAAAATTTTTGGACAAGGACTTTTTCATGGGCCTCGAGTTGGTCTTAATTCTGTGCCAATACAAGAAAGCGACTTTATATTTTCTGTAGCAGGCGAAGAATTAGGGTTTATTGGTTGTATGATAGTCTTGCTCTTGCTATTATTAATGTTACTAAGAACACTTAGAATAGCACATTTATCATCTGATATGTTAGGTACATGCATGTGTTTTGGATTTTTCGGTATGGTAGCATCACAAGCCATATTCAATTTAGGGATGTGTCTTAGCTTACTTCCTGTAATGGGTGTAACTCTTCCTTTTTTCAGTGCTGGGGGATCATCTTCTGCATGCTTATATTTAGGTGTAGGTTTAATTCAAAGTGTATACTTAAATAGAAATGATAATGATCTACCACCAGAGCCTCAGTAAAACTACTAGATATAAAAAATTAAAATCCTCGGGTCTCCGAGGATTTTTTATATAAAGTTTAGAATTAAGCTCCCCACATTAGAGAAACTTGTGATCCTGATACTTGAATGTCACTAATCTTTCCACCACCTTGTTTTTGTGCTGCTTCCTTAAATGCTTGTGCCATATCTTCATCTAAAAATTCAATAGTTGCACGCATTTTCATATCTTCTTTATTATGGTGTTCACCAACACGTATTCCCAAAAGCCACCAGTCTTTATCCTGTTCTTCACCTGCAGGTTTTTCATATTCACTAGAATTTCTACTAAATATTTCTTTATTTGTATTTTTGTCGTATAATGTATAAGACATACGCATTTTATTTGCACCAGTAGCACTCTTAAACAAAATTTTATAATTTTTTTCTCCTACTTTATACTCTCTCATTCCATCAGTAACTTCTCTATTATATATGCCTATTTCTCCTCCACTAGCAGTTCCGCCTCCATATTGTCCTTTCCAAAGTTCTACTAGCCACTCAGTCTCTTTACCATTAGCATCCTTAGCTCTAAAAACAATAGGAGCTTCATCTATGTTCATTCCACCTAAGGGACCTAACTCATCATAAACATCTCCAAAACCAAAATATTTTTGTAAAGCATCTTCTCTTGTATGATAAACATTTTTTTCTTTGTCGTAAACAAAACCTCCAGCATCATTTATAAGAAACTTTAATTTATCATTTACCTTTTGCTGGGCGTCAGTACCAGCTATACTTATTACTTCTGCCCCTACTTTCCCTACAGTTCCTGCAAACTTACTTATTATAGATTTCCCAATATTTTTTTCTCCTTGGTCCTCTCTCTTAAGAAAACCAAAACGAGATCTTATTGAATTACTTTTGGACTTTACTGTCGTACTTATTGAAGTCGTTGGAGACATTGTATCAACATTACCAGAAGCAAAAACAGCAGGAGCTGTTGAAAGGCCCATAGTTACTAAAGATAAAATTGCAATACCACCCTTTGCAACTTGTGATACACCACCTGTAACTTCATCAAGTTCTTCGTCAGACAAGTTTTCTTTTTTGTTATCATTTGGGTTATAAGCTATAATTTCCCCTTCATCCGAAATTTTAAAATTAAGTCCCGGGTATTCGTCACCTATCAAACCTCTTATTGCCAAATTAGGATCATTTCCTAATTTCTCAAGAAATTCCGGGTTCTTTTCTATCTCTTCTTTAACTAAAATTCCTAGTTTTTCATACATAGCAAACACTCCTTACTTTTATTAATTCCTATTAATTTATTTTCCCCAATAAAATTTTACTATGCTACCATTTCTTTCTATTTGTTTGATTTCTTCTGAATATTGTTCCTTTACTGCCCTTGTAAACTCTTTTGCCATCTCTTCATCTAAAAATTCAATCTCAGCATCCATTTTTAAGTCTTTCTTATCGTTATATTCTCCAAACTTAATTCTTAAAAGCCACCAATCTTTATCTTGATCCTCACCTAATGGTTTAGGGTACTCAGACGAATTACCATCTAATATAAATTTTCCGTCTTTACCATATAAAGTGTACGATAGATGCATTTTGTCTTTTCCTTTAGCACTTTCAAAAAAGACAATATAATTTTTCTTTCCCTTTTTATATTCTATCATATCATCTTCTACTACTCTATTATATATACCTATTTCAGCCCCTGTTGAAAGTCCGGAAGCATACTGTCCTTTCCAAAGTTCTATTAACCATTCTTGTTCTGGGTTGTTCCCATTTTTATATCTAAACACTATTGGTAATTCGTCTATATTCATTCCTAATGCAGGACTGCACTCATCAAAAAAGTCACCAAATCCAAAATACTTTTGGAAAGAATCTTCCCTTGTATAATATATGTCTTTTTCAGGATCATATACAAACCCGCACATATCATTCAAAATCGGTCTTAATACTTTATTGATTTTGTTTTCAGTTGAAGGATCGACTCTACTTATAACTTCACATACGCCCTTTAAAACTTTTATATGTATTTTTTTCCCTAATTTTTTTATTTTCTTAAAAGCTTTCTTAATAGATAAGTCCTTAGTATCAACATACTTAGAGATCTTTGTTGTGTTATAGTCATAGTCCACACTCGAAGCATTGCATGTACAAAAACAAAGATTCATTCCCAATGCTACATTTAATAATAATAATATAAATTTTTTCAGATGATCTCCTCCCATAAAATTAAATTTTCAAATTTTCAAAGCATCACCCCTTGTTTATATAATAATCATACATATCCATAATATGTTTTTGATTTTTAGTATATTATATCAAAAAAAATACTAAAAGTCAATTGATAACATAAAATTAAGAAAAAAATTTGTTTTTTTGTAAAATTATGCTATAATTATAAAAACAAAATTTAATTAAAGGAAAAATATTTATGAAAATTAAGTTTAATTTAATGGTATTTCTATTGTCACTAATATTGCTAAATAGTTATTCATGTTATTCTGACCCAAATATCTCAATAGAAGTTGTAAGTAAATCTGAAACAGTCATTAAAAATGATGAAATGTCTATTAGCTTCAATTTAAAATCAGACGTTCCAATAAACATTGCAACTTTCCGTGTTAAAGTTACCTTTGATACAAATAAATTCCTTTACAAACGTCTTAACTCAGAAATTGGTACAAATGATTTTAAGACTAACCTATCCGGAAACACATTAAATGTAATATATCTTACATCATCAGTTGGTAAGGATATTCCACCAAATAAAGATACTGAATTATTTGAGTTAACTTTCAAAGTGCTACCTAACGCTACAAACGGAAATACTAAAATATCTACCTCATTTGACGGTATTGCAAGTTATGATGCTCACGAAATTTCCTCTCCATACATAGAACCACTTAATATCACCATATCTGAAAAGCCTAAATTTAACTGTGGATTAAAATCTCTCAGTGTAGTAGGATTTACACTTACGCCAGAATTCAAAACTGAAATCTTACAGTATTATGTTGATGTTCCATATTACATCAATACAATTTCTTTTAATGTTGCTCCGATTGAACCTACAGCAACAGTAAAAATTAGTAGAAAAACATTAAATAGTGCTGGAAAGTCAACTGACATAAAAATCACTGTTTCTTCTCCGGATAGAAAATATAAGGAAATTTATACAGTTACTGTTAATAGAGCTGCAAAAGATAAAACCAATAATAAAAGTTCCAGTAGAAAATCTACCAGAAGTTCCACTAAAAATCCCACTAAAAGTAAGTCAGTAAACAGTACTCCAAAACCAACTAAAAATAATAAAACTGATCCCGAAGAGTATGTAATTAATTCTAACGGAAATAATCAAAAACCACCTAGACCTCTAGTTGTAAATAATAGTGAATTTAATTTTGCACTGTTCTTTACAGTTTGTGCGATTTTATTAATAGTTTCCTCTTACATAATTAAGAGTAATAATAAAAAGTAGGTTCTTACACTTATAATATAGAAGCACCATATAAATGGTGCTTTTAATTTGTATACAGAGCAAAATAATGTTAATATATAAATTGAGGTGAAAAACATGAA
The DNA here is from genome assembly GCA_944385105.1 of uncultured Clostridia bacterium. Taxonomy (GTDB): domain Bacteria; phylum Bacillota; class Clostridia; order Oscillospirales; family Acutalibacteraceae; genus CAG-557. Next base: position 50,716 of record CALWVR010000031.1, read on the forward strand.
CTTAAATAAAAACGATATTATAGATCTATCTATTGAAAGCATATCTTCAGATGGAAGCGGAATAGGAAAGTATAATAATATGGTTATTTTTGTGCCAAACAGTGTTATTGGAGATAAACTAAAAATTAAAATCTTAAAGGTAAAAAAAAATTATGCCTTTGGAAAGATAGATAAAATAATATCGCCATCAAAAGATAGAATAGAAAGTCATTGCATTAATCATCTAAAATGTGGAGGATGCGTATATGGACATGTAAATTATGAAACCGAGCTTAAATATAAAACTCAAAAAGTAAAAGACGCAATATCTCGTATTGGAGGATTAGATGCGTCAATCGTGAATCCAATTATAGGAGCTAAAAAACATGAAAAATACAGAAATAAAGCACAGATTCCAATAGGAATAAGCAAAAACGGAGAGTATGAAATAGGTTTCTATGCAAAACACAGTCATAGAATAATAGACTGTCAAAATTGTACTTTACAGCCAGATATATTTAATAATGTTATACACATATTTCGCAAATGGTTAAACGAAACTAAGCCTTCAATATATAATGAAAAAACGAAGGAAGGGCTTCTTCGTCATCTTTATATTAGAGAGGCTCAAAATAAACGAGGGAAGGAATTAATGGTATGTCTCGTCATTAATGGGAACGATATTGATAATAAAGAACTTTTAATTAGTAAACTGAAAGAATCTATTTTAGAATTAAAAAGCTTTATAATTAATATAAACACCAGTGACACTAACGTCATAATGGGTAGCAAGGACAAAATAATATATGGCAGAGATTATATTACAGACACTTTATGCAATCTTGAGTTTAATATTTCTGCACATTCATTCTATCAAGTCAATAAAGCCCAGGCAGAAACAGTTTATAAGTTAGTAGATCAATATTCAAAGTTAAGCAAAAACGAGATATTATTAGACTTATATTGTGGGACAGGAACTATTGGATTAACAATAGCAAATAAGTGTAAAAAACTTATTGGTATCGAAATCGTTGACTCTGCAGTAAACAATGCCATACAAAATGCTAAACAAAATAATATAACAAATGCTGAATTTATATGCTCAGATGCCTCCAAAGCAGCAAAAACCTTGTATAAAAATAAAAACTTACCAGATGTAATTATAATTGATCCTCCACGTAAAGGATGTTCACAGGATCTTATAGAAACAATCGTACATATGGCACCTAAGAGAATTGTATATGTTTCATGTGACCCTGCAACACTAGCAAGGGATCTAAAAATATTTAATAATTATAGATATATAACTCAGGAAGTAACACCTGTTGACATGTTTCCAAGAACAGAGCATGTGGAGTGTGTGGTGCTAATGTCACTGGCAATTGACTGATTATTAAAAAAGTATAGATCTTATGTTTACCTCAAGCATCAGAGTAAGTCTTTCTGATATCAAATTTGCCATCAAAAAATCCTGTCTAACTACATTTATACCAATGGTTCTATTGTAATGCATAGACACCCAACAAGTGATGATGTTAATTATATTTTTTTCGGTACCTGTAAAGTTATTTGTGATGAAAAAAAGAATTTCTTAATCAGAGAATTTATCATATTTGTAAAAATGTTCAAAACATAGTATTATAAATATAGGAAATAGCCATTTAGCTATACTGACCATTGTTGTGCAACGATAAATCGAAATCTAGTGGGAATACGGACATGAAAATAAAAGAAATTAAAGAAAATAAAAAACAATTTCTTTGTTACTGTTGTCAGATGAACAGGAAGATATGATAGAGCGATATATTAATAGAGGTTAAATGTATGTGTTAGATGATGACGGAATAAAATGCGAATGTTTAGTAACAGACGAGGGAAATGGCATTCTCGAAATAAAGAATATTGCCACTATTCCAGATTATCAAGGCAAGGGCTATGAAAAGGCTATGATTGACTTTATTTCCATAAAATATAGAGGACAGTATTCTATTTTGCAAGTTGGAATAGGGGATAGTACATCTACAATCCCTTTTTGTGAGAAGTGCGGATTCGTACGTTCTCATAGTATAAAAAATTTTTTCACGGACAATTATAAGCTTCCAATATATGATGAACATGGACTCCAATTGGTTGATATGATTTACTTACAAAAAATTACATAAATGCCAATCTTAAAATAAACCTCAGTTTGCTAGTGTACATATTTTCACAACAGAAACGTCGGCAAAGTAGGATAAAGCCGTACCCCCTATCTTCTCGTACTATGTTGAGGTGGTTGTATCAATGTCAAGGTCTAATCGGCTAATCTATATAAATATCACCAGGTTCAGTAATTTGCCCCAATTTCATACTGTAAATATACCGCCATCTTGAGAAGATAAAACATTTCTCCGAAATTCATTCGAAATTCAGTTGTTTATATAGTTGTATTTCAAATTTAGGTTTTATATTTTATCATCAAAAAAACATAAGAAAGTTACATTGAATATTAAAATAAATGCTATGCTGAATGCATTCCGTAAAATTCAAAAGGAGGGACAATACAAATATGGAATTGAGAAAAATACCAATGCTATCATCTGAAATGATTAAGAATATGGAAGATATGAATTTTTTTGTCTATTCACAGATTTTTGATGATCTGCTGATCATAGCACAAAAAGAGACAAATTGTTTTGTATGGAAAACTTCAGACGGATTGGTTGTCTTTGATGCTATCTGGCCAGATAAAGCTGTATATGATGCTATTATAAATGCAATTCAATCAGTTGGATGGAACCCAGATAATATTAACAAACTTGTTTTGACACATGGTCATTGCGATCATACAGGATGTGGGAGATGGTTCGTTGAAAAACACGGAGCTAAGACTTACCTTTCAAGGATCGATGATATATTTTGGAAGGAACATCCCACTAAACCTAACCTACCCGACACATGGAAGGACTTTGATATCAACTGCTATATACAAGATGGAGATACAATTACATGTAGGAACAAGGATATTTACGTTTATGGTACACCTGGTCATACCCCAGGATGCCTAAGCTATATTTTTCCAGTTACTGAAAACGGTACTAAGCATATGGCAGCTCTTTTTGGTGGAGCAACCCCACCGTTGGGAACAGCAGATGGAGTAAAGCAGTTCCTTACTTCTCTTGAATATTTTCGTCAGAAAGCTAAAGAAAAACATGTAGATGTAGGGCTATGTAATCACACAGTTTTTGATAATGGCATAGAGCGTATTTCTTATTCTGCAAAGAGACTTGCATATATGCCAAACATTTATATTATCGGTAATGACGGTTTTGAAAAATATTGCGATATGTTCCAAGCTTTAGCAGAAGCTAAATTGTTAAAATAAATGTAACCCATTTAAAATAATTCAGTTGACATTTATACCGCATTGTGTTATTTTTTCATCAGAGGTGAAAATCTTGAGTACAAAAGAAAGACTTCTCTCCCTTTTTGAAGAGAATAAAGGATTATATATTTCAGGCGAAGAAATTGCTGAAAAGCTCTCTGTCTCTAGAACTTCTGTTTGGAAGGCAGTAAACAGATTACGTAGAGATGGGTACAAAATAGATGCCATTCAAAACAAAGGATACAGTCTCTCTATAAATACAGATATTTTATCAGTACAAGGAATAAAAAAATATTTGAATTCAACTTGCAATAATATGAAGCTGAATGTTCTTTCTAAGGTAAAGTCTACAAATACCTTCCTACGTGAGAAAGCTAGTAATGAGGAAGAATATGTAGTCGTTGCAAATGCTCAGACTGAAGGAAGAGGAAGATTCGGACGTGAATTTTATTCTCCCTCAGATACAGGTATCTATATGAGCCTCTTGTTGCGTCCTAAGGGAGTTGATTCCAATCAAGCTATAAAAATTACAACCATGGCCGCTGTTGCTGCATGTGAGGCGATTGAAAAAGTTTCAGATGAGAATCCAGAAATTAAATGGGTCAATGATGTCTATATAAAAGGGAAAAAAGTCTGTGGAATTCTTACAGAAGCTTCCCTAAGTATAGAGAATGGGACCTTAGATTATATAATACTTGGAATTGGTATTAATGTTTATCAACCTATTGATGGTTTCCCTAAAGAACTTGAAAACATCGCAGGCTCAATTTTTAGTAAACGGCAGAAAGATGGCAAGAACCGTTTATGTGCTGAATTTTTAAATTTTTTTATGAATTACTATAAGGAAATAAAAAAAACTGATTATACAAAAAAATACCGCGAGAAGAGTCTTGTTATTGGTAAAGAAATATCTATCTTATCTTTAAATGAGAAGAAAAAAGCGTTTGCAATGGATATAGATGAAGACTGCTATTTGATTGTCAGATACGAAGACGGTACAATAGAGAGGCTTTTCTCCGGGGAAATCAGCATCAGGCTTTCAAAAAACTAAGAGTATAGAACTTCAGACGTAAAAATAAAAAACACAAAACTATGTGTTATATTTGTGGTATTATAGTAACGCAAACTATTATTAAAATATAAATACAAGTAAGGTCATTTAATGCATAATAGAATTGCCCATACAAGCAACACCTATGCTTATATGGAAAAAAGAGACATTTCAGCTTGTGTTTATATAAAATTGGTCATTGCTTGATTTTGATCGTCGTTTCTTTATTTTTTCACTTTAGTCAACCTTGTAATATGCTTTTTACCTCATAGAAGTCACTAGTAGAAAATTGCTAATTCTATTGTAAAAAAAGAAAGGTTATAAGAATATTATGAACATCGAAAAATTATTTATGGAAATTATTAAAGGGAAAAAAATCACAAGGGATGAGGCAGTATGGTTATATAATCAACCTTCTGATAAACTGCATAGGAAAGCAAACGAGATAAGAAAGCATTTCTGTTCTAACAGTTTTGACATCTGCGCAATTATTAATAGTAAAAGTGGACATTGCTCTGAAGACTGTAGCTTTTGCGCACAGTCTAATCATAATCATACTAGTTCGAAATCATATCCACTACTATCAACAAACAAGATTGTAGCACAGGCAAAATTAAATAATAAGCTTGGAATAAGACGTTGTTCTATAGTTACTTCTGGAAAGAGACTCTCTGATAATGAAATAGAAAAAATGTGTGAAGCTATACAGAAAATTAGAAAAGACATCGGTATCTCCGTCTGCACTTCATTCGGACTTTTGAATGAAAACCAGTATAAAAAGCTTAAAAATGCTGGGGTAACACGAGTTCACAACAATTTAGAAACTTCCTATAATAATTTTCCTAATGTATGCACTACACATAGCTTCGATGATAAAGTGAAATCAATTCGAGCTGCTCAATCCGCAGGGCTTTCAGTATGCAGTGGCGGAATTATGGGACTCGGGGAAACGCCAGAAGATCGTATTGATATGGCTCTTTTCATACGAGATCTAGGAATTAAAAGCGTGCCTATAAATATACTTAATCCTATTCCCGGTACACCTTTTGAGAATAAAAAAACGCTAACTATAGAGGATATGTGCAGGATTATAGCAGTATATCGTTTTATACTTCCAGATGCTTACATACGACTGGCGGGAGGGCGAAGTTTGCTCTCAGATAAAGGAAAAAGTTGCTTTCAGTCCGGAGCAAATGCCACTATTTCTGGAGATATGTTGACTACAGCTGGAATTACATTCAAAACAGATATGAAACTTTTAAAGCAATTGGGTTATAAACTGAGAAATAAAAATGAGAAAAAATCTATTTTATAGATAAGAAAAAAATCACATTTTATAAATATTTTAAAGTTGTTATAAAACAATACGACCTAAGTAAAAATCTAAAAGATATATCAATTTTAGTATAAGAAGACTAACTCTTAATAAAATTTTGAAGAATTGTTATCAATTAAGTAAACATTCAATAATTAAATCAATAATTATTCAGGATAACTTGTACGAGTATAAACTAATTATCGTAGTTTTTATTAAAGTAATTAGGCGTAAAAAAAACAAGTTGATAAAAAAGTATATATGTCATTGTTAAAAAGTGAGGGAAAATTGATGGTTCATACATCATATTATAATTCTCCAATAGGGCAAATTTTACTTGCAGCAAAGAACGAAGCTCTTGTGGGACTCTGGATTGAAAATCAAAAATATTTTTTTAGCTCTATAAAAGATGAAGAGATAAAACAGGAAAACTGCCCTGTTTTAGAACAGGTAAAAAAATGGCTTAACCTTTACTTTACTGGAGAAAAGCCAGAAATTTCAGAATTAAAACTCGCGCCAGTAGGTAGTGAATTTCGTCAGTTAGTATGGGAGTTTCTTTGCAATATTCCTTATGGAGAAGTAGTTAGTTATGGTAAAATTGCTAAAATAATTGCTGAAAAATACGGAAGAAAGCACATGTCTCCTCAAGCTATAGGCGGTGCTGTAGGTCACAACGCAATTTCTATAATTATCCCATGTCACAGGGTTGTTGGCTCTAATGGTAACTTGACCGGTTATGCTGGGGGTATTGATAAAAAAATCTGGTTGCTTAAGCATGAAGGTGTAGATATAAAAAAATTTTTTGTACCAAACAAAAGTATCTCTTTTCAAACATTAGAAAAATAAAGACATGAAGGTAAAAAATTAATTATAAAAGTTTAATTTATATTTTGCAACAATTTTTTGTCCAAGCTGTAAATAATAAAAATAATATTAGTAGGCTTCTAAAATACAGATATCAGAGATACCATTAACCTATGTAAAGATTATACCGTTTATCCTAACTACTCTGTCAAAATCAGTTTCATTAAAATCACTAAAATTCAGTTCATTTGAAAAATGTTTATAAGTCAAAAGTTATCTATAAATTATTGAAGATAATTTTGACTAAATTTATACAATTAAAAGTATACCAAATGCTTAGTCTTTATATTCAAAAATTTAGGAGGAAACATATTGAGGTTGAAGCTAATTAAAACATCATTGAATTATAACCAGCAAATTTGTGAGATGCTTGATGAGAGGAATATATAAATAGTTTAGAAGTAACTCATATATTAAAGACTTTATTATAACGAATATGCGGTTATTGTCAAATACGTATTAATAAAAAAGTTAATGCTTTATCTTGTATAAAAATTGTATTCAGTGTTGTTCTAATAAAAATATAAAAACAAATCAATCAAATAGCTTATTAATAAAGAAGGATGATTAAATATTTAATCATCCTTCTTTATAATTTGCATAAGAAATTATTTTTTTTAACTTATGATTCACTCCAGAACGGCTAAGAGGATATGACAAATTTTCTCCTAAGGTCTTCAGAGACATATCTGGATTATGCAATCTTAATTCAGCTAATTCCTTCAAATCTTCATCCAAACTATTAAAAGCGCCCGACTTTTTTAATAAATTAATAGCCTGTATTTGAGTTGCAGCTGCAGATGTTGTTTTTTTAAGGTTTGCTGTTTCAAAATTTGTAGTCCTGTTAACGTAATTTCTCACTTCTTTAATCATTTTTATTTGTATTACATCCATAGCCGAAGAAGTAGCACCAATGTAGGTCAAAAAATCAGTTATGCTCTCGCTTCCCTTAATATAAACTATAAATTTACCTCTTCTATTAACTAAGCATGGCGTTACTCTTAATTCAACTATAGATTCAATTAATTCAATAAGGCACTTTGCTAAGTTCATATATTGTACACAAAACTCTATATGATAATCCTTATTAGGATTAGATATTGTACCACAAGAAAGAAAAACTCCTCTCAAAAATACAGATCTTAAATCAATAGGTTCAGTTATGTATTTCTTATTTATCGTTAAATTTAAGTCCTTAGCATTATGCCCAAACTTATTTAATATAAATTCTCTATCCTTAGAGCAAACGATTTTTATAAGGAAATTATGCTTTTTTATCCTTCTATCAGAAACTATAATATCTAAAATAAAGCCAAAATTTTTTATAATAAGCTCTTCTATAAACCTTGCCACCTGTTGGTTTTCAGTAAAAACGGATATATTTTCTTTTTTAAAGCTTTTAGAAAACAATAAAATGCCGTAAAGTTCACATAATTCAAACAAAGAACCTTCATTTCGTATTCTACATAATTCATCTTTCACTTGACTAGAAAACGTCATAAAACTTTCCTCTTTTCAAATCATAAGCTAAAAAAACTTTTTTCCCCTATCTCTTTGTTATATCTCTATGATTTACACCAGCATGAAAGCCTTTTTTTAACAGATGATCATATAAAAGTTGAACCATAGTTACAGACCGATGTTTACCTCCAGTACAGCCTATTGATATAACTAACTGACTTTTTCCTTCATTGCGATACAAAGGTAAAGAATAGTCTATTAAAGGCAATAGCCTATTTATAAACCCCTTAGTCTCATCCCATTTCCTTACATAACGGTCAACAGCTTCATCAAGTCCTGTAAGATCGCGTAATTCATCTATATAATATGGATTTTTTAAACATCTAACATCAAAGACTAAATCTGATTCAGTAGGTATGCCATACTTAAACCCAAATGACATACAAGTTATAATTAACGAGCTTGATGAATTTTCTAAAAATAAATTAGTAATTCTTTCTTTTAACTGAGATACAGACAAAAAAGAGGTGTCAACTAAGTAATCAGCTCTATTTCTGACCTGTTTTAAAATACTACGTTCAAATTTCACAGCATTAATCATAGAACCATTAAAGTTTTCTAAAAGAGGATGTTTCCTTCTTGTTTCTCGAAAACGTCTAATCAAAATATCGTCTCTAGCATCAATAAAAAGCACTTTGTATTTTTTGTTATTTTCTTTCAACTTATCTAGAACATCAAAAACATTTTCAAACGGCATTTCTCCTCTTACGTCTATAACTATAGCAACCTTCTGCATAGATTTATCACTAGATCTCATACATAAATCATAAAAAGGAGGAATTAATTCTATTGGTATATTGTCCACACAATAAAATCCTATATCTTCAAGAGTATGTAGCGCACTTGCCTTTCCTGCACCAGACAAACCTGTAACGATTAAAAATTCCATAATTCATCACCTTTTAGTTAATGTTTCCAATAATTCTCACTTCACGTTCTAACAAAACTCCATACTTTGTTAATACTATATCTTTTATAAGGTTTATCAAATTAATCACATCTTCACAAGAGGCACAGCCGGTATTTATAATAAAACCAGAATGCTTTTCGCTAACCTTAGCTCCTCCAATAGATTTTCCCTTAAGTCCACACTCATCAATCAATGCAGCAGCAAAGTTTCCGTTAGGACGCTTAAATATACTTCCCGCATTTGGATATTCTAAGGGCTGTTTAAGTTTTCTTCTATATAAAAAATCATCCATTTTGCCTTTTATACACTCATAATTATCTTTTTTCAATTTAAATACAACTTTAGTTATAATATCATTAGATTTCTGGTATATGCTACTTCTATATGACATATAAAGTTCATTACGCTTAAACATGCCTTCACTGCAAGAATCCTTTTCTACATGATAAACTTGTTCCACTACATTTTTCATTTCTCCATCATAGGCACCTGCATTCATAAACACAGCTCCTCCAACAGTCCCAGGTATACCAAATGCAAATTCTAATCCTGATAAATGATTCTTGGCTGCAAACATACAAAGTCTTGAAAGAGGTACAGCAGCCCCGCATTCTATAACATCCTCACTTACCAATCTAATATCATTAAACTCACCAGAAAGTTTAATGATAATTCCATCAATTCCCTTATCCCCTACAAGCAAATTAGAGCCATTTCCTATAATAAAAAAATTAATGGATTCATTATTTATAATGTTGAGAATTTCTATAAGTTGCTTTTTCGATTCGACATTTAAAAACAATCTAGCAGGTCCACCTATTTTAAAAGATGTATGCAACCTCATAGGTTCATCTTTTTTAAAGTCAATCCCCTTCTCATTAATATAGCGAAAAATTTCCTCATAATTGTTCATTATTAAGAGCCTCCATCAATCTATATTAATACTTTTATTTTCTAAATAATTTTTAAATCTCTCTAAATTGGCATTTAAAATAAGTTCCCTAGGAAATTCTATCTCTTTTAGCAGACCAATAGCCTTATCTACCTCTCCTACTTGCGAGGAAAAATGGGCATCTGAATTAACCACAACGCTAACAGAATACTTTTTGCAAAGTTTAGCTATTTTTTTGCAATTAGATATCGCATCATGCCTAACTCTAAAAGAGGTATTATTTATTTCAACTAATTTTCCATTTCTACCAAATTCTTTTATAACTCTTTCATAATCATATGCAAAAGCAGAAACCCCACTATGACCTATAACATTTACATAAGGATTTTTTGCAATATTAAGCCACGCATTAGTACATGCATCAATATCGAAATTTGGTTTGAGAGTAATTTCATGCATGGATGCCACTACCCAATCAAGTTTACTTAAAACAAATTCATCTTCATCCAAACTTCCATTGTAATCACATATGTTTGCTTCTATTCCCTTCAATACTCTAACCTTATTCACATAATCCGGTATAACACAGAGATTTTCAAAATACCACTTTCCCGGAGCTCCAGCCATAGTCCTAGCATGGTCAGTAATAGCAATAGCGTAGAGCCCTTTCTTTGAAGCTGCATTTATCATTTCCTCAATAGTACTATATGCGTGGGTAGACGCTAAGCTATGGCAATGTGTATCAGCTATTATGTTCATTAAATTATCTCCTTAATTAAATTCCTAAAGTAACTTGGTTTTTAGTAACCTTATCATTACCTGAATAATCCATTCCAAGACCATCAAGAAGTTCCTTTGCAGCATTATATCCCATTTTTTTCTGCCTATTGTTCATAGCTGCAACTTCTATTATAATAGCCAAATTTCTTCCAGGTTTCACAGGTATAGTAACTATTGGAATATCCACTCCAAGTATGTCCATATATTCATTTTCCATGCCCATTCTATCGTAGATTTTTTTGCTATCCCATATTTCAAGATTTACTATCATATCGATATCTTGCGTTACCTTAACTGCACCCATTCCAAATATCCTTCGTGCATTTATAATGCCTATGCCTCTTAGTTCTATAAAATGACGAATATTTTTAGGAGCAGAACCCACAAGATTTTTATCACTTATTTTTCTTATTTGAACAGAATCATCTGCAATAAGTCTATGGCCCCTTTTTATTAATTCAATAGCAGTCTCACTTTTTCCAACCCCACTATCCCCTTTAATAAAGACCCCTTGACCATAAATTTCCATCAATACTCCATGCCTAGTAATTCTGGGGGCTAATTGTACATCAAGATACGCCACTATACTTGCAACAAAGTTAGATGTTGATTGAGGGGTTCGCAAAATAGGTATATTATTTTTCTTTGCTGCCTTTAGTATTTCAACATAAGGATCTATATTTTTAGTTATTATTACAGCAGGAGGATTCAATAAGAATATCTTATTTAGTATATCTAATCTTTCCTCCTCTGTGAATCTTGAAAGGTATGATATTTCTGTGTCTCCCATAATTACAATTCTGTTATTTTCAAAATAATCCAAAAAACCTGTAAGTTCAAGGCCTAACCTACTTATGTTTTTAGATGATATTAAAATCTTACTTGGATCATCAGGCATAAATGTAATATTTAAAGATAGTTCCCTTATTATATTAGCCAACGACACTGTAAATTTATCTGCCATAATAATCAGTCCAATCAAATTATATTTTTAATATGTTAATGTTCATTATACAATAGCACGAACACTTTTTCAAGGAACGGACGTACTTTTAAAAGCAAAAATTTGACTTTACGTTAATAAGTGTGTAATACTATTTAAGTATAAAGGAGGAATATATCATGGAACTTTATGAAACAAAAAAAGAGGCTCAAAACGTTTTGCTTGTAACAGTAGATACTGGAGAATTTGATGCAGACTTGTCGCTTCAAGAATTAAAAGAACTCACAAAGACAGCAGGCGCAATAGTAAAGTCAACTGTAAAACAAAAACGTGATAAGCCAGACACTGCTACTTATGTTGGTTCGGGGATGCTTGAAAGTATAAAAGAATTCTCAAAAAATAATGATATAAATCTAATAATTTTCGATTCAGAGCTTACCCCTTCGCAGATAAGAAATATTGAGAATTACACTAACATAAGGGTAATAGATAGGACCATGTTAATACTGGACATATTTGCATCAAATGCTAGATCTAAGGAAGGAAAGCTACAAGTTGAACTTGCACAACTTAAATACATGCTACCAAGGCTTACTGGAAAAGGAGTACAGATGTCACGACTCGGTGGAGGAATCGGTACAAGAGGCCCTGGAGAAACTAAACTTGAAACGGATAAAAGGCACATACGAGAAAGAATAAAGAGCCTAAAAGAACAGTTATTAGATTTAGAAACAAGAAGGAAAATGCTTCGCAGTAGAAGGATTAAAGATGGTATAATTACAGTGGCAATAGTAGGATATACAAATGCTGGTAAGTCTACATTAATGAATTGCCTTACCAAGGCCGGAGTTTTGGCAGAAGACAAATTATTTGCAACCTTAGATCCAACTTCAAGAGCTCTTAAGTTACCAAATGGTTTATCAGTAATGCTTATAGATACAGTTGGATTTATAAGCAGGCTACCACACAATCTAGTCAATGCATTTAAGTCAACACTTGAGGAAGCAACTTTAGCAGACTTAATTTTAAATGTTTGTGATATTTCAAGTCCAGAAGCCAAACTTCACCTTGAGGTAACCAAAGGTATATTTTACGAATTAGGGTATAAAGATAAACCTATTATAACTGTATTTAACAAATGCGACTTAGTTAATAAATTTGACATCAAATCTTTTGATAACACTACTGTTAAAATATCTGCAAAAAATAATTATGGTATAAAAAGTCTACTAAAAGCTATTGAAGAAAACTTACCTATAAAATTAAAAAAGACAAGTTTTCTTTTCCCTTTTAATGAAATAGGAAAAATATCATTAATACGAAATAACTATGAAATATTAAAGGAAGAATACACACAAAACGGAGTTTCAATAATCGCCAGTGTAGATAATGAAACTACTAAGAAACTAGAAGAATTTATAGCAAAATAAATTAAAAGAAAAAGTTCTTAATATAGAAGTAATCTATATTAAGAACATGATAAATAGCATAAAATAAAACCCACCCAACCGTAACGCGTCTATAATAACCTGCTACCAAAAAGCAGGTGGGTGCCCGCCTCATGGCTTCACGCTCCCTTCATCCGACTATTGCCGGGAGGTCTGCAATTCACCTTGAGAGCAAAGCTCCCTATAATAAGTTTGTAGGGTTATATGACGCGGTCCGCGAATTGGGCAGGCTGCTCATTTATTAATATAATCATAACACAAAAACTTTTAAATGTAAAGAGTTTTTATATTTAATATCTAAACTATATTATCACTTTCACTACTCTCATATAAGTCCTCAAAATGTGATTCAAATATTTCAGCTAATTTATTTAGGAGTTCTTCGTCTTCTACCTCTGCTAAAACCTGCTCCCCTTCATCATCTATAACTTCAAATATATAATATGAACCTGCGTCTAATGCACTTCCAGATTCATTTGGAAGCAATGCATAAAAGCAACCTGAGTCATTTTCTATTACATCTAGAATTTCAAAAGAGTGTTCTTTCCCTTCATCATCTATAAGAGTAATTAAATCTGCAGCGAACTCATTATCCATAAACCTCAACCCCCCAAATAAAATATTAACCTTTATAATAATTTTACATCTATATGTATCTTTAGTCAATAAAAAATATTTATTAATAAATTAAGCATTATCTTTTATTGCATAAAAATACAGTTACAAATCATACACATATATATAATATTCAAATGCGGGTGATATTGTGATTTTCAAAATCTTTGGAAGAAAATTTGTACTTATAATTACTCTAATAGTATTTATGTTTTCATTAGGATTAATAATATCGATTAATAAAAGCAGTAATTCTATTGCTGTATTTAATGAAGAAGAAAATAAAAAAAATTTCATAAAATATGCAGAATTTAATGTACCATACGAAGTACTAGAAAAAACCATGAAAATAGATATAGACTCACAAAATAAAGATATAAAAATTAATTGGATTGATCTTATGTCCTACTTAGCAGCAAAATATGGGGGAGATTTTAAATCACATTATAAAGATAAGGACTTAGATTCACTATTAAAACAATTAAATGATGGAAAGAGTATAGAAGAACTTACTGAAAAAATGAAATATTTTAAGTACTACCATGAAGTATATAAAACGGTGCTTGGTGAATTTTTAGGTAAATACAGTATACAAACAGGGATAGACGAAGAAACAGGTAATCCCATTTTAGAAGAAAAATACGGTCTTAAAGCCTTTCTTCCTATTGCTAAAACATTTCCATATCAGCATTATGACGACTTTGGAGCATCTCGTAGCTATGGTTATGCACGCCCTCACCTTGGGCATGATATGATGGCTGCAGTTGGAACACCTGTAATAGCTATAGAATCTGGAATAGTTGAGGTAATGGGATGGAACCAGTATGGTGGCTGGAGAGTTGGAATAAGAAGTTTTGATAAAAAAAGATATTACTATTATGCCCATTTAAGAAAAGATAAACCCTTTCATGAAGAAATTGCAGAAGGAAAAGTAGTTAAAGCAGGAGACGTTATAGGGTATGTTGGAAGAACTGGATATAGTCCAAATGAAAATGTAAATAATATAGAAACAAGTCACCTTCATGTGGGTCTTGAGCTAATATTTGACGAATCTCAAAAAGAATGTGATAATGAAATATGGATAAATTTATTTGATATTGTAAAGTTACTTGCAAAAAATCAGTCTGCTGTTAAGAGAATAAATGAAACAAAACAATTTTATAGACAGTTAGAATTTACAGAACCCAATCTGTCTAACTTTTCAGAATAAAAATAAAAGGTATGATTATATTAATAAACATACCTTTTATTTATAATTTACCATTTTTTCAAGCTTTGACATTTAAATTTCAAATCTGATGAACTTATATCTTCAGCAATAGTACTTTCTCCACGCTCTGACACAAATAAGACTCTATATTTATTATGGTCTACTCTTATTACCAACCCAAAAGTTCCTTTCTTTACACTAAGAAGACCTTTCTGATATATATCGTTTTTTGCCATTACGACATTATTCCTTTTAAAAGCAGCCGATTTTCTACCAGACCATACAGTAATTAATCTAGGAGAAATAAGTCTCGGTTCGGTAGGAGTAATAGGAGTAGTTCTTTCCGTACTATAATCAGAGTTATAATTTATAAATGGAGAATCTATACTATCACTATAGCCCCCTAAATAAGGTGAACAACATTGGCTTAAAGATTCTCCTCGTTCACAATCTGATGTACATCCAAAAAAGCTATCAAGTTTTGGAGAGTCAACAGAAGAATTTATTTCTAAAGGTGTACTTCTACCATCTATATCAAGATCAGTCCCCAATGCGCATGCTTCTCCACTAGCGTCCTCTTTTTCATCACAGAACACTCCACATTGTAAAACGTAATCATCATCTAGATCTATACCCATATTAAATGACACACCGTATTGTGTTTTGTCTCTTTCCTTCAAGTAATATTTACCTGTTTTACAAGCATCTTTAATTATTTCCTCTAGTCTTTCTGCATTATAAATTCCAGCTTTCTCAAGCGTATTTTGTTTACTTTGACCCTTAGTAGTGGACCTTATATAATCATTATATCTCTCTCGTACGTCTGAAACTTCCAAAACAATTACATTAGAGGAATTTGAGTTAGTTGCTTCAATAGACTTATCACATTCTGTTGAAGTTGGATCAGAGTATAATTCCTGTCGTCTGCTTATTAAAGCATCAAAAGATCTTCTTGGTTTTTCTTGAGAAGAATTTGAGTTAGTCGTTTCAATAGACTTATCACATTCTGTTAAAGTTGAATCAAAATATAATTCCTGTAGTTTTCTTGCTGAATTATCAAAAAATTTTTTTTGTTTATCTTTGCGTGAACTTGTAATAATAGGTGTTTTACATTCACAAGTTTCATTACCTTGTGTCTCATCAACTCTTGGGTCCTTTGTTTTAGAGTCAGAACTTGAGTTAGTTTCTTCATTTCTTAAGCCATTTCGTCTAGAAGCTGGAATAGTAAATGCACTTTTCGGGCCTCCAAGTTCTGAGTGTACATTACCTTTTGGGTCATCAGCAAAAGCATTAAACGAAAATGTACAACATACAACAAATAAACCTACAATTGATAGCTTAGAAAAATTTTTAACATTAAACATATCTATTAATATTCCCCTCCATAAAATCAGTTGTATCAGTTACTAAAAAACCTAAACTTACAAATATTATTGAAATTTCTTATTTATAAATTTAGATTTATTGTAATATATTATATCACAAGAACTAATCATTCGTCAATCTTTTTTATACAAGGTAGTTTTTGTAATTTGTTTTAGAAAAAAGTCCTCAAAATTTAACATGTGCTTGAAAGTCCTCAATTTTTATCATATAATTTTTATACTTGTATAAATTAATTATTAAATGTTTTAAAATATTTTGGAAGTGTAATTTATGATATATAACAAAGTAAAACAGTTTAGAAAATACATCTTATTTCTTTGCGATCTTTTTTCCTGGAATGTAGCATTCTACTTTTCTTTCGCTATAAATAGAAATTGCTTTTCCCTAAATGGATATGAGCTAACTTTTCTAAAAGGCATAACTGTATTAAACATAATATTTAGCTCCATATTTATAATATTCAAGCTATATAATAAAATATGGAGATATGCTAATATTGAAGACTTTTTTTACGAACTCTTAGCTTCAATAACTGCTTCATTTTTATTTTGTGTATCATGTTTAGTTTTAAATATTGATATTGGAGTACGTACTTTAATATTCTTTGTAATTTTATGTACATTTTTAGTAGTGATGTCCCGTTTTATATATAGAGTAGATAAAATAATTGAAAGAAATAACTCACAACCAACTGAAAAAAAACGCATGCTTATAGTCGGTGGCGGTGAAGCTGCTATTTTAATGTTATCGGAGTTTTCAAGATCTCAAAATAATAAATATAAGCCCGTTTGTATAGTAGACGACAACAAGGAAAAAATAGGTAGATATATTTCTGGAATAAAGGTTGAAGGTTCAACTAATGAAATACCTGACATTTGCAAAAAGTATAATATAAATTCTATATTATTTGCTATAGCTGCTATTCCAATGAAAGACAAAAAAAGGATACTGGACATATGTGCAAAAACTAATCTAGAAGTGAAAATAGTTCCAAACATTTACAATCTAGTAACATCAAGTTCTTCACTAACCGATAACATAAGGCAAGTCGAAGTTGAAGATTTATTGGGACGTGAGCCAATTGTATTTGATACTAACCTCTACGGTAATTATATAAAAAATAACGTAATAATGGTAACCGGTGGCGGAGGTTCAATTGGTTCAGAACTTTGCAGACAAATAGCAGCCTTACAGCCAAAACATCTTATTATACTAGATATTTATGAAAATAATGCTTATGAAATCGAGCAAGAACTTATAAGGAAATATTCAAAAGACCTTAGTTTTGAGGTACAAATAGCTTCTATACGCGACATAAAAAAGCTCGAAGAAATATTTAGTAAAAAAAATATAGATATTATATTTCATGCAGCTGCACACAAACATGTCCCTTTAATGGAGCATAATCCAGAAGAGGCAGTAAAGAATAATGTATTTGGTACATTAAATTTAGTAAAGTTATCAGACAAATACGGAGTAAAAAAATTCGTTCAAATATCAACAGATAAAGCGGTCAATCCAACTAATATTATGGGCGCAACTAAAAGAATATGCGAAATGATTATTCAAAATATGGATGAAAATAGCAAAACAAATTTTGTTGCTGTTAGATTCGGGAACGTTTTAGGGTCGAATGGCTCAGTAATTCCGTTATTTAAAAGACAAATAAAAGAAGGGGGTCCTATTACTGTAACTCATCCTGATATTATAAGATATTTTATGACAATTCAAGAAGCAGTATCTCTAGTATTAACAGCAGGTAGCATGGCAAAAGGTGGAGAAATATTTGTACTTGATATGGGTGAACCTGTCAAAATAAAGGATCTTGCCGAAAACTTAATACGTTTATCAGGCTTTTTGCCCGGTGAAGACATAGAAATAAAATACACAGGGCTTCGTCCAGGAGAAAAATTATATGAAGAACTGCTCATGAGTGAAGAAGGTATGAAAAAGACTAAAAATGAAAAAATTTATATTGGAAAACCAATTGAATTTGATCAGGACATACTTTACAATAAATTAAAACTTCTTTATTCAAGTGCTCAAAGAAACGATAAAAAAGAGATTGAAAAATTATTGTTGGAAATTGTTCCAACTTTTAAGCATAAAATAAAAGAATAAGTTTTTTATAATTATACGTAAATTAAAGTAGCTATTCTATCAAGTTAAATTTAGGATATTACATAATTACCTAAATTTAACTTTTTAATTTTTAAATTTAGGCTAAAATCACCAATATTAATAAATTATTAATATATTATTATAACTTTATTAATAAATTTATAATATAATTTTTACCATAATAGTATTTTTTATAGCAAAAAAGAATAAAAATTATATTGTATTTTTAAAAGATAATTTGTATTGCTTATTGGGGGTGAAGAAATGGCACATAGAAGAACAGACACTAATCTTTCAAAAAGGAGCTTAATTTTTTTATGTATTGGCACAATATGTGTTTCAATTTCCTTGGGAATATTTGGTGGTTTTTTAGCATATAGGTTCTCTGATACACTGTTTGGGCTTAATGAAAATACAATAACTCTACAAACAATGTCCGAAAGTAATGAAAGCAACGCTAATCTGTCAACAGCGCAAATAGTTGAATTGGTGGCTGACTCTGTAGTAGAAATAAAATCTGAAACATCAGGATACAATGTAATTTCAGAATCATCTGGAAGTGGCGTTATATTTACAGCAGATGGCTATATTGTCACAAATCAACATGTTATAGATGGGGCTGATAAAATAACTGTAACATTAAGAAGCGGATCTACCTATAACGCTACAATTATAGGAGCGAATGAAAAAGAAGATATAGCTGTAATAAAAATTGATACATCTTCTCTAACACCTATAATATTCGGAGACTCTGATAAAATCAAAGTAGGAGAAGAAGTAATAGTAATAGGAAACCCTTTGGGACAGCTAGGAGGCTCTGTGACCGATGGAGTAATAAGCGCTGTAAACAGAACTATAAATCTAGATGGTGTAGATATGAATCTAATACAAACTAATGCCGAAATAAACAATGGAAACTCTGGTGGAGGTATGTTTGGAAGAAATGGTGAATTTGTTGGTTTAGTTGTAGCAAAGTCTAGTGGTACAGACTTAGAAGGTTTAGGTTTTGCTATACCATCAAACAAAGTTAAAGATGTAATAAATCAAATATTATAGAATACTAATAATAAAGGTTTAAATAAATAGTACACTATGAAGATAAAATAAAACGTCTGTATATAAAAGAAGAATAGCTCACAGCAAAAGCTGTGAGCTATTAATAATATAACGCTACTGCTTTGGTAACTTTCATATATACTAATGAATCCTTTGCACAATAAAGCAATCCTCATTCAGATAAAATATATTAAACTAATCTGATGTATCTTCACCATCCTCATAAGTAATTTTAAATGTAAGGTTTTGAAAATAGGTATCGGAATATAATGGTTCCACTGTGCCAAGTGCATAATTAATTGCCACTTTATTTCCATTATTCCCTAAAACTATTGAAACTGTTGAAGGTAATGATTGGTTATTAATAGTATATTGAATAACTTCCGGGTTACCATTTGCTGTCCCTGACAATTCAAACTCTGTATTTTCTAAAGTTACTTTCAGTTTATCATTATCGATAAAGTTACTCAAAACAGCTTCAATACTAAACTCTCCTGTTTTTGAAGTTATATCGTGTGTTTCAGGTATACTTATATTGTAACTTGGAGTAGGATATATTAATATTTTCGTTTTATCGCTGCTTCTAAATAAACGATGTTTATTAGCAAACAAAGCCGAAAAAGCCAGCCGTTGCTCTGCGGTTATATTTGAACCATCTGATTTTGATACAGCCTCAAAAGGGCTATCGGTAGTTACACCTACATCAGTATTAATTTTTATATCAGATCCTGTACCGTCTTCCTTAAACCCTACAAATCCATCTTGTAGGAATGCTTTGCTTCCACTATCAAAAAATAATGACTTTATAGTTACAGTGCCATTCAAATATACATTATAAGTTCCTGCCAAATACCTAATATTAGAGTTCTTTAAATAAGTATCTCTTGTTGAATTACTTATATATATATCGCTTACACCTCCACTGTCCACTTGTATATTATCAGCTATAGTACTTTGATCAATGGTTGCTTGGGTCGTGTTAAGACAAATACCTAAACCAGCTATTGCTGCTGCATTTCCGCTTATGATACTATTTTCAATATTAGCATAACCGCTAACAGTGTAAATTCCGCCTCCATAACTTCCTGCCTTATTACTTTTAATTTCACAGTCGATAAATTGAACAGTATCTTGATCACCATTAGAAATATATACACCACCGCCATTTGAAGAACTATAGTTGCCATAGATTTGGCATTTTATAAAATCCGCTGTTCCATCAATACTGACTCCTGAGTTATTGCCATTTTTAAAAGTAACATTTTTAAA
>CALWVR010000032.1 GCA_944385105.1 uncultured Clostridia bacterium
TTGAAAGGAAGTGATATGCATGGCATATTCAAGATGGGCAACAGTTGAAGAATTAAAATCTAAACTAACCCCAGTCAGTTATGATTCTGAAATTAAAAAATCAGGAATACCAATGATGTATGATGAAAATAATCTTTATATTAAAGATGATGAAGCTCATACTTTGGTTATTGGTTCAACAGGCAGTGGTAAGACTCAATCAACAATGTTACCACAATTAAGACTTGCAATTAAAGCACAAGAGTCATTTATAGTTCATGATGTAAAAGGAGAAATTTATGATATTTTATCAGGAGAACTAAAAAAACAAAATTACAATACTATTGTAATTAATTTAGATAATCCTACTCTTGGTAATAATTATAATCCATTAAGTTTACCTTATGAATTATATAAGGATGGTCAAAAAGATAAAGCAATAGAATTATTAGAAAATGTTGGTTACTATTTCTGTTGTAATGAAACATTTAATGCTAGTATTGATCCATTTTGGAACAATTCCGCAACATCATTATTCATAGGACTCGCACTATATCTATTTCACAATGCAAAGGAAGAAGAAGTAAATATTAGTAGTTTATTAAATCTAGTATCAGAATTTGATAAATTATCAGAAGAAGTTAAAAAATATGATAAGACTTCTCCAACATACATTAATCTTTCTAATATTATATTAGCACCAAATGAAACAAAAGGTAGTATTCTATCAGTATTTATACAAAATATGAGATTATTTGTATCAAGAGAAACATTATTAAAAATGTTATCTTCATCTAACTTTGATATGACAAATATTCAAAAAGATAAAACTGCATTATTTATTATAAGTAATAATAAGTCAACTTCTAGAAGATTAATTCCTTTAATAATTGAAGAATGTTATTATGCTGCAACAAATACTAATGATAAAACTCGTAGATTAAATGTGGTAATTGATGATTTCGAAAATTTAATTCCAATTAAGGATTTCAACAATATGCTTACACTTGCAAGAAGTTTTAATATTAAATTTAGTATATTTATAAGAAGTATATTAGAGTTAAGAAATACTTATGGTGCAGAGGGAACTGAAATATTAAAAATGGTATTTGGTAATATAATTTATTTATTAGCAAATGACACAGAAACATTAGAAGATATTTCAAAACTATGTGGAAATCAACAAACTGAAAAAGGAATTGAACCACTAATTACTGTTGAAGATTTAAAATTATTAAATAATTTCGAAGCAGTTATTCTAATTCCTAGAATTAACCCTATCAAATCTAAATTATTACCTGATTATCAAATTGATTGGAAATTTAGTGATGAAAAGGTTGCACTAAAAGAAATTGAAAATAAAGAAGTTAAAACATTTAATATAAAATAATGCTATTAATTAAGGGGAAAATCCCCTTTTTTAATTTTAATATAAAAATTTAATAAGAAAATATGATATAATGGTATTAGATAAAGATATGTTAATATCTAGGAGGATTGATAATATGTTTAATACAGATTATATAAAGGCAATTATTTCAAAATTTTTAAGAACATCAAATAAGAGCGTGAAACCTAATATACAATTACAACAATTATATGATTCTAATGATTATTATGAAATGCTTATGCTATTACAAGAATATAATTTATCTCAAGCGATGCCTTTTTTAGCTTGTGGTATGAGTTGCTATTTTAATAATCAAGTGAACGAAAATGGATTATCAAACTTAAAACTCTCACCTCTAGATATTGAAGATGCAAAATTTATTGCCTCATGTTTTGGTAAAACAATAAATTATTCAGATAATAATTTATCAACTTTATATACAACACTTTTAGGAACAACTGAATTCAATTATGGTATGCAAACATTCCCAGCAGGAATTTTTGAAGATGTCTTTCAATGTTCTTCTGATCATAGTTTGCCAATTCAACCAATTGTTGGAGAAAGTGAATCTGATTATTACTGTAGAGTTTTAGATTATAAAATTTCACAATTTGGCAATTTCCCAACAGAAAGAAAAAGCGAAGTATTAGCAAGAGCAAAAAGATTAGCAAGTAATTTTTGTAATGGAAAAAATAGAATATATTTAATACCATTTGAAAATGTGGCAAGTAATAAAGCGAGTTTTGGAGATGTTGAAGGATTAAGAGATGGAAAATTAAGTGGGAAAGAATTGGAAGCAAAATTAGATAGTTTATATAGTTTTGAGCAATTATTACAAGCATTTGATGTTTCAATTACCAATGGTATGAGTCTTTATGATAATCCTAATATGACAAGCGAATACGGAATTGCAATATATGGAACTATTGCTAGCAAAGATATATCTTTTTTTGAAATAGATAGAATGTATGATTTGATTCAAAAAAAAGCAAAAGATATGGGCTATACAGATGGCGATGTTATACATAATGATTTTGATTTAAGTATGCAGGATAGTAGTAGACTAAAAAAATAACCCTAATAGTCAAATGACTACTAGGGCTTTATTTTACTTATTTAATATTGCATAGCAATAATCATATACATATAAATGCTTATTTATCTCTCTATTAATTATTTTATCTTTTAAATCAGTTTCAAAGATATTGAATAACATTTCTATTGAGAAATTTTTCTTTTCTTTTTCAGTAAGTTCTAAATACTTGGCTGAAAGAAATAGTAAGTTTTTATATTTAGCAAAATTAACAATAGTTTTACTATAACTTGGATCAAGTTTATTTAAAACTTCTTTTAATAGTATAATCATATCTTTAATATTAAAATTAATATCAAAATTTTTATTTTCTAATAGATATATTGCTAATCTTATTTTATCAATATTACTTAAATTATCATACATATCTAATAAATCAATTACTTTATCAGTATTATTATCTAATAACATTTTTTACCTCTTTTCTTATCAAAATACCAAATTTTTTGAAAATATTTTTTTAAAAATTTTCATTTTTTAGAAAAATCAAAAATCTCAAATGTTGATTTTCCCCTTATTTTATGGGCTATAAGCAACTTTTCTTAATTACTACCTGTGTCTTCATCACATTCATCCAACCCTCTGCCTCATTCCACCCGATAAAGAATTGGGATACTTGTATTTAAATTCTTTTAACCCATAAGTGTCTAGTAAACGTATTACCCTCTCTTTGTTCTCTGGAGTTAAATTTTTCTGAATTCTAAGTCCTAACAGGCAATTATCTAAAATCGTAAGCCATGGAAAAAGAGAATCTTTCTGTAACATATAACCCATCACTAGATTTTCTTTACAAAAAGTGATATCTCCTTCGGACTTCGGTTCTAAATCTGCCAAAATAGAAAGAATAGTACTTTTTCCACAACCAGAAGGACCTACGATAACTACAAATTCTTTTTCATAAATATCTAAGGTAAAGTCTAAAACAGCATCCGTTTCTCCTTCCATATCATGATATACCTTTTTTAGATGTTTCATTTTTAAAATTGGCTTTTTCATTCTTAATCCTGAAAGTAAATTAATTCTTGATAAGGAACTTTGGTATCTAATTCACCAGAGGCTTGCATAATCTCTTGTAAGTGATCAAAAGATTCTTGACTAAACTTAGTTGTTGTTGGCCATGCATCAATTGCTCGATAACGGGCAATGACGTTTGTTAAATCTTGTAAAGAAGTATCCGGGAAAAACTCTAGGATTGACTTTGCTACTTCTTCATCAGTTGATTGATGTACAAAATCTAATCCTCTTTGTAATGCTTTAGTAAATTTCTCAATGATTTCTGGATGTTCTTCGATATAACTTATTTTCGCACTATAAGAAGTATATGGTACTACTCCTCCTAATTCACCAATACTTGCTACAACATATCCGTATCCTTGTTGTTCTACTTCTAAAGCAGTAGGTTCAAACAACGTAACAAAATCTCCTTGCCCACCGATGAATGCTCCTCCCATGGCTGCAAATGCAATAGATGTATCAATATTTACTTCTTTTTTTGGATCAATTCCATTTTGACGAAGTGCCCATTCGAAAGTCATCTCAGGCATTCCTCCGGCACGTCCTCCAATGACATCTTTTCCAATCAAATCTTCCAATGTAAAATCTTCTATTTTTTCTCTCGATACTAGAAAAGACCCATCTTTTTGTGTTAATTGCGCGAATGTTTTTAGGTAATCCTTTTCTCCACCATTATATACATAGATTGTTGCTTCGCTTCCAGAAAAGCCAATATCAGCGTCTCCTGATAATACTGCTGCTGCTACTTTATCTGCTCCAGGTGTTAGGATTAACTCGATTTCTAATCCTTCTTCTTCAAAATACCCTTCGCTGATCGCTGCATATCCTGGCGCATAAAAAATAGTATGTGCTACTTCCGCAACTGTTATTTTAGTTAGATCATTTTCTTTCGTTTCGTTTTTGAAAATGATTAAGCTTCCAGTTAGAAAAACAACTAAAACCAGAATAATTCCTATTATTTTTTTCATATTTCCTCCTCCATACATTTTATTATATGTAAAAATGGAGAAAGTGGTGTTCTTTCCGAAAAAGGCATTTTTGAAAATTATTCTAGTTTTTTTCTACGTGAAAACGTATTTTCGTATAATCTCGGTATATTTATCCTTAAAGCTGGGAAAATAATATTGGGTGATTAAGAATGGAGAGAAACAATATTATGATTACTAGAATGACAGATATCCGAGAGGATTTGGATATGACCCAATGTGATATGGCCAATCATTTGGGAATTAAGCAAGGAGTATATTCTAGATGGGAAAAAGGGAAAGAAATTGTTCCCTTAAGAAGATTAAATCAATTTGCAAATATTACCAATAACACATTGGATTATATCTGTGGATTGACTTTTGAAAAAAAGAAAGGAAAACTTTTAGAAGAAATCGATCCGAAAGAAGTAGGTTCTAGACTTCGTAAGTTTCGTAAAGAACGTAAAATTACACAAAAAGAATTAGCAGATTATTTAAATACTACACAATCTACTATCAGTGCTTATGAAAAAGGTAGAGCTTTAATCCTTACTGCTTTTGCAATACAGTTAGCCAAAAAATATGATTTATCCATTGATTGGTTATGCGGAAGAAGCGATGAGGTAAGAGTAAAATAAAGTCCATCAAACGATGGACTTTTTATTTTAACGTTAAAGTTGATTTACTATTACATTTAAGATCCGCGACATCTCCTCTTAGATAGGCATAATACCCAGCAGATGCGATCATTGCCGCATTATCGGTACAATATTTCATCTCTGGAAAAGTAACTGTTTTTCCTTCTTTTTCGCATGCTTCTTGCAATTTTTTACGAAGTCCTTTATTCGCTGCGACTCCACCAGCTACAATTAAATGGTCTACCTGATACTCTTTTAAAGCATGAATCGTCTTTTTGGTAATCATATTCCCTACTACTTCTTGGAAAGAGCAAGCAAGATCTTCTTTTCGAATCTCTTCTCCTTTTTGTTCTAACTTATGATGAAGATTGATCACGGCACTTTTTAATCCGCTAAACGAGAAAGAATAGCTGTCATCATTTAGGGGAGTAGGTAATTCGTAAGTAGGATGCCCTTCTCCTGCTAATTTATCTAATAGTGGTCCTCCTGGATAATCAATTTCAAGAACTCGAGCAACTTTGTCATAACATTCCCCTACAGCATCATCCAAAGTTCCTCCTAACTTTTGAAAGGAATAGTCGCGATCCATATAAACTAATTCGGTATGTCCTCCGCTTACTACTAAGCAAATAAGAGGAAATGTTAAGCGTTCTACTAAATTGTTCGCGTAAATGTGACCCGCAATGTGATGTACCGGTATCAAAGGTTTTCCACTGACCCAACTAAGTGTTTTTGCAGCTTCCATTCCAACTAGTAAAGATCCAATTAATCCAGGTCCTTCCGTCACGGCAATGGCGTCGATATCTTGAAGAGACATCTTCGCCTTTTCAAGGCACTCTTCTATAACCATAGTAATATTTTTGACATGATGACGGCTAGCAATCTCTGGTACTACTCCACCAAAATTTTTATGCACATCGATTTGCGATACAATTACTGTTGCAATTTCTTCGGTTCCATTTTTTACAATGGAACAGCTCGTCTCATCACAACTACTTTCAATTCCCAATATATATTTATCTGTTTGTTTCATCCTTCATCAACTTTCTTTCCATTAGAATTCCATCGATTCCGTGATAATAATTCTTTCGAATAGCCACTTTTTGAAATCCATATTTTTGATATAAGCTAAGTGCCGCTTGATTTTCTTTGGATACTTCTAGTGTAATATTTTGTAAATTTTTGTCGAGTGCTAATGCTATTATATACTCCATCAATTGGCTTGCTTTTCCTTGTTTTCGGTATTGTTCTAATACACAAATTTGCGTGATTTCCATGCGTTCATAGAGGATATCTACAATGATGAAGCCAAGGCATTTTCCATTCTCTATCAATGTAAATATTTTTGTAAACTCGTTAACTGCAAAACGGTCATTGACAGAGAAGTCCACAAATATCTGTGGAAAACTTTTTTCTAGTTCCTCAATTTGACATTTTTCGCCAAGTCTTACCTCATGGATCATGATACTTTAATTCCCTTTGTTTCTTCGGCTTCTGTTCTTTTTAAGTACACGGGATTTACCCCATGTGGATTGACACTTTTTCTAGATTTTACGCTCTCTACTATACGTAAAATATCCGGGTCGTATCGTTCTATTTGATCAAATTCCTTCCAATCATCATTTCGAATCCAACAATAAGGTCTTTTTTCTAATTCTAGTTTTTTTACAAGATCGGAAAGGGCAAGGTATTGATCTTCTAAAATCACTTTGTTTTTCTCATTATATATCCCTGCGTACACATATCCTCTTCGTGCGTCGATACAAGGAACTTTCCAACCTGAAAAAGAAGAAGAGATTGCCATTGCTTCCAAACTACTAATCGGAATAATTTCTACGTTTTGGGCCCAAGCAAATGTCTTTGCAATGGTTACACCAATTCGTACACCGGTAAAAGAACCAGGGCCATTGACAACGATTACTTTTTGAATATCTTTTGGAGAAAGAGAGACTTCTTCCATCATCTGATTAATACAATATAAAGCATAAGTGGAGAGATCTTTTGAAAAATTTTCTTTTCTCTCCACTAGTAGGCATCCATCTTTTACAATTCCTGTATATAGATAACTAGAAGAGGTATCTATATATAAAGTTATAGAACTGCTTCGCATAAGTCTTCATACTTCTTTCCGAATGGGGTAATAATTAACACCCTTGTATTTTCTTCGTCATCCAATATTTTAAAACGAATTTCAAGTCTTTCCTCTGGTAGAATATCTTTAATCATATCGGCCCATTCAATGATCGTTACTCCACCTCTTGTGAAATATTCTTCAATTCCTAAATCGTCCTTTTTATCATCCAAGCGATAAACATCCATATGATATAAGTCCATCTCTTTGTTTGGATACTCTTTTATAATATTAAAAGTAGGACTAGTAATCGTTTCTTCAATTCCTAGACTACTGGCAAATCCTTTTGTAAAAACGGTCTTACCGCTTCCTAAATCTCCTTCTAGGCAAATGACCATATTTGGAAATTTTTCACTCTCAATATTTTGTGCTAATTCAATTGTTTCTCTTTCACTTCTACTTGTTATTTTATACATAGTTATCCCATGCCTTTCTTCATGCTTATTTCGTCCTATTCCATTATAGCAAAAAAAAAATAGATTATTCAACCTATTTTTCGTTTTTTATGAAAAATCTATTTTTTTAAGAATGCAAGGTGTCAAAGTATGTCATAATCTTGTTGATAAAAGTTTGCTCGTGAAGTTTGGCAGCCAATTCTTGAGAGAGTATTTCATAGGAAATTACTTCTGGATAAATCCCATCTAGTGTATAATTTTCTTCTAATTCTTCTGGGCGAATTGTATCAAAATTATTCATGCTTCCTCCTTATATCGATGGCTTTAAATATTTAGATAAGAGTTCTATCATTTTTTGATCTTCTACATCTCTTATATAGTGTTTTCCATCT
>CALWVR010000033.1 GCA_944385105.1 uncultured Clostridia bacterium
AAGATGATTCATATAAATAAATAGTACGTGCGTTTGATGGATTTCCTCCTGGTGGTGGAGGAACTGCGGCACATGGAACCACTGCAAATGAAAGCAATTGTAATATTGACATTAAACTTACTAATAACTTTTTCATAAATATTTTCTTCCTTTCAAAATCTTTAATAAAGCCTTTTCATTATAACATTTTTATGTGACTTTATTTTTACTTTAAGAAACATATGTATATTTTATAAATTTAACATAAAATATAACAAAATAACAACAATATATTTGTTAAATTATTTGTGCAAAAGATCGTTTATACTAATATCGTTACAAAAGAATGCTATAAATATAACCAGCTTAGCCAAACTACTGAAATAAATGGGGGAACTGTAACTATGAAATTATTAATAAAAATGGAGAAGTTAAATATTTGTTTAGATCTATATTTACTAGTAGCATAGTTATCAACTCTACCTTTATTTAATATTGCAGATAGTAAAAGTCAGACGCTTAATATAAGCTTACTACTAAATTTTGCCCAGTCTAAAATGTTTTTTTCTAGTATCTTTTAAAGAATGACTGTTTTCATAGATATTATCTATCTATTTCATATTTGTATATGGCAACTCCGATATAATATTTTCTATGCTGTTGTAGTCAAAAGCATAGACAGTAAAATCCGAGATCTACTAAACAGTATCTATTTTTATGTAATGTTCTCAGTTTTTTATTTACAGTCGCTTCTTTTGCACAACAAACGCTTAAAAATTGTCAATGACTGTTTTTGTTGTACAGTCTTTATCAAAGCCTGCCAGTTCTGTAAAAACACGTCTGTTTGACAGAAGTGAAATGTAGAAAATGTTGCTTGAATTGATGAGATCTGCAACAAGATATAAAATGTTAAATGGAAATAAGTCTACTACACTCCCAAGCAATAAAGGAACAACTGAATTTATAATCTTGTCCTTTAATTTTAATATATCTTGAAGTTGTATACTTATAAATCTTAAATTTGAGCATTTTTATCATAACAGAAGAAACATCAGAGATTATTGTAGAATTTTATAAGATAAGAGAACAATTATAAAAAGTAGCCCTTAGATAGTGACCTAAGGGCTACTTTTTATCTATTTTTGTCTCTACATTTTTTATCAAAGCTTGGATTAAAGGCATAAAAGTTTTTACTGTCTAGTTTATCTGTCAAGATACGCAGACCTTCACCAAAACGTTGATAGTGTACTATTTCTCTAGCTCTTAAGAATTTAATTGGATCACACACATCTGGGTCGTCACACATTCTTAAGATGTTATCATAAGTTGATCGTGCTTTTTGTTCGGCAGCTAGATTTTCGTGCAGATCTGTTATAGGATCACCTTTTGACTGTATATATGCAGCATCAAATGGAACTCCAGCAGCGGAACAGGGATATATACCAGTGGTATGATCTATATAATAGGAGTCAAATCCACTTTTCTTTATCTCTTCTGGAGTCAAATTCCTTGTTAACTGATATACGATAGTACCTATCATTTCTAAATGAGCTAACTCTTCAGTACCAATATCTGTTAAGATAGCTTTTAGTTCAGGATAGGGCATTGAGAACCTTTGACTAAGATATCGAAGCGAAGCTGCAAGTTCACCGTCAGGTCCACCATATTGACTTATTATCATCTTTGCTAACTTAGGGTTAGTACATTTAATGTTAATAGGATATTCAAGCTTTTTTTCATACACCCACATCTATTTATCCCCCTCGTTTGAAGTATCCCATGGCCATGGGTTTGATATCCATGCCCATCGATTAGAATCTCTACCCATGGCACTTATTGGACCGAATTTACTTTCATATTCACGTCGTAGCTTACTTGCTATTACTGAATATTCGTCAAGCTTTGCTGCAGCTGCGTTATCATTTGGATGTGTATTTAAAAACAAATGTAATTCTACTATAGCAAAGTCATTGGCTGCAAGTTGGCGCATTAACTTTTCTCTTTCAGTCACTGCAACTCACCTCACAACCTATAAATGGTTTATCTAAACATGGGAAAAGTGTTCCTTTTTCCATACCCTGTTCTGCAGGATATATAACAACTGGATTTTGATATGGCACATAAGCCATAGCAACTACTGTGTCTTCGGGAAATGGGCTTATTCCATACTCGGAAGACACTTTATTATAAATGTTGTCATCCATATACTCACATCCTTTGAAGTAATATTTTAAATCAAAAATTGATTCATTAACATTTTATTCAAGGCAAAGTATTAATGATTGTATTTTTTAAAATATAATTGAATAAAAAGGCTGAATTTTGGTTAATCCTAATATAATAAAGTATGGAGGAGATTATGGAACTTTTAAATATTGTTTTGACTTCGATTGGGTCTGTGGTGGTGCTATTTATATTAACCAAACTAATGGGAAAAAGGCAATTATCTCAGCTTAGTATGTTTGACTATATTAATGGAATAACCATAGGTTCTATTGCAGCCGAGATGGCAACTTCACTTGAAGATGATTTTTTAAAGCCACTCTTAGCAATGGTTATATATGCATTATTTTCGATACTTATATCTTATGTGAGCTGTAAATCAATTGTACTAAGAAAATTTTTGTCAGGAGAGCCACTTGTTTTAATGAAGAATGGAAAAATATATGAAAATAATCTTAAAAAAGCTAAACTTGATATTGATGAATTCTTAGTGCAATGTAGGAATAGTGGATACTTTGATGTAAGTAATATTGAAGAAGCTTTACTTGAGCCGAATGGTAAGATAAGCTTTTTACCTGTAAGTAAACAAAGACCTGTAACACCACAAGATTTGAATTTAAGTGTTCCAAAAGATGCATTTGTTATTAATGTTATTGTTGATGGAACCATAATGAAAGAAAATCTTAAATACACTGGTAATGAGGAAAAATGGCTAAAAAAACAGTTAGATAAACAGGGTATATCAAAAGTTGAAGATGTATTTTTAGCAACATGTGATTACTATAATAATTTTAAGGCATATTTAAAAAAAGAACCTAAGGCAAAGTAATTTTTGCTTTAGGTTCCTTTTCATAGATATTTACATACAGCTTCCACCATCAACTCTTATTACTTCACCAGTTATATATGATGAAGCTTCACTTGCTAAAAAAAGTGCGACATTTGCTACTTCTTCTGCTGTACCACTTCTTTTCATTGGTACTAATTTTATCATATTTTCTTTTATATTATCAGGCATAGACTTGGTCATATCAGTATCTATTATTCCTGGTGCAATAGCATTGCAAGTAATGTTTCTAGACGCTAGCTCCTTGGCAACAGCTTTTGTTAATCCTATAATTCCTGCTTTAGAACTAGAGTAGTTAGCTTGACCGGCAAGACCAGATAGACCTGATATTGAAGACATATTAATAATTTTTCCACATTTATTTTTTACGAATATAGGATAAGTGTGATGTATCATATTAAATGTTCCTTTTAGATTGACATCTATTACTTTAGAAAAATCTTCATCTGTCATGGAAAATGCAAGTTTATCACGGGTTATACCGGCGTTGTTAACAAGTATGTCGATTGTTTTAAATTTTTCTAAGACATTATTAACTAGAGACCTTGTATCATCGAACTTGGAGACATCACATTTAAATATCTCAACTTTTCGTCCTATAGACATAATTTCATTTTTTAAAGAAATAGCATAGTCTTCTCTGTTTGAATAAACAACTGCAATATCTGCACCAAATCTAGCCATAGTTAGTGCTATAGAACGTCCTATTCCTCTTGATGCTCCTGTAATAAGGGCTACCTTATCTTTTAAACTATATATATTATACATAATTATTTACATTTAAGGGCTAGACAAGTTGCCCTTAAGCTCTCCTTATCTTCTATATTTAGAGTAATTGAATTAGGCGAAATCTTTTTTACAAAGTTTATAAGCGTTTTGCCTACACCAACTTCTATAAAGGTATCAACACCTTCACTTATCATATTTTCAATTGTGCTCTGCCATAAGACAGGATTATTTATATGTCTTGACAAAAGATTAATAAATTCATTGTATTTATACGGTTTTGCTGTAGTATTTGAATATATAGGAATCCTTGGTTCTTTAAAGTTTAACTCTTTTAAGTAACACTTTAATTCAGAAGAGGCCTCATCCATGAATGGTGAATGAAAGGCACCGCTTACAGGCAATTCTATTGTTATTCCTCCAAGTTGTTTTATATTTTTACAGAAATCTTTCATGTGTTCTTTAGCTAGTGCTACAACTGTTTGAGAGGGGCAATTGAAATTGGCGCACCAAGCATATTTATAATTTTGGCAGACTTTTGATATAACATCGATGTTCAATTTTAAGACAGCAACCATAGAACCACTATTTTTTTTCTCACATAAACTCATAAGCTCTGCGCGTTTGCACACTAGTTTTAATGTTTCATCAAAGTTTAAACTTTCAACAAAGCTGATTGCTGCCAATTCACCAAGTGAAAAACCTGCCACACAATCTGGAGTTATTCCATTTTCTACTGCTGCTAAGGCAGCAGCCATATCAACACAGAATACGCATGGTTGAGTATTTATTGTTAGATTTAAAATTTCTTTTGGTCCATTGAAACATTGTTCTGTTGTATTGGGACGTATTTTATTAGATTTAAGTAGTACATTTCTAGCTGCTTTTGAATTTTCGAAAAGACTTTTACCCATAAGAGGGTGTTGGGCTCCTTGTCCAGAAAATAAAAATGCAATTTTTCCCATAATGTCCTCCTTTTAAAGACTTCTATATTTGAGATATCTGCTGTTTATTATTGACTTTGAAGATCTACCCTTATATTTATTTATAGATTTTATAATGTAGTCTTTTAATTGTTTATATATATAGTCCTTACAATTATGAGCACCACCATTTGGTTCGTCAATTATGTTGTCTACTATTTTTAAGTCCTTTAGAACATCTGATGTCATTTTTAAGATTGAGGCTGCTTCCTTTTCTCGTGAAGAATCTTTAAATATGATGTTAGCGCCAGCTTTAGGGGATATAACGCTAAGTACAGAATTTTCAAGTGCGCAGACTTCATTTGCAATTGAAAATGTCAAAGCTCCAGCACTTCCACCATTGCCTATTAAAATACTAAATGTGGGAACTTTTAAAAATATAAATTCCATTAGATTTTTAGAAATAGCAGAGTGCTGTCCTCTTTTTTCTGCTTCGACACCTGGATATGCACCTACAGTGTCGACAAAAAATATGATAGGCCTATTGAATTTTTCTGCCTGTCTTGCACATCTCAATGCTTTTCTGAAACCTTCGGGCATTGCCATTGAAAAATTGTATTCTTTTCTTTCGAGTGGGGTTCTTGCCCTTATTTGCCCTATAACGGTAACTGGAATGTCTTCTATGGTGGCTATTCCAGTTATAATAGCTTTATCATCTCCACACAGCCTATCTCCATGAATTTCTATAAAATTATCAAATATGTTATTTATAAAATCAATGGCATTTGGACGCTCTTTGTTATTTATTATTGATAAACATTCTATAGCGGATTTTTCCATAATTAAAATCCTTTCTTATTAATATTTTCTTTGCTTGTATTTATGCAGGTAAAATAGATTACTTATTTGTTCTTTTAGGTTTTCTTTAGAAACTATCATATCGACCATACCGTTTTCCCTTGCATAAAATGAGCTTTGAAAATTTTTAGGTAAGGTTTCACCTGTAGTTTCTTTTACAATCCTTTTACCTGTAAATCCATAAGTAGCATCTGGTTCTGCAATAATAATATCAGCAAGTGATGCAAAACTTGCTGCTACTCCGCCAAGCGTTGGATTTGTTATAATTGATATATATAGTAAGCCTTTCTCACTATGTTTCTTTACAATACCTGATGTTTTTGACATTTGCATAAGAGAGATTACCCCATCATGTACTCTTGCTCCACCAGAAGCAGTTACACATATAATGGGTAATCTCTTTTTTATTGCAATTTCAAATGCTCTTGTTATATTTTCTCCAGACTCATATCCCATTGTTCCGAGTTTACAGTCTTTATTCATAACTATCAGTACACATGGATACGCGTTTATATAGCAAGTTCCTGCAAATATTGATGTGTTTTTTATGTCTTTTAATTTTACATATGGAAACAGTGAAAAAGATTCATTATCGCTTAAAAGGCTTATATAATTGCTAACAAAACAATTTTGGGGGATAATATCTTTTAACATATGTTTTACTCCTTTTTTTTATTCTAAAGGGTTGCACAAAATTATAATATAATATATAATAATAACATATTTTTAAAAAATGTCTATAATTTATTATAGAAATATTCTATAAAACATATTTTATGTAACTTGGAGGTGGATATGATGGTAAAACAGATTAAAAAACATGAAGCAGATTTGTTCAGAAACTTTCTATTTGACCGACTTACTAATGAAGTTAAAAGTAATAAAAATGCTTTGGCACTAGGCGCATATTTTCAAGATATTCCATGTGGAGTGCTGTTTGCTCAGTTAGACGGAGATATTTGTGAAATAAAAAACTTTTTTATTTCTCCTTTTTTTAGAAATAGAGGTATGGGGACGGAGCTAATTGACAAGTTGAAATCTATAGCATCAAGTAAAGGTTGTAAAAAGATAGTTTTTCAGATTATTACTTCAAAAAAACAAATTGAACAATTAAAAAGTTTCTTATTGAAAAGTGGCTTTGAAAACTTTAATTTATTAACAACTGTGTATAGATTTTCTTCAAATAACCTTTTAAAAAAAAGTAGGTTTGCACGATCTGCTGAAAAAGGTCTCTTTACTTTACCGGATGGTATTAAGATAGTTTCTTATAAAGATGTTAGTGAAGACATGTTAGATAATGTTAAAAGAAAAAAAGGGATATCTTATCCTGATAATCTTTCACCATTTGCTAATGAGTTTGGACTAAAAGAAGGTCATTCTTTTTTTGCTGTTCTTAATGATAAAGAAATTATAGGCTGGAATACTGGTTTTGAGGCTCCAGGAAATATTATTTTATATAGATCATTTTTTGTAAGAAGTGACTATAGAAAGTCTGCTGTTGGATATTTTCTTTTTAATGTAGCTATAAAAGATCACCTTAATAATTTTCCAGAGAAAGATGGTCTTTATGCAGTGGCTGTCGATAATACTAAAGTGGATAAATTTTTTTCTTTATATTTTAAGGATTCATACGATCATAAAAAATATGAATTTAAAATGGAGTTTTGTCTTTAAGGAGGGACATTTAGTGAGGAGAGTTGTAGTTACAGGTGTAGGAATATTAGTCCCTGGGAGCACAGGAAAAGATGAAGTATTTAAAAATATGTCTAGAGGAAAAGTAGCAACTGAAAAGGTTACTTCTATAGATTGTAAAGATTTAAGAATACAAGTAGCCGGAGAAATAAAAAATTTTAATGTGAATAATTATATACAAGATAGGCATGGTATAAAAGTGAGTAACCTTGGTAGAGCAGAAGGCCTAGGCCTGACAGCTTTGCGAATGGCTATAGAAGATAGTAAAATAGATATAAAGAAAGAAAAGGGTATTGCTGTTGGAATGGGAATGACTATGACTAATATGCTACAACCTAATTTTGACAATATAGAAGAAGTTAAAAGTTTGTTAGGAAAAGACTTAATTTCATGTAAAGACAATATAGAGAATATATCTCCTGTATCTATTTTATCTTTAATTTGTAAGTATTTTGATTTAAAGTACCCAAAACCTCGCATTTTTACTAACGCTTGTGCGGCAAGTAATTATTCTATAGGTTTTGGATATGATGAAATAAAGAATAATTGTGCAGATGTTGCGTTTGTAGGTGGAGTAGAATCTATATCCTTAACAGCTTTAATGGGCTTTAATAGACTTCTTTCGTTGACACCTGACCTATGTAGACCGTTTTCCAAAGGTAGGAAGGGGCTTATTGTTGGAGAGGGTGCTGCATTTATTATATTAGAAGAATATGAGCGAGCTAAGAAAAGGGGAGCTTATATTTATGGAGAAATAAAGGGGTATGGATTAGGTGTTGACGCATACCATATTACTGCACCAAGGGCTGATGCTAAAGGAGCAATATCTAGTATGCAAGAAGCACTTTATATGTCCGGATTGATTCCAGATGAAATAGATTATGTATCTGCGCATGGGACAGGCACTCCTCTTAATGATAAGACGGAGACAAAAGCTCTTAAAGAAGTTTTTAAAAATAAAGTTCCCCCTGCTAGTTCAATAAAGTCGATGATAGGGCATTCTTTGGGAGCTGCTGGTGCTATTGAAGCTGTGTGCAGCTTACTTATGATTGAAAATAACGAGGCTATGCCTACAGCAAATTTTGAAGAAGTTGATGAGAATTGTGAAATTGATTGTATAAGTAATAATAGTAGGAAGATGAACATTAATAATGTAATTTCTAATGCATTTGCTTTTGGAGGAAATAACTCATGTGTTGTCATATCCAGGGTTGAGGAGGAAAATGAAGATGAATAAGATTCCTATTTTAGCTTGTAAATATTATATTGGTGATAAGCAATTTGATTTTCGGGAAATTAGGAATTTAGAAAGTACTCTAAAAGATCCTAAGTTTTGCAACCTTGAAAAATTTCCTGAGATTTTAAAAGAAATAAATACAAGACTTGTTGATAGGCAGTCACTTTCTTTGCAAGCGGCAATAGAACCTTTTAAGGCAAATAATTTTTATAAAAAGGTTGATAAGAGTAGAATAAGTGTTGTATCGGGAAGTCTTAGTGCTGCAGTTTACCCAATTTTAGAGTACGTTGATTCAGCTTGTACTAATGGTCCTAACTTTGTTAATGCTGCTGCTTTTCCTAATACAGTAGCTAATGCTCCGGCTAGCAGACTATGTATATGGAATGGATTTGAGAATAGGGTTACATCTTTATCTGAAGGTATGAGTTCTGGACTAGATGCAATTATGATGGCGTGTGATCAGATAAAGAGAAATTATACGGATTTTGTTTGGGCTGTTTCGTCAGAGGAAAATGGTGCTGCAGCAGTATTTCTTAGTGGAAATAGTCCTTGTAGGGACATTGACTTTCCGAGCGTTGCATATGTTAATCATTATGAGTCAAGATATGTAGGCAATATTAGTAATAGTGAGCAAGATAAGTTTATTAAGGAGTTAGTAAATAGTTGGGACTTAAATGATGGTAGGACCATTATGAAAAAAAGCAAAGATACTACCTTATTTTCCATCGAACCTATGCTTGACTTTGGAAGAATGATTAATTTAATTTTAGATAATGAAGCGGATAGAGGAATAATAATTTCTCTTGATAGATTTGGAATGCTATCAATTTTAGAAGTTAAAAGGTGAGTATATGAATAAAGAAGAAATAATGAAAAGGATTCCTCATAGAAGTAGCATGCTTATAGTTGATCAGATTACTGCTATGGGTAAAGGTCATATAGAAGGAACTTATCTTGTAAGGGGCGATGAATTCTTTTTGGATGGGCATTATCCTGATGACCCTATTGTACCGGGGGTTATACTTTGTGAGATGATGGCGCAAGTGATGGCTGTATACTGTTCTGATAAGAAAGTTACTGGAGTACCGCTTTTAGCAAAGCTTAATAATGTTCTCTTTAAAAATATAGTAAGGCCTGGAGATAATGTGACTATAAAATTGGACATAGATAAAGACACAAGTAGATTAGTAAGTGGACTTGGAAAAATACTAGTTGAAAAAAAGGTTTGTTCAGAAGCAAATTTAACTGTAGTTATATGTTGATTTTTATTATAAATTTGGTATAATCAAATTATAAATTTAAGAAAGAGGGGATAATTTTGGATAATATAGAAAAAACTATTAGAGAAGAGTTGGGCAAAATAATTAACAAGGATGGCTTTGAAATACCGTCAGATGCTAATTTAACTGAAGAGGTAGGCCTTGATTCTTTAAATGTTTTAGAGCTTTTTGGTATGATAGAAGATAAATTTAATGTACTTGTTCCTCCTGAGAGGGTCTCAGATATGAAAACTATAAATGATATAGTTAGTATAATAAATGAATTTAAAAGTTAATTATATAATGGTGTAAAAAGGTCACTTTGTAATGACCTTTTTATTTTATGTTATTTTTATGCTTAAAATTATAGAATTTATTTCTATGTATTTCTTTTTTCCTATTGATAAATTTAATCTTATATTGTATAATTAAAAAGCTTTTTTAGCAGAGAATTTTATAAAGAGGTGTAATGAATTTGAAAAAATTGTTTTCTATTGTTTTATCTTTATTGGTTTGTTTAAATTTACCTGTCTCATCTGTGTTTGCTTCTGACAAAATTGAATATGTGGCTTTAGGAGACAGCATAGCTTCTGGTTTTCAACCTAATGAGATGTCTTTAAAAGAAGGTAATTATTCAGATTTAATTAAAAAATATTTAGAAAAAAAAGGCAAAGAAGTTAGTCTGAAAAATTATGCAAAGCCAGGTCAAACAACTCAAGGCTTAAAAGATCAGCTTGAAGATTTAGATATATCAAAAGCTGATATTATAACTTTGTCAATAGGTTCTAATAATATGCTAGGTGCCTTTACCTTTGCGATGCTTGATATTATGGGTATTGAAAATGAGATAAAAGCTAAAGAGACTATTAAAGAAATATTTAAAGATACCAAGGGAGGCTTAATTTCATCTTTTAAAGAAAAGAAGTTAGTGAAAAAGCTAAAAAATGCAAATATTCTTAATTATGCTCTTATTAGATTGGAGAAAGAGCTGGAAAGTGTAGTTGATAATGTAAGATCGAAGAACAAAGATGCAGTGGTTATAATTACAAACTTTTATAACCCTTATGCGTTTGTTAAAGAACTAGGTCTTAAACATCTATATAAATATACAAATGGCATGATAACAAAGATGAATGATATACTTGAGAAAGTTTCTGAGAATAAAGACTTTTTAATTGCGGATGTTAGTTTTATTGGTGAAGACAAATCCTATTTAAATATAGATTTAGACGAGCAATGCTTGCTTATTGACCCTCATCCAAATCAAAAGGGACATGAAGCTATGAGTTTAGCTATTGAAAAGAACTTAGAAAATAGAATATAATTTTAAAATAATTGAAAGAGCCTAAATTTAATTTAGGCTCTTTTTTTGTTTTTTAGTAACTATTTGGGATTAATTTTTCATAATTTTACTGTAAAATATTACAATACAAGGTTAAAAACGTTGTCAATTTTTGATTATTGACATATATTGTGCAAATGATATAATTTAAACAAGAGATAAATAAAATTATAGTATATATTGGTGTTTTTTTTTTTTTTCAAGGGGGTGAATATAATTGCTACCTTATGAGAAGGGAAGTCATTTTATGAGATTTAAGATTAGGTTGTCTAAGACGCAAAGAGACTTTTTAGTCATGATTCTAATAATTTTATTTGCAACATTATGTGCCGTATTTCACTTTAATATTGAAAAGTCTGTATTTGCTGAGGAGACAAGC